>NZ_JAABNH010000004.1:0-30813 GCF_009915985.1 Proteus sp. G2626 | reverse complement strand
CAATTGCAGGGAAGCCCGAATAAGCATACAAAGGCGGTAAGTTTGAATTTCTAGGAAATACAATAATTGCATCATTAAATTGATGTGGATATGGTACTTCTATCCTTTTGTTTTCTACCTTATTAGGTAATTCTACTTTTTCTGGATATGAGAACTTTTTATTTTCATTTGAATATTTTTGAATAATATTCCCTTGCAAACCAAGTCCACTATAAGAATCTGCTGGTAAAAGCGCATATTCTATTCCCAAATTTTTAATATCCATATGATAGCCATTGCCAATATAATTGGCGGGATACACAGGCACTTCTTTCGTCACCAATACACCATCGGTTCTAACTAACGCTGCACTCGCTTTATTATTTTCTTTAATTACAGCCATTCTTGCATTAACATTAACTGTACCGTTGTTTTTTGCAATTTCATTAAGTGTGCCAGACATTAAGTCAGGGTTATTAATTAAGTTTTCTGCAGGAATCGTAGACATAAGATCTAACTCATCAAATGAATTATTATCAAATTCACTAAATTCCATAAATTTTACTGAGTTTACATTATTATCATCAATACTATTTTCTTTACTGTATAAACTAATAACAGACTCTACCAATTTATCTTGACTAAATTAACGGCTTCTTTTGTAAGAAAATATTTCTTTTTAAATGTTTCGAGTTGCTCAATAACAACACCATTAAAATGCATTACACCTTTATTGGTAGCTAATTCTCTATTGTTTGAGCTATTAGTTAGTTTATTATTATTACTAGAAATAATAACAGGCTTTTGTGGCTTATTTACTGTGAATTTAGTATTTGGATTAAAAGGTGATACCCCGTCATTATTAGGGCCTCCTTTAGTTGGAGAGATTTCTTTATCGCTATCCGAATTAGCAAGAGTAGGTATACTTGACCAAGGTAAATTATACTCAGGTAGAGTTATTGTGATTTTCTCTGTAGATGATGGATTCTCGACGACAGAAGTTTTGTCTCTAACACACGCCCCTAGGCCAACACCACAATTTATTTCTATGCGTACTAATTTTTCATTTGTTTCTGTATCATAAACTATATAACCTAGTTTTATATCACGAATAATATCAGCTGGAAGCCAAGGATATTGATCAACGTTAGCTTTTGTTATAATCATATAAACTCCTTTTTATATTTAAAATCACACAATCACTGTGTATAAAAACAGTACTCCTATATAAATAACTAAGCAATCGTCTTATTTCGGCTATGTTCGGAATGGTTATCATTAGCATTTAACTCATCCTTGAGTCAAATAAATATAATCAATCAGTTATCAATTTCTGGTGCACTATTGGTGTCCTGATTTTCTTCCTCTTCTTTTTGTCTGCGTTCCTCTTCCGTTTTCTGCGCTTCTTCCATCTCACGCATTCTCACGTTATAGATTGATTGCTCTGGTATCTGTACACGAACAGAGATAAAACGACCATCAGGGATATCAATCGGGTCACCGTCATTGAAACCGTCAATATCATTACGGGCGAATTTAGGCGCATTAGGATGAGTGCGATGATGTGTTTTAACGAGAATAGAACCATCTTTGTTAACTTCAGAGTTAACCCAAACTAACGGTTGTTTATTGACATCGAGTGGGATTTCAATACCACCATCGACACCACCCCATCCTGCATCTGAGTTAAAACCTAGTACACCCTCGATAAGATATTCTCCCTGAGCTACTCGAGTAACGGTAGCACCTTCGGATTCGTCGTTAGTTGTAAATCTACCGTCAGAATTGATGTCGATGATTGGAGAGGCTCGCTTAATAAACCCGTTACTATCTACCGTTGTATTCCTGTCAGTCCATAAATTATGAACATATTCAGATGTCGCATTGCCCGCAACAACTCGACATGAACCACCATTCCAAGAAGACACTAAGGCCTGATAGGTATCTTTTGATTTAAAATAAGCGATTGGTGAACCACCAAGCCCATATTTTGTTGTTTGCTCATTTCTGATAATTTGCGTAACCGTATTTCTATTCATTAATACAGCACGAAGTTCAGCTTCTGAAATATTTGTTGATGGCGTCTCAGAGCCTCCCCAACCGTAATCACCCACCAGCATCATTTTGCCAGTCTTTCCAGGAAGCGTTGCCCTATAATATGTTCCATTTATTTTATATAAAAATGATGGTGAAGGGTCTAAGCTCAGAAATAAGTCATAGCTACTATTTCTTGAACCTACAGCACCCGCCGAAACAATACCCCCTTTAAAATCTTGAGGAGTCGTTTTTGTTAAGTCTGCCTTATTTTGTATATCCCCTTGCATCTTCTTAATACTATCGAGCGTGATAATCTCGCCATTTGGCATCTCAATTTTTGTCTGGCCCGTTTGAGTCATCCACGTATTCATGGCGTCGAGGAAATACTCGACATAACTATTAATAGCGACCATTGTTCGTGCTGCATCGCTATTATTGTCTGGTTCAGTAATATGAATTGAGAATATTGTATTAGTTGCTGTTACTAATGCCGGTTGTGCTAATACTAATTCAGTGTCGGAATTAACGGATTTAATCATATACGGAATATTTGTTGTTCCCGATTTAATTAAAATAGTCATTCCGATATTAATAGCTGGATTATTATTTTTAAATTTAGTGCCAGTGCCTTTGACAATAGCAGCCCCTGACACAGTAGAGACTGTGCCTGTTGTGTATATCATGAGGTTATTTTTCCTAGAGGTATAATGAAGAGTTAATCAAATATTGAAGTAGTCGCTGAGTTCGATGCCGTATATGTCAAATTCTATTTTAAACGCATTACCGCCATCAGCCCCCCATGGCCCGCCATATTCTGATCTGATACTGTATATGTCATCCCAATAGACATTATTCGTCATTTCTAAAACCAAATCCTGTTCGCATATAAATAACATCATCTCTATTGCTTCCCTGTATTCTCCAGTTAACGAATTGTGCATCTGGAATAATCATTGGTTTTTTGAGTTTAGAAAACGAAGCTCCATTTCGATTACTAAATCGCGTTGTCTCTCCGAGCTTCATGGGTTTGTAGTTAGATGAAAATGTAATTTCTTTTTTATCGTTATAAATTACAATGCCATATTTTGGAGGAGTTAAAGTAAAGTTAGTACAAAATATAACGACATACATTTCACATGAACTACTAACAACTAAACCCCTAGCTTTATTATATGAGAAGACAGCACCTGAATTTTTCGGCCTCACGAAAATAATGGGGTTCATTTCATTGGTAATATGTAATGGCATTCTCCAGCCATTATCTTTACCTGCATTTATTTGTACGATGTCGGCAAATACACAATACCCTCGCATAGATGGAGTTAGTTCGCTAATACCGTTCATTCCGTGCAGTCGTATACCGTATGACTCATTGTTTGATTTCGGATAACCATAAAAATCAAACATAAATTCCGGGTCTCTTTCATCATCTTCTGAATCTACTCGCGATCCGGCTGTCCTTTCATCGACATAAAAATTAAAGTTATCACCGGATATATTATACGCTGTGACATTTGATGAGAACCAATAATAGGAACCGGGTATTTTGTATGTGCGAGATACCACTCTTGGGATAATAATAATATTATACTTTTCGTATTCAGGTATTTCGTGTTTCATTTTATTCCACCCTTTATTTATTGGGTAGAAATGGTTATTGTACCACCCTATTTTTGCTGAACCTAAATACCCCATAACCTGATTATCATCAGCATCTAAATAATATTCGTTGCCTATATCTGGTTTAACATAAACACCATACATTAATTAAACTCCTGTTATTTTTCCTATTTCAATCCTAATTTCCCCCTTGTCACCATAAACAGCGATCCTTTCATTGGTAATAACAGTATGCGCACCCGTTTTATTTGTTCCTATATCTAATTCACCCCGGAACGTTCCTTTATTCATTTCAATATTGCTAGTTTTACCATCAATCAAAAAACCACTCTTACCGGGTACATAATCACCAGATTTAATATATTCGGTAACAACAACGGAATTTAACCATGCCTCGTTAATAAAGGCCTCACGCATAAATATCTGGCCGTTTTTAACGTACATGAACAATTCCATTTTTCCGTTACTTGGGTTGTACCACGCAAAATTATTGGCGTTGTAGCCAATGAATGATTCAAGCTTGCCGTTCTTAACCTGAGCACTAATCACTTGCCCTGCTGAATTGTATTTCACGTTGTTATGAACAATCGTGATATTGATTGAGTGAGTGACAACATCGTCACCAGATTACTCAAACGTGGCTTGCATTTTCTCCTGTATCATTCCCTCCTGTTCATCAAACTTAGCCTGAACTTGGGTTTTGTTTTCAGCAAATGCCTTGTTTGTGTTAGAGATGGCTTGAGAATTTGAAACAATATCGGCCTCAGCCTGATCAACCTTAGTACGTATTTCAGTAAAGCGCTGACCGATAGCCTCATCAAGATTGGTAATTGACGTTTGAGTTTCTTTAATTGCAGACGTGTTATCACCAACAGCGGAGTAAATTTCTTTGACTTCCTGTGCCCAGGCTTCGTTATCCGTTGCACGAACTTGCCATAGCTTGCGAATACCCGCTTGTGACTGACCGTGTTTCATTAACATACTGCGTGATAGTTGAGAATCAGCGTTACTAAGAAGAAGCGCTGTCTCAGCATTCCAATCCAAGCGCTCACTAAGCTGCTGACCGGCTTCTGATGACATGAAGTGTCCATCAAGCTCTGGCAATATTGTACCTACATCAAACTCCGATTCTCCCCAAATAAATTCAGTCCATTCAGATTGATAGATTGATTACCGGTTTTATCCACCAGCCTTGCTCTAAAATAAAACGCTACATCTGCTGATAAGCCTGCCATTTCATAGGTTTTAGATGGATAAGGAACATCAGATAACAGCATCAGACCTTCACCATCATTGGTTTTGCTGTACTGAACTTCAGTTTTTAACGTATCACTGGTATTTTCACCAAATCCCCAATCTAGCTTAATGCCAAATACTAATGGCGACGTTCTAAAGTTAACCGGTTTTGGTGGATTACCAGTTTTGCCTGTTAACGTTTTTTCGTCAGAATATCCCCACCCGCTTGAGATCTCAGAAGCATTGATGGCTCGAACACGGACTAAATATCGACCGGAGTAAAATTAGGAACCTCAATAGAAGCATGAAACCGTTGGTGCATGGGCTACAAGAGGATGGCGGGGATTATTTGCGGTACTTGATTTACTGGAAAAGTCAGTGTTAAATTCCAGTGACGGTGTAATATAATTGGCCTGCATGCCCCCCACTTTTGCACTTGATAGAGACAATACTAGGCGTTTTTCTCGGATTAAAGCAGTATATATTAGCAATTCAGTCAAGACCGATGACATTCTTGTTTTTGATGCACTGTTAAAGCGAGATAACTTCATCGAAAAAATTGAAATGTTCGGGTATATTACAGAGGGTAATGGAAAATGGCCTATATATATACAATATAAAGGAAATAAAGGCTTTATCTACTGGGGCTCAGATCCAAAGGATATAAAATCAAAAGAAATAACAACAGATATTAATATTTTCGATAAAGAAATTTATGTTGGGCAATATATTACCTATTCTGCCATCAACGCAAATAATCAGCGAGAAGAATATACTTACCAGATTACCGATATCCGAAATTGGAACGATCATTGTCAAAATTAATCATAAAGTAAGTATTAAAAATTCTAGATCCTGCCAGCAAGCTATCTAAAGCAGGAATTGCTAAGTGGCACATTTAATTAATACCTAAAAGCACTTCAAATGGGGATACTTTGGCTAGTGAAAGGAATAACCAGCTCCCTAATCCCCATTGTTAAACAACTTACCGAAATATATTATCTATCTAGCCGCATTAAGGCTAATCATCAAGGGAGTTATGTCCTAAAAAAAGCTTATCGCTTACAATTGAGTAGCATAGTTAAGAAAGACCAGCTATCTAACCTTCTATCTGCATATCTATAACTTGCCTAATCAATTGGATGGCGTAGGAAATATCAGATACATTATTAATACGAAGTTCAACATCACCATTCCCCCAATGACCTATATTCGTCATGTCATTGCAAATTCCTTTTGGATCATAGATGTCCGTATATTTACAATTGAGAGACAAGAGTAATCCTGATACTTGAGGTATAACATCAACGATATTTGTGTCTAGTTTAAAAGCAACATACAGCTTCAGAAATTCCTCTTCCACATTTTCATCCAAAGCTAAAACTTCTTTTCTAAATGCTTGGTAGAGATCTTTAGAGGCTCCAATGGCAATATATGGGTGATCTTCTAGTGTATAACTGCTACGCCTTACTTCTATCGATTGGTAGGCTTGGAAAATTGTCTCAGCAAGTTCTGGATAACGCCATACTTGTTGCATTTTCCCTGCAAGCAAGCTTGAACGTTCTAATATTTTATCTTTATTCCAAGTTGAGTGTTCTCTTAAACTCTGATTTAACATCAAAGGGCTATGAGCAAAACCTCCATTCATATCACGTTTATCTGTGTAGAACTTATCGCTTAACTCTGAATTATAGCCAGTAAGAGTAAGGTTGCCTATAGTATGTACTAACTCCTCTTGTATTGATTTCCATTCATCACCTAAAGCTTTTTGCCACTGTACCGAAAGTTTCTTATTCTGAGGAAGGACATGCTCAATAGTGTAGTTCTCGACACTTATTCGTTCTTTTTTACCAAAGTTTTCTAATCGTCTCAACCAATATGCTCGGCTTCTTACGTTATACATATCTTTATATCGTAATGAATGACTAAACTCAGTATCTGAAGGAAACCGTCGATATGAAGTAAGTTTTAATAGTTCTGCTTTAAAACTTTCTAGATAGCATTCTTTTCGTAATAGACGAGAAAAGCCTGCAAATGTTTTATTAAGAGAATTGGTTGGAATATCACATACATAGCGTCTAAACACGTAACTTTCAACTAACCTAACACATTCAACAAATTCATCTAAATGTAAGATCGAACTATCATAATCTTGATATAGACCAAGAATCAAAGGATAAGAAACATCCACTTTATAGGCGTTTAAATCTTGAAATGCCTCAAGTAAAGCCGGCTCTTTTTCTTTTTCTAACGCAAAACAAATATAAAACTTGGCTTGTTGACGAACATCTGCAATAACATTCTCGATGTCAAGGTTACTACTATCAACATACTTCTTAAATGCCTCATAAACATCACCTAAACGAGGCGGCTTATTTGTTTTTAACGTCAAATAATCACGTATAAATTGATTAAATAGCCAACTGTATTCTCCATTACCAAAATCTTGCTCCATTGGGTACCAATATTTATTATATAAGTGCTCTTGTGATTTACGATCAAGTCTCATCAAAACATAGTTTCTGATAAGATCTGATTGACTTAAATCAAGCCCAGTAGAATTTAAGCTTTCAAAAATAAGCTGAGGGTTATCCCTTTCTCGATCAAGAGCAATATCAACAATAAGTAATTTTTGAAGCCCGAGATATATCTGGGCAAGTTGTTCATTAGTACAACGCTGTAGCCTTCCACTAAAAAATAGGTAGTTTTGGATAATGCGAGATGAAGATCTCATATCTTCAATTTTTTCGCCATCAATAATACTTCTTAGTTGTGGATCATCGGCTTTAGTTAACTGAAGCTTATAGAACAAGTCACCATCTTCTGCATCATTACAGAGATAATTCTTTTTAAGTTTTTTATAGTTGGTACTATCAATAACAGCTTCAGTTTGTAATGTTTGACGAAGCTTTAGTTCAGCAGCTAATGCAGCAATGAGGAGTGTAGTAGAAGTTAGGCGTTGCTGACCATCAATAATAAGGAGTTGAGGTACATCACTATGGCGATATAAACCTCGTTCAACATACACGACAGAACCAATGAAGTGAGCTTCTAAGTTTGTTGTGCCTGCTCGAATAATATCCTTCCATAGTTGGTCACATTGAGTATCCGTCCAACTGTATTGGCGTTGATAGATAGGAATGATGAACTGGGCTGATTTTTGTAAAAATTTAAATAGTCCGTTTTCTATTGCTCTCATGCTAACCCCAACCACGCTGTATATTCTATCATATAAAAATAACTACTCTTTTTATGTATCAATTCAGTACTGATCTACTGTGGACAATCTTTATGATAACTATTTTAAGTAGATCTCAATTTTTATGATCTCTATTAAGAATATCGGCTAAAATAACTCCACTAATTTGATTTCAACAATTCATTCGATAGCAGCTCCGCTTGTGCCAAAACGGTTTCTGTTGCCAATGCAGACATATCAGGCGGATAGCCATAACGGTTAAGTAACCGCTTAACGATAACGCGTATTTTTGCTCTTGCAGACTCTTTGATAGTCCAATCTAATGTGACGTTATTACGGATCATTTCAGTTAGTACAACCGCTAATTCCCTTAGTTTTGATTTTCCGATTAGTTCTTGAGCACTATCATTTTCAGCCACAGCCGTATAGAAAGCATATTCATAAGGTGATAAATTCAGGTCATTCGCTTCGCTATCAACCTTATTGATATCTTTCGCTAATTTAATTAGCTCATCAATGACTTCAGCTGCCGTCAAAATTTTATTTTGATAGCTTTTAATCGCCCCCGTTAGCATGTCCATCAGCTTTTTACCTTGAATAACGCTCATTTTTGTTCGCACATTGATTTCATCTGCTAACAATTTTTTCAAGGTTTCCAACGTGATATTTTTATGTTGGTAATCCTGCATCTCCATTAAAAAGTCATCCGAAAGGATCGATATATCAGGTTTTTTAATCCCCGCAGCATCAAATACATCTACCACCGTATCAGTCACTAAGGCTTGATCAATAGTCTGTTTAACGCGAACTTCCATACCGTCGTCACCGATAATGCCACTTCCTCCAGTTGAATCAAACTTGTTCAGCCTGGCTTTTACCGCTTGGAAAAAGGCTATTTCAGGTGCTGCCTCCATCGCTTCAGGATGTGGCGTTGCTAATGCAAAGGCTTGAGATAAAGCGGTTACTGCTGTTAAAAAACGCACTTTCCCTTGACCTTCATCAATCCCTAAAATAAAATCTTCTGCTTCTAAAATAATGGCTAATTTACGGGATGTGGATGCGGTGAAATATTCACGATAATCAAAACCAAAGAGCATTCCGTCAAGAACGTCTAATTTCTCTTTCATTACCTCGACGGCTTTTTCTTGGGTAAGTGCGGGATCGCCTTTACCACCCGCATCTGAGTAAAATGATAGTGCCGATTTCAAATCAGCCGCAATGCCCAAATAATCGACAACTAAGCCACCTGATTTATCTTTATAGACTCGGTTAACACGGGCAATTGCCTGCATCAAGTTGTGCCCTTTCATCGGTTTATCAATGTATAACGTGTGCATACTCGGCGCATCAAAACCCGTTAACCACATATCGCGCACAATGACTAATTTCAGCTTATCATCTTCATCTTTCATGCGATTAGCGAGTACTTGCCTGTCTTTCTTAGTCGTATGATGTTTAGCGATATCAGGCCCATCAGATGCGGAAGAAGTCATCACTACTTTAATCACACCATCATTGAGATCATCACTGTGCCACTCAGGTTTGAGTGCCACGATTTCCTCATACAATGCCGCAGCAATCCGACGTGACATAGCAACGACCATGCCTTTACCGTGATCCGCATTCGCCACCAACCGTTCTTCAAAGTGAGTGACTAAATCTTTAGCGATCGCTTTAATACGCTCTTTACTGCCAATAATACTTTCAACTCGCGCCCATTTAGCCCGTTGTTGTTGCGTCAGAGTTAGATCTTCATCTGTGAAGCTTTCATCAAATTCCTCGATCAGCTCTCGCCCTTCATCGCTAATTTGGACTTTTGCTAAACGGCTTTCATAGTAGATAGGCACTGTCGCCCCATCTTCAACAGCCTGAGCGATATCATAGATATCAACGTAGTTACCAAATACCGCTGGAGTATTGACATCTGTTTTCTCAATGGGTGTGCCCGTAAAGCCTAAGTAAGTCGCATTTGGTAAGGCATCACGCATATATTTTGCAAAGCCATAAACGGTGCGCTTACCAATGACATTACCCTGCTCATCTTTCACATCGACTTCTTTTGCAGAGAAACCATATTGAGAACGATGTGCCTCGTCAGCAATAACAATGATATTGCTACGATCAGACAGTAGTTCATAAACGCTACTACCATCATCAGGTTGGAATTTTTGAATAGTGGTAAATATCACGCCACCTGAGCCAACTTTCAGTAATTCTTTTAATTCTTCTCGATTTTCAGCTTGTTTCGGGGTTTGACGTAACAGTTGTACCGCAGAAGAAAAAGTACCAAATAATTGGTCGTCTAAATCATTACGGTCGGTGATCACCACAACAGTTGGGTTATCGAGGGCTAAAACAATTTTACCCGTATAAAACACCATGGAAAGGGATTTACCCGAGCCTTGAGTATGCCACACCACACCTGCTTTTCTATCCCCTGCTTTTTGTTCTAATACGAGGTGCTGTTGGTTTCTACCTTGTTGTCGTAGCGCCACTTCCGCAGAGGGTGAATTCGCATTGACATTTGAAGCGCGAATGGTCGAAAGTACCGCTGCATTCACCGCATAGTATTGATGATAGGCTGCCATTTTTTTGACGGTTTTAATAGAAATGATACCGTTGTTATCTTCCTGTTTGCTGGATTCAAATACGATAAAATAGCGGATCATATCTAATAGCGTAACGGGATTAAGCAAGCCTTGAATTAATACTTCCAGCTGTGGCTGAGTATTTTTTGCCTCAGTCATGCCATTATGGGTTTTCCATGCCATAAAGCGGCTAAAATCGGCAGAAATAGTCCCTGATTTTGCCTCTAATCCATCAGAAATCACGCTAAAGGCATTGTAAGTAAATAATGAAGGGATTTGTTGCTGATAGGTTTTAATTTGATTATATGCCCCTTCAATGGTGGCATTTTCATCAATGGCATTTTTTAGTTCAATCACGACCAGTGGTAAACCATTAATATAGATAATCACATCAGGGCGACGCTCTTTGCGATCTTCCCGAATGGTGATCTGATTGACGACTAGAAACTCATTATTATCAGGCTGATTAAAATCCACCAGCCACACATATTCCCCTTGAGTATTGCCATCTTTACTAACTTCAATGTTAATACCTTCCGTCAGTAAACGGTGAAAACTCAGGTTATTTGCCATTAAATCAGGCGAGTTAATTTGTGTGACTTGTTTTAAGGCCTCTTCACATTTATCTTCTGTTAAATGTGGGTTTAAGCGTTGTATCGCTTCTAATACTTTTTGCTGAAGAATGACTTGATGATAAGTACGCAGGGGATTTGTACCCGATGGCTCAATGTCTGGACCATACACATATTCATAACCTAGGGCTTGTAACTGCTCAATGGTCATGGTTTCAATATCGGATTCTGTCATTTTTGACATTGTTTTGTCATCCTTTAGCAAAAGGGTATAAAAAAGCAGCGCCAAAGTGACACTGCCTAATACGATTATTGTTTTATTTCTTCTGGTGTATAGTTCACGCGCACTTCACCACTCATTAATTTAGGGAGTAAGGTGTCACGAAGGTTTTCTAGGGTTTGGATTTTTTGAATATTATTATTTATCTTAGTAAAGATAATCTCAACATCGCGTTCAAAAAGATCTAACAACACCAAATCATTAGGAAAATCAATATATATTTCTTTAATATCAGACTGCCTAATCAATGGTTGGGTACTTCCTACGTTATATTCATCAAAATTAATCATTTTCAACTGAAAATACACAAAATAAAAATACTTTATATCTTTAAAAATTAATGTGTTATCTGACAACCAAACTTTTTCATTTTCATGTATAATAAAAATATTACCTAACGTCCCAACACGGCCTGTATATATTAATCGTTCAGAATATAACGATTTATTACAGCGTCCTATTTCACCATTAGCACCTAAAACAGGGTACATTCCTAATTCTATAAATTCATCTCTCTTTAATCCTTTACCACTACAAATAGAAAACAACTGTCCTAATCTAACCTCATTCCAATCATCCTGCGCCTCTTCCACAAACCACTGACGAAAAAGTGTCTCGGCCATTGATTCTAAGGTTTTATTTTGACGATGGAGTAAGTCGATTTTGTTATCTAATGCAGAGAGAACAGAGGCTATGGCTTTTTGTTCTGGTAAAGATGGTAGTTTTATAACAAAATTTTCCAACATCCCCTTAGTTAAGGCATTTCTTGTACCACCAATTTCCGAAAGGGATAATAATTCCTCTTTAGAGTCAATTAAAGAATATTTTAAAAAATTATTATCAAGCAATTTAATATTAGAACGAATAATGGCGACATGTTGATTAACTCTTGCTGGTAAGAATTCCTTTGGTGCGTTACAGCACCTAGCTACACTATCACCCGTAATATTTAATAAAATATCATGTTCTTCAACAGAAACATTTTTTAATACATTAGCTTGTACTTCATCAATATATGCTAATCCATTAATGCTAAATTTGTAATCAAGTATATTTTGACTTCGTATTAGAGAAATACCTTCATCTTTATATGAATTTCCTCCCCCTTTAGGAGTGGATCCACTTCCAATTTTAGAGGTTAATTCTTTTAATTGATATTCCTTCCACTCACTCATACCATCACCTTTGCCAAATTCTCAGCAATTGCTTGATTAAGTTTTGCTTCTTCTTCTAATTGTGCTTCAAACTCGGCTTTTAGTGCGGTAAAACGCTCTTTAAAATCAAAGTCATCTTCTTCATCAGCAAGACCCACATAACGACCTGGTGTAAGCACATAATCCAGTTCAGCCACTTTTTCGATAGCGACAGAGGCACAAAAACCCGCAATATCTTCATATTCGCCACCTTTATTACGCCAATTATGATAGGTATCTGAAATCAGCTTAATGTCTTCATCCGATAACACTTTAGTGCGGCGGTTAATTAAATGACCAAGATTTCGTGCATCAATAAACAGAATTTCATCACTGCGATCTTGATAAACCGAAGAGTTATTACGATCACGGCGCATAAACCATAATGCGGCAGGAATTTGCGTATTTAGGAATAACTTAGCAGGCAAGTTAACTATACAATCAATCACGTTAGCATCTTTCACTAATGCAGCACGGATATCGCCTTCACCAGAGGTTTTCGAGGTTAATGCACCTTTAGCTAATACCACACCCGCTTGCCCTTTCGGTGACAAGTGGTATAAAAAGTGCTGCATCCATGCAAAGTTTGCATTCCCTGCTGGTGGCGCACCGTATTGCCAACGGGCATCTTTACGTAATTGTTCACCTGACCAATCAGAGACGTTGAACGGCGGGTTCGCAATAATAAAATCCGCACGTAAATCTTTATGCGCATCATTTAAAAACGAGCCTTCATTGTTCCATTTTACTTGCTCAGAGTTAATACCGCGGATAGCCAAGTTCATTTTCGCCAAACGCCATGTGGTTTGGTTAGACTCTTGACCATATATAGATATGTTATCAATGTTACCTTGATGGGATTCAACAAATTTTTCTGATTGAACAAACATACCTCCAGAGCCACAGCACGGGTCAAAAATACGTCCTTCATAAGGCTCTAGCATATGAACCAGTAAGGAAACAATTGACTTCGGCGTATAGAACTGACCGCCCTGTTTACCTTCTGCTAACGCAAATTCACCTAAGAAATATTCAAAAACATGACCTAGTACATCCGCAGAGCGTGATTTAGCATCACCCAGTGCAATATCTCCCACAAGGTCAATTAACTCGCCAAGTACCGTTGCATCAAGGTTTTGACGTGCATAAACTTTTGGTAATACCCCTTTTAATTGCGGGTTATCTTCTTCGATGGCTTCCATAGCGTCATCGACTAATTTACCGATATTGGGCTGTTTTGCATTATTGAGTAAATTTGTCCAACGTGCTTTTTCAGGCACAAAGAACACATTATAGGCAAGATATTCATCACTATCTTCGGGATCTGCACCTGCAAACTCGTCTTGACCTGCTTTAAGCTTTTCATAGTGAGACTCAAACGAATCAGAAATATACTTCAAGAATATTAATCCCAGCACAACATGCTTGTATTCTGCTGCATCAATATTCTTACGCAATTTATCAGCGGCTTTCCACAGGATAACTTCTAACGGTTCAGATTTGATTTCTTTCGGTTTTTTAGCCATTGTTCCATTACTTACATCAGTAAAAATAATGGAACTATTGTTACTGATTTATAGCCAGAAATCTAATAGAACAGGCCGATAACTTGCGATAGTTATCAAAAGGATGGATTATCAGTAAATGTCATATTTAATACTTCAACACTGCTTTCAAATTATGAATATTAGATAATAATTTTTCTCAATACCTCTTGAGGCAATAACTGCATCAAGCTACTATGACTAACTGTTTTCTCTTTCAAAATCACGCTAAAATTCCTGTTAAAAGGCACTCTTTTCTGCGTAGCTCTACTCTCTATTTATTTCCACTCAATGTCTATAGCATAAACTTGTAGTTATACGTTTAGTTATATATAATTTTCAGTAAAAATAAATATAGTTAAAAATCAATAATATAGATATTAAATTCAACTCCCGCCAGCCCACCAAATTATCTTCTAAGGACGTCCAAAGAAGACTGAAAAGCCCGCTAACTCAATGAGTTGCGGGCTTTTTTATGTCCTGCGCAGTCTGATGTCACCTAATTAAATCCAATCATCTTAGGCACCTTGATAGGCACCTCGTTAACCTTTATAGTTTTTGAAGTGCCTAAGAACAATGGAACATCAAAAATGGCAAGACAAACCAGTAAAAGAGATCAACGCTACAAAGCCGAAACAGAGTGATTATATCCGCTATAATGGCGATGGATTAGAGTTATTTGTTATTTATAATAACGGCAATCACTTTTGTCGCGCCTGGCCTCTCAGATCTTCAATACGACTAGTATTATTTCTAAATATGACAAATAGTTTTCATTAAATTAGGATTAACAACCGATAATATAAATATAAAATAGGCTAAAAGATTGATTGTAGAAAATAAAAATAATATTGAATTATCATTATTGATTATAGAAGAAAAAGCCTAAGCTAGCCAATATGCCAATTACTGAAAAATTATTCTCTTAAATTTATTTAAAAAAAATTTATGACGATTAATATAACCTATCATTTATATTTAACTATAAAAAATAAATTAAAAAAATTCTAGATATACCTTAATGTTTATTAATAAAAGCGGAGCAGTTATTTATCCGCTTTTATAATAAGCTTAAATAATATTAAGTAAATATCATAGCATCTAATGCATTTTCTTTTTTAACTTCAGTTGCTATATAATCGAAAAGATAATCAAGAACCTCATGAGGTGACACATCTAATATCAATAAGATAACTAATAGCTTATCTAAACTTAATTTATTAACGCCTCTTTCATAACGAGACCATTGCTGTTGGCTAATATCAAGTTTTTTAGCAATTTCTTCTCCTGTAAGGTTATTACTTTTTCTGATATCTTTAAGAAAGAATCCGATAAGTTTATTAATATCATTAACCCTTTGACTCGCTCTAACAAACTCTTCATTAACATTATACTTTATCACAAGTTATTCCTGTCATTATCTAATATATAATGACAATTATATAGATGAACTACAGCGCTAACATGTGAATAAACTTTAAATAATAATTTTTTAGAAAATTTAAGATATCTTAAATACTAATTGATGAAAATATTATGTCTTCTTACAAAAAAATTGAGGGATTGTAGTAGTATACATAATATAGCTATTGGGTCCATTCTCCTTAACATTAACATTAAACCATCCCCCTGCTTCCCTTGTATAACCATACATATAAGCATACGATAAATTGTCTGGAAGATTATCTAAAGGAGAAACTTTAATATCAGAAACAGTCATTAAATAAGAGTTATTATCAGTAACTTTATAAGTTACTTTTATATCTCGCTTTATATTAAAAACAGAATTATCTTTTTTTAAAGTTGCCGAATAAGATATAGTACCCTCCCCATTCTCTAACATAAAACCTATTCCAGTATCCATAACATCAAATTCTTTATCATTAAAATAACCATATCTGACTTGAGCGTAGCAATTAAGGTCTGGTATATTTTTTTTATAACTATTAAAGTAGATAAAAACTGATGATATAAATAAAAAAAGTGATATTACAGGAATTAACATTCGTTTCATTTGAGATTATCTTTTAAATAATAATAATAGGAACTACATATACTTTTAGATGAGTAAATAACATCATCACATTTAATTAATGATATTCTTGGCAAATTGGAATATACTGAAAGATATAACATTTCATGATTATAACAAGTTACTCCACCAATAGTTTTTAATATTTTTCCCATAAATTCCTGTGAGTAGCTTTCATTAGCATACATATTACAACCATTATAATTATCTATATATTTATAGCTGTAGAAAGGAGATGTAGTCTTACTTATACTGCCATAGGAAAACCAAATTATTGTTAAGAATAGTATTGATAACAAAAAAAATATGGATAGGTTAAAATACCTTTTATTCTTTTTAGTGATATTCTCCTGAACAGTAGGTGGTTTAGAAACTGATAATGACTCATCTTCTTCAAAATGATGATTTATAACTTTTTGAAGCTCTATCGTTTTTGATATTACAATGCCACGACGTGGTATTGTAATCAAAACATCAGGTGTATAATCTATTTGTTTAAACGCCTTTCTTATGATTGAGATATTCTGATAAAAAGTATTCGAATTTATTGGAATACCATGAACTTCCCAAACTTCATGAAATAATTGTTTCTGAGTTGTTACATCAGGTGAATTTTTCAATACAATCGCTAAACATTCATTTGCAGGTACAGTCAATGTTGCGACTTTTTTTGTATCTAATAAGTTTGTAATCTTGGCTGCTTCTTTGTCATAAAGAATCATTCCATCAAAAATAACTTGCTGTATTTCACTCATAACCCCTCCAAAAATACTCTTTACGAGTGTATTTAATAATTTAAATCTTTTCAATATTTAAATTATCTACTTTAATCCTCTCATACTTTATATAAGAAGCATATAAGAAGCATTATCATTAACTCCCTAATCAAAATATATTTTGGTTTTATTAGGTGTTGTTAAAACCAGCCAAGATAAGAATAACTATTTTTAATTTATTCTTACTTAGAGATAGATTTAATAATGATTCATAGTTATACATTACAATATATATTTCTTTTATTTAAATTAAATTTACTTAAATAAAAAAACATATAGATACTCGCAAATCATGACGCATGAGAAAACAAGAAAATAATTTACATCAATATTATCACCCTCTAAAAAACAAATACCAACCACGTAATAAAATCATAAAATATATATTTAAGATCATTTAAGAAAACATGCAACTCATTGATTTAAATGAAAAAATATTAAAAAAGACCTTTTTTATCCTTAATTATTAATATTTAAGTAATTTTAATTAAACAAATATTCAATCTAGCAGTTAATATTTTAACCGGGATAAGGAAATATGAAGGTGACAAAGGAATGAAAAAAATAAAGGAATGAAAACACCTTATTTTCAATTTAATTATTGCTATATGTCATTTCATATAGCAGCCCACTATAAGCAACTTGATTTATTTTATCTATTGCTACTTTAAATATTAACTAATGGAAGAAACATGAAATTGAATAAATTTTTATCATCTTTAGCTTTAACCACTAGTATTGTTGCATTTGGCGCATCAGCCGTTGAACCAGAAACAACGACGATCGCAAAAGAGCAAGGCTCTGGTAGTGTAACTTTTACTGGATCAATTATTGATTCGCCATGCTCTATCGCACCAGAAAGCTCAAATCAAACGGTTGATCTTGGGCAAGTTTCAAGCGTGTTACTTTCAAATGCAGGAAACTCAACACCTCGTAATTTTACCATTGAGTTAGAAAAATGTGATACTGCAACGAAGAAAAATGTAACTATTACATTTGATGGTACTAAAGATGCCATTAACAATAAGCTTCTTGGTGTGACAGGCAGTGCTAAAGGAGCCGGTGTTGTCGTTACTGATGGTAGTGGTACACAAATTACATTAGGTACACCGTCAGCAGCACGTAGCTTATTAAATGGTAATAACAAATTAGTGTTCTCTGCATACTTACAAGGTAGTTCAGCAACAGGAGAAGTTACCCCTGGAGAATTTAGCAGTGTAGCAAACTTTACACTTGCATATCCATAAATCTATTTTTGCATAATTAATGCATTATTAAACAAATCATAATAACTACCCATAATGAATCTTCATTATGGGTAGTTAATACCCCTATTTATATATTTAATAGTCACTCGCATTACTATTTAATCACTTAAAGAAAAATAAAATAAATTTATATTGCATATAAATATTTACATTCTAAAACAACATTTATGATTTTATTGAGAATAATAATTTGATGAAATTAACTATGATTAATAGGGAAAAAACTAAACATAACGTAGTAGTAATTATTCTACTATTGAGTATGGTCAATTGTTTTAGTGTAGAAGCAATTGAATTTAATACAGACGTACTCGATTCAATTGATAGAAATAATATAGATTTATCTAGATTTAAAGATTCTGAATATGTCATGCCAGGTGATTATCTATTAAATATTTTTCTCAACAATCAAAAAATTGGGAATGAAGAACAATCCATTTTATTCTATACAAATGAGACAGACTCAAATAAAACAGATATTTGTTTTCCTATTCAATCAATTCACAAACTTGGTTTAACACAAAATACTCAAGAAAAAATTAAAACTTGGCATCAAAAACAATGTGCAGATTTCAGCGCTTTAAACGGTTTTACTATTAAGGCAAATGTAGCTGATGGTAATTTAAATTTAACTATACCGAAGACTTATTTAGAATATAGTGACTCTAATTGGTTACCACAATCTCAATGGGATAATGGAATAAATGGTTTCCTTGTAGATTATAATCTAAATATGGATTTAAACCGCCATGAGAACAATGGCTCCTCAAGAAATTTAAATATTAGTGGTACGTTAGGTGCCAATATCAGCAAATGGAGAGTACGAGCTGACTATCAAGGAAATTATACTAAAGTTTCATCATCAAATAATGCTATAAATAAATTTGATTGGTCTAGATTATATGCTTTTAGAGCAATACCCAATATCCGGTCTGTTATCACATTGGGAGAGAGTTTTTTCCAATCAAATATATTTGATTCATTTAGGTATACTGGTGTTAGTTTAGTTACTGATGAAAGAATGCTCCCTCCTAATTTAAGGGGATATGCACCTGAAGTAAGAGGAATTGCAAAAACTAATGCTATCGTTACAGTAACTCAACATGGCCGAGTGATACATGAAACAACCGTCGCTTCAGGTCCATTCCAAATTCAGGATCTAACTAGTGCTGTAAGTGGAAAATTAAAGGTTAAAGTTCAAGAGCAGGATGGAACTGAACAAATATTTTATATTGATACCGCCAACGTTCCTTATCTGACTAGACCAGGCTCTTTACGTTATAAAATGGCCATAGGACGTCCTTCAACATTTCAGCATAAGATGCAAGGCAATATATTTGCTAGCAATGAAATTTCATGGGGCGTTGCAAATAGTTGGTCTCTTTATGGTGGCGGAATTATAACTGATGGATTCAATTCATTATCTATTGGTATAGGTAGAGATTTGTTTCTATTAGGTGCTTTATCTATTGATGTTACACAATCACATGCACAAATTCCGAATTCTAACAGCATATCAGGAAGATCTTACCGACTAAGTTACTCAAAAAGATTTGATGATTATGATAGTGAAGTAACTTTTGCTGGTTACAGATTTTCCGAACGTGATTATGTAACTATGAATCAATTTTTAAATTTACGGTATCTTGGTAATAAGATAAAACAAAATAAAGAAATGTACACTGTGACTCTCAATAAAAACTTCACAGATGCACGATTAAGTTTATACACTACTTATTCTCATCAAAGTTATTGGGATAAGCCAGACGAAAATAATTATAGCTTGTCACTTAGTCGATATTTTGATTTTTTTAATCAAAAAAATTTATCTATTAATATTTCTGCGGTAAGAAGCCAAAGAAATCAACGTACTGATGATAGTATATCGCTAGGAGTTTCAGTTCCATTAGGAAATGGTCAGACCCTAGGTTATAACGGCCAAAGCTCGAATAACTTTATCAATCAAGCTGTCAACTTTACAGATAATATAGATATAAATAACAATTATAGAGTATCAATTGGTGAAACTCAGAGATCAATGAAAGAGATAAATACGATGGTTAATGGTTATTATAATCATCGTAATGATATAGCAGATATTAGTGTCAACGCGTCATATGCTCAACATCAATATCGTTCATTAGGAACTTCTATTCAGGGAGGGTTCACTGCCACAATGAATGGGGCTGCTTTTCATCCTTCTGGTATTAATGGTGGTACAAGATTAATGCTTAGTACAGAGGGTGTTGATAATATTCCAATTAACAATGGAATATTACATAGTAATTCTTTTGGAATTGCCGTACTCACTAATATTAATAGTTATTATCGTACAGATACCAGTATTGATATAAATAAAATAGCTGATGATGTAGATGTTAATAATAGTATTGTTGAATCTGCTCTCACCGATGGTGCTATTGGTTTCCGTAAATTCAATATACTTCGCGGAAATAAAGGATTTGTCATTATTAGATTAAAACAAGGTAACTTCCCCCCTTTTGGAGCAAGTATTCAAAATGAGCAAGGAAGAGAGCTTGGCATCGTTGGTGATAATGGATTGGCATATATTGCAGGTTTTACTGTTGAAGAAACTTTGCATGTTAAATGGAATGGAACACAACAATGTCAGATTGAAATACCACAAAGTATTCAGCTTAATCAAGATTTGTTATTACCTTGTACCCCCTCAAAAATTAAATAGTAATATTTAGGAGAAGAAATGAAAAAGATATCTACTTTTATATTTTCTATATTTACATTATTAAATACAGAAAATAGTAATGCTGCAATTGCCTTAGATCGCACTCGCGCTATTTATGGCGAAGGAACAAAATCTATAAGTTTAAAAATAAGTAATGAAAGTAGTCAGTTACCATATTTAGCTCAAGCATGGGTTGAAGATGAGAATTTCAATAAAATAACAAAGCCATTATTAATTACACCTCCTATTCAACGCATTGAGCCAGGAACTAAAAGTATGGTTCGAATATCTTCATTGCCAGAAATAAAGAATTTACCACAAGATAGGGAAACACTTTTTTACTTTAACCTTAGGGAAATACCACCACGTAGTGATAAACCTAATGTTATGCAAATTGCACTACAAACAAGAATTAAATTATTTTATCGTCCTAGCTCTATAATTAGAGATTCAGGCGAAGTTTGGCAAAATAAACTTATTTTAACAAAAGAAAAAAATGGTTACTCAATTAATAATCCGACAGGCTATTATATTACTATAACTGACATAAAATCCTATAACGATCAAAAAACGGATACTCAATTTTCTCCTATTACAGTTCCACCATTGAGTAATATAAAATTAAAAACGACTGTTTATGATAAATTTATACTTACATATATCAATGACTATGGTGGTCGTCCAACGTTGACATTTCAGTGTTTAGAACATAAATGCCAAGTCAAAAATATTTGAGAAATTTATGCTAAATAAATATTTATTAATACTACTAGTTCTTTTTCATTCTAAATCATTTTCTTCGATTCTTGGTTATGGAACAGATATACATTTTAAAGGACGCCTATTTGAACCTGGATGCGAATTCAATAATAATGTAGATATGGATATTGATTTTGGCATGATTGGAATAAAAAAAGTAAATGGGAAAGAGTATACAAAGAAAATTAGTATCCCAATGAAATGCAAAGGAAGTTTAGATAAGAGTTTATACATTCAAATTCAAGGAAATACAGTTGGCGGTTATAATAACGTAATATCTACCAGCAAAGAAAATTTGGGAATTATATTCAATGATAACATTGGAAATCCAATTATACTTAATAATTTCCTTAAAGCTAAAGATGACAAATTATATGAATTTACTGTTACACCAATAATGTTAGATATGACAAAACAACTTGATGTTGGCTATTTTTCAGCCACGGCGACACTCATTTCAACTTATTTTTAGTAAGAGGCGTTATGCACTATATTTATATTATACTTTTTGTGTATTCTGCTTTTATTTCAACTGCATTTTCTAAAAATGGTGATTTATATATGCATGGTGAAATTGTCGCTGAACCTTGCGTATTAAATTTAAATTCCAAATACCAAATTATAGATATTGGAAATGTAATTAAAAAAACTTTATACCTTCACACTCGAACAATTGGATATCCATTTACAATAAAACTAGAAGAATGCGATACTTCATTGGGTAATGAAGTAGAAATTAGCTTTCTTGGAGATGGAGATTTAATGCTTCCGGAGTTATTAGCAATTAATGGCACGGCAAAAGGCATAGCTTTAGGTATAGAAACCATTGATGGTGAGAATATAAAAATAAATAAAAGTATCTTAAGAAAGAAACTTACCGACGGTCAAAATATTATAACTATTAACGCATATATACAAGCATATACTACTGCAATTGAAAATAATGAAATTATAGATGGTAACTTTACAGCCAATCTTAATTTATTAATCAACTATCCTTAGGTTGTAATGATATGAGCTATTTAATAAAAAAAACATCCGTTGTAACTAAAATAATCTTCATTTTAATCATTTTTAATTTTCTTATTTCACCAAAATCTATTGCTGCTGATGTTGTAAATAGTTGCTGGGATGCACAAGGATCAAATAGATTTAATATTACTCTTAGTGGTAGCTCATTTACTGATAGCTCCGCCAATTCTTCTGCTCTATATAATTATTCTGACTCTTATTATGAAGTGATATGTCGCTATAAACCTATACTTGTGGGAACTGGAGGCTCTACTGCAATAATACCGTACGGTTTTTATAATACAAGAAGTTCACTACCACCATCCGAATATGGTAACGGTTTTTTAAAGCTAAGCGATGATCTGGATATAAAAATTCAGACCAAAGGCTATAATGGCGGAATAATACCTCATAATCCTGCTGCTAATAGTGGTCGTGATTTAAGTAAGTTAGATGTAGGTCTTAATTTGATTAATGATTTCTATGGTACTGAACAGGCAATTACCTTACGATTAAGAAAAGATCAATTAAATGGTTTTGTTAATGTTCCACCTGGAATTGAACTATTCACTGTTTATAGCTCGATTTCTTCTTACAACATCGTGAATAATACTCCCACAGCAAAATTTTACACAGCAGGACAAACAATTTCATTGCCGATAGTATGCCGAATTAATAACAATCAAGCTATTAACATTGACTTTGGTGATATTGATAATACTAAAATCACTCAAGCCGGTGATAGCTATATCAAGACTATTCCACTATTATATTCTTGTACTACACCTATCAATCAAGATATTAAAATTAATATTATTGCTAATCCAGCAAGTTTTTCTTCTGATTTAATTGCGACTTCGCTTCCCGATGATATTGGGATCATGGTGAAGTACAATGGTATTATTGTTAAACCTAATTCATCATTTAATACTGTATTGGCTAATGGAAGTGGGCAGGATGTACTAGAAGTTTCCCCTGTAATAAATAATCCAAACAAGTCAATAACAGGTGAATTTACAGCATCAGCGACACTTATAATGACAGTACTTTAACTCTGTTCTGCTCAATTTTCGATAACTTATAGAGTATCTACTCTATAAGTTATGTTGAATAAAAAAACATTGGTAAAAATAAGATAAATAATATTGCTTTCTAAGCATGAATGCCTTCCGTTCTATCCTATTTTTCTATAGCTGATGAACCTATAGAATCTAAAGGATATGTATATATAACTTACTAAAACAAAAAATAATAAATAAAAAAATATCAAATAGAAGCATTTAAGAAAAAAATTAACTAAATCATTAGCTATAAATACTCTGTTCAAGGAGATTAAATAAAAATATATATCCGTATGGCCAACCTATCTTATACCAATAGTATAATATACACTCAATAAGTAATTTTAATTTATTAAGTAAAATAACTAAAAAAAACACAAATTATGCATCTCATTTTAAATGATCATTACACAATACAAAAAATAAAGATCGTGACTTACCACAATATTTACTAGTTATAACGATCCACCTAATTTAATTAGATCCTTATTGTAATTAATATGCACTTTAATTTATCAATAATACATTTAATAAATCTTACCACAATCGCCCGAAACACCATTTAACCCTTGTTGTCTTTGTTCAAATATAATGTTTTTTTTATTATCTTCTCGGATTATTTTTAAGATATAAATACTATCAAAATCACTACTCTTCCATTTAGGGATTAATTTAGGATCTCCCCCTTCTTTCTTCATGATATCTCGTGCCACTTTGACTAAATTATCATGCTCCCATGCAATAAAAATAACTGAGTTTTCATATTGCTGACTTAACAGGTCTTCACGTAATTCTTTTATTTCTTTAGCATGATAATGAAGATGGATAGGTAATGACATTTTAATAGCAATGGGAGAGATAGTTTGAAGTGAACGTAATGAATTACCTAACTTACTTTGTTTAGGCGCCGCAGCGAATAATGCGTCAGGTTTGCCAAATTGATTGATAAGTACATCAGGTAAAGCGAGAGCTCTATTTAATCCTTTACAGGTTAGTTGCCCACTTTCATTATCAGGTTTTTCACCATGCCTTATAAAAACGAGTGTTTGATCTGAATACGCCATATGACTAAACCCTAAAATAAATACACTCAAAAATATAAATACACTGCGCATACAGCGTTACCTTTACATCAATAAATATAAGAAGTATGGAGAGTTAAGTATATTTAACACTAGCCATAAATTCACCTGTTGTAGGTCAACCAGTTTATCATAGCCGAAAATTTTTCAGAGACGGTATCTTCTTAATCTTCAAGATCAAATTAACATGCATAAAAACAAGACAAACAATTGTTAACAAAAAATAAAGAATATCTTGAGTTCTTATTACTTAACTCTCAATTTTATAAAATCGAATGA
This sequence comes from Proteus sp. G2626, assembly GCF_009915985.1. NCBI lineage: Bacteria > Pseudomonadati > Pseudomonadota > Gammaproteobacteria > Enterobacterales > Morganellaceae > Proteus > Proteus sp. G2626. The sequence goes on along the minus strand of NZ_JAABNH010000004.1, from coordinate 5,593 downwards.
AAATTAAATACTAAGCACATTTAGATAAAAAAAGGGAATAAATCTCTTTAACACACTAAAAATAGTGTGTTAAAAATCAATGCAAGCCTTTTTATCTGCCTTTATTTCGTTTAATGACTAAAGTTCTGTCACTGCTTACCGATACTGTCTTTTCTTCAATAAGTTACTAATACTTATTAATTATTATTTATCCAGGGTTAAGCATGTTCTTTAAAAACGTTAAAATTCGTACAAAGTTAACTATCGCATTTACAACATTGGTAATGTTAATTATGTTGGGTTCTAGTTTTGCATTAATGGGGTTGAATAGTGCGAATCAAGATATTCATGATGTTGTTGATGATATCTATCCAGCCACAGTAAAAGCCAATTTGCTAATTAATAATTTCAATGAATTTATTATCTTTCAGCAACTCACCATGCTAGATGAGCAAGGCCGTTTAGCCTCTGAACAAGAGAGTAAAAAAGCTGAGATCACCGCCAAGGTTGCTCAATTACTAAAAGAGTTAGAAGAAACAGCTCACGATGATGAATCAAAAAAAATACTCGCTGAAGTTTATGAGATCCGTCAGAAATATATCACCTCTCAAAATTTTGTAGTAAAAGCATTTAACGAAAATAATCGGCACGTCGCTGTTAATGAATTAATCACCAAAACAGCAGGTATTCAACTTATGTATCGCGATAAACTCTTGGAATTTATTGCGCTACAAAATCAAAAAATGAATAAGGCAGGTGAAGCCGTTGAGCGCGATTTCATTGAGAAGAGAGTATTTTTAGTATTATTGACACTTATTAGCATTATTGTAGGTACTGTTTTAGGGTGGTTTATTACAAAAGGTATTACTCGCCCGTTAGATGAAGCTGTGAATTTTGCTAAAGCGATTGCTAATGGTGATTTAACACAAGAAGTTAACACTCATTATCATGATGAAGCAGGAATGTTATTACAAGCGCTTGCTGTGATGAAAACCCATCTATTAGATGTTGTGCAAAATGTACAAAACGGTGCTGAAAACATTTCATCTGCCGCTGAACAGATCACAGCAGGTAGTCAAAATTTAGCTGCAAGAACAGAAGAACAGGCAACCTCCGTAGAAGAAACTGCAAGCTCAATGGAGCAAATGACGTCAACGGTTAAAAATACTGCAGAGCATACTCTTGATGCAATTAATGTTGCTGAAAAAACAGAAATTGCCGTCCATCATAATGGTGAAATGATGCTTCAGTTAACAGAAAAAATGAGAGCCATCAATAATTCATCATCTCAAATGACAGATATTATTAACTTAATTGATTCCATTGCATTCCAAACAAATATTCTTGCACTTAATGCTGCGGTTGAAGCGGCAAGAGCGGGCGAACATGGCAAAGGTTTTGCCGTTGTCGCAAGTGAAGTCAGATTATTAGCACAAAAAAGTGCAGATTCAGCAAATGATATACGTACACTGATTGAAAATTCATCAACCCAAACACAAGAAGGGATGGATTTAGTGGAACAAGCTGAATTACAGATCCAAAAAATGATCACAGATGTTGAAGAAATCAGTGCATTATTACGAGAAATTGGACAAGCGAGTAATGAGCAAAGTGACGGTATTTCACAAATCAACAATGCCGTAAGCCAGCTTGATTCAACAACGCAACAAAATGCAGGATTAGTGGAAGAGTCGGTTGCCGCCGCAGGTTCACTCAATGAACAGGCACTCAATCTTAATAAATTAGTTAACTACTTTCAGATTAAAAGTATCTAAAACTTAATAAAATAATTGATTGAAAAATAAAGGTCACCAATATTGTATTGTGGTGACCTTTAAAAGATTTTTTTCTATCATCCAATCAGCTATAGAAATTGATAATTTTAACCAAACACTTGAGTTAAATGTGCTTTATATTCGACAATATCTTTATCAACATTAGGTTCTTTAATCACATCATTTGCCATAAAAGTAGGCAATTGAGACATGCCTAAAAATTGTTGAGATTTATGGAAAGCGAAATAAACACCATCAACACCTCTGCCATCAAAGAAATTACCAAACTCATTAAAAGCTTCAACGGGCGCATTCCAAGTCACGGAGAGCATATATTTTTTGCCTTGTAACAACCCCCCTGTGCCATATTGTTTTTTGGGATCACGGCGAGTACGTCCATCGTTCTCATATAATTTGCCATGCCCTAAAGTATAAACATCATCCATATACTTTTTCACTTTCCATGGCATCATCATCCACCAACCTGGCATTTGATATACTACAGCGTCAGCCCATAAGAATTTTTCAATCTCTTCATTAATGTCATAGCCCTCTTCTATTTGAGTCTCTTTAACACAATGCCCGAATGTCACTAAATGCTCAGCTGCAATATCATGTAATGTACGGTTTAATCGTCCTGCAGAATGACCAAAGTTTTGGCCACCGTTAATCAGTAAAATATTCATATCATCTCCTAAATTTTTTCTTGCAATACATTTGATAGCGTAAATTTAACAGGAAATGAAAAAACTCGCACACAATAACAAACTCTAAAAAATAATAGAAAGATAGAATTTTTATCCTTTTATAAAGATAAAATGAAACTAAAAAGAATAAAAAACTAAAAAAATCGAATTTTACGATTATGCATATTAATAATAGAGATTATTGCTTTTTAGGTAAAAGTCTATTGTTACTTAGGCTATTTTTTTAAAAGGCGGGCTGTTATAACCTTAATAAGGATCTTATTTACCCTAATAAGGTTGTCTTACTATCACACTAAGATAAGCTGTAAGAAATCAAGTACATCAGTGTGTCAAAAGTTACAACTTTAATGTGTCAGATAAATATTGCGTTAAGTTATCAATAAAAACGCGAATACGCTGGCTCACGACCCGATCACTATAATAAACAGCATGAAAAGGTAATGGAATAGGTTGTATTTGATCGCTGAAAAGCTCAACCACTTTGCCCTCTTGAATGTCTTTATTTATCATAAAACCGGATAAACAAGCGATCCCTTCACCATTCACACATAATTGTCTTAATGTTTCGCCACTGTTTGAAGATACCCCTTCTTTTACTGTAATTAATGTATTTTCTTCAATTTCTAAAGGCCACGTATTTAACGAAGCTGGCTCAGTAAATGTTAAACAAGTATGTTCATTCAATGCTTGTACTGTTACCGGCGTCCCTTTTTGTTCGATATATTTGGGGGAGGCAATAATTTTACGATAGCTATTAAATAAAGGACGTGCACGTAAACTTGAATCCGTTAATTGTCCTACGCGTATAGCAACATCAACTTTTCGCTCAATTAAATTCACATACGTTTCTGATGAGACTAATGACAAAGTAATATCAGGGTATTGTTGACGAAAAATAGAAATAAAAGGGATCAACAGATGTAAAACAACGGGTGTAGCCGCATCTACTCGCAATAATCCTTTAGGTGAGCTCTGTGTACCATATAATTCATTTTCAGCCGCTTTCATTTCCTGCAAAATAACTTTCATGCGCTGAAAATAAAGTTCGCCCTCTGCCGTTAGATCAATTTGGCGAGTCGTTCTATTAAGTAAATTAACCCCTAATTTATCTTCTAACTTTTTTACAGTACGACTAACAGCTGAATTAGCAAGATTGAGTTTATTAGCTGCTTTTGTAAAACTTTTATGTTCAACAACTTCAATGAAGACTCTCGCTTCTTCTGACGTAGCTTTCATACAACGTGTCCCAGTGGTATTAAGTGATATATTGATATCTAAGCGTATAAATATTTTTTATTATTACAATTAAGTTAATAGTAAGAGGAGAATAATGCGTTATTATAAATAAAGTGGCCAATATAAACATAACCGACTAAAAAATAAGCAAATATACATAGCGTATATCTGCTTAAATGATGCTCGAAACATAAAACGCTCTATTTAAAATAACAATGCGACACATTAACAAAGAGTAAATAGGATTAAGCGATTTTTTCAATAAATTTGATATCTAACAACTCAATTCTCTCCTTTAGATTTTCAATGAATGCTCTCATATGTGCCGTTTTATTATGTTCATCAATGGCATTCTGGTTTTCCCAGACTTCAAAAAAAATAAATGTTCTTGGTTGCGTTGTATCCTTATGAAGCTCATATTGGATACACCCATCATCTTGATGGCTGGGTTTTATCATTGCTTTACACGCAGATAACACCTCATTTTCATGATTTTCTTTTGCTACAATCGTGGCAATCAACCTGATATTATTCATATAAAATCCTATACTTAGACCAAACAACAATGATAAATAAACAACAAATTTAAATTACTTTAACATAATCCTTATTTTGTTTTTCATTTCATTATTTACATTTGAGCAAAAGTCTATTGTCTTTTTCTTACTGATTGCTTTTATTGCCCCATTAAACTCACTCTGTATCAATTTTTTTAGCCCTTGCTCATTTAGCCAGGAATAATGATGAACGTTTTTTCTTTTTATTACTCCTCGTCACAGATACTTTTGCAATCGGTGCAACAAAATTTACACCTATTGGGATTGTTACCTATCATTACCTATAGTTAGATATTTCAATAATAACAGCAGGGGATTAATTATAGGTTATGCGGCTGGTACAACCATTGGGTGGGATGTTGCTCAAATACAGCTATAACATCGTGTCATTAAATGTTGCTTTAGCAACGATCTTTCTTTTATTACTGTTTTTCTCTCAATTTAAAATTAAAAGAGCACCAGAAAAATTTATCCTAGTTGATTAGCACCCAATCGAGGGGAAATAAAAAGAGAGCAAGTTCACAATTTACTCTTTTTTTTTGTGTGTAATACATCAAAAATAAAATACATACAATTTTATCAACATTAGACAAACTGTTCATAACACTGACTTAATTTTAGAAAAAAAAGACAACCTCAAATGTTAAATCCTAAAACATCACTAACATAATTGCTGATTTTTGTTATCAAAACAGAGCCATTTGATGATAGGAATAATCTTTTCATCATTAATATTTCCACGATTTATTACCAAAAATAATGCCATTAATTGTGAAACAAATGCTGATAATAAAAAAGAAAGGAAAGAAGCAACAACCAAAAGAAAATATCTCATTAGAGGTTATTGCGTAATTAACGCAACACGGATTATCTGTACACGCATTTTTTGTCTCCTTTTTTACCGTAATTATTTGTATGACAATTATCAAGGTGAAATTTATCTCTCTCCTAAAAATAGGCCGATAAACGTCAATAATATTTCACTTTTTCGCTTTGCGTTAAAAAGGCGATTTTAGCGCCTAAAAAAGATCAGCAAACTGGCTTAATAAAGCATTTTCTATTATTGAAAATAAGTATATTCTCTATTTTTTATAATAAAAAATAGAGAATATACAGCTATACATTTTTACTTATATAGTCAAGATCACTCTAAATATACCGTTATCTTAGAAAACAAAAAAGAATCATTCTCATTTTTTATTTACTTCTTCTCATCATAAACTTGTTATCCTTATGATTTGTATTACAAATATAAAAACCATAAAACTGAGTAATTACACGGCGTAAGCACCAAAAAAAAGTTAATCATTGATGATGAATTTGTATTAAAATTTTTTTA
>NZ_JAABNH010000003.1:0-6525 GCF_009915985.1 Proteus sp. G2626 | reverse complement strand
TCCATTCTTCTCTTCCTTTTGCAGATTTCTGATGTATTGGCACATAACATCTTTGGTGTTGTACTTTGTGTGATTTAGAGGCTTAAACTTCGGTGTGTATTTATCGAGGATCTGAGTGGTTAGTTTGTCGTTTGGTATTCCGTGGCTTCTGAGTTCGATTAAGCATTCCTTTGCTATTTGCCGTCTCGCGTTTTCCATTGCCTGTGCATTCATAGTCTTTGCCTTTTATTACGCAAAGTGACCATGTATGATCTACGGCAGTTTTCTATTTCGACTGGGTAGATATTCTTTCCTATCTTTATTTTATGATTAACGATTATTCCAGTTCGATTATATTTCTTTTTATGGGCTTCCAGTGCCTCATTAATAGCTATCCTTTCTGTGGGCGTGACTTCACCGCGAATTATTAATCTCATAATTCACCTATGCTATTTTCCATTCATTTAATATTCTATTGCCGATATTAATTAACTCGTCTCTATCGACAGTATTAATTATTTTTCGTGGCTTGATATATGGTCGCCATATTAAAAGCATTGAGCCTTTATTATTTCCATTGACGGGTTTGTTTGTACCAGCATTAATAAATGATATTCTTCCTCCTGTAATTAATCTCACCTCATCGACTGTTTCTAATGCAGAATTAAACCAACCGACAGAAGTATCAGCAGGAATTAACATCACAACAGGTTGCAATTGCTTTTTACATTGTTCGGCGGCTTTATTAATCCAAGGCTGAATATCTGAATATGGCGGGTTAATCCAAATACCGCCATAACTTTCCCAGTCGCAATTTAACGAGTCGTCTTTTTCAGTGAGGTAACGTGAACAGAGCGCATTATTTTTATCGGCGGCGGCATCTAAATAGAAACCAAATTCAGCGTCCAGTGCTGTAAATAAAGGTAGGGGAGTTTGCCATCTATCACGCAGTTCCTTTGGTGTATGGCTACCTCCGTAGTCAGCCTTCATTCTCCGCATCCTTCATTAATAAATATGCTAAGCATATGGCACGAGTTAATTTTTTATCTTCTGCTACATTCCAACCAGAGCCACATTGCCAAATTTCATCTACATAGCTAATGGCAATTTTATTTGTCTCTACTAGGCTCATTGCCATAGCGTGACCAAAGAAATCAATCCATTCTGTTTCTTCCCATGTTTCTTCATTATCATATTTAATATTGGCTTTTAGTTGGCGCTGGAATAACTTTAAACTTCCAGTGCGTTGCTTGATATCTTTATACTGAATGCAATCATCCTTACAATTAAGAATGAATACCTTTTTATTAATCTCGAAATCAGAGAGTTCGGTGTATTTATTCATTATACAATCCCGTTTGTTTTGCTGATAATTCAACATCATTATGAAATGTAGTTAATCGATTAATTAAATCATCGGCTGGAATATCAGCATTTAATAACTCTTTCCATAATGCAGTACATCGAACTTGAAGTTTACTCCCAATATCTTCATTTCTAAGTCTTATCATTCCAACATCTTGAGCATCCCAATTAATACGATTAAGTAATTGATTTCGTTTATTCATCTTTCATCACCTCCCCACAAATAACTTCAACATTCCTCACTGACATTAAATATTCAGCACGTTTATTGCATTCCGATTGCGTGTATAAATCATCAGATATTGGCACTACATGATTGTTCATAATTAACAACAGGACGAATAGCTTCATGTTTATTTTCTCTATATGCACATTTGAATACGTGAGCAATAACATCAACAGTCCACGCATTGCCGTAACATTTATATGACTGTGAATTTGAAACTATATTTTCACACCAACCATCGGGGAACGTTTGTAACCTTGCACATTCGCTAGGGGTTAATTTTCTATATTGCAGAGTGTTATTATGTTCCCATGAATTAGATGTGAGTGTTGGTGACTTTTCAGTGTGAACACCTCCATTATTTTTACCTCGAGGACGCTGATAGATTGCTACTTTCGGCTCTCTGTGCCCACCCTGGCACGTTGAAAGCGTTGGAGCTTTTCCAGCATCAGAATAAACGCGCAGTATAGACTCGTTACCTCTAATGTCAGATGCATTGGCAACATGAATTAATCCGTCTTTAGATTGCTTAATGCGCTCTCTTGGTTCGCATGGTCTAAATACTATTTGCCGTCTGGATTTATTTAGGTACTGATTTAAATTTGTTCCTTTCGAGTAATTAGCATCAATACAATATGACTTTTCTCTATCAGTAATACTGTCATCATCAATAATATCTTTCAGCAAAATACCTTTATCCTCTGGCTGGCTAACTTCAAAATTAGTCCAATAATAACGCTGTCTATTTTGTGCTGATAATAATGAACTATTAATAAGAGTTTTATTTACATAACCTAATGCGCGCTCCGTATGTAATGTTATATATTCCTCAAATTCCTTTTTCATTTTTACATTTTCGAGCATGAATTTAGCATCTGGATTATTTTCTAATACATGGCTCATTATTTCTAATGTCGTCCAGAATAATTTACCACGCTCATCCTTATCTCCTAATTGCTTGCCGGCCAGCGACCAACTTTGACATGGAAATCCCGCAGTAACTAATCCCACATTTGACCAGTCAATATCCCACTCGCGCCAATTATTAACATCACCTAATTGAATATTATCTTGATAATGAAACTCAGATACTTTATTAGCGAATTTATCTATTTCAGCGATGTAATATTTATCAAATTTAATTCCAGCGCGAGACAGCGCCAATCGCCCAGCGGATATTCCGTTGAACAAACTTAAATATATCATTTTGATTTCCTATGAATATGCAGAGCCCTGTATTAGCATGAGTAATACATATCCGATTATTTGCATGGTTATTTACTTTTGAATTAAATCAGCACGAATATATAACGTGTCAGTTGGATGAATTCTATCTGCACACCAAGTCACATCATCACTACGTAAATTAACTGGATATACAGGCTTATTTTCCTCCTCTGGCTCGGGGTCAACCTGTAGCCATATTAGTTCTGGTGCGGTAGGGCAATTAATACTTTCTGGTAGGTTATTAATTAAACTCTCGCGTGATGCTTTCCATCCCAATTGAAATCCAGCCCATAAAGCGAATTTCTGGCTATCATATCCATGAGTATTTTCAATAAATACGGTTTGTTCTTTATATAGTTTCTCGAATACAGCACGAGCATCGGCTAATTTATCCATCACTCCACCTTATTCAATATATCAAATCCTGATTTTGTTAGTGTCCATCCAAGGATGGTCTGTCTAATTAACCCTTTTTTCTCAAAAGACTTAAGTGTTCCACCATCAATTCCAGAGCCAAACTTATCTCTCACAATATCCAGTGTTTTAATTTGCTTGCCTGTTAATTTCATATTCATTCCTCTTCATTGCATCCCTGCGAGTTAAATTAAAACTGCTTGCCGCCTTCCTTTGTGCGATTTTCCCGTTGATGGTCTGTTCGATGCTTGTTGTATTCTAGTTTTTCAGCAATTACCCCTTCAATGTCATAACCAAAGGCTTCTGCATAATCCAAAATACGAATAACAGCATCAGCAAGTTCGACTTCAGCCATTTTTCTATGTGGTAAGTGATCGTCCATTAAATCCTTACGCTCTCCCTCCATTGCCTCACTGATTTCTGAATGAATAAGGCAGAGTAACGTTCCTTTTTCGCGTGGGTTATCCCACCATCCTGCATCTTTGTTTTGCTGATGAATTTGTTTCTGTAATTGTTTAATGTTCATATCTATCTCCTGTTTGCATCCTTGCACTGAGTTCTAATTCCAATTAGATATTTCTTCTTCGATTAAGTCGTCTATTTCGTCGTTAGTGGCTTCTTCATTGAGAAACAAACGTGCTTCGGTAATATATTTTTCTCGATTCTCGTCAAAGAACTTTGAAAATTCAGGTGACCATCCTTGCCAGCACCCACTAAAGTCAACAATTGCATTATTCTCTGCCATATTTTGGATCATCATGTCAGCAGTAATGACACCACATTCACGACAAAATCCCTTTAAGTCGCGCTTCCTGTAATAAGGTGAAACCTTAGAATCACAAACATTCTTGAATCGTTGCTTCCATCTCTGAATGCAGCGACCATGTAAATTTTTCATGGTTATATCCTTTGGTTAAACGGGTAGGGTGGTTAGGCGCTTTGGCTAACTTCTTCAAACTCGCCTTCAAATACAGATGAATTTTCCTGATCGACATTAGCCTCTGCTTTTTCATCAAGAATGACTGCTTTTTGCATTTCGATAGAGACTGGTAGGTATTTAAATAAACGACGGATAACGGTTTTCTTCGCCATTTCTTCCCAGTGAGAAACCCATGGGCCATTTTGTCCAGCTTTACTTGATGCTCTGACTTTCTCAATTTGGTTATGCGTCATAACTTCAAACTGGACACCGCCATCTTTCAACCTTGCGACAGCGTAAACGTGTGTAATGGGCGAGTCCTCATTTTCACCTGGTACGTGCGTTAGGTTTTCATTCAGTCCATACTCAAAATGGAAACTATCGCCTTGCCTTACCGTTCTGGCTGAGATGCTTACTATTTGCCCTGATCGGCGTGCTAAATCAATCATTCCTCGGTAGCCAATGATTAGCTGCGCATCGGTCCTAACGGTTACCCACTGATTACCTTGTTTTCTCTTTTTCTCGAAAGGCAATATATATGCATGCCCTAGTGCATTGCCCGGTTCTAATCCTAATTGCGAACATTGCACCACTGCACCAACAAAACTTTGCATATCACAATTGGCTAATTCTGGCGTTTTTCTAATTTCCGTCGTCACAATGCGGATCATTCTATCCGGCGTCATGTGACGAGGAAGCGCAGCTGCTAATTGCGCTTTCATATTTGGCTTGTTAATAAACTCAACCAGCATTTGATCTTTGGTTTTTTCTTTTACCTCTGTACCTTGAGTTTTTTGCAAGTCAGCTTGAGCTAATGGTGGGTTACTCATTCCTTAATTCCTTAGCCCAGTAGGGCAGTGATAATGTGCGTATGCCTGCCCATTCATCCGTTTTTAGGCATTCTGCATACGTTCTTAAATTTTGTTTGTAGGTTGTTCGACCAATATCTTTTGCTTGTTGGTCTAAATTGAAAACTCTAACGGGGTATCTACCGCAGTCGATAGTCGTGCTTACAACGAGGAAGACAAAGACAGGGGGTTCGCCTGTTAATGATTTATATCCATCGGAATAAAAAGAGTCCTGTACGTGGTACCGATATTCGTACATGGAGCGGTCAAATCGTTGAATGTCAGCGGAACTTTTTACATCAACAATCCAATGGTGATCTTGAATGAGTTTATCTGGCCGGCAACGACAAAGAATATCCGTATCTACATCGTTCCAATAAATGCTACTTTCAGCTACTCCATTAGCTTCCAAGCACCATTTAGCTATTGGGTGAGCTAGTGCGCTATCTCTCATGAGCATTAACTTCCTGTTATCGTCATGAGTGATTGGTGTGACACCTTCCTTTTCACACATTTCGAGAAATTCCTTTTCCTCTTGCTTCCCTGCGTTTGTTCTACGATTTACATCAGGACCTATCTTGTATCGCTTACTGTATTCATCTGGCTCTAACAAAAGACAGTGGATAGCAGTCCCGAAATCCAATGCCTTTATTTTTTCTTCATCAACAGGAGATTCCTTGCTCCAAATATATTCGGCTGGCATTTCGCTTATTAAATCTAACTGAGATTTACTGATCCCTAATCCATGGTGATAATCCTCATTTGAAATGTTGTAATGGATACCAGGTTTCATCCTAAAACCTCTTTATCTATCCCGATCTGAATAGCTGTTCTAATTCCATCTAAAACTGCATCCAGCGCTTGAGGGCTAATTTCAAATACAGGATTTAACTTCTTTGCTAAATCCATACATAACAGTTCTTCTGGTAGGCTATCCATAACCTCATCAACTGATATTTTCTCTTCCTGAGAATTAACAAACGCTTGTTTTTCCATTTGACGTTCGTACCAGTCGTTTCTGAGTCCGTAGGTGTTTGTAATCACGCAACCCTCCTTAGCTTAGAAACTCGCAATATCCTGTTAATAAAGGCTTCCTTACCTATCGCATTGATAATCCGTTCAAGCGATTCGTCGTCACAATCGAGTACATATTCCATTGCCTCAATTGAGTCTATTTCCGTTAACTTAGCCAGCTCAGCGAAACTTCCTGTCTCAATGCTAAGCTTGCTACTTTCGTCAAATTCCATGACTGTTTTATCGTGAATTACCCGAGTTCCGTTCGAGTAGCTGTATGAAATTTGCATAATCACCTCAACTTACAAATGTCGGTATTACGCCAACGGTTGTTACAATGACCACAGCTAAACTGAATAACCATGGGCTTGTACGTTTATTTTTACGTGCTTGAGGCGTAGTTATACGCACCGCCATGCAATCACGCATAGCGCTGTAATAGTTAGTTTTCATTGTTACCTCTCTAGGTGAGCGATAGGGTGGTTATCTGGTGTTGGTGCGGTGGGTTACTGCTGAGGTATTTTTTTGATATC
>NZ_JAABNH010000029.1:0-465543 GCF_009915985.1 Proteus sp. G2626 | reverse complement strand
TGGATCCATTTATCATTGTCTTCTTCTGATTTTTCTTCTTTTTTCCCTTCAATCAATAAACGACTTCCTTTTAATGAAACCGATAAGTCATCTTCTTGATATCCAGGCACACTCACTGTCAGTTCATAATGGTTATCATCAATCTGTTTCAGGTTATAGGTCTGAATTGGTGATGCAATAGGCTTACTACCTGTTAACTGACTAAACAGGCGATCTATCTGATCAAAGCGGTTTGACAGTAGGTTGTCAGATAATGCTGGGAATAATGAAAAAGGTTTAATGTTAGGCATATAACTCCTCCTTCAGTATTTAGTGAATTATGGGCGGTATCTTATTTACCCAAAATATAAATATGAACGAGCAAGTATTTTTCAAGCCCTAAAATCTAAATTTTTTATCTTTAACCAACATGGGATTGTAGATAGCAAAAAACCCCGCCGAAGCGAGGTTTTGTATATTCAACTATTTAATGCTCAACTCATTTGAGCTGTCATCACACTTTTGCAAAAGATGCATTTTGCGCCGTGTGGATTGTTCACTGTGACATCAAATTGTGATGTTCTATATTGTGAACTGCTACAACAAGGGCATTTAAAATAGAGGCGAATAGTAATAGCGCCTTTAGAGAGCCACCACGTTGCCTGCTGCTGGGCCTTTCATACCATTTTCCATGGTGAATGAAACTTGTTGGCCTTCCGCTAATGTTTTGAAACTATCACTTTGGATTGCAGAGAAATGTACGAATACATCTTTGCTGCCATCAGCTGGAGTAATAAAACCAAAACCTTTACCTTCATCGAACCATTTTACTGTACCAGTCATTGTATTAGACATAGAATTTCCTTTAATTTATTTAATTTGCCATAAGGCATATGCGGTTTGTTTTGTATTTTTACTTATGGGAATTAATTAGAAGGAATTCACAATGAAGAGGTATCGAGGATAACGCTAAACGGGAACAACTTTAAACTTACTAACATAAATAGGTCTGTACTTCCAAACCAGTGACGCTATTAAGCCATAGAAAAATTCAGATAGCAAACTTTATTTTTTAGCGATAAATCAGCTTAAGTAGACCTATAAAAAATACAACCCCGCTATACTCACGAGGTTTTTAATTGATAAGAGGTGTAGCATCAAAACCATCATTAACACAATATATTGTGTTTTGTAATTACGCAAGGCTATAAATGTGGTGTTTCCTAATTATTTTATCCATGTCTAATTTTACGTTGTCAACCGATAAACACCCTTCAATAAATCCTTCCGCTGTCTGCAATCGCTTAGACACTTCATTATGAGAAATACCGAGTTTTGAAGCCATTGAACGCAAAGGATAATTCTTCACATAGTACATAATAACCAACTGAAACAAGTAACTATTATTTACCTTTAAATGTAATACCGCTTTATTGATTTTTAAGCCATCATCATCTGAACATTGCTCTCGGCTTCGTCTTGAGCTTGGAATTAATCCTTTAAAACCGGCGGCAATTGATGAGTAATCGATACTATTTCCCTCATTAGCTGACCACGCACCCCAACGTGATAAAACTTCCTGCATATCTCTCATACAGACTTCTCCAAACCATTTGTTACCTTGTTACCTATTGATTAATCACTTACACCTTCATCTCTCTTTCTCGTTTTAATTGCCTCACCTTCGCTCTGTATTTATCACGTATCTGGATATAATCTTCGCGTCGCCAATGCGGGAGCTCATGAGGTCCTCGTAACCAATCAACTAATTCTTGACCAAATTTTTCGATAAGTTTTTCCTCATACTTTTGACTTACACTGGCATTTTTATGAGTAAATAGCCCAGCTCCACCATTACATGATTTACATTGCTTATATGCATTACGTTCATCAAATCTCAGCTCAGGGTGTGAACCCACAGATAAAAAATGACCACAATCCCACTGCCCTCCATGTAAATCTGGGGGATTAGTTTCACCACAACTAATACAGGGTTCATCATGATCTCTGAGTCTGATATATTGATTAAACGCAGTTTGAGCTTGTTTGATAAAATATGAGGTAGGTTTTACTGCTAACTTGCGGGCTTTGAGTTTGTCTCTTGCTTTGATTTCCTTTTCTCTTTGTGCCTTTTTGAGTTTTACTAACGCTTTTTCTTTTTCCTTATTCCTTCGTTTTATTGCCAGTTCTGCTCCGTGTTCTGGGCAACACCACCAAATATTACTGTATTTAGGATGAAACCATTCTCTACATATTTTACAGCACCGTCGCCTTAGCACCTTCATTCTATTTTCCTTTGATTTGTCCATCAGCAATTATTCCTCTTGATTTCTTTTTAAACTCATATATTCAGAATTACTGGGAATGATGATGGGAATTCCCTTCTCAATGCACCATTGTTCATGTTTCTCCATCATGTAAAGCATCCTTGCTTTATCCATCTTGCTGGTTTTTTCACGCTCACCGTTTTCATTGCGCCCTAACCAATGTCCAACAAAATATTCATGAGTTTCCTCATTAGTGATGGGCTTTGATAAAACGATTTCACCAACACCATTTTTAATATCGATAACAACGCCACGCGCACGTAACCACTCGCCTGTGGTTTCCATCCACATACGCCATGTTTTATTCATGGGTATGGTTCTTAAATCACGCCACTCGGTGATTTTGATGCGATAGCGTTTACCTGTTGTCACGATTTCGGAGAGCACTTTGAAAATACTGTTGAGATTGGATTTATGGAGACAGATATCATCTGTCACGAGGTCTCCTTTTTACTTTCATGAGTTAAAACGATTTTTCACAATACCTTTTAGGCTCTCGTTTCGGTTGAGCGCGATATGCAGCCATATATTGATCAACCGGTGTAATACTCAATCCTTGTTGATCAACATACACGGTGCCTGTTTTACCGTGTCGATTGAGCCTTAAAATCATTTCGGTCAGCGTTTCATCCGCATTATCGTGGTACACCGCATCACGATAAATGCCTAACCAATAATCACAATCTTGCTCGATTTGTCCTGTATCTCTTGAATCACTTGGCACGGGACGTTTATCAGCCCTGTTTTCTAATCCTCGATTCAGTTGTACAAGCAACACAACCACCGTATTGAGCTCTTTCGCTAATATCTTTAGCCCCTTAGTGATTTCGCCATAGGCAATATCATTACGGTCAGCTTTTCCCGCTTGCATCAGGGTGAGGTAATCGACACCAATGAACCCAATATCACCGACTTTGCGTTTGATTTTCCGACTTTCAGAGCAAATGTGTTGTAAGGACATGCCAGGTGTATCATCCACCCAAATATTGGGCTCATCTTTAAGGCGACCGATGGCACTGCAAAGCCTATCCCATTCATGCTCTTCTAATTTTTGGTAAAATTTATCTGAGTTAATTTGGGTTTGTTGGGCTAGTGTCCGTTCAACAAGCTGTTTATCCGTCATTTCCATGCTGAACAGCAATACAGGCTTACCTTGTTGTGAGACATTTTTTGCCATTTCAGTGAGAACGGTTGTTTTTCCCATCTTAGGACGAGCACCAATCACGAACAGTGAACCGATGACAATCTGTTTCGGGCTTAATAGGCGGTCAAAATCTTTAAATCCCGTTTTTAATCCTCGATGTTTCTCTGGGTTATCTTGTCGGTCACAAATGTCAGTAAAAACATCATCCAACACATCATCAATTCGGCGTAATCCTGTTTTTCTCCCCATTTTTCCAAACGACGTAGCTTCATCAAGCAAGCGTTGTGCCTGTTCAATTTTATCCGTAAAACTTAACTCACTTGGCACCATCATGAGCTTTTGAATTTCAACCGTCTTTTCGATAACAAAACGCTGTGCGGAACACTCTCGGATTTTTTTCGCATAAGCCATAATGTTAGCAATACTCGGTGTTTCTCTTGCCATCTCAGCGAGATAGGCAAAGCCACCTGATTGATTAATTCGCCCTTTTGACTCCAGACAATCCGTCACCGTCATAATGTCTATTGGCATACGTTGGGTATACATTTCTCGCAGGGTGAGATAGACAATTTGATGGTGTTGGGCATAAAAATCTTCAGGTTTTAGCAGTGAAAAAATTGATTGCGCATTATCACTTTGTGGGTCAAGCAGGAGTCCTCCAATAACATTTTGTTCCGCCATCAAATTATTCGGAACTTGGTTCATCACAGTGCCCCCTCCCTTGTTTTGAGTACCGTCTCAGGTCTAAGTAAATAATCAAAATTCGCTCGCCAACCCCGATTATTTTCTCCGAAGTACCAAGCACTTGCCGTTTCCATAAAATAATCAAAATAATTTTTAGCTGATTCGACTGTGGGCTCTTTAAGTTCTTTCAGGAATTTGGATATTGCTCTTTTGCGTTTGTCATTCAGTGATTCGGCATTGGGTAATCTATCCCCTGCTGATTCGTTGAAGGCTTGCATGATTTCCTGATAAGGAATGTTAGTTTGTCGATTAACCGAAATCTGCTTTGCAGGTTTCAAGTCGTCAGACGATAGTTTTTTAAGGTTAATTGACTGGTTAAAAGACTTACTGGTTCTGGGTAAAAATTTTTGACTACCCCCTAGTCCAACCGTTTGACTACCGTGGTCAAATTCTTTGACTACTTCTGGTACAGAATTTTGACTAGGTGGTACTGTATTTTGACTACCCTCATCAAGAGATTTAGCCTCCAAATCCAGAATATATAAATTGGAAGTATGCCCCTTATCTGTTTTTCGCGTAACTTTACGAACAAACCCTTTTTTACATAAACTTTTAATGTGGTTTATCGCACTTTGACGACTAATTTCGCAATGACGCGCAATAGTCTCATAAGAAGGAAAGCACTCACCTTTATCATTGGCATTATCGGCAAGTTTGAGTAGCACCATTTTTTGTGCTGTACTCCCCACCTGTAATTGCATGGCTTTTGCCATTAGAAGCATACTCATTTTCGCTCTCCTAATAACTTATCCCGATGTGCTTTCCTTAACTTTGCGTCTTTCAGTGCTTCCTTTAAACGCTGACAACCCAGTGGGGTTATTTCTTGTAATAGCCTATTTCTCATGATGTTTTTATGCTCATCACAGCCATTAAATTCATGATTTATTCTTTGTCTCATGGTATAATTTCTCCATTCCAAAGCTGTATCAAAAAAGGGAAACTGAAGTTTCCCCTTGTGATAAAAACTGGATATTGATACAGTATATTTGTACGTTAAATGGTGAATTCCATTGAACAACACGCCTCGTTTGTTGCCGCAATCGAGGCGTTTTCTTTTATTTTCATTTGAGAAAGTTCACCCATTTGTTTCCACAAAAATCGGTACTCTTCTTCTGAGATTTTTCGTTCTCCTTCCATCACAAAATCAATAATTCCCGATGCGACAAGTGTTTCGCATATTTCAGGATATTTTTCTGTTCGACGTAGGATTGTTGAATCATGAACACCTAACGTTCTAGCCACAGCAGACTGAGTTTTATTTCTCAATGCTTGCAATGCTGAAGCGATTAGGTGATTAGAGATAAATTGATTGAATTGTTTGCGTGTATTTGCGCATTCCATTGTTTAAAGTCCTTATGAGTTAACTAAGGGACAATAATGATCCGTGGCTCATTCCGTATGAGTTGATATTGGGGGAAGAGTTGTCGCTTTATCAGCGACTCCGTAGCAGTCAAAAACTGCGATTGTTAAAGAGCGAATAAAACTATGCAGTTTCTAATTCAGGCCAAATTTTATACCAATCGTCTGGCCTTAAATCTCTGCGTGTAACTGCACCATTTGTTGCTATTTCAATTTCAACACAACGCTTAGGAGAAATAGCACTAACACCAGATGCCATTTGAGAAAGGAAAGACTTCGAAACACCCAATTGGTCAGCTAATTCTTTAGCACCCCCCCACTCAAGTGAATCTATATATTTTTTTAACTCCATATTTACTCTCCATTAGTTTCAAACATGGAGTTTATTAAACACTAAACCCAACGTCAAGTATTTGCTTGTTTAGTCATTACTAATCAAAATAAAGATATGGAAATAAAAAAATTAAGACAAATAAAACTCTCACAGTGGTTTAAAGGTAAAACCCTGCCCACTAAAGAGAAAAGCTATATATCTCAACTGATGAGTGGTAAATCATCGTTTGGAGAGAAGGCAGCTCGTCGTCTAGAAAGAGACTATGGGATGCCTATTGGTTATCTGGATACCCAAGATATTCAGGATGATGAGGTTGAATTCATAGGTAAAGTACCATCAGGTTTAGTCAAAGTACGTGGCGAAGCATTTCTAGGTGTCGATGGTGCTGTTGATATGATTGAAGCCCATAGTGGATGGTTAAAAATATACAGTGATGATGTTGATGCATACGGGCTTAAAGTTAAAGGTGACAGCATGTGGCCTCGCATTCAATCAGGTGAGTATGTTGTCGTTGAACCGAATACATCAGTAAAAACAGGTGACGAGGTATTTGTACGCACGATTGATGGTCACAACATGATAAAAATCTTTAATAAGACTAGAGATGGCGACTATCAGTTCACCAGTATCAACAACTCACATAAACCAATAACGTTATCACCAGATCAAGTAGATACCATTCATTATGTCGCCGCTATAGTGAAGCCTATCAAGTTTATTGATATCTGTGAAAAAACAGACAGAGCATTATTTTAATGGCCTTAAGACATGTTTTAGAGTGCGGTGTGATATGGTAAGTGGATATTTAAAAAAACAACTGCTATATTGACATTAGTTAAATTAAGTGAATTAGAATATCACATCTGCATGTAACATGTTGTTATTTTGGAAATTATTATGTCATCACCGAATCCTAAAATGCTAAAATGGGCAAGAGAGCAGGCAGGTTTAAACTTGCATGAAGCAGCTAAAAAGCTGGGCTTGAAGAGTGCCCGCTTTTCTCCGGAAGAGGTGTTGATGATGTTTGAGTTAGGTGAAAAAGTGCCAACTCAAAATCAGCTGGGTAATTTTGCTAAAGTCTACCATAGACCACTAATATCTTTTTACCTAGAAAAACCACCTGTTATTGCAAATAAAGGCGATGATTTTCGTACACTTTATAATGCTCCAGACCCACTAGAAAATGCAACTGTCAACACATTAATAAGAGATGTACATGTAAGGCAAAAGATTGTCAAAGAGGCACTGATAGATAGCGATTCAGCGATCTCTTTACCATTTATAGGCACATTAAAAAATGACACGACTGTAAGTGAGGCCGCATCTTTCGTTATTGATACTTTCAAAATAGATATCTCCACATACAGAAAACAAAAAGACGCCCATTCCGCATTTAACTTTTTAAGAAATGCAATAGAAGACAATGGCATATTTGTTTTGCTGATTGGAAATTTAGGAAGCCATCATAGTAACATTTCTGTTAATTATTTTAGAGGTTTTGCTCTATCTGACCCTATAGCTCCTTTTATTGTTATTAATGATAATGATTCAAAATACGCTTGGTGTTTCACATTGCTTCATGAGTTAGTCCACCTACTTATAGGCAATACTGGGATCAGTAATGCAAGTATTGATAATCTGGTTGAGAAATACTGTAATGATATTGCTAGCCAGGTGCTAATATCTGATGATGAATTTAAATCTATAGGTGATATCCATAGTCTACCAATGGATGCTTTAGTGGAAAATATCAGTGAACTAAGTATTAAATTCAATGTTAGTTCATCAATGATTGCATATAGATTATTCACTCAAGGAAAAATTGATAAAAATAATTGGGAATACATATCCGATTTTTTTCTAAAGAAATGGCTTGCCAGTAAAGAAGAAAATAATAGTGGGAAATCTAGTGGAGCATATTACCCAACCAAAAGACATAAAGTAGGAAAAGCTTTATCTAATTTGGTCAAAAGATCCATTATTGACGGGGTGCTAACAGAAACTAAAGCTAGCAAAGTTTTAGGCGTAAGCTCAGGAAATGTTATTGAATTGGTGGGATTATAATGAATACTAATGGACTCTTATACCTTATTGATGCCAATATTGTTATACACGCCAATTCTTTTTATTATCCTTTAAATAGAGTTCCTGAATTTTGGGAGTGGATATTATTTCACGCACAAAATAATAATGTGAAATTACCTACCGAAATTATAAATGAAGTTAAAGGTGGCGATAAAGATGAACATGCAAAATGGGTTCATGACAAATCGAATAAGTCCATACTGCAATTAAATGAAGATTTAAATATAACTAATCTAAATAAAGTTCTAAGAGAAGGATATGCCAACGATCTTACTGATATTGAATTAGAAAAAATAGGGCAAGATCCTTTTTTAATATCTTATGCAATGTCATCTCCTCACAACAGAATTATTGTAAGTAATGAAACATCTAGCCCTAGCAAAATTAGAGCCAACAGAAAGGTTCCTGATGTTTGTAAAGCAATGGGGGTTCGGTGCTGTAATGTTTACACTATGATAAGAGAGTTGGACTTTAGAACAAATTGGAAAAACAGTATTTAATAACCTACCTAGCGCCCTCCTTACGAGGGCTTTTTTGTGCACACCTCTCCTCAAAATAAGTGTTCGGCATTACAATCTGCGATTTTTTACAAATAAATTTGCTTAACATTCATGGTTTTGTTAACCATTAGCTAAACAGAGTTTAGTAAATGCTTGACCCATATTTTAGTATTTAATAAACTAAGAACATCAACGGAACACAGCACGTTGATGTTCTTTAACAACGATGGTGGCGAGCTGTGTATTAGCTACCAGAACGGCGACGCTGATAAAGCGTCAACCTTCTCAGAAGGTTTTCGGATTGGTGTTTCATTATTTTATCACCAATCACTAAAGCCAACTGTTTGGAGGATATATGGCAACTATAAAAGTGAAGAAATCACGCAAACCAGACTTTTTACGTGGTAACTCTGCAAATAGACGTCATGCCAGACGGAAAGTAGAAGCCATTGCAATTAAAGATATTGAGATGCAACTAGACTCAATATTTCAACTAGAAACTAAAAAACTAAACCGCGTTGAAAAGACATTATCACTGAGCCACATTCCTGTGACTAGAAGTATTGAACCTAAATTCAAACCATCAGTAGATAACTGTTGCTTACCTAATGTAGCAGTATTTTCAAGAGTTAAAACAAAACAGCCAAACAGTAAGTTTAGAGTGACAGTTAGGGCTTAAATCAAATTACCTTATGGTTTGATTGGATTTACTTTGATGCCATAGTAAAGTTTATCTACTGACGATAATGAAATTACCAGGTAGATAAATGAACAAAAAAACTACTGCATCACGATTACTAAAAGCACTCTTGGCGGCTTCTTTTTTATTTCCTGCTGGGTGCTCAATAACGGCACCTAATAGCGAAGAGGCTCAATTTGCTAAAATGGGAGAGGATAAATTTAAGCTCAAAAGTGGTAACTCAGAAAGCGTTGCGACTCTCAGAGAGAAATATTTAGACCTTTACGGTAGTGAACTGATAAAACCAGAAACATTGTCATGCCGATGGAATTCTAAATGCTACTTCAAGAGGTGGCTAATTAATTACAATAATGGGGTAGAGGAAATGAAAGCCAAGGAATTGGCGGATAAGAAAAAGAAACAACTAGAAGAACAAAATCTGCGCAGAGAGGCATGTATGAAAAATCCAGAGTGCGTAAGAGGTGAGAAAATAGATTCAGCAGCCCAGCAGTTAAACATGGGTTATAACGTTCTCCAGGGAATGTACCAATATGATAAGGGTGGTGCTGACACCTTGGCAAGAATGGTCTGCAGAGAATCAGGTAAGGCACAGAGAGATAAAGTAAGCAAAGAACACATCAATGAATGGGTTAACTCTCTTGATGGAATACCGCCTTATGTAAGGCGGTATGTTGTTCAGGTAGCAGAATCATGCTGGGATTTAAGTTCGCTAGGTATTTCAAACGGGACAGTTAAATTACGGCGTTATTAATTTAAATAAAACATATTCAATTAAGGGGCTAATTACACAGCCCTTTCTTTTACCTCGGTTGTGTGAATACAGATACTTTTACGCACCAACGCCAAAATACTTTCAACCAATAATAATCGCTATCTCAATAGCGAGCTCCTCGCATGAACATAGACACTATATTCAGCGCCCTACTTCTATTCGCAGTCATTTCATTAAGTCTAATTATCGTAAGGTAAATTATGAAAATTGACCAAGATATTTTCCGTCTAGCGCAAGCTCAGGCGCAGGTAGCTATTCGCCAGAAATGTGAGGATATCTGGTGGTTAGCAATGGAACTACTCAAAGAAAGTTATCAGGAGGATTTATGTAAATTTCATACAGCTACTCGAACGGAATTCGGATAATAGACGGCAAAACAGTCATGGAATTTGAAGAAAGTAGCCAGCTTAGTATTGAGGCAGGAGGCGTAAAGAATCGCAGGAACTCGAACACGATGAATTCATGTATCAAACGGGAATGCTAGGACAACAGGGATTGTCATTACCTTTAAATGATTTTGCAGGAAATTTTCAATGAACGTTTCTAACTCTTACCCTTCAGATAAATACCCTCGATTAGCATCTCCGTCATTAGCAAAAAACAGAGAGGAAACTCTAGCTCAAGCTATTGCAATGATTGACGGTCAATTGCCGAATACAAGTGTGCCAGATAGGGAAAAAAGATTAGCAATGGAACTGCTACACATAAACTTGGATACATCGAAAAATCATCCTCCTCTTCCTGAGTATATTCGAGCCCAACGAGATTCAAAAAGGACATATGTACCTAGTAATAAATTTGAAGTCGATTACTACGGAAGTGATCGCCGTCAAGGTCAATATTTAGGGGATTAATATGACTGCTGTATACAAAGCTATTAGTAATGTTGCCAGAGAAATGGCTGAAACGGGCATTAAAAAAGGAAGTGTAAACCAGCAACAAGGATTTATGTTCAGAGGAATTGACGCGGTATATAACGCCCTTGCCCCTGCTCTAGTTAAGCATGGATTGCTGATTCTTCCACGGATCATTGAACGTACCGTCACGGAAAGACAAACACAAAGAGGTGGCTTGTTATTCTATGTCGTAGTGAAAGCTGAGTTTGAATTTGTTTCTGTTGAAGACGGAAGTAAACACACAGTTGTGACTTATGGTGAAGCGATGGATAGCGGAGACAAAGCCACAAATAAAGCCATGTCTATTGCATATAAATACGCAGCTTTCCAAACATTTTGTATACCAACCGAAGAAACAGCAATCGATGCGGATGCAGAAGTCCACAATGCAGCACCGAGAACACCAGATCAAATATTGAAAGATTTTACTAATTCAGCAATGGCTATTACAGATCTCAATATTTTGAAAAAAGAATTTGGTGAAACATGGAAGTTACTCAGAAAAACGCCTGAACAATCGAAAGCAAAGGAAGTATATAACATCAGAAAATCAGAATTGGAGAAGATGTAATGGCAAGTAAAGGTGTAAACAAAGTCTTATTGATAGGACATCTAGGCCAAGATCCTGAAATGCGTTACCTCCCAAATGGCGATGCAGTTACTAATATTACATTAGCCACCAGCGATTCATGGAAAGATAAACAATCAGGTGAAACCAAGGAACGTGTTGAATGGCATAGAGTTGTGATATTCGGAAAACTTGCCGAAATCGCTGGAGAATATATGCGTAAAGGTTCACAAGTCTATATCGAAGGCCAATTACAAACACGTAAATGGCAAGATCAAAATGGACAAGATAGATACAGCACGGAAGTTGTAGTAAATATTAATGGCTCAATGCAAATGTTAGGTAACAACAATCAGGCAGGAAGCCGGAAATCACAACCATCACCTCATCAACACGGATGGAGTCCTCAACAATCTCCTAAACATAATGAACCCCCAATGGACTTTGATGATGATATTCCTTTTGCGCCGATTGGACTTATGTATCCACGATATTTGATTAATATAATTTAGACAATGTTATGGCGGTGGATTAATCACATGGATGTCAGTATTATTTCTACTTTAATTGATAAACTGGATAAAACATATGTCTGCCGAATTAATAACTTTTATTGTCGCTATTTTAGCTGGAGTCGTTTCTATCGTTGGTCTTGTTATTTCAAAAGAAGGTAAAATTTCTGAGTTTAGGCAGTTATGGATAAATGACCTACGATCTGCACTAGTTAAGTTAAATAAAAATATGTTCATACTCCAAGAAATGCATATTAAAGAGATGCCTGAAAAGGAAATAATGCATCAAAAGGCTAATGTAAAAGAATCAATATCAGAAGTGTATCTAAGAATAAATACGTCGAAACCCAATAAAGCTGAAATTGATTTAATAAACATCATTGAATCAATTAAATCACAATTAATACATATACCTAAAATAGGTCTTTTTGAGTGCTACGAAAATGATCTCACTGATAAATCAGCAGCCGTATTAAAAAGTGAATGGAAAAGAGTTAAGAAAGGAGAATTCATCTATAGATTTTGGACTTATATATTTACCTCTATATTTTTTATTACGCTATTATATTTAATAATATCATTCATAGGATTTACAAAGTAAAAATTAAAATTTAAGCCCCGCACTAGCGTGTTTTTTATGACTAAAATCTAGGAGGGGTACTAAAACTTAATGAAACATTAATATTTAAATGGAGTGAAACTCAAATACCAACTAAACAAATTTTAGATTTAACAAATGAAAAATCAATGTTATTCAACATGTAGGAGAAAATGACAAGACACAAAGGGTAACGTTTTAAAAAGAGAATCAATAAATGTCTATTTAAACTGTATACGGCAGTATGGAGAAAAACATGTCAAGAATGGTGACTCTTGAAGCGTGGGCAAGGTTGGAATTTGGAGATGCTTCTCCTTGTATAACGGTATTACAAAAATACGCAAAGAATAACCTTATTGCACCACCTGCAATGAAAGTTGGCCGCAAGTGGATGGTTGATAGAGAAGCTCGTTATGTGGGCTATCTGTCTCTCCCTCAAATTCCTACTAAATCAACGGAACGACTTAAGAGGATAATTACAGATGGCTGCCCGACCACGAACCCATAAAATTATCATCCCTAATCTATATCGAAAGCTAGATAAACGTAACGGCAAAATTTATTGGCAATATAAACATCCCATCACTGGTAAATTTCATAGCTTGGGCACCGACGAGCAAGAAGCGAGAGAAACCGCCATTCAAGCCAATACAATTATTGCTGAACAACATACTCGACAGTTATTAAGTATTAATGAACGGTTATCAAAAATTAAGACAAATAAGTCTGAAATATCTGTCGATATATGGATGGATAAATATTTAGATATTCAAAAAGAAAGATTAGATATCGGTGAATTAAAAATTAATTCTTATCGACAAAAAATGAAACCTATTAATTTATTCCGTCAGTATTGTGGTACGAAAATATTAAAAGAGATAACCGCTTTAGATATTGCTGAAATAATAGATTCCATCAAAGTATTAGGACATTCAAGAATGGCTCAAGTCGTTCGCATGGTGCTTATTGATGTATTTAAAGAAGCTCAACATGCTGGCTATGTTCCGCCTGGTTACAATCCTGCGAAAGCAACTAAACAACCACGGAACAGAGTGAAAAGAGAACGCATGACATTGGAAGAATGGCGCACTATTTACCAGCAAGCTAAAAATCACCCTCCTTATCTGCAATGTGGCATGTTGCTGGCCTTAACCACAGGTCAGCGGATCGGTGATATCTGTAAAATGAAATTCTCTGATATTTGGGATGATATGTTACATATACAGCAAGAGAAAACGGGCAGTAAGTTAGCCATCCCTCTCTCGCTAAAATGTGAAGCTATCAATCTCTCTTTAAGGGATGTCGTTGCTCAATGTCGTGATGCGGTTGTGAGTAAATATCTAGTGCATTATCGGCATACCACCGCACAGGCGAAACGTGGCGAACAAGTCACACCAAATACATTAACCACAACATTTAAAAAAGCACGAGATAAATGTGGGTTAACTTGGGAAAAAGGTACTGCACCAACTTTCCATGAACAACGATCTTTATCCGAGCGACTTTATCGTGAGCAAGGAATTAATACACAAAAATTATTGGGGCATAAAACACAAAATATGACTGATAAATACCACGATGATAGAGGCAAAGAATGGCAAATTATTGCTGTTTAATTGAACAGTTTTGGGGAAGAGTTTTGGGGATATTTTGGGGAAGAATTTTATAGTACAAAAAATAAACGGGAACCAATAAGCTCCCGTTAACTATTTATCAAATCAATAATTACATGTGTTTGATAATCGCGTCACCAAACTCACTACATTTCAGCAGTTTAGCGCCTTCTAACTGACGTTCGAAATCATAAGTTACGGTCTTAGCGGCAATCGCGCCTTCCATACCTTTAATGATTAAGTCAGCAGCTTCTGTCCAACCCATGTGGCGTAACATCATTTCCGCGGAAAGAATAATTGAGCCAGGGTTAACTTTATCTTGTCCTGCATACTTAGGTGCTGTACCGTGTGTTGCTTCGAATAAAGCACACTCATCACCAATATTTGCGCCAGGTGCAATACCGATACCTCCAACTTGAGCCGCTAATGCATCGGAAATATAGTCACCATTAAGGTTCATACATGCGATTACATCATACTCTGCTGGACGTAACAGAATCTGTTGCAAGAATGCGTCAGCGATAACGTCTTTAACGATGATCTCTTTACCTGATTTTGGATTTTTGATTTTAACCCAAGGGCCACCATCTAATAATTCACCACCAAACTCTTCGCGTGCTAATTCATAACCCCAGTCTTTAAAGGCACCTTCGGTAAATTTCATAATATTACCTTTGTGTACCAGCGTGACTGAATCTCGGTCATTATCAATCGCGTATTCAATCGCTGCACGAACTAAGCGCTTAGTCCCTTCTTCTGAACAAGGTTTGATACCAATACCACAATCTTGAGGGAAGCGGATTTTGGTAACACCCATTTCATTTTGCAAGAATTTAATGACTTTATCTGCTTCTGCTGAGCCAGCTTTCCACTCAATACCCGCATAAATATCTTCTGAGTTTTCACGGAAGATAACCATATCAGTCAGTTCAGGGTGTTTAACTGGGCTTGGAGTACCTTTGTAGTAACGTACTGGGCGTAGGCAAATATAGAGGTCAAGTTGTTGGCGTAATGCAACGTTTAATGAACGGATACCACCGCCAACTGGGGTAGTCAGAGGACCTTTAATAGAAACACGATATTCACGGATAAGATCTAAGGTTTCTTCTGGTAACCAAACATCTTTACCATACACCTGCGTAGATTTTTCACCGGTGTAGACTTCCATCCATTCAATCTTACGTTCTTTGCCATAAGCTTTCTCAACGGCTGCATCAACAACTTTTAACATTGCTGGCGTGACATCGATACCGATACCGTCCCCTTCAATATAAGGGATAACCGGATTATTGGGAACAACAAGCTTACCTTTAGCATCTAGTGTAATTTTAGCGCCATTAGCCGGAACAACTACTTTGCTTTCCATTTACCTCTCCTTTCATGTAAGCGCACGCTTTGTTAATTTTTTGTAAGAGACCTGTCAATACTACTTGATTATTCAGCTAACGCCAATCGCTTCTCTTTTAAGGTATAATCAATCTCCCATTTTTTACAAAAATTAGCTATGACAAATCAATTTAAAAGCTCGATTAAAACAAGAAAACATCATGCCCCTTCAACACAAAGAAAACCAGCACGCCTAAGAGGTGAGCGTAAAGTGGTTATCTTTAATAAACCCTTTGATGTGCTAGTCCAATTTACTGATGAAAGTGGTAGAAAAACACTAAAAGATTTTATTCCTATTCGTGATATTTATGCTGCAGGGCGTCTAGATAGAGATAGCGAAGGGCTTTTAGTCTTAACAAATGATGGGAAGTTACAAGCAAAATTAACGCAACCGGGTAAAAAAACAGGAAAAATCTACTATGCTCAGGTAGAAGGCGTTCCTTGTACAACAGCATTACAACAATTTCGAGAAGGATTAGACCTTAAAGATGGCAAAACACTACCTGCACAAGTCGAAATAGTTGAACAACCCGAATGGCTATGGGAGAGAAATCCACCGATTAGAGAACGCCAAACTATTCCGACAACTTGGCTAAAAATCACCTTATTTGAAGGTAAAAATCGTCAAGTGAGACGAATGACGGCTCATATTGGTTACCCTACATTACGCTTGATCCGCTTTAGTATGGGAAATATTACGCTGGATAATCTATTACCTGGTGAATGGAAGGAGATTGATTTTGTTTAAACCTCATGTGACTGTCGCATGTATTGTTCATGCAAAAAATAAATTTCTGGTTGTTGAAGAAACCGTTAATGGCAAAGCAACATGGAATCAACCTGCTGGCCACCTTGAAGCTGATGAAACACTTATTCAAGCTGTTCAACGTGAGTTATGGGAAGAAACAGGATTAACACTTCCTGTTCAATATTTCCTTAAATTACATCAATGGATTGCCCCTGATAAAACGCCTTTTTTACGGTTCCTCTTTTTAATTGAGGCTCAAGAACAAGTTGAAACTCACCCTAATGATAGCGATATCAATTGTTGTCATTGGGTTAGCGCAGATGACATTATTCAAAGCCAGCAATTACGTTCACCTTTAGTGAGAGAAAGCCTGTTATGTTATCAACAAGGTGAACTCTACCCTCTTTCTATTTTAAGTGGCTTTGGTGCACCCTTTAATTAAATAACAGAAAATGGGAAAACAAAGCATCAAAAACAGAGCAACACTTGATGCACCTGTGTCAGTGATATGGTAAAGTATGGCGCTTATTTTTCCGCAGTGAGATCCAGTCATGTCAGATAACAGCCAAAAAAAAGTCATCGTGGGAATGTCCGGTGGCGTAGATTCATCCGTCTCAGCCTATCTTCTTAAGGAACAGGGATATCAGGTCGTTGGTCTGTTTATGAAGAACTGGGAAGAAGACGACGATACAGAATATTGCTCAGCATCAGCGGATCTTGCTGATGCACAAGCCGTGTGCGATAAGCTTGGTATCGAGCTTTACACCATCAATTTTGCTGCTGAATATTGGGATAATGTTTTTGAACATTTTTTATCTGAATATAAAGCAGGCCGCACTCCAAACCCCGATATTCTGTGCAATAAAGAAATAAAATTTAAAGCATTTTTAGAATATGCGGCAGAAGATTTAGGTGCTGATTATATCGCAACAGGCCACTATGTTCGCCGTCGTGATATCAATGGCAAAAGCCAATTACTTCGTGGCGTCGATAATAACAAAGACCAGAGCTATTTCTTATACACATTAAGTCACGAGCAAATCGCACAAAGTCTTTTCCCTGTTGGTGAGATGGAAAAGCCTGAAGTTAGAAAAATCGCTGAAAAACTTGAATTAGCAACAGCGAAGAAAAAAGACTCAACGGGTATTTGTTTTATTGGTGAGCGTAAATTTACCGATTTCTTATCACGTTACCTCCCGGCTAAACCTGGCCCTATCATCACAGTTGATGGTGAAACTATTGGTGAACACCAAGGATTGATGTATCACACATTAGGTCAACGTAAAGGTTTAGGTATCGGTGGAACAAAAGACGGTGGCGATGATCCTTGGTATGTTGTTGATAAAGATGTTGAAAACAACATTCTTGTTGTGGCACAAGGTCATGAACACCCAAGATTAATGTCTGTCGGCTTAATTGCTCAACAATTACATTGGGTATCAAGAGAGCCAATGACTGGGGCGTTTCGCTGTACTGTTAAAACACGATATCGCCAACCTGATATTGCGTGTACAGTAACGCCATTAAGTGAAGATAAAATTGAAGTCCGCTTTGATTATCCCGTTGCTGCTGTAACGCCGGGACAATCAGCCGTCTTTTATCAAGACGAAGTCTGTTTAGGTGGCGGGATCATTGAAACACGTATTCAGGAGTAGATGTGGCTAAAGATTTTCGTGATATAACACTTGCATTGGCAGGCATCTGCCAAGCAAGTCGTCTCGTTCAACAAATTGCTTACCAAGGTAGTGCGAACGAAAATGATGTTGAAGTGATGGTTAACAGTATTTTTAATCTCAATCCCACATCAACACTTGATGTTTATGGTAATCAAATTAGCCATTTAAAATTAGGCTTTCAAACACTGAAAGCTATTCATCAGGCAGTAAGAAGAGAAAAATTAACGCTAGAGTTGATGACTTATCAACAAGGTTTAATCAACTTAGAACGCTTAATCGGACGAAATGATGATTATAGTTCACGTTTATCACAAAAAATTTCTCAATTAGAGCGTCAAAAAAGCTATTTTGAACCTATGTCCGAAGGTGTATTTAATGCACTCGCTGGCGTTTATGTTGATGCGGTTAGTCCTGTAGGCCCTCGCATTCAAGTTCATGGCTCTATCGAACTGTTAAAAAACCCAATTATTCAAGCTAAAGTTAGAGCGTTATTATTAACGGGTATTCGTAGTGCCGTGCTCTGGCGTCAAGTGGGTGGTCGTCGCTTTGATTTTTTATTACATCAAAAGACAATTATCCGACAAGCTGATGATTTTCTCGCTCAATGTTAATACTTTAAATTCAACCTGGGAGTTGCCAACAATGGAATTATCTTCGCTGACAGCGATTTCACCGATTGACGGTCGTTACGGTAGTAAAACTTCGTCGTTACGTTCTATTTTTAGTGAATTCGGTCTTCTGAAATTCCGTGTACAGGTAGAAGTTCGCTGGCTACAAAAGCTGGCATCTTGCGCCGACATTAAAGAAGTTCCTGCCTTTGAAAAAAACGCAAACGATTACCTTGATGCGATAGTTGCTAACTTCAATGAAGAAGATGCAGCACGTATTAAAACCATCGAACGCACCACTAACCACGATGTAAAAGCTGTAGAATATTTCTTAAAAGAAAAAGTGGCGACCATCCCTGCATTACATCAGGTTTCTGAGTTTATTCACTTTGCTTGTACTTCAGAAGATATTAATAATCTGTCTCATGCCATTATGCTAGAAACAGCTCGCCAAGAGATTTTGCTACCAACATGGCGTGAACTTATTGATACTGTTAGTAAAATGGCACAAGAATACCGTGATTTACCTCTTCTTTCTCGTACTCACGGTCAACCTGCAACCCCCTCAACAATGGGTAAAGAGTTTGCTAACGTTGCTTATCGTATGGAACGTCAATATCGCCAACTTACACAAGTTGAGATCTTAGGTAAAATCAATGGTGCTGTCGGTAACTATAACGCACACTTAGCCGCCTACCCTGAAGTAAACTGGCACCAGTTTAGTGAAGAATTTGTGACTTCATTAGGTATTACATGGAATCCATACACAACACAAATCGAACCGCATGATTATATTGCGGAACTTTTTGATTGCATTAGCCGCTTCAATACAATTTTGATCGATTTCGACCGTGATATTTGGGGTTATGTCGCACTAAATCACTTTAAACAAAAAACCATTGCCGGTGAAATTGGTTCATCAACGATGCCACATAAAGTGAATCCTATTGACTTTGAAAACTCGGAAGGAAACTTAGGATTAGCCAATGCCGTTATGGGACATCTTTCGAGTAAGTTACCGCTTTCTCGTTGGCAACGTGATTTAACAGATTCAACCGTTCTACGTAATTTAGGTGTAGGTATTGGTTATGCATTAATTGCTTATCAATCGACCATTAAAGGTCTCAATAAGCTTGAAGTAAATGAAAAACATCTTCGCGAAGAATTAGACTGTAACTGGGAAGTGTTAGCTGAGCCAATTCAAACTGTAATGCGTCGCTATGGCATTGAAAAACCGTATGAAAAACTAAAAGAATTGACTCGTGGCAAACGTATCACAGAGCAAGATATGGCTATTTTTATTGATGGTTTAGAACTACCTGAAGATGAAAAAACTCGCTTAAAATCGATGAAACCTGAAAGTTATATTGGTTTTGCAACTCAGTTTGTTGATAAATTAAACTAATTTATCTCCCTCCCTCTCAAAGGCAGATAATTTCTGCCTTTTTTTATAACAAAAAACGAAGAAAACTATCTGCAACTTAAACACATTGCTAGCTACAGTATTTTTTAAGCAATAGATTGTCTATGATAACCTAATATTTTTATCTGATTAACTAACTATCATTTCCTATATTTATTTTACAACGGTGTATCTTGGCCGATTGTACTCAAGGAGGAATTATGCGGATCTTAATTATTGAAGATAATATTTTACTTCGTCATCACTTATCCGTGCAGTTTCGTGATGCCGGTCATCAAGTTGATGCAGCAGAAGATGCCAAAGAAGCTGATAGTTTTATAACAGAAGGTACACCAGATGTTGCCATTGTGGATTTAGGATTACCCGATGAAGATGGTATTAGCCTTATTCGCAGATGGCGAGAAAATAATGTCACGTTGCCCATCATGGTGTTAACTGCACGTGAAAGTTGGCAAGAAAAAGTCTCCGCATTAAATGCAGGTGCTGATGATTATGTGACAAAACCTTTTCATTTTGAGGAAATTGTTGCTCGTATTCAGGCATTAATGCGAAGAAACATGGGAATTGCATCACAAACTCTCTCTATTGAGCCTTTCGAGTTGGATTTGTCACGTAAAGAGTTCATGATTTCAGGCGAGCAAATTAAATTAACAGCATTTGAATATACGATCTTAGAAACATTAATGCGCAATCAAAATAAAGTCGTTAGCAAAGATGCATTAATGCGCCAGTTATATCC
Source organism: Proteus sp. G2626 (assembly GCF_009915985.1). NCBI lineage: Bacteria > Pseudomonadati > Pseudomonadota > Gammaproteobacteria > Enterobacterales > Morganellaceae > Proteus > Proteus sp. G2626. The sequence continues at coordinate 444,832 of NZ_JAABNH010000029.1, read as the reverse complement.
TGATGCCGAATTAAAAGAAAGCCACACTATTGATGTATTAATGGGGCGATTACGTAAAAAAATCTTAGAAAAATACCCTGATGATGTTGTTGTAACAGTACGCGGACAAGGCTACCGTTTTGATATGAAACCTTAATATGCAAAAAAAACAGCGTTCCCCTTTTTCATTACGAACACGATTTTTACTAGCGACCAGTGCCATTATTTTGGCACTTACACTCTCTTATGGGTTGGTAGCCATAGTCGGTTCTATCGTGAGCGTTGATAAAACCACTTTTATGTTAATGCGCAGTCAAAGTAATCTGTATTACAGTTTAGCGCAGTGGAATAAGGGCAAGCTGAATATTGAATTTCCAACAAACCTGAATAATAACAATACGTCGCTGGTCATCATTTTTGATGATAAAGGCAACGTCTTATGGACGCCTTCCGATTTACCCAAAGCGATTCCAAATAGTATTAAGCATAAATGGCGCCATGAAGAAGGTTTATTTGAGATTTTGGTTGATGTCAAAACAACCCGTTTAATGTTACAACAGTTACCTCAATATCGTGTTTATCTTAAACGTCTTGAAGAATATTCAAGCAATGAATTTTTAACTCACTCCGTGGTGATTAACCATTATCCTGCAGCAGATAATATGCCTTATATGGCAATCGCTGTTATCGATCCTATCCCCCAACGTATGCAAAAAGTCAGTCAAGTTTGGGACTGGTTTTTATATATTATTCTCGCTAATTTATTCTTAGTTGTGCCTTTAATTTGGTTAGCTGCCCATTGGAGCTTACGACCTATAAAGCAAGTAATTGAACAAATCAGCGCATTAGAAAAAGGGACACGTAATGATTTAGATGAAAACCCACCAACAGAATTAAAAGGTTTAGTCCGAAATTTAAATGTGTTATTGCGTAATGAACGAAGCCGTTACAGTAAATATCGCACAAGTTTATCTGATCTTACCCACAGCTTAAAAACACCACTTGCCGTGTTGCAATCAACATTACGCTCTTTGCGATCAGGTAAGCAAATGACGATAGAGCAAGCTGAACCTATCATGCTTGATCAAATAGAACGAATTTCACAACAAGTTGGTTATTATCTGCACCGAGCATCGATTCATGGTGATCACGACATTACCACACGAAAACTCCATTCACTGTCAGGATTATTAGATAATCTTTGTAGTGCATTAAGTAAAGTTTACCAATCAAAAGGTGTTGATTTAACACTCAATGTTTCACCTGAAATTATGTGGTTAGGTGAAAAAAATGATTTTATGGAAGTAATGGGTAATATTCTTGATAACGCCTGTAAATACTGTCTAGAATTTGTTGAAATCAATGTAAGTAATAATGAAAATAGTGTAATAATTATTGTTGATGATGATGGCCCCGGCGTCAGCCCTGAAAAAAGAGAAGTCATCTTCCAACGAGGAACAAGAGCAGATACTTTACGCCCAGGACAAGGTTTAGGATTATCCATTGCGATTGATATTATTGAGCAATATCGTGGTGATATTACAATGACTGACAGCCCTTTAGGAGGAGCCCGTATTACAGTCACGTTCGCAGAACAACAACTCACAACAGAACGTGAATAAACTATCCTGAATAAATCACTACCCCACATCATCTTTATGTATGATAACTGTCCACTTATTCTTGTGTTAATCGTTATTACTCACATTGCTCAAAGGAATGTTTAGCAGGAAGTTAGAATTCATTATATTATGACTTCAGGCTTCCCGAATTCAGGATATACACAATGGACTATAAACTTAATTTAGATTGGCAATCATTTCTCGAAAGCCATTGGCAAAAACGCCCTTTATTAATTAAAAACGGCTTCTCACGTTTTGTTGATCCTTTATCTCCTGACGAACTTGCTGGTCTTGCAATGGAAGATGAAGTGGATAGCCGTCTTGTTAGCTGTCAAGACGGACAATGGGGAGTCAAACATGGGCCTTTTGAGCACTTCGAGGGACTTGGTGATAAAGACTGGTCTTTGCTTGTACAAGCTGTCGATCACTGGCATTTCCCTAGTGCGGCATTAATGAAGCCATTTCGTGTATTACCCGATTGGCGCATTGATGATTTAATGATCTCTTATTCTGTTCCTGGTGGTGGTGTAGGCCCACATCTCGATCAATATGATGTCTTTATTATTCAAGGACAAGGTCGTCGTCGTTGGCGTGTGGGTGAAAAAATCCCGATGAGACAACACTGCCCTCACCCTGACTTACTTCAAGTGGATCCTTTTGACGCAATTATTGATGAAGAATTAGAACCCGGTGATATTCTTTATATCCCACCTGGATTCCCACATGAAGGCTATGCGATTGAAGAATCACTTAACTACTCTGTTGGTTTCAGGGCTCCTAATGCCCGTGAACTTTTCAGTGGCTTCGCTGACTATGTGTTAGCTAACGATTTAGGTAGCTATCGTTATAGTGATCCTGATTTAACCGAGCGTGAAAATCCAGCATTAGTACAACATCAAGAGTTAAATAAACTTCATGAAATGATGGAAGATTTACTTGCTCAACCCGAAGTATTCCGCCATTGGTTTGGTGAATTTATTTCTCAATCTCGCCATGAACTCGATCTCGCTGTTCCTGAGCCTTTATATGAAAGCGCAGAAATTCATGATTTACTGCAACAAGGTGAACAACTTCATCGTTTAAATGGTATTCGCGCACTGCGTGTTGGCGATAGCTGTTTTGTAAATGGCGAATTAATAGATACTGCTCATATTGAAGCAGCTGATGCGCTTTGCCAATATGATTATATTGATAAACAACACTTAGGTGAGGCGCTGTCTGATCCAAAATTTGTACGTTTATTAACACACTTAGTTAATCAAGGTTATTGGTATTTTGAAGATTAATTATCACTAATCTTCAATGATAAGTTATAAAGCCCTACCATGTTAATGGCAGGGCTTTTTTATTATTATATATTTTAAAATATCTCTTATTTTCAAACTTAGCGAATAAAATAATTTATTGCTTCTTTTAAAAGAACTCTTGTATTACGGAAGAAAAAAGGAATAACAACAAAAAATGTACTTTGTAAGAAAAAAAGTAATAATGTATGTTTGCTATTTGTCACATAAAGAGAAAATAAAATTAAAAAAGTTATTAGAAAATAGCTAAAAATAATAATAAATGATTGTTGCTCAGATTTTTTAATCATTTCCTTTTTATGAGAATTTAGTTGAGCTTCTGTTACCGGTTTTAATAATTTTCCTGCTATGGTTTCCATTCAATATCCTTATATTATATTTATAAATTTCATTGTGATTATAAGATAAATTTAATAAAGTTAATTTATCAAGGAGTTATTAATTTTAAGCCTATATTGAAATTTTAATATTAAATAATATGTAAGCCCATTATTATAAAATCATTCTATTTTTAATTAAGTGCGTTCATATATTAACACTCCGTCTATTTTTCAGTCAGTTCTCCTATTTTATCTTATTAATTTCCTTTAAGGTAAGGCTAGGTTTTCACCACTTTACTTCTTTTTTCTACAATGGAGTCGTCTATGAAAAAATTTATTGTTTTAATTGCTGCGTTTATTTTACCGTCCATGGTATTTGCAGAAACAGCAGAAATAGCCAATGTGAAAGCACCACCAGCACAAACGGATATCATTTTTGTGTTAGATAAAAGTGGTTCAATGCAAGGATATGAAAAAGATACTATTGGTGGATTTAATACCATTTTAGCTGAAAATAAAAATCGCCCTGAGAAAGTTTATATAACCACGATTTTATTTGACAGTAAGGCTAAAAAACTACATAACCGAATTGATATTAATAAGATAGAAGATTTAACTACTAATGATTATTTTGCATCAGGCAATACTGCATTGTTAGATGCAGTTGGAAATGCGATCACGGAAGAAAATAAACCAAATTCACCTTATAAAAATGTCATGATGGTGATCATAACTGATGGTGAAGAAAATAGTAGCCGTGAATATTCGCTAGAAAAAGTAAAATCATTAATTACTTCAGCAGAAAAAGAGAAAGGTTGGGAGTTTATCTTTTTAGGCGCTAATTTTGATGCGATAAGTGCTGCGGAAAGTATTGGTATTAAATCGTCTAACTCAACTCAATATATTCAAGATGCTAAAGGTTATGGAAATGCCTACGAATCGGTTAATAAAGCCGTTCAGTCTAAGATTGAAGGTAAAGAGTTAAATGAAGATTGGAAATCTTCTGTTGAGCAAGATTATAAAGAGCGTAAATAAATCATCTCAGTTAACAATATAATTAAGAAATATAACTAAAAAATAATAGCCGATATTTCGGCTATTATTTTTATCTTATATAACAAAATCTATCAGTCATTAGCTAATCACTTTTGCCTTTTCTCTTTCCGCTGTTATTTCCGCAATGCGCATGATCACACTCACTGCGGCTTCCATTCCTTCTAAAGAGATAAATTCATGCTTACCGTGAAAATTATAACCACCGGTAAAAATATTAGGGCAAGGAAGTCCACGATAAGAAAGCTGCGCGCCATCTGTACCACCGCGAATAGGCTTAATATTAGGTTCAATATCACAATCAATCATCGCTTGTTTTGCTATTTCAATAACATGTGGGAATTGAACAACTTTGTCATGCATATTGTAATAACTATCATCAATAGTCAGCTCAATATAGCAATCCGGGTGTAAGCCTTTACCTACTTTTTCAGCAATCGCAATCATATTCTGTTTGCGTTTTTCAAATAAATTACGGTTAAAATCACGGATAATATAATGCATTTCCGCTCTTTCTACCGTACCTTTAATACTTTGTAGATGGTAAAAACCTTCATAGCCGTCAGTATTTTCTGGTGTTTCATCGACAGGTAATTCTTGGTGAATACGAGACGCTAATCCTAATGCATTTACCATTACCCCTTTTGCACTACCAGGATGAACATTGTTACCAACAATTTTAATATTCACCGATGCGGCATTAAAGTTTTCATACTCTAATTCACCGACACCACCACCATCAACAGTATAAGCCCAACTTGCACCAAATTCTTTTAAATCAACATAATGTGCGCCACGACCAATTTCTTCATCTGGTGTAAACGCAATACGAATATCACCATGAGGTCGGTTCGTTTCTTTTAAACGTACCATGGCGGTAATAATTTCAGCGATACCCGCTTTATCATCAGCACCTAATAAGGTTTTACCGTCTGTCGTAATTAATGTTTTACCAATCATGGAATGCAGTATTGGAAACATAACGGGTGACAACACTTCATCACCAATACCCAATGCAATATCACCACCACGATAATCTTCAAGAATTTGTGGTTTTACATGCTTGCCCGAAAAATCAGGAGCTGTATCAAGATGCGAAATAAAACCAATAACAGGCACTGGCCAAGAGACATTGGATGGCAAACTTGCCATTACACATCCTTTGTCACTGAGTGTTACGTCAGAAAAACCCAGTTTTTTTAATTCTTGTGCCAATGCCTTAGCCAGTTTTAGCTGGCCATCACTGCTTGGCGACATTTTTGAAGATGGTTTTGATTGAGTATCAAAATTAATGTATTCAAAAAAACGTTCTAATAATTTATCCATTTTGCCCCCTAAGATCTCTCTAAGAACAATAATAGGGAACTCTATAAAATAATTATTGCGTCAAATCAGCTTTAGGATCATTAATTAATTCAAACAATTTATGAACATATTCATCAACAACCTGACTTGCTGGTCCATAATGTTTCTCTTCAAACTGGCTTTCAACTAAACTAGGTTCAAGATTTAACTCAACAGTATGCGCTCCCGTCAGTTTTGCTTCATGAACAAAACCGGCAGCAGGATAGACATTACCTGAAGTCCCAATAGAGATAAAAATATCAGCCTCAGCCAAAGCACGATAAATATCATCCATACCAATAGGCATTTCACCAAACCAGACGATATGCGGACGTAGTGGCGATGGAAACTGGCAACAATGACAGTGATCTGTGATGTCTAAATCACCTTTCCATTCAAAAACTTGGCGGGATTGTGGGCAACGAACTTTTAACAATTCACCATGCATATGCAAAATATGCTGACTACCCGCTTTTTCATGTAAATTATCAATATTTTGTGTTACAAGAAGAAAGTGATCTTTACCTAAGCGTTGCTCAAGTTTCGCTAATGCATAATGTGCTTCATTCGGTTGAATTGTAGGTTGTTGCAATTGGCGCCGGCGTTCATTATAAAACTGCTGAACCAATTGCGGATTGCGTTGATAACCTTCAGGTGTTGCAACATCTTCAACGCGATGTTCTTCCCACAATCCATCTTCTGAACGAAATGTTTTAATTCCTGATTCAGCTGAAATGCCAGCCCCTGTTAATACGACAACTTTGGGTAAATTCATTTCATGTTCCGTTTTATGGGTGAGATGAAAATAACGACAACGTGAATGTTGTCTACGTAAACTTTTAATCTTACGAAACTTCCTAAGCCGACGATGACGAAGTTTAAGTTTCATCATTACAATCCTTGGTTTTCAAGTTTAAATATCGCGTTTCTAACTTCACTATTTTAAGTGTTTTTTCTTCTTTGTATGTCAATAAACTTATTGTCCACTTAAAATTCTTGCAGGATCTAGTTTAGTGGCTCGACGAGCTGGATACCAACTTGCTATCAGACTTAAGATCACAGTAGTGATAAATACAGAAAAAACATCCATCAAATGCACTTCTGAAGGGAGAAAATCGACAAAATAAACATCACCTGAAAGTACACTATGCCCTGTTAATGATTCAATAACAGAGACTAAAGGTGTCAAATTGTAAGCCACTGCTACACCAAAAATAACACCGGCAATACAACCAATCATGCCTGATAATAAGCCGTACCATAAAAAGATATTACGAATATGGCTATCTCGTGCACCTAGTGTACGTAAAATAGCAATATCACTGCTTTTATCTCTTACTGCCATAATTAACGTTGAAACAATATTAAAACAAGCCACACCAATCACTAAAATCATGGATAAATACATAATGCTGCGGATCATTTGAATATCACTATACATATAGCCATAGTCACTTATCCAACTTTTCGCATAAACATACTCTTTGCTGTTTAAACCCGCATTATGGATGATTTCATTAGCCAAAAATGGATCAACTGTTTTCACTTCAATCCCTGTAATGCCTTGTCCATAATCCATATATTGCTGAGCATCAGCTAAAGGCACTAACGCTAATTGGTGATCAAGCATACCACTCAGTTTAAATATGCCACTCACTTGTAAACGGATACGTTTAGGCTGTAATAGCTTAGTAGGATCATCATTATTCGGGATTAATACCGTTAACCAATCACCCTGTTTTATTTTTAATGCGTCTGCAACACCTTGCCCAACAATAATTTGTTGCTTGCCTGCACGAAAATCTTGCCATGCATTATTTTGTACATAACGAGGCAATAAGCTGATATCACTTTGTTTTTCAGGGGATACTCCCATAACACTCACTGCTTTTAGTTCAGTTCCTTTCTCTAATAATCCCGTTAATAAGATATACGGTGCAGCGGCAACAACACCTGGAGTGCTTTCAATCCGAGGTAATGCCGATTGCCATTGTACAAATGGCTGTTCAACAGAATAAATTTGACCATGAGGGACGACAGATAAAATACGGTTTTTTAATTCGCGTTCAAATCCATTCATAGCACTTAAACCGATAATTAAAACGGCAACACCAAGCATAATACCCAATGTTGAAATAACCGAGATTAACGAAACCATTCCCGCACGTTTTCGCCCTCTTGAAAAACGTAAAGCGGTCACTAATGCAAGTGGCAATTGCGCCATTATTTCACTCCTGAAATCGCGTTTTGTGGCTGTAATTGACCATCTTTCATTTCTAGTTGACGCTGAAAACGAGCCGCCAGTGATAAATCATGCGTCACTACCAGAAAAGCGGTTTGCTTTTCTTTATTTAACTTAATCAATAGCTCGAAAATCCCTTCGGCATTTTTCTGATCAAGGTTGCCTGTTGGCTCGTCTGCAAGTACCAATGCCGGATCATTAACTAATGCTCTTGCAATCGCAACACGTTGTCTTTCACCACCTGAAAGCTCTGAAGGACGATGATGAGCGCGCGCTTTTAAACCGACGGCTTCAAGTAAAGACATCGCTTTCTCTTTCGCTTTTGCCACGTTAATCCCACCAATCATTAATGGCATTGCCACATTTTCAAGGGCAGTGAAATCAGGTAATAAGTGGTGAAATTGATAAATAAAACCCAGTTGTGTATTACGCAAGTCGGCTTTTTCTGAGGAAGATAATGTATTGAGCGACAGCCCCTCAAAGAAGACTTCGCCCGATGTAGGTGAATCTAAACCACCCAATAGATGCAATAAGGTACTTTTACCTGAACCGGAGCTACCCACGATAGCTAAAAAATCACCTTTTTCCATTTTAAATGAAACCGATTTCAGTACTTGCGTTGAAATTGTACCATCTTGGTATTGTTTACACAGGGCGTGACAATCCAATAAACAATTCTTGTCAATTTGCATGTTTTTTTCTGATGCCATTGGCTGTTTATTAATAGAAGAATTACTCATAACGTAGCGCCTCTGCTGGCTGAATAGTCGCGGCCCGCCAAGACGGGTATAAAGTGGATAAAAGGGAAATCACAATAGCGGCAAAGCCAATCATAAATACCCGTCCCCAATCAAGCGTGGCAGGTAATTCGACGCCTTGTGGAATAAGTCCTACCGCTGGCATAATGGTATTTAACTGGCTTGAGAGCAATGCCCCTAGAAGCCCCCCCGCAACAGCACCTAGTATGCCAGCCCCAGCACCTTGCAACATAAAAATGGACATAATCTGAGAACGTTTTAACCCCATGGTTTGCAAAATAGCCACTTCCCCTTGTTTTTCCATAACTAATAAAGAAAGTGAGGTAATAATATTAAAAGCAGCTACAGCAATAATTAAGCTTAATAATAATCCCATCATATTTTTTTCCATTTTAACTGCCTGGAAAAATTCACCTTTACGTTCACGCCAATCTTTCCAACTTAAATTTTTAGCTAAAGGCTGAGTACTGTATTTTTCAATATTGAGAGGATCAGAAAAGAAAAGACGCCACCCAGTAATATTTCCTGGTTGATAACGCATTAAACGTGCCGCATCTTGTTGATTAACTAAAATTTGAGAGGCGTCAGCATCTCCACCACTTTGGAAAATACCTTTAACAGTAAATAATCGTTGACTGGGTAATCTTCCCATCGGGGTTAGTTGGCTTACACTTGGCACAATCAGGCGAATTTTATCCCCTTCTTTTGCTTTCAATTGTTTAGCTAAGCCACTTCCTAAGATCACACCATATTCACCCGATTTAAGCATAGAGAAATCACCATAACGAATATATTTTGTTAATGGCTCATCTTGTGCTTTCTCAATCCCTAACATAACGCCAACACTGATATTGTCTTTACTTTGCAAAACAACATCACTTTCTACTAAAGGAACAACGTTTATGATACCTTCTCGCGTCAGTAAATTTTCGGCTATATTTGATTGTCGGGGTAGTTGCCCGTTAGGTGATGTCACTATGGCTTGTGGAAGATAAGCAAGAATACTTTCTTGCAATGAACGTTCAAAGCCATTCATAACAGAAGTCACAGTGATAAGCGCTGCGACACCTAACATGATCCCTAAAGCAGATAGCCATGAGACGAAGCGACCGAACTTATCGACCGCGCGACCCCGCATATAACGGAGCCCTATATAAAATGAGACAGAATTGTACATGAAATCTGTGCTGTTCCTGTTGCTAATGCGAAGTGTTCAGGGATAATAAAGGGTAGTCTTACTGAATGGAACCACTCTATTCCCAAACTGTGGTTTTTCTTTTATCTTAACCTGCCCGCCAGTTTAAGCTTTAGCGAGTACGCTGAAGATGTGTTGGGAGTTAACTACAACAAAGAGTTCACATTACACGCTTATGTCCTCAGAATATCGTTATCAACTTCCTATAAAACAAGGGGATACTCGCCAGCTCGGTCAACTGACTGGTGCCGCTTGTGCTCTAGAATGTGCAGAGATCATCAAACGTCATTCTGGATTAGTCGTTCTTGTTACTCGTGACATGCAAAATGCATTACGTTTACAAGATGAAATCCGTCAGTTTTGTGATTATCCAGTAGAGACATTATCGGATTGGGAAACTCTGCCTTATGACAGTTTTTCACCTCACCAAGAAATTATCTCAAACCGTCTTTCTACGCTATACCGTATTCCATCACTTCTCAAGGGAATTTTAATCTTACCCGTCAATACGTTAATGCAGAAAGTCTGCCCTACGGATTATCTCGCAAGTCATGCGTTGGTAATGCAAAAAGGAGAGATACTTTCTCGTGATAATTTGCGTAAAACACTCGATGAAGCAGGATATCGCCATGTAGAGCAAGTATTAGAGCATGGAGAATATGCAACACGTGGTGCATTGCTTGATTTATTTCCTATGGGAAGTGAATTCCCTTATCGTATTGATTTTTTCGATGATGAAATTGATAGCCTGCGTACTTTTGATGTCGATACTCAAAGAACATTAATAGAAGTGGAGCAAATCAATTTATTGCCTGCACATGAATTCCCAACTGATGCCAATGCAATTGAGCTCTTTCGTAGTCAGTGGCGTGAGCGCTTCGATGTAAGACGTGATCCTGAACATATTTATCAACAAGTCAGTAAACACATACTGCCAACTGGGATTGAATATTGGCAATCACTATTTTTTGAACAGCCTTTATCTAACTTATTTGCTTATTTTCCCCAAAACACCCTAATAGTGACGCAAGATCTACAAGATTTCGCTGATAAATTCTGGCAAGACATCAACCAACGTTTTGAAAGTCGTCGCGTTGATCCAATGCGGCCTTTGCTCCCTCCTGATGATATTTGGCTCAATGTTGATAAGTTTAATCAAGCGCTCAAACAGTGGCCACGAATTCAACTTAAAACAGACACGTTGCCAGAAAAAGCAGGACAAACTAATTTAGGTTATCAACCACTTCCTGATTTATCGATTAACGCGCAAAGTAAATCTCCTTTAGATAATCTGCGTCGATTCCAAGAGCAATTTTCAGGTAGTATTATTTTCTCTGTTGAGAGTGAAGGCCGACGCGAAACAGTACAAGAACTATTATCACGTATAAAAATAGCCCCAAAACAGATCGTTGAGTTATCAGATGCCCAAGAAAAAGGGGCTTATTTTATTATTGGCGCAGCTGAACACGGCTTTATTGATAGCCATCGCCAATTAGCCTTGATCTGTGAAAGCGATATGTTGGGTGAACGTATTAATCGTCGCCGTCAAGACAATCGCAGAGCAATTAATACCGATACCTTAATTCGTAACCTTGCCGAATTAAGTATTGGTCAGCCTGTTGTGCATCTTCAACACGGTGTTGGACGCTATCAAGGTATGACAACCTTAGAAGCAGGTGGCGTAAAAGCAGAATACCTAATGTTAGGTTACGCAGGTAACGACAAACTTTATGTTCCTGTTTCATCATTACATTTAATCAGTCGTTATTCTGGTGGTGCTGATGAAAATGCCCCTTTACACAAATTAGGGGGGGATGCGTGGGTAAGAGCGCGTCAAAAAGCGGCTGAAAAAGTCCGTGATGTTGCGGCAGAGCTGTTAGATGTTTATGCGCAACGCGAAATAAAAACAGGCTTTGCCTTTAAAATGGATAAAGAGCAGTATCACGCGTTCCGACAAAGTTTCCCTTTTGAAACTACTCCCGATCAAGAAATAGCAATCAACGCCGTATTAAGTGATATGTGCCAGGCCATTTCAATGGATAGATTAGTCTGTGGTGATGTGGGTTTTGGTAAAACAGAAGTGGCAATGCGCGCAGCATTCCTTGCGGTTAACAATAATAAACAAGTTGCGATTTTAGTACCAACCACTCTATTAGCTCAGCAACATTTCGATAATTTTCGCGATCGTTTCGCCAATTGGCCCGTTAATATTGAGATGATTTCGCGTTTTCGTAGCGCAAAAGAACAGCAACAAATCACAGAGAAACTGGCTGAAGGTACTATTGATATTGTCATTGGTACACACAAATTATTACAACCGAGTATTCACTGGAAAGATTTAGGGCTACTCATTGTTGATGAAGAGCATCGCTTTGGCGTTCGTCACAAAGAACGGATTAAAGCTATGCGTGCTAATGTAGATATTTTGACACTAACAGCAACCCCAATTCCTCGTACATTAAATATGGCCATGAGTGGTATGCGTGATCTTTCTATTATCGCAACACCACCCGCACGCCGTTTATCCGTAAAAACCTTTGTACGGGAATATGATGATTTAGTGGTACGCGAAGCTATCTTGCGTGAAACATTACGTGGTGGACAAGTTTATTACTTGTATAACGATGTTGAAAATATCGAAAAAGCGCGTGAGAGACTGGCTACACTCGTTCCTGAGGCTCGTATTGGGATTGGGCATGGGCAAATGCGTGAACGTGAACTTGAGCGAGTGATGAATGATTTCCATCATCAGCGTTTTAATGTGTTACTTTGCACTACCATCATCGAAACAGGTATTGATATACCAAGTGCAAATACCATTATTATTGAGCGAGCCGATCACTTTGGTTTAGCGCAATTACATCAGTTACGTGGTCGTGTAGGTCGTTCTCATCACCAAGCTTATGCTTATTTGTTAACGCCACATCCTAAAGCCATGACAAAAGATGCTCATAAACGTTTAGAGGCGATTGCTTCACTGGAAGATCTAGGTGCTGGTTTTGCGTTGGCTACTCACGATTTGGAAATTCGGGGTGCGGGCGAGTTACTCGGAGAAGAACAAAGTGGCCAAATGAATACGGTAGGCTTCTCTCTTTATATGGAATTGCTAGAAAGCGCCATAGAAGCACTAAAAGAAGGCAGAGAGCCATCACTTGAAGATCTCACCAATCAGCAAACTGAAATTGAATTAAGAATGCCAGTTTTATTACCAGATGATTACATTCCAGATGTAAATGTCAGACTCTCATTCTATAAACGAATTGCAAGTGCGGTTGATTTAAATGAACTTAATGATTTAAGAGCAGAATTGATTGATAGATTTGGTAAATTGCCTGATGCTGGTCGTTATTTATTGCGTAATGCCGCTATTCGTTTAAATGCAATGAGCTTAGGTATTACACGTATTGAAGCGCATGATAAAGGCGGGTTTATTGAATTCGGTGAGAAGAACAAGGTTGATCCGAGCTATTTAATTAGCTTACTCCAAGAACAACCCGCTGTTTTTCGCTTAGACGGCCCATCTAAATTGAAGTTTATTACTAATTTAGCTGAACGTGAAAAACGACTCACTTTCATTGATGATATGTTAAGTGCATTTGATGATCATAAGATAAAATAGCAGTCGAATTCACCGCTATTTAAGTCAATAAAAAGGCGTGATGAAGGAATAAAGCCTCTTCATTTACGCCTTTTTATATTATTAGTATTAGTTTGTACGGCAAGGAACTTTTTCATTCATTGAACAATAAGGTTCTTGTGCCAAAATCAGCCTGCCATCAGCATCTAAAGCAATAACTTCGCCAGGCTTAAAGGTAGTGCGCACTTTACCTGGTGTTCCATCAATAGTGTAAAGCACATCATAGCCCACAATTCTGCGCTCTTGTCGATAAATCGGAATACATTCTTTGAATTGAGGATAAGGAAAATTTGCAATATTACTGTTATTAAGTGCTTCAATCATATAAAACACGCGACATTCTTGCTCTGCCGGATGAAATCGTGACAATTTTTCTGGAGTAAAAGGCGTTGGTAAACCGATTCGATGACAATACTCTTCTGTCACAAAAACCGTTGATTTAATCGGTGTAGCGGAAACGACATGAGCGAATTGAGGCTGGGGAAATACCCACCTCCATACAATAAATGAAAGAATAGCTAATACAACGACTAGTCCTATCAGTGTGTACTTTCTGACATCAACACTCACTTTTACCCCTTTTTATTTGTTTTGTCCTTAATTGCTACAGATGCTCAATAAAAAGCCACTATTTTACGATAACTGGCTAATTTATTTATTATTCAATAAATGAATTCTCTATCTGACAGCTTAATTCAACATCCATGCTGATTAACATAATAAGTAAACTACGTATTTATGACATGTTAAATACACCACTTATTTCTGTTTTAATTACTTAATTAAATAAATCCTCATCATATTTTTAAGCATTATCTATTATATTAAGAGAGTTCTTAATTTATTTTCGTGAAAAAATTTAAACCGTTATACTATTTATAATACATCATTATGATAACACGAGGTTAACAATTGTTGCTTAAAAATAAGTGATAATTCATATTTAAAAATCTATTTTTAAGATTTATGAAAATATTTCATTGAATTAAATTTTAATAAAAATAACATGTTAAGCTTATACTAATGCTTTTCACTTATTGTGTTTTAAATGCAAATCAGAGAAATACCATAACACTTTATTTGATAAATTAATGAATTAAACATCATTTTTTATTTAAGAAAAGTCTTAAATAATTTAGCATAATAATCAAAAATAGATCTTATCTTTAATATTACTCATTAACCTTAATGATAAAATTATATTTACCATTGTCTTATTGAGCTTTAGTGTTATTCGTTATTTTTGATATAAACAGATAAATCATCTAGTCATTTATGCTAAGATTATTTATCTTATTTAGATATTCTAATTTAATTATTTAATTTAAAAGAAAAAATAGATAAAAAACCCTCATATAATACGAGGGTTTAAAAAGATAACTTTTGTCTTATCAGAAAAGCAAAAGATAAATCAATGAAGTTTTAGCTTGGGTCTAATCACTCGATTGATAGAACCAACCAACATCATAAGCCCTGTTTTGATGTAACCATGTAACGCAATTTGATGCATCCGATATAAAGAGATGTAAACAATACGAGCGATCCGTCCTTCGATCATCATGTCACCTTTCATCAAATTTCCCATTAAACTCCCTACCGTACTGAATTTAGATAGAGAAACTAATGAACCGTGATCGGTAAATACATAATCTTTTAATGGTTTTTCTTTTAACATTGCTAAAATATTACTGTAACAACGGCTTGCCATTTGATGTGCTGATTGTGCCCTTGGTGGAACAAAACCACCTTCTTTTCTAGGGCAAGATGCGCAATCACCGATAGCAAAAATAGACTCATCGACGGTCGTTTGTAAGGTTGGTTTTACAACTAATTGATTAATGCGATTAGTTTCTAGGCCTGCAATATCTTTCATAAAATCAGGTGCTTTAATACCAGCCGCCCACACCATTAAGTCAGCATCAATATGCTCACCTTCTTTTGTGTTTAATCCGCCTTCATCTGCACTTGTGACCATTGTTTTGGTCATAACTCGTACACCTAATTTTGTTAACTCATGATGTGCTGCGCTCGAAATACGCACAGGTAATGCAGGAAGAATACGCTCTCCCGCTTCAACTAAAGTAATATTTAACGCTGATGGCGCTAATTTTTTTAATCCATAACTATTTAGCTGGCGTACTGCATTATGTAATTCAGCAGAAAGTTCAACCCCTGTAGCTCCCCCACCAACAATAGCGATATTCACTTTACGATCTTCGGCTTGTGCATTGGCGTCAGCTGAATATTTTAAGAATAAATTCAGCATTTCATTATGAAAACGATGTGCTTGTTGTGGGCTATCTAAGAAAATACAGTTTTCTTTAATGCCTAGTGTACCAAAATCATTCGATTTACTGCCTAATGCCATAACTAAAATATCATAATCAAGCGTACGTTCGGGGACGAGTAATTCTTGGTCTTCATCATAGATAGCCGCTAATGTAATATTTTTTTGTTCGCGATCAAGTCCGGTGAGTGAACCTAATTGAAAATTGAAATGATGGTTATAGCCGTGTGCTAAATAACTTAACGCATCAACGCCATCATCTAAAGAGCCTGTAGCCACTTCATGTAATAATGGTTTCCATAGATGGCTATTATTACGATCAACTAAGGTGATTTCGGCTTTTTTGCTGCGACCTAATTTATTGCCTAATTTAGTCGCAAGTTCTAAGCCACCCGCGCCACCACCGACAATAATAATTTTTGTTAATGACATTTAACGTCACTCCATAAAGATATTTACTGTTGTTATTTAAATAGCCTTAGTGAAATCTACTTATATAACGACAGTTAAATCGTTTCGGCTGCTATTTTTGTTTTCAAACAAGTTAATTGGAAAGATGGTCATACCAAAGTTGATTTATATCAAAAATAGTTGAATATTCATATCTCTTTTTTGAAAAAATCGAGAGCAATGCGCCTTTTTCTGATTAATAAACAACTAAAAAAAACATTAAGACTAAATTTTTTAAATAAATACAAACTATTAAGGATAAAAAGTGAAGTTAAAGCGATGAAAACAGAATGTGATGAGCAGATAATGAACAGGTCATCTTAAGCCAATTGCACTAAAGCCAAAAGGGACAAGAAGAGATAAAAATATTATGCGGGAGACAATAAAAATGGATGGAAAACCCACCCATTTTTGGAAACAATTTTAGTCTTAAATTTTGCTATTAAACGCTTTAATTTTAAACAGATGCTCAGAAAGACTTTTAAATTTATGCGTCTGGACTTCATCCCAAATCACAGTGTAATAAGGTGATAATTCATCAGCAGAGCGCTGGTTATCTAAAATCTCATCATTGCGGGATAATATCACTAATGCATTGTCTTTGTTCTTAGAACGAAAATCTTTAATACATTTCGTTGCGATATCTAAATATTCTTCAGGTCTATCGATTTTATCTGTCATGTTTTCGTAAGGAAAAAGATTAGGGTTAATCATTACCTGACGAATATTACATAAGAAACCAATACGTTCTGCCCAATATCCCCCTAATCCAACACCGCAAATTAATACGGGCTCTTTAGTGGATTTAATCACTTTATCCGTTTCTTTCAGCAAATGTTGCATATCATGACGAGGATGCAAGGTGCTGTAACTGAGAAAACGAACATCAGGATCAATAAACTGTAGCTGTAAAACCTTCTCATGATTTCCAGGACTTGTGGAATCAAAACCATGTAAATATATAATCATGCGCGCTCCTGCCATTGCTCCTGTAATTGGGTCAGCAACTGATTCGCTTTTTTCCAACGATCAGAGGTTTGTAGCTCACTCAATGTGTAACGACCTCGGTGATGGTACAATGTGGAAATGCGTTCTGCTTTGACTGAGGACAGGTTATCTAACACACTCACTGCCCCTTTTCTGTTATTACACACTAAAAGCATATCACAACCCGCATCAAGGGAGCGCTGTGCTCTTTCTGCGTAACTTCCCATTATAGCAGCACCTTCCATAGATAAATCATCAGAGAAAATAACACCTTGGAAGCCGAGTTGTTCACGTAAAATTGATTTCAACCAGTAGGATGAGCCACTCGCTGGACGTTCATCAACTTGAGAATAGATAACATGAGCTGGCATAATTGCATCTAACAATTGACGCTGAATAAAATCTTTAAAAATTGACATATCACGTTGGCGAATATCATTTAAAGAGCGATCGTCACGCGGAGTTTCTTTGTGAGAGTCAGCTCTTACAGCACCATGCCCCGGGAAATGTTTACCTGTTGATTTCATGCCTGCAGAACGCATGCCTTTAATGAAACTTTCTGCCATTGTCATGGCAATTTCAGGAGAATCATGGAAAGAGCGCTCCCCTATCGCAATGCAGTTATGGCCTAAATCGAGGACAGGCGCAAAACTAATATCAATATCCATAGCAATCATTTCGGATGCCATTAACCATCCCGCTTCTTGTGCTAAATGACTCGCTTGATAGCTTTCATTTAATGCTGCATAGGATTGTGCCGCAGGTATCCGTGTAAAACCATCTCGGAAACGTTGTACTCGCCCACCTTCTTGGTCAACGGCAATCACCAGACGTTCATGAGATGCATCACGAATTTGGCGAACTAATTCATTTAATTGTTCTGCATCGTGGAAGTTGCGGGTAAAAAGGATTAATCCACCGACAAGAGGATGCTTTAAAATTTCACGCTCTTCACTATCGAGTTCATATCCTTCAACATCAAGCATTACTGGACCCATAACATTCCTCTCTTTGTAATTGTGACAAGATAATGTCTTTAATTCGTCAGACTAAAATAGCGACGTAAAGGTTCAGACATCATTAAAAATGATCCATCTTTTGTTTGTTGCCAACGGACTTCATACCACATTAGCATCATATAAAAAATGAATGATTCCCTTGAAAGAATACGTGCTCTTAATTCTCTGACAGAATAAGAGTCAGCCTCTTTCTGCTCTGTATAATGACAATGATACGAACAATAATAATCCAAAAATGCCATTTGTTGCGTTTCATTCAGTTGATTTGTGGCAAAGAACGTCATTAATGAATCAGCTGTATCAATATCTGCAGCATATTCCCAATCAATAAATTTTATACCTGAATCACTAAGAAGAATATTCTCAACATGCAAATCCATGTGAGCTGGCGCGTATTTTATGAGATTACATCGAGGTTGGCGTAAAAAATATTGTTGTAAACGTAGCCATTTAGCAGATAACCGTTTTCTATCGACTCTTTGCCAATAAAGGGATAACTCATGATTTAAGTCAAGAGGAAAGCCTAACGGAGTTTGTTGATGTAACGTTGCTACTTTTTCCGCTAATGGCTTCAAATAAGTACTAAAAAGAGATTGATGAGAAAGGTGTTCGCCGGGTAACCAATGAAGAAAAAACCATTCTCCATAGCATGTTGCAACTTTAGGTGATAAATCAGAGTCTGAAAGCTGTTTTAGAATGGCATACTCTTTTCTTCCGTGTACATAAAGTCCTTTTCTTTCATCCCCATAGTAGCGAGCAATCAAATCAATATCAGCATATTGAACACGAAAAGAGCCACCTCCCAACCCCGTTAATGCTGTTATTCTCCATTGACTTAATGCCGTTGCAGGAAAAAGCCTTTGCAAGGCATTAAGCAAACTTAAGTCATACTGATCACTCAATCTTATTGCGTCCATTCCAAAGAATTTCGCCAGAAGAAACCGACATTAACTGCATGCTAATAACGCGGTTATCTTTTTTGCCATCAACTGTTGAGAATAAAATATAATCTGCTTTTAAATGACGAGCTAATCCAATTGCGGCACTACGAAGACCTAAACGGTCTTCTCCTGATAAACCAAGCGCTTTTCGAGCTGACATCATTTGCGTATAAGGCACAGTTTGTAACGCACTAATACTATTAACAGATTCTATAATTGTATTGGTTGCATTTACCGCTTGGATGTTTCCGCCAGAGTTATTTTTGACATTATCAATAACGATTAACTTACCCGCTTCTAAGTCATCAGTGACTGCCATTTCTCTAATTAAAGGTGTTACCACCGCGCTCCAATTAATACGGGTGATCTTTGGTGGTGTCGGCACCACTTCAATCGGTGGTTCTATTGGTTTAGGTGGCTCAACAGGCTCAGTCGGTGTAACCGGCTCTACTGGTACAGGCGGTTGTTGTGGCAACATAGACGGACAACCTGCTAATAAAAACACAGCGATCGCCACAAATAAAAGTCTTTTCATACTCGCGTTACCTTATCCTAAGTAAAGAGATAAACTCTGACATAACTAATGGTTTTATCTGGAACATCGGCGCTAATTTCAGTATCTCCATCACCAAGAATAGTCACATCATTTACATGTCCAGCAGGAGATACTTCAAGTCCTTGTTCGTTATACCAGTAAAAGCGATAGCGAATTGAAACAGGATACGATTGTGTATTCGACAGCATAACAGTCGCTCTTGTACCGTTAGCATGGTGTTCAAGGGTTGGTTGTCCCGCAACAATCCCCACAACTAAGACAGAAGGTTCCATAATAATGGCCTGTTGACGATTAAAATAGAGTTTATTATCTGAATGAGATGATAAACACCCAGAGAGCAATGTCGTCATACACATAACGATAAGTAACGAGTAAATAGCCTTACCTTGTCTTATCATGTATTACTTCCTGTTATTTCGCTTTTAGTATCATGTCGATTATTGGCTTAATAATGGCCCTAATGGTCTGCCACCCAATAAATGCATGTGAATATGGAAAACTTCTTGCCCACCATGTTTATTACAATTCATCACTAGGCGATAACCATCTTCTGCAATACCTTCTTGTTGAGCAATTTTAGCGGCAACAACAAATAGGTGTCCTAACACTTGTTCATCTTCAACTGTAACATCATTTACTGTAGGAATAAGTTTATTAGGAATAATCAAAATATGTGTGGGTGCTTGAGGCGAAATATCACGAAATGCAGTGACAGTCTCATCTTGAAAAACGATGTTAGCGGGAATTTCACCACGAATAATTTTACTGAAAATTGTTTCTTCTGCCATTTCCATCACCTTAATTATTTGTTTTAATCCCTGATTAATCAATTAAGCAGGTAAGTTTTGAATATGAAAGAGCTTAGCAAAATTGCGCGTTGTTTGTAGCGCTAACTCTTCAACACTCACCCCTTTTAATACAGCCATATATTCTGCAACATCACGGACATAAGCAGGTTGATTTTCTTTTCCGCGATGAGGAACTGGTGCTAAATAAGGGGAATCTGTTTCAACTAAAATTCTATCAAGAGGGACAATACGTGCAGCCTCCCTAATTTGTTCCGCATTCCTAAATGTCACAATGCCTGAAAAAGAGATGTACATTCCAAGATCAAGTAATGCAGTTGCGGTTTCTTTATCTTCAGTAAAACAATGCAACACACCGCCACACTCTTGCACTTTTTCTTCTTTTAAAATCGATAACGTATCTTCACGAGCACTGCGTGTATGCACGATTACAGGTTTGTTGACTTGTCGGCCAATGCGAATATGTTCACGAAAAATATCACGTTGCAATGCTGCATTTTCTTGTTGGTAATAGTAATCTAACCCCGTTTCGCCTAAAGCAACTACATCAGGCGCAACCGCTAAGCGCGCGAGCTCTTCAACATCATGACCTTCATCTAAATTCAAGGGATGAATACCACAAGAGAATGCAATATTGTCACGTTTGCCAATAAGTTCACGCATCTTTTTGAACCCCGGTAACGTTGTTGCTACAGCTAACATATATTGAACATCACGCTGCTGTGCTTTTTCGACAACATCATCAATATTTTTGTGTAGTTTTTCATAATCTAAGCTGTCGAGATGGCAGTGTGAATCAACTAAAAACATAACTTACTCTCATTTATCTGATATAACTTATAGGTGTTTCTATTACAGCTAAATCACAATTAATTTTATGTAGCTATTAATGTTGTGTGACTAACTGATTTTCCCAATCTAGCAGTTGTTCTGCCAATAATAATTCTTTATTTAAGGCTGGAATGGTCATTAACTGATAACGACATTGTTTCCATCCATCAATAATGGTTAACAAGATATTTGAAGACCATTGTGATAACGCCATAATTAAAGGTTGTTGATCTTGGTTAATACAATAGCCTTGTGCATTCGTTTGATACTTTAAAGCATCAAGTAAAAGCGATAACAACCAATACAAGCGACGCTCTGCATTATCTTGATTTAGTTGTGGAAGAAATCCAAATAAATCACGTTGTTGCAAACTCGAATATAACACTTGGCAAAAAGTCTCTCTTTCTTGCCATTCTTCTTTCAGTAATGAGAGTGCTGCTATTGGTGCATTCTGCGATAAATTTAACGCAGTTACACTATTAGCATAAGGTACATTCGGTAGCTGTTGTTGTATCCAATATGATGCATGTTGATGATCAGGAGCCACTAAATGGTAATAAAAACAGCGGCTACGCAATGTGGCTAATAAAACTTCAGGTTGCTGACAATTAAGTAAAAAATACGTATTTTTAGGCGGTTCTTCCAACGTTTTTAATAATGCATTTGCAGCCGCTTCAGTTAACGCTTCAACCTCTTTGATCCACACAACTCTTGCACCACTTTGTTGAGCATGCTGCTCTAGTTTTTCTGTCACTTTTCTAACGGCTTCCACACCAATAGATGTCTTACCCTTTTCACTTTGTAAAAGGTGCCAATCCGGGTGTGTTTCGGCAAGCATCAAGCGACAACTGTGGCACTCATTACAGCTTTTTAATCCCTGTTTATTCTGACACATTAACCAACGACTTAATCCATAAGAAAGCGCGTCTGCTCCCATGCCTTCGATCGCATGTAAAAGCAGAGCATGATGGCCACGCTCTTCTTGATACATGCTAATAAGTTGCCGATATGCCTGATTTAGCCAAGGATACCAATTCATAATGCTTTATTTTCCTGCTGAGCTAGCCATGTAGTCAGTGTTTGGCGGATATCGGCTTGAACTTTCTCGATAGTTTGAGATGCATCTATTGTAATAATAGAATCGTCACCTTGAGCCAATGCTTGATACCGTTCACGAGTGCGATAAAAGAAGTCCATTGACTCTTTTTCAATCCGATCTAACTCCCCCCTAGCTCGCGCCCTTGCAAGTCCAATGGCGGGATCTAAATCAAGATATAACGTTAAATCAGGACGAAAGTCGGCAAGAACCGTATTGCGAAGTGATAGCATGAGATCTTTATCTAAACCACGTCCACCACCTTGATAGGCTTGGGAAGAGAGATCATGTCGATCGCCAATCACCCATTTACCTTCTGCTAATGCTGGTTTTATCACATTTTCAACAAGCTGAACACGCGCTGCGTATAGCATTAACAGTTCTGCTTTATCTGTCACTTTTTCGCCTTCGATTCCTTGCTTAATAAGTTCACGTAGTTTTTCAGCAAGAGGCGTGCCTCCTGGTTCACGGGTAAAGACTAAGTTGGTGATATTTTTTTCTTTTAATGTATTAACAACGGTTTGAATTGCACTGGTTTTTCCCGCGCCTTCTAATCCTTCAATTACAATAAATTTACTGTTGTTCATAATTATCTTTGTTGTAAGCGTCGATATTGTGCGACGGCTTTATTATGTTCATTGAGTGTGGTTGAAAATTTATGACCACCCGTTCCATCTGCAACAAAATAGAGATAACGCGTATCCGCTGGATGTGCAGCGGCTCTGATTGAGGCGACCCCTGGCATCGCAATTGGTGTTGGTGGCAATCCATCAATTTGATACGTGTTATAAGGGGTATAACCATTTAAATCACTACGATAAATCGTACCTCGATATTTATCACCTAAACCATAAATTACAGTAGGATCGGTCTGTAATCGCATATTGGCTTTTAATCGATTAATAAATACAGACGCGACCTTTGTTCTTTCAGCCTCAATCCCCGTCTCTTTTTCAATAATTGATGCCATGATAAGCATTTCATAAGCTGATTTATACGGTAGACCTCTATCTCGTTTAATCCACTCTTCTTCTAATGTTTTTTCCATTTGTTGATAGGCGCGTTTTAAAATTGCGACATCTGTCGTACCCGCTGTGTAATGGTATGTATCTGGTGCAAACCAACCTTCTAGGTTAGCCATCTCGGGTTTTATCCCTATCTCTTCACGTAATTTATCGCTATCCATTGTATGTGCAATAGTCGTAAGTTG
Source organism: Proteus sp. G2626 (assembly GCF_009915985.1). Classification (NCBI taxonomy): domain Bacteria; kingdom Pseudomonadati; phylum Pseudomonadota; class Gammaproteobacteria; order Enterobacterales; family Morganellaceae; genus Proteus; species Proteus sp. G2626. Next base: position 421,195 of record NZ_JAABNH010000029.1, on the reverse strand, counting down.
GGGGGCTTGCTCAAAAATAGACTGCCAATCTTTTAAACGACTCCCTTCAATAAAACGGATGGTAAATTGGGCTTCTTTACCACTGTTGATCAGCAACAAAACATCACGCAAAGACATACCTTTTGTTAAACGATATGTACCTGCTTTAAATTGACTAAGCTCTGGTTTTATTTTTAGTAAAACTTGAAAATAATCGCCTTTGTTGAGTAGATTATTTTTTATAAGCAGTTGTTCCATGGCAACGCGCCCTGTTCCTGCTGGCACTGTGAGTAGCATTTCATCTTGCTTTACAACAACATTTTCTTCTAAAGCACGAAGATGTTGCATCATATACAACGCAATTGCACCGATACTAATTAGTAAGGCAAAAAAAACTATCCATACTATTTTTTTTATCTTCATTTATAACTCATCAAGTTCTATTTAAGTGACAAACAGTGTTGTAAAACAACATGATAATACTCTCTAGTTGAATACTGATAGCACTTATCATCCGAAAAAGTGATACGTGAAACAGGAAGTATCGGCATTAAGCTATTTGTTAACCAAACTTCATCTGCTTGATAAAGGGTTTCCGGTTTCTCTTTTACGATATCAATTTTCCAATTCAGTTTTTTAGCTAATTGAATAATTGATTGACGCATTATGCCCTTTACGCCGGAATCCCTCAGATCCGGTGTGAAAAGTGTATTTCCTTTGCGCCAAAAAAGATTTGCTGCATTTGCTTCAACTAAATATCCCTCATTATCACACACCAAAACATCATCAAATTCTGTTTTTTCTAAATGATGCTTAATAAGAACCTGCTCTAAACGATTTAAGTGTTTAATTCCCGCCAATAGAGGATTTTTTCCTAAAGTAACAGGACTGATGCTAAGTGATATACCTTCACTTTGCTGATGAGAATAATGTGAGGGATAGGATGACAGTGATGTTATAACCGTCGGTGTCATAAATCCATTTGAAGAATAACCACGCCCCCCATAACCGCGACTGATGATAATTTTAATAACACCTTTCGCCTGGGTATCTGAGGCAATATTTATTATGTGATTTTCTAAATCGGGCCAATTGGGATGAGGAAGAAAAAGAGCCTCACAGCCTTCTTTTAAACGGTTAAGGTGTTCGGGTAATAAAAAAGGTTTACCCTGTTCAATCGCAAGAGTAGTAAAGCAACCATCCCCAAACTGTATCGCTCGGTCACTGGCATCTACATTTTGTTGCTGTTGTCCATTTACCCAATGCATCTAACACACCCTACATCTATGTTATTGATATCAACCTGCACATGATAAAGCAACTGGCAGTAAAAGGACAAAATAAAAGACCCAGAATAATCCTGGGCCTTTAAGTATTTTTCAACTTTCTGCAAAAAACGGTTTAAACGCGCTTAAAGAGAATTGAACCATTAGTACCACCAAAGCCGAATGAGTTACACAGAGCATATTCCATGTTCTCAACTTTACGTGCTTTATGTGGAACAAAATCAAGATGACAATTTTCGTCTTGATTATCGAGGTTAATAGTTGGAGGTACGATTTTGTCACGTAGAGAAAGAATAGTAAAGATAGACTCAATAGCTCCAGCAGCGCCTAATAAATGACCTGTCATAGATTTTGTTGAGCTAACTAATACATCTGTGCCTTTACCAAATACGTTTTCTACCGCTTGTGCTTCAGCAACATCGCCTGCATTCGTTGATGTACCATGTGCGTTGATATAACCCACTTCTGATGAGGCAATACCCGCATCTTTCAGTGCATTTGTCATCGCCAGCGCACCGCCTTCGCCATTTTCTGCTGGTGAAGTCATGTGATAAGCATCGCTACTCATCCCAAAACCAACCACTTCAGCATAAATTTTAGCGCCACGGTTTTTAGCATGTTCATATTCTTCAAGAACCAGAACACCAGCACCATCACCTAATACAAAACCATCACGATCTTTATCCCATGGACGGCTAGCCGCTTGAGGATTATCATTACGTGTTGATAATGCACGAACAGCACCAAAGCCACCTAACCCTAATGGTGTGGTTGCTTTTTCGGCACCGCCCGCCAGCATTGCATCAGCATCACCATAAGCGATAATACGTGCAGCATGTCCTATATTATGAACACCTGAAGTACACGCTGTGGCGATAGAGATTGTAGGGCCACGAAGGCCATACATAATGCTTAAATGTCCTGCAACCATGTTAATGATGGTTGAAGGTACAAAAAATGGGCTAATTTTACGAGGACCACCATTCATCATGGATGTATGATTTTCTTCGATAAGGCCTAAGCCACCAATACCAGAACCAATAGCAGCTCCGATACGACTTGCATTGGCTTCTGTTACTTCAAGACCTGAATCCGCAATGGCTTGCACACCGGCTGCAATACCATATTGAATGAAAAGATCCATCTTACGCGCCTCTTTACGCGAAAGATTATAATCTTCATGATTGAAATCTTTTACCAATCCTGCGAATTTAGTCGCATGATGACTGGTGTCAAAATCTTTGATAAGGCCGATACCACTCTGTCCGGCACACACTGCTTCCCAAGAAGCTTCTGCGTTATTACCGACAGGAGATAACATGCCTAGTCCGGTCACAACTACACGACGCTTAGACACGCTTATCCTCCAAGGAGGGAAAAAGTTTAGGATTAAAAATATAGGCGGTCGAGTGACCGCCTAGATTAGCAAGCTTATTTACCTGCGTTTTCAACGTAATCAATAGCAGCTTGAACTGTAGTAATTTTTTCTGCTTCTTCGTCTGGGATTTCGATATCGAATTCTTCTTCCAGAGCCATTACCAGCTCAACTGTGTCAAGAGAATCAGCGCCTAAGTCATCAACAAATGAAGCTGAATTTACAACTTCTTCCTCTTTAACACCCAGTTGTTCAACAATGATTTTCTTAACGCGTTCGTCGATAGTGCTCATACTATTAAATTTCCTATCAAAACTCGCTTGCGCGATGATTTTCTTAGTTTATAAATACAGGAAAAGATCTAACCAATCCCGACTGTGTGGACTACTTTATTCGCTATATTTTGCATTATATTGTACGCAAAAAGCAAATATAAAGACGTCCCCATAATTAGATCATGTACATGCCACCATTGACATGCAATGTTTCACCCGTGATATAGCTTGCTTCATCAGAAGCTAAGAAGGCTACAGCACTGGCAATCTCTTTGGCATCACCTAAACGGTTAGCAGGAACTTGAGATAAAATACCTGCTCTTTGGTCATCTGTTAATGCTCTTGTCATATCAGTTTCGATAAAACCAGGTGCAACAACATTTACCGTAATGCCCCGGGAAGCAACTTCGCGTGCTAATGATTTACTAAAACCAATCACACCCGCTTTTGCCGCCGCGTAGTTTGCCTGTCCTGCATTACCCATAGTTCCAACAACAGAACCAATGGTAATTATACGGCCATAACGTTTTTTCATCATAGCACGCATAACTGCTTTAGACAGACGGAAGACTGATGAAAGATTTGTGTTGATGATATCTTGCCACTCATCATCTTTCATGCGCATCAACAGGTTATCACGAGTAATACCTGCATTATTGACCAAAATATCAATTTCGCCAAATTCAGCACGCACTTCAGCTAAAAATTTTTCGATAGAGTCGTTTTCTGTGACATTTAACACAAAACCCTTACCTTTACCGCTTAAATATTCGCTGATAGCTTGCGCACCGTTTTCACTCGTTGCTGTACCAATTACGGTCGCACCGCGCGCAACTAAATCTTCTGCAATCGCACGGCCAATGCCACGGCTTGCACCAGTAACTAGCGCTATTTTTCCGTCAAATCCCATGAGATCCCTCAGTCATTTCCTAATGCAGCATTTAATGACGCAATATCATTAACTGCTGCAGCGTTCATTTCTTTAGAAATACGTTTTGTTAAACCAGTTAATACTTTTCCTGGGCCGATTTCTAATAGCTGTGTGATACCTTTTTCAGCAATAAGTTCAACCGTTTCAGTCCAGCGAACTGGATTATAAAGCTGGCGAACTAACGCATCACGGATAGCATTAACATCAGTTTGTGCTTTCACATCAACATTATTAACGACCTGTATTTCAGGTTGTTTAAATTCAATTTCTTGTAATGCAATCGCTAGCTTATCAGCTGCTGGTTTCATTAAAGCACAATGTGAAGGCACGCTTACCGCTAATGGCAACGCGCGCTTAGCGCCAGCTTCCTTACATAAAACACCAGCACGTTCTACTGCCTCTTTATTACCAGCGATAACCACTTGACCTGGTGAATTAAAGTTTACAGGCGAAACAACTTGCCCTTGGGCTGCTTCTTCACATGCCTTTGCAATAGCGTCATTATCTAAACCGATAATCGCATACATTGCGCCTGTACCTGCTGGTACAGCTTCTTGCATCAGTTGACCGCGTAATTCTACTAGTTTAATTGCTGCGGTGAAATCAATAACACCCGCACACACTAAAGCAGAATACTCACCAAGACTGTGACCTGCCATCATTTGTGGCATTTTGCCTTGTTTTTCTTGCCATACACGCCAAACAGCAACCGAGGCGGCTAATAATGCGGGTTGTGTTTTCCATGTTTTGTTTAACTCATCTTCAGGGCCATTTTGAACTAAATCCCAAAGAGAGTAGCCCAATACATCAGATGCTTGAGCAAATGTTTCAGTCACTATTGGATATTGCTCGGCAAGTTCTGCAAGCATTCCAACAGTTTGCGATCCCTGTCCAGGGAAAACCATTGCAAAATCAGTCATGTTTATTTTCCTGATAATATTAAAAACGGATAAGTGCAGAACCCCAAGTAAAACCACCACCAAACGCTTCCAGCAAGATTAACTGACCACGTTGAATGCGATTGTCTCTTACAGCTTCATCTAATGCTGTTGGGACTGATGCTGCTGACGTATTGCCGTGGCGATCTAATGTCACCACTACTTTATCCATTGTCATATCCAGCTTTTTCGCTGTCGCTGAAATAATTCTTAAATTTGCCTGATGAGGCACAAGCCAGTCCAGTTCAGATTTATCAATATTGTTAGCTTCGAGTGTCTCATCCACAATGTGGGCAAGTTCACGAACTGCGACTTTAAATACTTCATTTCCTGCCATTGTAACGTAAGCAGGTAAATCTTCATTTTCTTTACGCTGATAAGGTAATGCTAATAAATCACCGAAACGCCCATCAGAGTGTAAATGTGTAGAAATAATACCTTCGTCTTCTGACGCACCCACAACTGCTGCACCCGCCGCATCACCAAATAAAATAATGGTGCCACGATCGTTAGGATCTAACGCATGGGATAATCTATCAGCACCGATCACAAGAGCATGCTTAACAGAACCAGCTTTAATAAACTGATCTGCAATACTTAATGCATAAACAAAGCCAGAACATGCTGCAGCAACGTCAAAAGCGATGCAATCATTGATACCTAACGCATTTTGAATCTGACATGCTGCGCTTGGGAATGCATGTGAGCCTGATGTTGTGGCAACAACAATCAACCCAATGTCTTGCTTATCAATACCAGACATTTCTAATGCTTTTTCAGCCGCACTTGCTCCCATCAACGCAACAGTTTCTTCTTCTGTTGCAATCCGACGTTCATGAATACCTGTCCGGGTAACAATCCACTCGTCAGACGTTTCAACCATTGTTTCTAAATCGGCATTAGTTCGCACTTGTACAGGCAAGTAACTACCAGTACCTAAGATTTTTGTATACATTCTATCAATCGCTCTTGGGTAATACTGTTGTCAGTCGAGAAGCGATCCGTTCTGGGATTTTTCGCTCAACGGCATGAACAGCCTGTTCTATTGCTGCTGTAAACGCGCTTTCATTTGCGCCACCATGGCTCTTAATGACGATACCGCGTAATCCTAACAGAGAAGCACCGTTATACTGGTCGGGGTTCATGTGTCCAAAACGCTTAATTAGCCGTTTTTGTAACCATTTCTTCAATATTTTTATCCACCACGACGTTTTTTTATTTTCAGTAGTAGAAGATTTAATCAATGAAAGGAAAACCCGAATAACCCCTTCCATCGTTTTAAGGGAGACATTACCTGCGAAGCCGTCACACACCAATACATCCGTTTTGCCTGTCAGTAATTCATTACCTTCAACATAACCAATATAATTGATATTAGGTGTCGACTTTAATACCGTAGCGGCTTCGCGGATATTATCTAACCCTTTACTCTCTTCTTCACCAATATTTAAAAGTGCCACTTTAGGTGAACTAATTCCTGCAATTTCTTCTGCCATAACTGCGCCCATCACCGCAAACTGTACCAACATTTGGCTATCACAGTTAACGTTCGCGCCTAAATCAAGAACGACAGTCTTACCTTTTTTCTGGTTAGGTAATACCGAAACCAGTGCAGGACGTTCAATTCCATCAATAGCATTCAGTCGCAGTTTTGCTAATCCCATTAATACGCCAGTATTACCAGCGCTTACACAGGCTTGTGCTTCACCTGTTTTCACGAGATCAAGCGCCACTCGCATTGATGTACCTTTACTTGCTCTAATAGCTTGTGAAGGTTTAGCATCATTGGCGACAATATGTTCAGCGGGTATAACGTGTAAACGGGAAATTAGCTCAGCATTTTGATCTGCAAGCAAAGGAGAGATAGCGTCTGGTTGACCTACCAGCAATATTTTTAAATGAGGATTAGATGCCAGCGCCCGCAAACAAGCAGGCACTGTGATGCGAGGACCGAAGTCCCCGCCCATCGCATCTAACGCTATGGTTAGATTTGTCAAGGTATCAACGAGCTATAAAGCTAATTACTTGTTGATAACCTTGCGACCACGGTAGTAACCGTCAGCAGTTACATGGTGACGCAGGTGAGTTTCACCAGAAGTTTTGTCAACTGAAACTTGAGTTACTGTCAGCGCGTCATGAGAACGACGCATACCGCGTTTAGAACGAGTTGGTTTGTTTTGTTGTACGGCCATTGACCTTACTCCTTAGTACTTTTCTTTAAACTGGCTAATACGGCAAATGGATTCGGCTTCTCTGATAATTCCTCAGGGAGTTCACCAAACACCATATCCGCGTCGGACACTTCACAGTGTTCAAAATCATGTACCGGAACCACCGGCAAGTTGAGGATTATTTCATCTTCAATCATTGCCAGCAAATCTATTTCACCAAATTCGTTTACATCGACTGGTTCATATTCTTCCGGTAATGCCTCGGCCCGTTCATCACTGACAACAGGGCTAAAACAATATGTTGCGTGAACATGATAAGGAAAATGGCCACCACAACGTTGACATTCTAAAGTCACATCCACATCGGAATGTCCTTTAATCACGGCAAGGCGTTGATGGTCAATATCAAATGATAAAGCCACATCAATATTACTGTCCACACTGACCACCGATTCAGCTAAGCGGCTTACTTGCTCTGGAGAATAATGACCGTCATAGTCTAAATTCTTTTGAGCTGCTCGCAACGCATCAATGGTCAGGGGTAATTTTACCTTTTGCATAAGGCGCGCATATTATCTTTGTAATGGAATATAGTCAAAGAAAAAGGCGGGTTATCTACACCTTTCCACCAAAATTCGCTTTATCAGCGGCGCATAGTTTAGAATGTCAGGCATCATTTTGCTACGGATTTTAAAAAAAATATGTTGCCACTCGTTCTTGCGTCTACTTCACCCTTTCGAGCTCAGTTGCTAAAAAAGCTTGGAATGCCCTTTATACAGGCATCTCCCGATATTGACGAAACCCCAATACCCACTGAGTGTGCTCAGGATCTTGTCACTCGCTTATCCTATGAAAAAGCCAGCGCTTTACAAGCAAAATTTCCACATCACATTATTATTGGCGCCGATCAAGTTTGTGTATTAAATAAAAAAATCACAGGTAAACCCTATAATTTTGATAATGCTTTCGCACAATTAAAACAAGCATCAGGGCAATGTGTGTCGTTTTATACTGGATTAACTGTATATAATAGCCTAAATTTAGAACACCAAACGCATTGTGAATTATTTCAAGTTTACTTTCGTCATTTAACCGATGATGAAATTATCAGTTATTTAAATAAAGAAATGCCTTTCAATTGTGCTGGAAGTTTTAAATCTGAAGGGCTGGGTATTACTCTATTTGATAAACTAGCAGGCGATGATCCAAATTCTTTAATTGGTTTGCCACTTATCCGATTGAATAAAATGTTACTCTCGCAAAGAATAAACCCATTATTTTTCTCTGATGATCAAAAATAAACCCGATCATCTTATTTTTAATCTTATGTAGCGATAAAACGTATTATGAATAAACTAACATCCGTCTTGATAGCGTTAGTGATGGCAACAGCATTAGCGGGTTGTTCTGATGAAAAAGACACAGAAACCGCTCAAACAACTAATGCCAACAATATTGTCCAAGACAGTGTAATTTCGAATAAAAAAGATGACAGCACATCTTCATTCAAAAAGAACTTTGTCAGCAGTTGCATATTAGGATCCGGCATTACTGATGATGCACTTATTCCTCAAATTACAGAAGTGTGTGGATGCACCTACGACAGCATTATCAAAAATTATGGCATTACTGAATTTATTCGTGTTGATATGGAAATGCGCAAAAATGGTTCAAAATCACTGCCTAAAGAGTGGAATATTGATAACATCGTTGAGCAATGTATGACAAAAATAGAGGGTTAATTGTATTCTTATTAACCGCTCCATATGGTTTTAAGCCCCAATGCGTCCAATTAACTGGACGTATTGGGAATTCGAATTTTTTGCCGAAATAAGAATTTAAGATTTTTGACTACGCAATACCTGTAAACAATGGCGTAATGAGGTATCCATGGGTGCCTCAATCCGCATCTGTTCACCCGTTGAAGGGTGTGTGAATGTCAAAGAACTCGCGTGTAAAAATAAACGATTGAGTTTTGTTCCTACCAATTGTGCATCGAAATCACGATCACCATAACGATCATCAAAAGCAATAGGATGACCTGCATGTAATGTATGTACACGGATTTGGTGTGTTCTTCCTGTTACTGGGCTTGCTTTCACCAAAGTGGCAAATCCGAAACGCTCTTCCACTTTAAAACGCGTCTCTGAAGGTTTGCCTTCATTGCTCACTTTTACTACACGCTCACCACTTTGAAGAATATTTTTCAATAATGGCGCTTGCACCACTTTAGTATGCGATTGCCACTGACCACGAACTAAAGCTAAATAATCTTTTTGCATCTGCTTTAAACGTAACTGCTCATGTAAAGCACGCAGAGCTGATCGTTTTTTCGCAATTAACAATACGCCAGAGGTATCTCTATCAAGGCGATGCACAAGCTCTAAAAAACGGGCTTCTGGGCGTAATGCACGTAAACCTTCAATGACACCAAAACTTAAACCGCTACCACCATGCACAGCCGTACCAGATGGTTTATTAATCAGCATCAAATGATCATCTTCATATAAAATACAATTGGCTAATGCGGAAACTTTGTCTAACTTTGGCGATACGGCAATTTCTTCTTTTTCTGCTACTCTCACAGGTGGAATACGAATACTGTCACCTGCATTTAATTTGTACTCAGGTTTAATTCGCCCTTTATTAACCCGAACTTCCCCTTTACGGATAATTCGGTAAATCATACTTTTTGGTACACCTTTTAAGCGTGCCAGTAAAAAATTATCGATACGCTGGCCTGCTTCATCGCCATCAATGGTGACGAACTGAACTTGATTAAATGATTTCATAGTGGCGATTCTTTGGCTCTCTTAAAAATAAAAATAACAAACAACTTTATGGTGCACAAAATAACATCAATTCTGTCGTCTATTTTAACCTGAATAATGGGAAAAAGACGAAACATTAGCTAATCTCTCATATTTATACAGAAAAAGTCACCAAAGCAGAAAAGTCATCTTGCTATAACCCTAACACCAATGGAATAATGCAGACTCTCCTGATTATGTTTATCAGGTATATTTATGAAAATTTTGTTTGTTTGATTTTCAAAATGCAGCAATGGCGTAAGACATAGTCGAAAATCAAACAATTTAGTATGCCACAAATACATCGCTTATTGAGTTGAAACATTGTGTTCAATTAAAGAGTGCTGAATTTTTGAACTGAAAATCAGACTCACCGAGATATTGCACCTCTATACAATCGACAACCGTGAGGTTGACGCATTTGTAAAAGACACGAGGTCATCGGTTATCAATAGTGTAATTACGTATGTTGGTGGCACATTATAAAACGTGAAAATAACGAGTAAGTCACAATATGAAAAGAATGTTAATTAACGCAACTCAGCAGGAAGAGTTGCGTGTTGCCCTTGTTGATGGGCAACGCTTGTACGATCTGGATATCGAAAGCCCCGGTCATGAACAGAAAAAAGCGAATATCTATAAAGGTAAAATCACTCGAATTGAACCCAGCTTAGAAGCCGCTTTTGTTGATTATGGTGCGGAACGCCACGGTTTCCTTCCTATTAAAGAAATAGCCCGCGAATATTTTCCTAGTAATTATCACTCCCATGGTCGTCCTAACATCAAAGATGTCTTGAAAGAAGGCCAGGAAGTTATTGTTCAAGTTGATAAAGAAGAGCGTGGTAATAAGGGTGCAGCATTAACCACTTTTATCAGCCTTGCAGGGAGCTATTTGGTGTTAATGCCAAATAATCCTCGCGCAGGTGGTATTTCTCGACGTATCGAAGGTGAAGACCGTACAGAACTTAAAGAAGCCTTATCAAGTCTTGAGATCCCAGATGGCATGGGTCTAATTGTACGTACTGCAGGGGTCGGTAAATCTGCTGAAGCACTACAACAAGATTTAAGCTATCGCCTAAGGCACTGGGATGCCATTAAAAAAGCAGCAGAGAATCGCCCTGCACCTTTTTTAATTCATCAAGAAAGCAACGTAATCGTTCGCGCATTCCGTGACTATTTACGTCCTGATATTGGTGAGATATTAATTGATAACGCAAAAGTCGTTGAAATGGCGCGTAGCCATATTGAAGCGATTGGACGTGGTGATTTTGCTAGCAAAATTCGCCATTACACTGGCGCAGTTCCATTATTTAGCCATTATCAAATTGAATCACAAATCGAGTCTGCGTTTCAACGTGAAGTTCGCTTACCCTCTGGTGGTGCATTAGTTATAGATACTACAGAAGCATTAACGGCGATTGACATTAACTCCTCGCGCTCAACTCGTGGTGGTGACATCGAAGAAACAGCATTCAATACTAACTTAGAAGCAGCTGACGAAATTGCACGCCAATTACGTTTACGCGACCTCGGTGGTTTAATTGTTATCGACTTTATTGACATGACGCCAGTACGCCACCAACGTGAAGTTGAAAATAGAATGCGTGAGGCCGTACGCCAAGATCGTGCCCGTATTCAAATTGGGCGCATCTCTCGCTTTGGCTTATTAGAGATGTCTCGTCAACGTTTAAGTCCTTCATTGGGTGAATCAAGCCATCATGTTTGTCCTCGTTGCTTAGGCACAGGCACTATTCGTGATAACGAATCACTGTCACTTTCTGTGTTACGTCTAATTGAAGAAGAAGCACTGAAAGAAAATACCCATGAAGTTCATGCAATTGTTCCTGTTCAAATCGCCTCTTATTTGCTTAACGAAAAACGTAAAGCAGTAACAGATATTGAACTGCGTCAATCTAACGTTAAAGTGGTTATTGTCCCTAATGACCAAATGCAAACTCCTCACTTCTCTGTTATTCGTGTGCGTAAGGGCGAAGAAATTACGTCTCTAAGCTACAACTTAGCGCAATTCCACGAAAGTCAGTTAAATGAAGCTGAAGACGATGTTGCTACAGAACGTAAAGCACCTGAACAACCTGCTATTTCAGCCTTTGGATTACAAGAAGAAAACACAACTGAAACAACGAAAAGTAAAAAAGTTCCTCAGCCTCAAACTAAGCCTGTTAAATCAGAGCAAGCCCAAGTTCAAGGTACAGGTTTCTTTGCTTCTATTGCAAAATTCTTCTCTAACTTATTTGGTAACGAACCAGAACCTGCGGTAACTCAAGAAAAACCACAGGAAACCAAAAAAGAAAATACAGATAACCGTCGTGAACGTCGTAATAACAACAATCGACGTAACAACAATCGTCGCGACCGTGATAACGATCGTAATCGCGATAACGCGAATAGCGAAGAGAATCGTAAGAATCGTAATCAAAAACCACAACCGACTCCAGCAACTGAAGTCAGTAGTGAACAAGAGATTGCAGAACGTGAAGCGCGCCGCCAACAACGCCGTGAACAACGCGCAGAACAACGTCGTCGCCAAGAAGAAAAACGTCAGCAACAACAGGAAGCTGCGAAAGCACAAGTTGCACTTAGTGAAAAAAATACGACTGAAAAAGACAATGCTGATGAGAAGAAAGAAGAACCTCGTCGCCCTGTTATGCAACGTCGTAATCGTCGTCAATTAACGCAATCTGTACGTGTTACTGATAGCGATACACCGTTAGCCATTGCACCAGTTGCAACAGTTGCAACAACAGAAAAGGCTATTTCAGAACCGCCTGTTGCTATCGCACCAGCTAAAATTGCGCCTACAGAAAAAACAACGCCTAAAGCTATTGCAATAGCAAAAGTTGAAACAAATGAGGCACAACCGGCAAAAGCTCTACCAGATACAGCACCTAAAGCACAAGAGGACAATAAAACTGAAGATAACAACGGGCAAGATAATGTCATGCCTCGTCGTTCTCGCCGTTCACCTCGCCATTTACGTGTCAGTGGCCAACGTCGCCGTCGTTATCGTGATGAACGTACATTAACCGTGTCACCAATGCCTCTAGCCATGGCTGTTGCATCACCTGAACTCGCTTCTGGTAAAGTATGTATTAGTTACCCCGTAACACCAGTAAGTGATGCTCCAATTATTAAGAATAATGTTGAAAACAACAATGAGAGTTTTGTTGAAAAGAACATCATTACTCATGCTGATCCTCAAATGGTCGCTATCGCTCCTGCAGTTTCAGAAACCCTTGTTACAAAAGTTGAACAAGCTGATACTACAGAATCAACCTACACGGTGACTGTTAGTAGTGAATCAACCACGGATGCTGTTGCTGAAATTATTGCAATAGAGCCACAATCAGCGCCAACAGTAGCGAATAACATCATTGAAAATCAAGTTGAAGAAAGTGTTGTCGACAACGTTATCAATGATGTGAATACCGAAGAACATGTCACTCGTAAAGAAAATATTTCTGCGGTATTAAACACAACTGAGGCTTATATGCATGAAGCTTCACAACAAGCGGAAACAAGTACAGAGGTGGCTGAAGAAGTAGCACAAGAGGTTATTGCACCAGCATCAATAGAACGCGAAGTGCGTGAAACGTCTACTCCAGAGCCAGTTGTCACTCCTGTTGAAACCGAAAAAACGGTTGAACAACACAAAGAAAGTGATGTTGAAACTGTTGCTGAGCCTATCGTTGATGCTATGACTGAAAGCCAGTCAGAAGTAAGTTCAGCGCCTGTAGCAAAAGCGGAAACAGTAAAAGAAAGCAAACCGACAACCGTTATTATTCGTCAAGAACCAGTGGTACGCCAACTACACGCAAGCGCACCGATGACGAAAGCACCAGCATCTGATGAAGCCACTGTCGCGGTTGAAATCAAAGCATGGGAAGCTCGTCCTGCTTTTGATAAGAAAGGCCGGACTGGTGCTGGTGGACATTGTTCTACCAACCAAGCTTCATCAGTGATGACGAAAACGGAAAGTCAAGATTGATAATAAGGCATTATTAAGAATATCTTGATAATACTATTAAATTGAGAACTCACTTTTAGTGGGTTCTTTTTTTAACTAAATGAATCAAAATAGTAAAACGTATTGTGCTAAAAATAAGATAAAAAAAACCTCTGAATTTTCTATTCAGAGGCTGAATTTTGCTTAGTAAAACAATCAGTCTTTTAGATCTGGAAGATTTTTAATTTCACCCATCGCTTTTAACTGTTTAGAAAGTTCACGGCGTTCTTTAGATAGATCTGCATTTTTAATAATATAATCATCAACACGATCATCATAGTCGCTACGCATATTTGCGATAATACCCAGTACATCTTCGATAGACATACCTGGTTTAATATATTCACTTAAGTTGTCTAATAAAAGAACACGTTTTTGGTTATCACGGATCTTTTTCTCATTGTCAGTGATCTCACGACGGATTTTGTTTTTACGACGATACATACGCACAAACTCCAGTACGTTTTGGAAAGACGGCTTGTTTGCGTTATCCATTTCCTACACCTTTACAATTGATATTTAAGATAAATAGCTCTCTTTAAGATTATCGCTTAATCGTGTCAATAAACAAGCAAAGTTTACAATTATTACTGAAAAGAGTGATTATCCCTTATACTTTCAGTCTATCTGCCAGTCATTTTAAAACTTTTAAGTCATATCTTTTATCCTATAACATCATGCAGTAGAAAGAGTAAAAGTGTCTCATTTTATTTTTACTCTCCCCTCTATTACAAACTTGAAATCCATATAGCGGATTGAAAAAATCGTCTAGAAGACTGCTATCAATCTCCTTATTTGGTATGCAATTCTTTGGCGAGAGCGAAAAAATATAAAGGCTCATTATTAAGCTCGACATGAATCCTCTTTAATATGACATTTCACGTTTATTATATTATGGTTTACCATGTCTCGATTGAGCATTGCTAGCAATTTTATGCTTGGGGCACATCACTCTCGAAACAGAGATATATAATGTTTAAACCCAACGCAACTAAATAGTGCAAGGGTTAATACTTTTAAATCTCACTTAAAATTTAACTCAATAAGCAAATAAATTTACGGTAGGAAACCTTGTCTAATTCAGCGAAAATGCCCACATTTTATATTCATGATTATGAAACTTTTGGTACACACCCAGCGCTAGATCGCCCTGCTCAGTTCGCAGGTATAAGAACTGACATGGATTTCAATATTATTGAAGATCCTCTCGTGATTTATTGCAAACCTAATGACGATTATTTACCTCACCCTGAAGCAGTGATGATAACGGGAATAACCCCACAAATTGCGTTAAAAAACGGGTTAATCGAAGCTGAATTTACCCGTCAAATTCATCAAGCGTTTAGTCAGCCTAATAGTTGCATTATGGGATATAACAACCTTCGATTTGATGATGAAGTAACCCGTAATATCTTTTATCGTAATTTTTATGATCCTTATGCCTATAGTTGGCAAAAAGGGAATTCTCGGTGGGATTTGCTCGATGTTTTACGCGCCTGTTATGCACTACGCCCAGAAGGTATTGTTTGGCCTGAAAATGAAGACGGTTTCTCAAGCTTTCGTCTGGAGCTATTAACCAAAGCCAATGGCATCTCTCATGAGAATGCGCATGATGCAATGTCCGATGTTTATGCCACCATTGCGATGGCAAAACAATTAAAACAAGCACAACCGCGTATGTTTGATTATTTTTTTAATTTACGTGATAAGCGCAAAGTACAGGCACTAATTGATATTCCTGCAATGACGCCAATTGTTCATGTTTCAGGTATGTTTGGAGCAGCACGCTCAAATTTAAGCCTTGTGGCGCCATTGGCATGGCACCCTGATAATCGTAATGCGGTTATTGTGTGTGATTTATCTGCGGATATATCCCCGCTATTAACCTTAACATCAGACCAATTACGTGAGCGTTTATATACGCCACGCAGTGAATTGTCCGTTGATGAACCACCTGTTCCAATTAAATTACTGCATATTAATAAATGCCCTATTGTGGCACCACAAAATACATTAAGACCACAAGATGCAGATAGAATAGGTTTAGATGTTGATGCTTGTTTAAATAACCAAGCCATTTTATTTTCACATCCTGAAATACGCAATAAAGTCGTGGAACTCTTCGCTCAACAATCCCCTTTTGTTGTTTCTGATGATGTTGACTCTCAAATTTATAATGGCTTTTTTAGTGATAACGACCGTAGTGCAATGGACATTATCCGCTCAACACCGCCCCAAAATTTACCCGCTTTAGATTTAACGTTTGAAGATGCAAGAATGGAACCGCTATTTTTCCGCTATCGTGCGAGAAATTATCCTTCCACTCTCAACGATGATGAGCAACAACGTTGGTTAGCTCATAGAAAAGAGATGTTAACGCCAGAAAAACTGACTGAATATATCAATACGATCCAGCTTTTAGCAGAAGAATATAGCGATAACGAAGAGAAGCTAAAACAACTACAAGAGCTTTATTTATATGCTCAAGATATTGCGAGTTAGACAATAAGACAAAAGGCAGGTTTTATCCTGCCTCTCTTTTTAACTTAATAAACACGATATAAAACAATTATTTTTTGATTTCAATACGTTCAGTTTTAACCTCAGCGTGAGCCTGCCCACATCCGCACTCTTCTCCCCAATATTTTAATTTCGAGGTTTTACCTATGCCTGGATTCATACTATTGGTCGGATCGTTATGTTTATAGAACGCTTTTAATTGTGGCTTTGCATAATACAGATGGCCTACATTATGCTCTGCGGGATACTCTGCTCCACGTTTATCTAATAACGCTAACATTTCTGCTTTTAGCGCCTTCGCATCAACACCTTTTTTAATAATGTAGTCCTGATGCATAACGTGACACATAAAATGACCACAATAGAGTTTATAAAGTAATTTACTTTCTATTTCTGGTGGTAATTTTTCAAACCAATCTTTGTCATTACGACGCAATGCAATATCTAATGGCAAGACATCTTCAACGTCATTCACATGAACAGCATGATAACGAACAGCAGCACCAGCGGCAGCAAAACGGTGTAAGAATGCTTTATTACCTTCCTCTTCAGTACATTCAAAATAATCACCCGAAGCTTGTTTAAAATATTCTTTTAAATAGCTAGATGCCTCTTCAATACCGTCATCAGCCATTCTTAACATTAAATGATGTTCATATTTATCGCGGAAATCTGTCATACGCTCAGGTAAATGAGCTGGCCATAATTTGCTCATAAACTGCATGATTCTATCCGCCATGTTTTTAGGCAAAAAAGGCACTTTATTTAATACCGCATCTACTCGCCCTTTCACGGCAAATAAAGTTGGCATTTTATCTGTGCCCAATTTATCAATCACTAAAAATGTATCTTTTCCATATACTTCAGCCATTTTATAGTAGCTTCTATGCATATACTCTCCTGCAACAGGAAGCTTTTTAAAATGACTTAAAATATGGCGACGAATATCTTCAAGTTCATCAGGATTATTAGTGCCAATATAAAAGACTTGGGTGCGATGATCCGCAGGGAATGTATCTAATCGTACCGCAAACACAGATAATTTACCTGCACTCCCCGCAGCTTCATATAAACGACGTTCATCATTATTAAATCGAGAAGGCGTATTGGCATCAACATCACGAACACGTTCATGATATTCATGATCAGACGCTAATTTTTCTGTCACTTGTATTTGTTTCTCGTGGTAATGACGATTATCTAAATTCGTTAGAATCTCTTCTGGGGTTTCACCTAAATCAATACCTAAGTGGTTAACTAATTCAGCTTCACCTTTTTCATTAACTCGTGCATAAAGCGATAATTCAGTGTAAGCAGGCCCTCGACGAACTAAAGCTCCGCCGGAGTTATTACAGATCCCACCAATAACAGAAGCACCAATACAAGACGAGCCAATAACAGAATGAGGTTCACGCCCTAATGGTTTTAATACTTTTTCTAAATGCCACAGCGTACTACCAGGAAAGGCTATAACTTGATTATGTTCTGAAAGAACTTGTATTTTATCTTGGCGTAATGTACTAATAATCACGATATCTCTATCATAATCATCACCATTAGGCGTCGAACCTTCTGTTAATCCCGTATTCGCTGCTTGCATAATAATAATTTTATCAGCTTCAACGCAGGTTTTAAAAACACGCCATTGTTCTAATAAATTGGCAGGAAATACAACCGCTAATGCCTTGCCTTGTCCCGAACGAAAGCCTTTACGATAACGTTCTGTTTTATGTGCTTGTGTTAATACCTGTTTTTTACCAACAATACTTTCAAGTTTACGAATAAAATGTTGATTTACAGAGCTATTACTTTCATTCATGTTCCCTATCCTATTCCTGTCTTGTCTGATTAATTTGTATTTTGCTCGTTTTTATTATTACTCATAAGACTACGTGCAAAATATAAACTTATCATTTATATAACTGCTTTTATACTGCTATCCACATTTCCGAAAAAAATGACATTTTTATGTTCAGTTATTTTTGCTATTAAAAAATATTTTTGATATTTATTTCTTAAATAGAATATAGATAAACCTTAATTTACTATTTTATTCTATTATTAGCTTTTCTCTTGCTAACCGATCCCATGCTTGGCAACTTCGACTTTTATAACTACTTTTATTATTTGCTAATGCTAATTGATATGACAATGTCGGTTCAACAACAGGAAGCACGATTAAGTCATCAATGGGATTTTTATTACACATACTCCCAGGCAGTAGTGTTACACCTACACCCGCTTTTACCATCGCTATAATTAAATCTAAATGGTTACTACGTCCTGCAATAATAGGCTTTGTATTATAAATACCGCAGGCGCTATAAACTAAATCATTAATGCGAAAATCTTCAGAGAAAAAAATAAAAGGCTCACTTATTAACTCTTTAAAATGCACTTCTTTTTTGATGGCTAAAGGATGTGATGGAGACACTAATAGCATCAGACTTTCTTTTGAAAAAGGCGTTAATTCAAATATGTCATTATTAAAAGGTAATACCACGGCCGCTGTTTCTACTTTTCCCTCAACCATCGCTTCTGCCATTTGTTTAGTTCCCAATTCAAATATTTTCAGTTCAACCTGAGGGTGTAGAGAACTAAATGCCATAATAATATCGGCAAAATACGTCGAAGCTATTACCGGAGGTAATCCCACATTTAATGTTCCTGTTAATGCTCCTGACTTGTCCTGAAG
The DNA here is from genome assembly GCF_009915985.1 of Proteus sp. G2626. Classification (NCBI taxonomy): domain Bacteria; kingdom Pseudomonadati; phylum Pseudomonadota; class Gammaproteobacteria; order Enterobacterales; family Morganellaceae; genus Proteus; species Proteus sp. G2626. Next base: position 402,191 of record NZ_JAABNH010000029.1, on the reverse strand, counting down.
GGCTTTATTCATACTATTAAATTGTGCGAGTATCTTTTTTGCATGTTCAAAAAGTATCGCGCCATCATCAGTTAATCTTACGCCATCAACTTCTCTTACCAATAAAATAACACCTAATTCATTTTCTAATTTTTTAATGCTACGACTAATTGCAGGCTGAGTAATAAATAGAGCATCAGCAGCTCGGCTAAAACCATTTAATTGAATGACTTCAACAAAATAACGTAATGTACGAATATCCATTAGTAATATTTACCTTATTACATTTAGTTATACCATCAATAATAATAAACCATTTCATATTGATTTATATCCGCGGTAAAACATTAAGCATAATATAAATGAATAATACTATTTTTACAGATTATTATTTGGATATTCTGGAGATAATATGAATAAGACTGTTGTTGAATATATGCTAAACCGATTATATGACTTAGGTATAAGTGATGTTTTTGGTGTTGCCGGTGATTACGCTTTTCCTATAGAAGACACGATTTGTAATAGCAACCATATACGTTGGATTGGTAACTGTAACGAATTAAATGCTGCTTATGCTGCTGATGGTTATGCTCGAATTAAAGGTATGGCTGCGTTATCAACCACATTTGGAGTTGGAGAATTAAGTGCGATTAATGCTATTGCTGGCTCTTATGCAGAAAATCTGCCTATTTTTCATTTAGTTGGGATGCCAGCAAGTGGTGTGCAAAAAAGTAAACGCCTTGTTCACCATACCTTAGGTAATGGTGATTTTGATATTTTTTATCAATTAGCTCAGCGTCTTGCTTGTGCTCATGCAATATTAACGCCAGAAAATTGCATCGCTGAAATGGAACGTTTAATTGCGACAGCATTAAAAGAACGTCGTCCTGTTTATATTGGTTTACCATCTGATTATGCAGTGATGCCAGTGATAGAAAACACCTCTGTTACCACACAGAAAAAACCAATAAGTGATAAAGAAATACTAGAAAAAGTGGTATCACTGATTATTGATAAGCTTACACAAAGCAATAATATCTGCGTATTACCCGGTATTTTATCCACACGTTTAGGGTTATCAGATAATGTCCAAGCTTTTATTGATAAAACAGGTTTACCTTATGCCACTATGTTTATGGATAAAAGCATATTAAATGAATCTAATACTCAATATGTTGGGATGTATGATGGACAATTAATGACGCCAGATGTCAGAGAATTTGTCGAAAATAGTGAATATGTGTTAGGGATCGGAGCAATGATGACCGACTTTAATGCAGGGAGTTTCACTGCCAATATTAAACCAGAACAATTTATCAACATCATGCCAAAATATGTTGAAATTGATTCCGTTATCTATTCTTCTGTTTATATGGAAGATATTCTCTCTGAACTAACAAAGCGATTACCGAATAAAACTTATCATCAGATTAAAGTCAAGGGATTAGGAGAAGCAATTTTATCTGATAACGGTAAAGTTACAGCGCAATATCTCTATCCTCGATTAGAGAAATTCTTTAGACCTAACGATATTATTATTGCTGAAACAGGCACATCATCAATGGGATTAGGCTTTGCTCTATTACCAGAAGGTGCTCAGTTCCATAACCAAACATTATGGGGTTCTATTGGTTGGGCAACACCCGCATCATTTGGTGCTGCACTTGCCGCGCCGGATAAACGAGTTATTTTAATTACAGGTGAAGGCTCACATCAATTAACCGTACAAGAAATAAGTCAATTTGTTCGTTTTAGATTAAAACCGATTATTCTTGTTTTAAATAACGATGGTTATTTAATTGAACGATTATTATGTGATTATCCTGAAGCCTATTATAACGATCTTGCTCAATGGAATTATCATCAATTACCTAAAGCTTTCGGTGCCAAAGATTGGCATTGTGTGAAAGTTACAACGATAGATGAGTTAAATAAGGCACTTGAAGTAGCCGAATCAACAGAAAATGCCTCTTACATCGAAATAGTAACAGAGCGATATGAATCTTCTGAATTAGCAAAAAAATTAAAAGAATCTAAAAGTTCGTTATATTCATTCTAAAATAAATGAATAAAATGATAAATGAAGTATTATAAAAAAATGGATAAAATCTTAGATAACCTTCATTTATTAAGTTAGGTATAAATTAAATGATTGGCATGTTCTAATTTTTATTTTAAATATATAGAGCATGCCAATGTTTCATCCTCACATTTATCATATCGCATTAAAATAATCGTATATTGTAGTAGAAAATAATCAAAACATTATTAATGAATAAATTAAAACCAACTTTAAATATATCTCTTAATATAATACCCTGTCATAAAAAATAAACATAAATAATATAAATTAGCTCCAAACTTTTTGGAGACTATGGCTTATTTTATGAAAAACATTGTAATACCTACCTCGTTAAGCTTCTTTTTTTTACTTTTTTCAAATTCATCATGGTCTGAAACAGATATTTTAGCAACCAAACAACGTATTATAGACCAACGCAATAATTGGCTGGAAGAGATCAAAAATGGTGTCATCACAATTCCCCCTGAAAATGAGTCAAAAACAGCCGAACTAGATAGAATAATAAGCAATAATTATCAAGCTATCACTGGTGAACGGAGAGAACTGGCCGAAGCTGATAAGTCACAGAGCCATTCTTATGTTTTTAATACCTATGCCAATATTTTATTTGGCGATAACGCCAAGTCGATCAATTTTAGCGATATTCAAGCTTACCAAGATCTGAAAATATTACATAACACAGGTACATATGCTTATGATCCAAACAAAAAAAGAGCACGCTCGATAGATTTTATCTTAAAAGAACTTTTTTTACGTGGCAGACCTTATCAAGTTATTGATAAGGAAGGTAATTATCTTAACAATTATACCAATATAACAGGTTCATCTTACCCAAGTGGACATACATGGAACGGATATAAGCAAGCTACGGTTTTATCCATATTATTCCCTGAAAAGGGCAGTGAAATGTTTGCCCGAGCAATAGAATATGGTGAAAGTCGAGTTATCGTAGGGGCACACTTTGCAACAGATACCATCGCTTCGAGAATAGGAAATTATTACCTGTTATCACAGATGCTTGCAGATGATGACACTACTCGAACTTTTGTTAAACTTGCCAAAGAAGTCCGCCAGAATGTCGCTAATCAGTGTAAAAGCCTAAATTGTTTAACCACACCGAAAAAAATAACTAACGATGAAGCAGGTTATTATGGAATAAAAGATCCTGAAATTTTACCGATAATTTTCCCCAATAAAATACCCAGTTCAGCCAACAATTTACTACGTTTACGTTTTGCATATTTAACCAAAGAGCAGAGACAATCTATTTTAGCGAGCACAGCCTACCCTAGTAATTCTTTGGCTGGCTGGGCTTCAAACGAAAATGATCCAGATTCTAGCTGGGGATTAATTAATCTTCCTAAAGCCTATAATGGGCCTTCATATTTCTATAATCATTTTATTGTTAATCAAACAAATAATAAATTTGACTTCGCTGAGTTTGGTAAACTTGATGAATGGAAAAATGATATTAGTGGGCCTGGTAAATTAATCAAACAAGGCGATGGCACATTGATCTTATCTGGCAATAACCATTTTGCAGGCGTCGAGGTTAATCAGGGAAATTTACTACTTATAGGCGAAAATCACTATTCAAAAAATTCTTCCATCAATGGTGGTACATTGTTACTTGAAGGAAAATTAAATTCTTTACTGGATATTAATAAAGGAACGTTACTATTAAATAATGGGAGCATAAATTCTCAGGTCAATATCAATGACAAGGGTGTACTTACTGGTAAAGGGAAAATTAAGAAACTAGAAGTGAATTCAGGAGGTATCGTAGCACCAGGCTATTCAATTGGTACGATTAATATAGATGATACTGTGCTCTTTAATTCTGATAGCCACTATCTGGTTGAAGTCAATTCACAAGGTGATAGCGATAAAATAACGAGCCTCGGCACAGTGATACTTAATGGAGGTACAGTTAATGTATCTCTTGAAAAGAATAAAAACCTCCTCACAAAAGACAATGTTCAGAGTCTATATAACACGAAATATACTATTTTAATGGCGGATAAAGGTATTAATGGTAAATTCGCTGATGTTAATCCAAACTATCTTTTTTTAGGAACAACACTATATTACGATCAGAATGCAGTAATATTAAATATCGGAAGAAATAATACTGCTTTTTCAAGCTTGGCAAAAACAAAAAACCAAATATCTATTGCCAATGCAATAGATGCATTACCTTCTGGGCATCCTGTCTATGAAAGCATTGTCGGAATGGATCTAAAAAATGATGTCCGCAATGCCTTTAATGAATTAACTGGTCAAATTCATGCCGATGTTTTATCTAATCAACTTAACGGTAGCCGGCAAATAAAAGAAACACTCCTCTCTCAGGTTAAAAACGCAGAAATACTTAATAGCGAAAAAGAAAGTACAGACAATAAAGGCAATGTCTGGGCTAAAGTCCTTTATAATTGGGAAGATAGCTCAAGTGATGGTAATGCGAATAGCTATGATGCTTCTGCCTATGGTGTACTATTAGGTGCGGATCAGCGTTTTAACAACGATAAAATGCTACTTGGTGTAGCAGCGGGGGTCACCAAAACCTCTCTTTCAGGTTATAACAGTCACGCAAATAGCGAAAACTACCACTTATCACTCTATAGTGGTTATGATTTTAACCGTATCACGCTACGTGCAGGTGTATCGAATACGTTTCATCGTGTCCATACCTCAAAAACGCTCAATTACGTCGCGCAATCAGATAAAAATACGGCTAATTACAATGGGAACACCAACCAGATATTTATCGAAGTGGCTTATCCAATAACTCTTTCGGACACACAATTAGAGCCGTTTGTTAATTTAGAATACGCCAAAACAAAAAACGCTACCATTAACGAGCAAGGAGGCCGTGCAGCCTTACAAGCCCATTCACAAAGTTTAAATTCAACCACATCTACTACAGGGTTACGTTTAAATAACCAGTGGAAACTTAACAATAAATCTAATGTTTCTCTGTATGGCGAACTAGGTTGGTTACACCAATACCACGATATGGAACGAGGTATCAATTTACGTTTCACTAATACCCAACCAACATTTACTGCTAATAGCGTTGATACGGCACGGGATGCTCTTGTGGTTAAAGCAGGAACAACAATCCAAATCAATGAAATATCAAAATTATCAATCGGATATAGTGGATTAACAGCAAAAAATCAGCAAGATAATAGCATTGATATGAAAGTATCTATCTCTTTCTGATTAGGATTTTTTAACACTCCCTCATAATAAAGTGAAGTATTCAACGCGGATAGTTTATAGGAATGAGGCTCTTATTGAGGAATTCTTAACTCTAACTACCTATAACTGATCCGCAATGATAAGTTGCTACATATTATGAGAGTTTAAAATTATCCTCTTATTCACCAAGCCGGATAGTTGATTATCCGTTATGCGGAGAACGAATAAAGCAATTTAGGTAGAAGACTAAATTTAGTTTAAAAAACTTGAGTTAAAATAATTTACTATTGAAATATTTATTTAAGATAAAATAAAATCATAAATGAAATAAATAGAAATAAAAATATCTTTCATAAAAAAAGTGGATCCTAAGATCCACTTTTCCTTTTTTTAAACCATCATCTTTATCCGCGAACAAAAATATTTACATCCACTTTTCCGCGATATTCACCCGCTTTTGTGCCATCTGGTTTGCAAAGAGCCCATTTAATACCAAATATATCAGGTTGATTATTCCCCATATTGGTTCCACTTAGTTCGAGATCGGTATTATTGAACTTTAATAGATTGTTATTATTTTCATCAGCACATTTTAAATTCGGTGTTGAAGTTTGCTTATAAGGCAATCCTATCACCCAAGGTTTTTTGTTAGATACAGTACCATTAATAGGAGCTAAGACTAATTTATTTACATTACTGGGATCTAAACTTCCCTCTTTAATCACCGCTGACATATTTACAGGGTTGCCTAATCCACCACAGGATAATGTAAATACAGAATCTCTAATAACTTCATTCGTAAATGTCATATTTTCATTAATTTGTTGATTAGATACACCAGTAACAGCACAAGAACGTTTTACTGTTACATCTGCAATTACGTTAACTTGTGCAAAAAAGTCCCCACTAGCACTCCGACCAAAACTACCTACATAAAACGGAGTGCCTTTATACGTTAACTTACCTGGCGTTAAATTAGCATCAATATAAACAGGAAATGAACTTGGTGTTGTGACACTAACAACTTTTGAGCCACCACCAGGAACTGTTGTCGTTGCATAATTATGTGGCACAAAACATACATTAATGCTAGATGATTCTTTATCAACAAGACTACTATTCACCTGAAAAAATTGCCCCGAATAAGCACTTTGATAATTAGAACTAAAATTAGATAAACTGACATTGAAGTTAAATTGTGGTGTTACATAAACTGCCGTATTTGTATTATTGGAATGCGTTAGTTTTAGACCGTATTTATTAGTTTGCCCAGGAATTTTAGAAACAAATGTGGCATCACATCTCGTTTTTGACTGACTTAAAGAAATAATCGCATACTTAGTATCCCAAGAAGAGTTACTGCTAATATCATAAACAGGACTCCCAGGAAAACTACTAGTCCCAGTCAATGTACCATTTATATATTGAACTTGAGTGGGGCTAATATTCATATCAATCACCCCAGTTAAGCTTAATGTCATAGCACCCCTATCTGTTCCAGCTAAAACATTAAATGACGAAGTCATTAATACTGAAGTTAGTGATGCCATCATTAAATTACGCATTTTCATTGTTATGCATCCACCTATAAAATAAGGATTATTTTTTATTGGCAAGAAAGAGATAAAATTCTTATTGGTTGCTTGCTATTGACTTCAATATTACTTAAGCCACTATATGAAACGTTGCAGCTTTGCTGGTTTTTATTACCCCATTTCACTAACAGCTTACCATTATCAGGAAGCCCACTCATATAAAGCTGGCCATTTTCACCAACAATACCTGTATTCAAATCATTAGGATTATCAGCATCAATTAACGTCGCAATAGCGCCAAATGGGACAACACTTTTATTTTGAGAAAGATTTAAAATAGCTTGGAAGCCAATCTTTGTTTTAAAGGCAACCTTAACAATAGCGCCTTTTGTCGGAACGACATTTTGAGATGTGGATTGTAGAGTCGTATTATCAGGCAATGTATTTACATTTAATGCAATTGTGTTTTGGCGATATTCTGTAAGATATGGTGATAACGCATATCCCTGTCCATTAATCGCACCATTTCCTGAACTTAATTCAGTTCCTTTTGCTCCAGGTGCTTCAACAATAGCCATACTATTGCCCATACTTCTACCCAGCAATAAACCACCTGAATGTAAAAGTAAACCACCGTTCATGCTGCCATTAACATTATAATAGTCACTTGAATAATTATAATTTAGAGAGGATGTGCCATAGTTACCTGAATAATTAGCATATGCTGAGCCATTATTAGATTGACCTTGATTAGCCCAAGATTGAGAAATACCATAAGATAAGGAGTTATCAAATGCACTACCAGATAATCCAACTTGCTGGTTAGTTCTTCCATTATTATCATGGTTTATCATGTAAGTGCTATTAAAATTGTTGAGCGCAGGCGAATTACTAAACACACTAAATGGAACGCTCACATTAAAACTAATTTGCCTATTTTCAGGCCAACTATCATCTGATTTTATTCTATCAATACTGTAGTTAACGCCAAAATTAATACCACGAATATTTCCGTTATAACCCGTGGTAAGTTGAGTAACATTCTTATCTTGTTCCCAATAATTATAACGGCTACCAGATAAATAAATACTACCGTACTGACCTAATGATTGTGATAATGACGTTGTAAAACGACTTTTTTCTCGTTCACCTAACCACGGTGAAGTACCGTCTTTTAACCGATAATCTTCAGTATTAAATTGATTAAAATCGTAATAATCTTTAGTTGAAAAACGTAATGCCGTTAAGTCAACAGAGGTTCCTGTAGTAGTCATATTCTTAGAATAACGGAATCGATAAGATTGCCCATTTTGGGAGCCTATTGTATTAAAGTCAGCATGAGCATGTGTAATATCTGTAGACAGAGCACCCCAATTACCTAATGAAATTCCTATCCCAGAAGAAATAGCGTAATAATCTTTCGCACCTAATAACCCACCATAAAGAGTGACATCATGAGGTAAACCATAAATACCACTGGCAAGCAGAAAATCTGCTTTTTTAGAACCAACCGTTGTGCCACCATCAAATCGCCCAGTACTAATTTCATATTTCCAACCACCTGGCCTTAACATTACGGGTAATGATGAAAAAGCAACTGTAAATGTCCTTTCTGAACCATCTTCTTCTTTCACTGTGACATCTAAGTTCCCTCCCGAACCACTAGCATAAAGATCGGTTATTTTAAATGCACCAGGGGCAACATAAGTTTGATAAATGACATTCCCATTTTGTCGGATAGTAATTTGAGCATTAGATTGAGCAATACCACTCACATCAGGAGCAAAACCTTGCTGGCTGGCCGGCAACATTTGTTCATTAGAAACTAAACGTATTCCTTTCATTGGAATGCTATCAAAGACATCATTTCCTGTTGTAGTTTCACCAATAATAAATTCCGAACGTAAAGAGTAAAGATTACGAGAAAGATATGTATTAGAAAATTTATTACTATTATTACTTTGAGTCTCTGTATTATTTGAATTTCGAGTATATGTCTGTGTCATTGTCGAGCGTAAACGCCAATCATAAAGATTAAACCCCGCTCTTAATTGAGCAAAGAAGTTATCATTTTTTTGTTTTCCATTATTATTAATTTTATCGAAATGACTGTCGTTAGAAGAGTGTCCCCCGCTCAGCATATAATTAATAAACATAGCCGTAACACCACTATCAAAAGAGGCGGGGTCAATATAACCAACAGCCTCATTAGACATCACAATTTGAGGAAAACTAGTAATTAATTTTAGTTCTGATAAATTTACTTTTATTGATGCATCAGGTATATATTCAGTAATATCATAAATTACTTGATCATTTTTTAATGTGTTCAAATCAGGTATTACTTTAGTATTAACACCTAATTCATCTAATAACTCTCGCGTAATTTCAGGTACTACTTTGTTATTAGGCCCCTTTATTAAATCAATAATTATCTCACCCGTATTATTACCATTGACATAAACTAATAAAGATATTTTACCTTCAGGTAAAGCATCCTTTTGTGAAAACTGGCTTAAATCAATTTCATTTGCAGATGTACCTAATTGTCCATCAAGTAATGCGGGATCAAAATAATCTTCTGCAAAAGAATGAAATGAGAACAAAAAAAGTGATGTAAAAAAACTATATCTAAACATTGTCATTGATTTATTCATTTTTACACTCTTAATATTTATCTTTATAAAAATACACTTTTATAAAACTATTAATTTACTGTTTTCATTTTTTCATCTAATGGAAACATAAACTCATCTAATACTTGCCAATGAATAGATGTAATATTTTTTTCATTTGAAAATAAATATTCTTGTGTGCCAAAAGGAGGAACATTTTTCGACAACTCTTGCAGTTCGATTTCTTTTCCATTTATCTTTATTGTGTTAAAGGCAAGATAAATGGGTGAATCATTTCTAGCGATTATTTTATTACCATCAACCAACATTGATAATTTTTTTTCTGCATCTTTTATTTTTATACCTTCAAGAGATTTTGGACGATAATATACTTTAAAGTTTAATGCCCTAATAAAGTTCATCTGTACATTCGGTGTTTCTTCAGCTGTCGATGGGATTAATCGAAATTGAGCAATATAAACACTCTCTCTATCTGTTGGTAATTTACTTTCTGATCCCGTAAATTTAATTACCCATTCATAGTATTCTTCAGGTTCTATTTTTTGTAACAATGGAGTTAGAATAAAAGGAGGATTCTCTTTTTTATCAATTAATTGTAATCCTGTGGATTCATCTAACCATCTCATACTAGCTTGAATAAGATATGCTTTTTTTTCATTATTTCTTAAACCGATAGAGATGCTTTTACTACCTTCATTATATGTCATTCTTTGTAATGAAAATTCAAATGCATTATTAGCAGACCATGCTAATTGGCAATAAAAAAAACCTAATATCAAAGTAGTAATAAAAAAAATACGACTATTCAAAATGTTCATCTCATTATCCCTTATATTTGAATTCTTTTGATAACTCACCATAGTCGTTAATTATATGCCAACTAGCTTCTTTTATTGATTGTTCCGCCCATTCGGTCTTGCTATAAGGAGCTAACAAGAAAGTTCTATTATATTTTTTATTATCAACTTTAATTGATGTTAATGTCATATAATATGGCGTTGGGTTATCTAAAAACCATTTTCCTTCTTTTTCTTTAAGAAGGATTTTTTTGTAATCTTGTTCTGAAGGCCTTGCTATATTTTCAGGGCGATAAATAACTTTAATCACAAAATTAGTTATTAATACTAATTTTGATTCCTGTGACTCACCTTCATTAGGTCGTTTAGTGGAAGGTATAATTTTTGTATTCAAATAAAAGAGTGACTCTTTATCATTGGGTAAATATTGAGTATCTTTTAATAAAATACGTAAAGATGATACACTTTTATTTTCTAAACGAAAAACCGGAGGAGTAACGATAAAATTAGAGGATAAATTTCCATCAATTTTCTCAGTAACGCCAGCTTGTATTAAATAAGGCTGATTATCATCATTAGAAATATATATACTTTCACTTGAACTACCTTCGGTAAAAATAACTCGTGTTTTGCCTAAACTAACCCCTTGAGCATTAGCATTAAAATAAGTAAAAGCCAATATTAAAATAATAGAAATTTTTATAATAAAATTATTCATATAATATCTTAATCAACAATATACGAAAAAGTTAACGTTGCTGAAAACTCTCCGGCTTCAGGATCACAAGTTGCAGGATCTTTGCATTTAACATAGGTATAAAGTGTTTTTTCTAACTGATCTTTACTAATGTTATCCCAAACAGTATCTTCAGATTTAAAAAAATCCGCATTAAGATTAGATTGAGCGACATTATTTTTATTCGATACTCTGATACCAAAACTTTTAGTGAGATCATCATTAAAAGTAACCGTATTTAAAGTACTTTTTGCCTTCATCGTCACATAAGTATCAAAGAAGTCATTTGTTTTACAGTCACTCAGTAAAACCTTTATCGGTATAGGTTCTATAAGATTATTTTTAATTTTATTCGATTGAATACTGCCAAAATCAACTTCATTGTTACTTGTACCAGAAACAGAGAGCTTACAAGTTTGTTTATCAATAATCATGTTAAAGTCAAATTCAATACTTTGAGCACTAAAACTGATAAAGAGTGCAGGTGTAATAAATAAACTTAACAAATTCCTTTTCAATAGAAATATATTCATATTTACTTTCTCAAGGTTGTATAAGTGTTAATGCTAATATTGCTTTTAGCGTGCCAGGATTAACCGCTGAACCGTCTTTCTTAACGAGCTCTACTTCAAAATCTTTATTTTTATTACCGTTTCCAGTTGTAATAAAAACAGAACTTGTCCCGGCATTAAAATTAACTAAAGAACAATGACCGTTTTTACAATCGTACAAAGCAAAACTTGCATTGGTTGGATTATTCACCGGTGATATTTTGTTATTTGCAATTTCTGTTCCTGATCCCGCTTTGATAACAACTTCCATATCAGGTGTTTCATCAACATAATCTTGACAAAGATAGTTAACAGAAAAAGGTATTTTGTTTTCTTCTTTTACACCTATTTCATCAACATTTTGCATTAACGTTGATTGAGAAAATTTCACCGTTTGGTCTGATAAAGTAAAAGCACATGTACCTTTTGTTACTGAGCCTTTTACGATGACAACCGCAGAATCATCAACAGCGCTATGCCCATAAAAAGAAACACAGGCTAATAATGCGCCCAACACAATTGGCTTAAAATGTGGCTTTATGTTCATTAAATCCACCTAAATCATCTATTGTACGCCATTGAACACTTCCTTTACTTACCCCTATAGGTAAGGCATATTTTATCGAACTATAAGGCGCGATCATGGCATTGTTATTGGCCAAACTAACATCTAGCTTTATATTGTTGACAGAAAACCCAGCAAAATTGACGTAATAAGGAGAATTATTGACTACCTTTAATTGCTTTCCTTCCACACTAAATCCTAATTTCTTTTGCGCATCCTCTGATGTCATCGGTAAGTTTTTAGGTCGGTAGAAAAGTTTTATGACATTATCAAATCCCACACTTAAGCCCGCTGTGTCAGAATTATTGTTTTGTCCAGGGATCATCTTTGCATGAAAATAAAAAATACTTTCTCTATCTTTCGGTAAAGAATTACTCATGATATAAATTTTCACTTCATGCCTTGATAAACTATTAATTCTAAAAAGAGGTGGCGTGACTTGAAATACAACAGGGTTTTCATCAGAGGAAATATAAGTTTGTACCAAATAATTTATTTTTGGCTCTTCATTACGAACAATAACACCTACACTATTTTCACCTTCAGGATAAATAATACGTGTAGCGTTTAAACCCACACCTTTGGAATAAGCAAGTGGAGATATAATCATTAGTAAAATAACAAAAAATTTTCTGATTCTATTTGTAACTTTAATCATTATATTTCTTCTTTAATGAGAGGCTCTATTAGATAGAGCCTCTAAAAATTAAGTAATATTAGTTATAAGCAACAGTAAAAGTAACTGGTACTTTTAATTCATCACTTGTTACTGCACCATTTGTTAAATACAGACCAGCAGTCATCGGAATACGACCAGTGCCGTCTTTAATGATCTCTTGTCCTAATGTCAGACCTGTTTCAACATTTGGTTTAACTAAAGTATTACTTGCTGTTGCTAACAATTTTACAGCTAAAGAAGCTGCTGTTGCGTTAGCAAACATTTCAGAATCAAAGTTTGATTTATTACCACGAGCATAAAGATTGATTGTTCCATCAGCTGCTAATGCTGCTGTACAATTAGAAAGCTCTAAATTAAACGTCTTGTTATCTCCTAATTGATCACCGACGTTTTTACCAGAGACTTCATCACTCGTAAAAGTTCCCCAATCAATTCTAGAACCTTCTGTTGTTGAAGAAACATCACAACTTGCGGCACGAATTAATGCTTCGAATGACACAGTTGTACCCTGTGTTACAGCAAAAGCATTGCCTGCAACCATAAATCCAGACAACACGATAAACGGAGCAACTTTCTTAATTAAAGACATATTGTTACCTTTCGTTTTTTAAATAAATCGCCTATTGAAATTAGCTATATTCTCTTAATTATCTTATTGGATAAAATTTAAGAAACTATATTTTCTAATTCCCTTAAAGAGTAGCACAACAATTTAAATTTACTCATGGAGTGTGTTTAAATTGCGAAAAGATAATTATTCAAAAAACTTTATTTATAAAGTAATTTCTTTATTTTTAGGATATATGCCTAATCTTTAATTGAGCATCAATATAATACTTTAAAAATAAAGGATATATTTAAAATATATAGACTTTATTTTTCATATATATAGATATATTCAAATTAATATTTAATTTAATATTAATAGGTAAAAACACTTAGATATAAACACTTAAGAATAAACTTATATTCCACATAAAATTATTTTTAAATTTTTTTATTTAAATAAGTAAATACACTTAATTTCATTGTGTGCAAATCAACCATTGGTTATTTATTAGCCTAATGTATTCTATTCTTGTTTATCTAATGTAAAAAAAATGGCCTCATTACTGAGGCCATTTCATTTATCATTATTTCAATTTTTAGGATATTACTTTTCTGGCATTTGTGGCATTGGGCGACGGAAACGACGAGTGATCCATACCATATAAAGAAGACCTATTGCCCCCCAAACAAGTCCTAATTCCATAGAACCAGGTTCAAGGTTTATCCACAAGACGCCCATTGTCGCGGCACCAATAATCGGTAATATCAGGTAATTAATGTGATCCATTACCCCTTTATTACGGCGCTCGCGAATATAGAACTGTGAAATAACAGACAAGTTCACGAAAGTAAACGCAACTAACGCACCAAAGTTAATTAACGCCGTTGCAGTTACTAAATCAAAGAACACAGCACCTAGCGCTAAGAAACCAACTAATAGCACGTTAAATGCAGGTGTACGCCATTTAGGATGTACGTAACCAAATGTCTTCTCTGGGAATACCCCATCACGTCCCATTACATAAAGTAAACGAGCAACACCAGCATGAGCTGCCATACCTGATGCTAATACAGTTACACAAGAGAACACTAAAATAATGGACTGAAATAAAGCACCAGCAACATACAACATTATTTCAGGTTGTGACTCTTCTGGGTTTTTAAATCGTGAAATATCAGGAAAATACAGTTGTAAAAAGTAAGAAACTGCAATAAAAATGATCCCACCAATCAGCGCTGTTAAGAAAATCGCTTTAGGAATAACTTTACCTGCATTTGGTGTCTCTTCTGACAATGTACTGATACCGTCAAAACCTAAGAATGAGAAACAAAGTATTGTGGCTCCGGTTATCATAGGTATTAATTCAGCATCCACAGATGCAAACGGTCTAAAGGTCCATAACTCCCCTGCACCTTCCCCGTTATATACGCCGTGAATAAGTAACCCTACAAACACAACCATTACTGCAACTTGCACAATAACAATTGCTGTATTTAAGTTAGCAACAACGTTAATACCACGTAGGTTAAAGAACGTCATTAAAGCCACTAAGCCAAATACAAAGATCCACGGTTCAACGCCCGGGAATATTGCTTGTAAATAGATTTTCGCCAATAGAATATTGATCATTGGCATAAATAGATAGTCCAATAAAGAAGACCAACCTACCATAAAGCCGACATATGGACTCATGGATTTTTGAGCATAAGTGTATGCCGAGCCAGCTGATGGAAAACGCTTAACCAATTTCCCATAACTTACCGCGGTAAATAAAATTGCAACTAAAGCTATTGCATACGATGTTGCTACGTGACCATTAGTAATGCCAGAAACGATGCCAAATGTATCGAAAATAGTCATAGGCTGTAAAAAAGCAAGCCCCATCATGACTACCTGCATTAGGGTCAATGTCTTACGTAGTTGAACGCGATTGTTAGCACCGGTTTGGTTAGTGCCGATAGAGGAGATGACGTTATCTGACATTCGCGAACCCTCCCATAACTTCGGTTTGAGTATTCAATAAACTCAACCGATAGTTACTGGGAAGACTTCGCATCTGCCTATAAACAGAATAGAATGAAGTTTTTAAGGATGTGTATGTATTTAGGAGACGCCGTGCTCCGTAGTCATCATTACCGCAGGTACCGTTTGGCCCGACTGCGAAAGAGAATAATTGTACCATATTAGCATTCCTCTATCACGACAACCCTTTCTCTAAGGGGCTGGCTGCTAATCAAATTATGTTATCTATTCAGACTCAAGTGAATCTGACCTCTTGGTGTAGTAATAAGTAAAAATGCAAAAAAAAACCGATGCACTTTAAACGCATCAGTCATATTTTTAGTGGGCGCATTTTGCACGTCTCAGACTTAAATAGCAATACATTTTCATCAAAAAGCCCCCTTTTTTTACGATCTTTTCAATTCGCAAACTATGTCAACCTATAACGCTACATTTAATTAACAATAGGTGTGCTTTTATCACAAAGATTAAGATATAAATACTCAAAAAAACAGAATTTCACTCAAACAAAAAACACTCAACAAGCTGATAAATAACAATAAAAAATAAAATAAAATCTAAATCAATACCAATCCACAAAAATAAGACATATAAAATACATTAATAAGATTAATGTTAATAAATTGCTAACAAACACTTGTTTATATAAAAAGACCGACTTTTAATAAAAAGTGTTTGTTTTTTAATAACCTGTTTTACATAAATAAAAAGCAAGAGGATGAATTAAGAAAAAAATGACAGATAATACGTAGAAGTAACAATCAAACAGTCAGAATAAAACAGTTGATAAGATAATTTATTGAGCCAAATGTAACCCCCAATATTTAATTTTTCCAATCTTAATTCTGAACAAATAAAAAACAATAAGTGATAAAAAAAGACTCCAACAAGTGGAGTCTTAATGACACAAACTGAGGGTAATAAATTAGAAGTTGTAATTCAAACCAATATTGTAACGACGGCCTTCTAATGTAGTATTAAAGTTTTCATAATTAATACGACGATCAAACACGTTATAGACACCACCAATCACATTAAGCTGTTTGGTTAAGCTGTAACTAGTACCAATGTCAACAAATGCATAAGAAGGTGTACCTTTCGCCATTGAGGTGCGTGATAAGTAATCCGAGGTTTTACCACGGAAGTTAATACGCGCCCACGTTTCCATTTCTGGCGTAGTTTCCCAATTTAAAGTTGCGTTTGCCATATGGCGAGGCTGTTTATTTAGAGGTTTACCATTAAATGCCCCACTCTTCTGCTCTGAATCTGTGAAAGTGTAATTAGCTGCTAAATTCCATTCAGGGGAAATCGTCCAGTTTCCTGTAACCTCGATACCACGCATATTGGCTTTATCAACGTTTTCACGTGAGCTCACGAAATCATAGACATGACCAAAACCATCACTTGCCTCACATTTTCTCGATGAATCTTTGTCGCAAACACGTCTTTCCATAATTTTATCTTTAAAATCAGTGTTATAAACAGTAAGGCTTGCGGTTAGATTATCTCGATTATCCCAGATCAGGCTAATTTCCTCAGTTACTGATTTTTCTGGTTTTAAGTCAGCATTACCGAAAATAACACCGTCTAAGCGCCCACCACCCGTAACTTGTCCCCACGTATTTGTTGCTTGGCGTAAATCCGGTGAGCGATAACCTGTAGATACCCCACCTTTTAGTGTCCACTCATCTGCCATATGCCACACACCGTAAACACGAGGTGTCCAGTGCGTACCAAAGTTTTCATCTTTGTCCATACGCAAGCCACCGGTTAAGGCGAAATCGTTGGTCATTGCCCACTCATTCTCAGCGAATAGTGCCCAGCTATAACGATCTAATTTATTGCTACCTTTTAACTTATTGCCTTCATCTTTTAATTCTTCATAACGATATTGTGCCCCCACACTTAATGTATGGTCACCCAAAATAAAGACGGTTTGGTTACGTACCGTAGTATCGTCATAATCCATTTTGCGAGATGGGTTGCGACTTTCATCACGTTGAACGTAAGTATTCATTGTACCAAAATCATAGATACCATCATGAGTTAACGCATAATGAGTTAACTCATAGTCAGTAAAGCTACTTTCAGGTGCTTTGCCTCGACTAGGTAACCCTGATTTTGAATGCCAAACACGTGAGTCGCGGTGTTGATTATCTTTCTTAAACTCAAAATCAATCGTATTTTTTTCATCAGGCGTCCAACTTAAAGTACCACCACCTGTTGCAGTGATTTGACGATTATAGCCATTGACTATTTTATCCTCACTACGATGTGAATATTGACCTTGAATTTTCAAACTTAATACGTTATCGATTAATGGGCCACCAGCATAAAAACTTCCTTGATTGGTGTTACCTGAATCTTTACGCTCTGTGATAGTACTGTCTGCACGTAGGCTAAAGTTCCACTCTTTTTGTGCTTTACGAGTAATAATATTAATAACCCCACCCATCGCATCAGAACCATATAAAGAAGACATTGGGCCACGTACAACTTCAATACGTTCAATGGCAGGTAAAGGCGGTAACCAGCCTTGTTCAATACCTGAGTTATCACTATTAGGACGCGTCTCACGCGAGGCAACACGCTTACCATCAACCAAGATCATAGTATATTTTGGATCCATACCACGAATACTGATATCGGAACTACTTCCACCACCTGTTACCAATACGCCTGGAACATCTTTTAACGCATCTGTCACGTCACGATAAGACTTAGTTTCTAATTGTTCACGTGTCACAACAGAAACTGACGCGGGTGCATCTTCAACTGTTTGTTTAAACCCAGAAGCGGTTGTTACAAGTAATTTTTCTACATTTTCTGCTGTTGCAGTCATAACAAAACTAGATGCAATTGCAGCAACAACACTAAGCGCGATTTTATTTTTATTTAACACTACCATTCCCGATTCTCCAAGAATATATATTCTTTACATTTTATATAGATGGACAGATCGACAATTGCTCAGAAATTAGAGTAATTAATAATTTTAATTACCCTTCGTTATTTTAATATTATTTTTATATCCCTATTTACTGCATTCCTATATTTACTTCATTTTCTCTTTTACTTCTCTATATTTTATCCACTAAACCATCAATAATAATTTGAGGCATTCCTTGTGAACAATATTCCAATCGACCTTGAATGCCATAAACATCAGCAAGGCTTTGCGCCGTAATAACCTTATCAGGTGTGCCTTGCGCAATTAACTGCCCTTGTTTTAGCATTAATACATATTCACCATATCGTAAGGCTATATTGATATCGTGAACCACGACAATAGTAATAATATTTCGCCGATGTGTTTCTTTTACGATCAAATTCATTACATGATATTGGTAATTAAGATCTAATGCGCTTAAGGGCTCGTCTAATAATAATAAAGAGGGTTGTCTAATTAATGATTGTGCAAGCCCAACTAATTGTTTTTGACCACCCGATAATTCATCTAAATAACGTAAAGCTAAATACTCAATATCTAATTGACGTAATAAGTGTATGACCTGTGCTTCACTATGTTCATTATGTAATCCACCTGAAGCACGCTGAGCGACAATAATGGATCCTAAAACGTGTAAATGAACACCAGCAGGTAATGTTTGTGGTAAATAGACAACATTTTGCGCACGTTGTACAAAATTCATTGATGTCAAATCATCGCCATCTAAGCTAGCAACACCTGATGATCTATTTAATCCCGCTAACGCTCTTAATAATGTTGATTTTCCACTCCCATTTGGCCCTAATAATACGGTGACTTTTCCTTTAGGTAAGGGATCTATATCAAGTGACTTAATAATAAGATGCCTAGCATAACCTGCACTAAAGTCTTGAATTTTTAACCCTTCAATCATTAGATATTCCCTCTATGACGTAAAATCATGCTGAGGAAAAATGGCACCCCCACTAATGATGTCACAATACCGACCGGAATAATGACACCAGGTATTAAATTTTTAGAAGCAATTGACGCCAATGATAAAACTAAAGCACCGATTAATGCGCTTGCTGGTAAATAAAATCGGTGATCTTCTCCAAACATCATGCGAGCAATATGTGGGGCAACTAATCCGATAAAAGCAATTGGCCCAACAAAAGCAACCGCCAACGCTGTTAAAATACTGATACGCAACAATGAGCCTAATCTTAAACGTTTTACATCAATACCAAAGCTAATCGCCCTGTCTTCACCCAATCGTAATGCAGTTAATTTCCATGAATTCAGCCATGAAATTACCATAATGACAGAAAAAGCCCCTGTCATAACACCAAGCTTTATCCATGTTGCGCGTGCTAGACTTCCCATTGTCCAGAAAACAAGCCCTTGAAGAGTGTCTTCTGTCGCAATAAATTGCATCATTGAAACCAACGCGTTGAAAGTAAACACCATGGCAATACCAAAGAGCACAACACCAGATGTCGGAACGCGAGTCCAACGAGTCATCCCGTCTAATAACAAGGCGGATAGCAACGCAAAAAGAAAGGCATTGACTGAAATAAACCATTGGTCAGGAATACCTGGAATACCAATACCTAACACAATAGCCAATGCCGCACCAAATGATGCTGCATTTGATAAACCTAAGGTGAATGGGCTCGCTAAAGGGTTATTTAAAATGGTCTGCATTTCTGCTCCCGCTAACCCTAGCGACATACCTACCACCACAGCTATTAAGGCATAAGGTAAGCGAATATCCCATACAATCACTCTTGAACCTGCATCAACAAGCTCAGGTTGAAAAAGTGTTGTGAATAATTTATCCAGTGATAAACCGGAAGGCCCCATCGTGAAATCCAACACGACTGAAGCACAAATAATTAAAACGATAACCCCTAGCCATAACATACGCTGACTCATCATTTTTCGATAATGCGCTTTCACGTTATCTGATGTGCTTTTTGCTAGTTCTTCTGCGGTAAGTCGCTGTGACGTAATGCTCATATCAATTGTTGTACCCAGTCTTTTTTTATCTTTTTCTGTCTTTGCCTGTGCTTTATGAAGACAAAAACATGCCGTACAACTCATCAAATACTTTTTATTGCTATGGAGCAAATTATCAATCCGGGACGATTTATCTAACAAAGAAATGAGTCGCCAAATTATTATACTGTGAAATACATTCGTTGTGTAATTTATTACATTACGATAAGTTTTTGCTCTGAAATATTGAGAGATATAAGGATTAATTATTATCCGACTTATTACATTGAGCATAATATTTACAATCAATAACGCTGTTATTTTATTTATCAGCAAATGAAATATATGATAACAATAAAGCAAACAATAATAATTATCAATGCGATTGCTAATATAATTAGAGTTTTTGTATATTTTCTATAACGGTTAGATTAAAAAAATAAAAAAGCGCTCGTTTAAATGTGACTATGATCACAAAACGAGCGCCTTACTTTATTGATTTATAGGTTATTTTTTATTCGTAATATGCGTTGGAAATTCCATTTCGTTATAACGGATAAAACGAGTTTTCTTCACAATTTTATAAGTAAACCAGATTAACAAGAATAATGGGATACCAATATAGGTTGCAATAGCACCATACCAATCAATCGTATCTTCCAAAAATGCTTGGTAATTTTGACCTAATGTAATAATTAAACACAGGACAAAGGCAAAAATTGGACCAATTGGGAAGAAACCAGAACGATAAGGTAAATCATTTAAATCGCGTCCTTGTGCAACATAACCTTTACGGAAACGATAATGACTTATCGCAATACCTAACCATGCAATAAAACCTGTCATCCCTGATGTATTTAATAACCATAAGTAGACAGTCTGGTTTCCATACATTGAGCTTAAGAAACACAGAGCCGCAACAACGGTTGTTGCATAAAGTGCATTACGTGGTACGCCATTCTTAGACAGTTTACCAAAGCATTTTGGAGCTTTACCTTCTCTTGCTAGTGTAAACAGCATACGTGTTGAGGCATACATGCCGGAATTACCCGCAGAAAGTACCGCAGTTAAAATGACAGCATTCATAATTGCAGCTGCAGACAATAATCCAGCATTTTTAAAGACTAACGTGAATGGGCTAACGCTGATATCGCCAACATCATTACGTAGTAAGTTTGGATCAGTATAAGGAATAATTAAGCTAATAATTAAGATAGCAAAGATATAAAACAGCAAAATACGCCAGAAAACTTTACGCACAGCTTTGGGAATATTTTTAGCTGGATCTTTAGATTCCCCTGCTGCAATACCAATTAATTCTGTACCTTGGAATGAGAAACCGACAATCATTGCCACGCCTATCATAGCAGCAAACCCACCCGCAAAAGGTGCATCACCAATTTCCCAGTTATGCCAACCTGCGTTTTCAGCCCCTTTCATAATGCCAGTGATCATCGCAATACCTACAACAATAAAGATAATCACTGTGGAAACTTTGATCAAAGAGAACCAATATTCAGCCTCACCAAATCCTTTTACAGAAATATAGTTAAGCAAGAAAATAACGCCAAGAAATAAAGCACTCCAAATCCAACCATCAACATCAGGGAACCAATAAAGCATCACTAATTGTGCAGCAACAAGGTCAACAGCAATCGTGACTGCCCAGTTATACCAATAGTTCCAACCTAATGCGAAACCAAAGCCTTCTTCTACATACTTAGAACCGTAAGTTGAGAAAGAGCCAGATACAGGCATAAATGCGGCTAATTCACCAAGACTTGTCATTAAAAAATAAACCATCAGCCCAATTAGAGCATAAGAGAGTAATGCCCCACCTGGTCCAGCTTGAGCAACAGTAGCACCTGATGCGACAAAAAGCCCTGTACCAATTGAACCACCAATAGCGATCATCGCCAAATGTCGCGCCTTTAATTCTCGGCGCAAAGTTTGCTGTACTGCGCCCGACTTAGCAGCACTTTTTTGTTGTTCTGACATAACATTCCACTTTTATATTCACTTTTCTGACAAAGATTGTAGCAAATCTGTCGTTCGTGAATAGCAAGGATCCATGATTATAAGATACCTTCATAATCGGGCGTCAATTATTAGCAATTTATGAAAAATTGCTGATTAAGTGTTCAGCATTACAATATGCCAGCAGTTTTTTCAGCGCATCTGAGACATGTTTTTGACGGTGGTAAACCAGATATAAGGTACGTTGTAATGTCAATCCTTCTACTTTTATCTCTTTTAATGAGCCGTTATTAATTTGCTCTTCAATCACTCGACGAGATAAACAACTAATTCCCATTTCATACATCACTGCGTGTTTTATCGCTTCTGAATTACCTAATTCCATTTCAATGCGATACCCCGGTAAAGAAGCAAAAAGAAGGTGATTAAGTACATCTCGTGTGCCTGAACCATTTTCTCGCAAGATCCAAGGCGCAGATTGCAAATCAGCTAATGTTATCTTTGATGCTTTCGCTAAGGAGTGATCAGGAGAGCAAAATATAACCATTTCATCTAAAAGCCATTTTTGGCTAATTAGCTCAGAACTTTGGCAAGCCCCTTCAATAAGCCCTAAATCGACCCGAAACTCACTCACGAGTTTAACGACTTCTTCGGTATTGCCAATACTCATCTCTAAGGGAATATCAGGATAATTACGATGAAAGTTACCCAGCATTTGTGGAAGAATGTAATTGCCTATTGTGGTACTTGCTGCAATACGTAAAGCACCATTTCCAGCTTGGAACAGTTGCTCAACTTCCGTCGCACGTTCAAGTAAAGATAATGCTCTGGGATAAAGTAATCGCCCATGTTCGTTTGTGACAAGACGTTTTCCCACTCTATCAAAAAGCTGAACCCCTAATTGGCTTTCAAGATCAGTTAAAGAAGCACTGACAGCAGATTGAGATAAAGCAAGCTGTTGTGATGCTTGCGTTGTAGAACCACTCTTGAGAACTTCAGTAAAGACTTCCAGTTGCCGCAACGTAATTCGCATATCCATTCCACCTTTGAGCTGTCATTGAAATAACATACTATCCACAAACCAGTAACATACCAAATACATTTAATAAAATACACCTATATTAGTTTTAGTGGTTATTATTATAAAAATAATGAGTTTAATAAATAAGATTGATTGTTATATGCTTATGCAAAATTCATATAAGCAAGGTTTTTCTATGTCAGAGCAAAGTCAATCTATTACATTGGCGAAAAAATGTTTTACTCCAGTTTACCGCTGGCTTCCTGGTTTATTACTAACAGGTGTATTAACTGCGCTTGCCATTTATATTGGTGATATTCCTTGGTTTTCGAGTATGGGTTTAGGCGCCTTAACATTGGCGATCCTTTTCGGCATTATTGTAGGTAATACTTTTTATCCTGTTGCCAAACCGTATAGTGATGAAGGCGTCAAATTTGCTAAACATTATTTATTACGCACAGGTATTATTTTGTATGGTTTTCGGCTGACGTTTCAGCAAATTGCCGATGTGGGTGCAACGGGTTTAATTATAGATGCAATTATGCTGACATCGACTTTTCTTATTGCAATGTGGATTGGTCGAAAATATTTTGGCTTAGATGAACAGACCGTGATCTTAATTGGTGCAGGTAGTAGTATTTGTGGTGCAGCAGCTGTTATGGCAACGGAACCCGTCGTCAAAGCACAAGCAAGCCAAGTTGCTGTCGCGGTTTCTACCGTCGTCATTTTCGGTACTATTGGTATTTTCCTTTATCCTTGGTTTTATCACTTAAATGCATTTGCAGGTTGGCTACCATTTACAGAAGAAACCTTTGGTATTTTCTCTGGATCAACGATTCATGAAGTTGCTCAAGTAGTCGCAGTCGGACATTCAATTAGCCCTGATGCTGAAAATGCAGCAGTGATCAGTAAAATGATCCGCGTAATGATGTTAGCGCCTTTTTTAATTATTCTTTCAACATATTTAAGTAAAAAGAAAAGTACAGCCAACACTGGTGCACAAGATAATGAGAAGAGTCCAATAACTATTCCTTGGTTTGCGGTATTCTTTATTTTAATGGCTGGCTTTAACTCTTTAAATTTAATTCCTGCGTCTATTGTTAGTTACATTGTGACCATAGATACTATTTTATTAGCAATGGCAATGGTTGCGTTAGGCTTAACAACGCATATTAGTGCCATCCGCCAAGCTGGCGTTAAGCCACTATTATTAGCTTTATTTCTATTTTTCTGGCTAACCCTTGGTGGCGCTGTTATCAATATATTTATTCAATCGGCGCTGATGTCTTGAGATAACATGTGACGCCCCATTTATTTTCGCCTTGAGAAGTATTTTCATTATTGCGCAACTTTTTAGTTGCGCTTTTTTGCTTTTATCACCTCAATATGATGTTATACCTCTGTAATTTTGTTATCGTGGTGTGAAATAAATCTAAGGAGAGAAGTCATGAAATTTGTTGGCGCACATGTCAGTGCTGCTGGTGGCGTCGATCAGGCGGTATTACGCGCACATGAAATCAAAGCCACTGCGTTTGCCCTTTTTACTAAAAACCAGCGCCAGTGGAAAGCCGCACCATTATCTACAGAAGTTATTGATAAATTTAAAAAGAACTGTGAACTTTATGGTTATGGCCCTTCTCAAATTTTACCCCATGACAGTTATCTAATTAATTTAGGCCACCCTGAAGAAGAAGCACTTGAGAAATCAAGAGTGGCTTTTTTAGATGAAATGCAACGTTGTGAACAACTTGGTATTGAATTACTTAATTTTCATCCAGGTAGCCATTTAAATAAGATCGATGTTGATAAATGCCTACAAAAAATAGCCCAATCCATTAATATCACTTTAGAAAAAACCAAAAACGTTACCGCAGTGATTGAAAACACGGCAGGGCAAGGTACAAATTTAGGTTATCGTTTCGAACATCTTGCTGCGATTATTGAAGGTGTTGAAGATAAATCTCGAGTAGGTGTTTGTATTGATACTTGCCACACTTTCGCTGCTGGTTATGATTTAAGGACCCGCGAAGAGTGTGAAAAAACCTTTGCTGAATTTGAAAGCATTGTCGGTTTTCAATACTTAAAAGCAATGCACTTAAATGATGCAAAAAGCGAACTAGCAAGTCGAGTTGACCGTCATCATAGCTTAGGTGAAGGCAATATAGGTAAAGTTCCTTTCAGCTATATTATGCAAGATACACGTTTTGATGGTATTCCACTGATTTTGGAAACCATTAACCCTGATATTTGGCCTGATGAAATCGCGTGGTTAAAATCACAGCAAGCATAAACTTAGTTTACTTTGCGGTTTATTTTAAAATAAACCGCAAATAACTTTATTTAATCGGTGTTAACTCAATTTTAGTCATCATCTGTGCAATTTGACTTCTATCTTTGATCCCCACATCAGGCTGACTCACCGATAACGCAGAAATAGCGGTTGCCAAACGCAAAGTATGCTCGCTAGTTTGGCTCATCAATAAACCATAAACTAATCCTGCAACCATAGAATCACCAGCTCCCACTGTACTTATTACATCACAATGTGGGGGGTTAGCTAGCCAAGCACCCGATGCATTTACCCATAAAGCACCTCTTTCACCTAATGAGATAACGACATGTGCAATACCTTTATCTCTCAATTGATGAGCTACTTTAATAATATCCGTCATTTCAGTCAATGAATGCCCAATCCATGCTTCCAACTCACGATGATTCGGTTTTATTAACCAAGGCGCAGCTTTCAATCCCGCCACTAACGCATCTCGACTACTATCAAAAATAATGCAGGGGCACAATTGTCTTAATTTAATCATCCATTGAGTAAAAGCGTCTGGATCAATACCACTAGGTAGGCTACCACTAACAACCACCATATCAAAATGCCCTAGCCAATTAAGTGAATCTGTTGCAAAGCGTTGCCAGTCTTGTGGTGATACCGTAAATCCTGAAAAATTAAAGTCAGTAACCTGCCCCTTTCCTTCAGTTAACTTCACATTAATGCGTGTGCGGCCGGAGACAAGATAAAAGCGGTTAGCCATCCCATTTTCACTAAAGAAGTGCTGAAATGCTTCTTGATTTTCGCGTCCCATAAATCCGCTGACAGTAACATCTATTCCTAAATCACGTAAGACTTTCGCAACATTATTACCTTTACCCGCAGGATTAAGCCCAGCTGTTCGGACTAAATTAACACCACCTACGTCAATCGTAGAACAAGCACCAACAAGATCATAAGCGGGATTTAAAGTGATCGTAGCGACACGGCGACTCATGTCTTTACTCTCCAATCGTTTTTATTATGAATATTTAGGGGCTATATATAGCACTAATTAACCTTTAATTCAGTGAAATTGCGTCGGTTATTCTTGCACTCTCGCTATCCAGCAAGGACAATAGTGCCCATAAAAAACGACTTATTTTATCCATTATTGATAACTATATAAAAAAGCAAGGAGTCTAGAATGTCAGTCGTGGTTGGTGTTGGTGTAATTATCGTAAATGAAAAAGGGGATGTGTTATTAGGAAAACGTTGTGGAAAACACGCGCCTTATTGGTCAATTTTTGGTGGTCATGTTGATGATGGCGAAACCTTTGAACAATGCGCCATTCGTGAAATAGAAGAAGAAATTGGTATTACTATTACATCACCTCAAGTAATTGGTATTAGCAATAATCTAGAAACTTACCGATTAGAAGGTAAACACACTGTCTCTATTTGCATGATTGCACAATACCAAGGTGATGAGCCCAAATTAATGGAACCAGACAAATGTTCTGAAATCCGTTGGTGTTCACCTAATGATTTACCTGAACCTCATTTTGAAGCCAGCCGTAATTCTATTGCATTATGGAAAAATAAACAGTTTTACCAAGACTAATTAAAAGTCCCCTATCATCTTCATTATTCTGAATATTTTTCGTTCAGAATAATGGTTTCTTCTTCTATTTTTGCTTGAAATAGAAACTTATTTAATACTCTATTTCTTTATTATTTCTGATAATGCCTACACTAATCTATTGATTTATATAATCACATTCTTCTATTGTATTATTTTTGCTCACTTTTTTCTTTTATATAGCACAATAACCTCTATTTACACTCTGTGCACAAACGTGTATTCTTCACACTATCAAGCTAGTACACTGAGTCAATTTTATAAGGACATCTTATGTCAGAAGTCACATCAATAACTAAGCGCCCATCCATACTTGGTGGCGCAATGATCATTGCAGGTACTGCCGTCGGTGCTGGCATGTTTTCTATCCCAATTGTGACTTCCGGTGTCTGGTTTACTGGGTCTATTTTTCTATTGATTTATACTTGGTTTTGTCTGTTTATGTCAGGATTAATGATCTTAGAAGTGAACCTTCATTACCCTTTAGGCTCAAGTTTTCATACCATTACTAAGGACTTATTAGGAAAAGGCTGGAGTACCATTAATGGGTTATCTATTGCGTTTGTTCTTTATATTTTAACTTACGCCTATATTTCTGCCGGAAGCTCAATTATCGTACAAAATTTTTCAGGGATGATCAGCATACCACAAGCTATTGCTGGCTTAGTATTTGCATTGATTGTTGCTTTCTTTGTTTGGTTATCAACACGTGCAGTCGATAGATTAAGCACAATTTTAATTGGTGGTATGGTTATCGCGTTTATCTTAGCCATTGGTGGATTATTTACAGAGGTAAAAATGCCTGTGTTATTTAACACCAATGAAAATAATGCAAGTTACTTACCTTATGCTTTAGCCGCACTCCCTTACTTACTGACCTCATTTGGTTATCACGGCAATATTCCAGGCTTAGTCACGTATTATCGTAAAGATGGCAAAGCCGTCATGAAGAGCTTGCTGATAGGTACATTAATTTCACTGGCAATTTATATTTTATGGCAGTTTGTTGTACAAGGTAATATTCCTCGTGAAGGCTTTAAACAAGTCATTGCTGATGGTGGGAATATTGGTAACTTATTGGCACAAATGCGCTCAACAACTGCCAATGCCACTGTATCATTGTTACTAGACTTATTCTCTTATATGGCATTAGCAAGTTCATTCTTAGGTGTATCATTAGGATTATTCGATTATTTAGCTGATTTCTTTAAATTCTCAAATAATAGTAGCGGTCGATTAAAATCAGCATTAGTGACATTTATACCACCGACTATTTTAGCCATTATTTTCCCTGATGGTTTCTTATATGCCATTGGATTTGCTGGACTGGCAGCGACTATTTGGGCTGCAATTATTCCAGCTTTAATGGCAAAGGCCAGCCGCCAACGTCATCAAGCACAAAGCTTTAAGGCTCCCGGTGGTATGTTTATGATTGGATTTGTTATTTTGTTTGGCGTCATTAATGCTGGTGCACATATTTTAGCAAACTTTAATCTTCTTTCTATCTACCGTTAATACCTTCACTAAAAGCCAGCTGATGCTGGCTTTATTTTTCATAAAATCTTATAAAAAAATGTGCGAATAACTTGCCAAGTTTCTACACTGCGAGTAATTTTGTCGCCATTATCGTCAATGTTATTTAATGGAAGGTTTTATATGGCAAAAGCCAATGAAATTAAGCGTGGTATGGCTGTTAGTTATAACAATAAATTATTACTGGTAAAAGATATCGATATTCAAGCACCAAGTGCTCGAGGTGCAAGTACTCTGTATAAAATGCGTTTTACCGATATCCGTACAGGTCAAAAAGTGGAAGAGCGTTTTAAAGGCGACGATATGGTAGATACCATCAACTTAACTCGCCGTGCTGTCAGTTTTTCTTATATTGATGGTGATGAGTATGTCTTTATGGACAATGAAGATTACACACCTTATACCTTCAAAAAAGATCAAATTGAAGATGAATTACTGTTTATTCCTGAAGAAGGTTTAGCGGGAATGCAAGTATTAACAATGGACGGTCAAGTCTTAGCATTAGAACTGCCACAAACTGTTGATATGGAAATTGTTGAAACTGTTCCAGGTATTAAAGGTGCGTCAGCAAGTGCACGTACGAAACCTGCAACATTACCAACTGGATTAGTTATTCAGGTTCCTGAATATCTTTCTACTGGCGATAAAGTGCGTATTCATATTGCTGAACGTCGCTATATGGGCCGAGCTGACTAATCAATAGTCAAAAAAACCTACTCATTAGCACATCGCTAATGTTGTTTTAAATAGGTCAGATAATCGTAAGAAACCCAATGTGACAAACGATTATTTGACTTGTTTATCTTTGTTATCCTTCTCTACTATCCTCGAATACTTTAAAAGTATTGAACGTCAATAACGCCATTTTTTTGAGCATTATCCATCCAACGGATCTCGGCCTTACCCATATCTTGAGGTAAAATAATGGTTTGTTGAGATTGATTAAAAGAAGCAGGAACGATGGATTGAGTAGATGTAAACACTTTGTTATGTTTGTAACACTGATATTCAGCTTTATCTAATGTGAAATTCATCTCACATGCAGGATCGACGATCGCCCCCCGCAGATAAATCTGTCCTGTTGTTTGCATGGGATCAGATGCCCAAGCTAATGATATCGAACTGGAAACGAGAAGACTACATACTACGGTCAGATATTTTCTCATAACGACCTCACTTCTTGTTTGCGCTAGCAGGTATGAGGATCACACCTACCCGACATGTTTTCATCATAGCAATAAAATATGACATTCATATAAACATGAGAAGAATATTTGATGTCTATCAAATATAAACGCTCGATATTTATAAATAAGAAATCAACGTTGATTAAACTTAAGCCAAATATTTAAAAAATAAATAACACTATAGAGAAGAATTAAAAAATATTTAATTAACTCTATAATTTTTACTATTTTAACAATGAAAATTTAGTTATAAACAATATTCATTATAGCTAAATGATCATTTATCCATTTAATATTCATAGAACCTTTATTGTTAATCAGTTTAGAGCTAAAGTGCTTATTCCTTTCTAACTGATATTGAGATTCTTGCATTTCCTTTCCATCCCAACAACTTGTTTTAAAAGTATTTTTATCCATATCCATTAGGCAATTTCCTTCAACAATTGCACCAACAAACGTGATTGTTCCAGAACCAATAACTTTATTTTCTTTACTAAAAGATGGAATACTAAATAATAAAGATAAGCATATAGCTGTAATATATATCTTTTTCATTTTGAATCTCCTTTGTTATTGGAGTGTAAGGAGTCACAAGCCAATATGTTATTAAAGACATAACTAATATCGGCCTGTAACTTTTTTTATTTAACTTTTATCTTTAATTAAAGAATAGAAAACAATTATAAATTACTCAAATTACGACTATCAAAAAAAAACACCTAAAATTTAGGTTAAGTAGAGATTAACGAGGTACAACAAAAAAGAAACAAAAAAATAACATCCACTTAAGCGATAAATTGCAAAGATATATTTTTTTATTTTGACTATAGTCCTATCATTAAACTTTGAATTTTTGTGACGAGAATCACAAAAAAATACTTAAAACTTGCCATTTGATTACTATGAAACTTTCTAATTTTCGCCAAAAAGCACTTGTTATTTTTTTACTTAATCTCACAGGATTAATTATTTTTCTCTCTTGGTATCTTCCTGCACAGCATGGAATATGGCTATCAATTGATACCCATATTTTTTATTTTTTTAATCAGCACCTGTTACCTGATAGTTTTTTTGCGACTTTTGTTGCTTATATCAATAACAGAAAGTTTGATTTAGTTATTTTATTGGCAATGGGCGCACTTTATTACCATACATTTCGTAAGAAAGATTATAGGGGCAAACGCCATCTTATAATTGTAGGATTAGTGATGGTAATTAGTGCCGTACTCATCAATCAAATTGGACAAAATATTCCAATTGAAAGACCTAGTCCGACACTTCATTTTGAAAATGTACATAGGGTAGGTATTGTGACCGGTATTCCGACAAAAGATTCCTCAGGTGACAGCTTTCCTGGTGATCACGGCTTAATGCTACTTATCTTTTGTAGCTTTATATTACGTTATCTGTCGTTTCGCTCTTTTTTATGCGCACTTCTTATTACCGTTGTATTCTCACTACCGCGTGTTATGGCGGGAGCACACTGGGCATCTGATATCTTAGTAGGCTCTGTTTCTTTAACGTTAATCGCCACAAGTTGGTTATTAATAACACCATTATCTGATGCTATTATTAGGAAACTGGAAAAGACCCTTCCTTTTAAAAATAAAAAAGAAAACTCACCTAATTAATTAAAAGAGAATAAGTGTGATATTTACACTTATTCTTTTGGTCATTTTTTTGACAATTAAATGATATTATTATGACAAAATGAGATCTATTTTAAGTATTAGCACTTTATTATCTAATGTTTTGTAAATTAAGCCTCTTTTCTCTCGCCATTTAACGTCTCTTTCTGTACACTTTTCTGGTTTCCTCATTATTTATTGTTTAATGTGGATATTTACGTGCTTTAGAGCACGTTTTTCGCGAAATAGGGTTGCCAGAGTTAAATTACACTATATTCTCTGGTTATTTAGTGAATAATTCATGTGCGCTTCTGCACGTAAGGATGTAAGGGAAATCTGTCACAATGAGAACAAAACCGTATATGAGAATGCTTAAGCTCATACCGGCGTTCATTGTTGTAGCTACGCTATCGGCCTGTAGCTCACAGAACGCAAATTCACGCTTAGCGAATTCAAACACAACCCCACTTAATACATCATCAAGCACTTCTATTTCCCAAGCATCTCAAGATGAATTTGAATCATTGGTGAAGAATCTCGATATAAAATCTAAGATACTTGACCAATATGCAGACTGGAAAGGGGTCGCTTATCGTTTAGGCGGAGAGACCAAAAAAGGCATCGACTGCTCTGCTTTTGTACAAAGAACTTTCCTTGAACAATTCGGTGTAGAACTACCTCGCTCAACCTCAGACCAACAGTTCTCTGGCACTCAGGTTAATAAATCAAAATTACAAGCAGGAGATTTAGTTCTATTTAAAACAGGTCGCACTATGCGCCATGTTGGTATTTACATTGGAAATGACAAATTTGTACACGCATCCACCAGCAATGGCGTGACAGTGTCAGAAATGTCTAATGTCTACTGGAATAAGCGTTTCTATGCGGCAAGACGTGTTATCGAAAATAATGATGCGACTCTTGCTGACAACAACCTTTCAAAAAGTGTATTAAGATAATTCATTCCCTTATATCTTATTGCAAATAAAAAGCCTCATTATTTGATAATGAGGCTTTTTTAGTGTTTTTTATATTATAAATCAAATAATTATCACGTTGGTTTATAACAATGAGTAATGTTATAAATAAGAGTACGCTGTAGGAAATGGTTCAGCAATGGCCACGCCTGCATTTTTTAAGCAACATAACGCAGCGCATTCATCATCACTACATAAGAAAAGGCATGGTACGCCATCCCATTCAATCACAACGCTATCAATATGGAGATTACTCAGATACTGACGCAAATTCTGTATTGCTTCGTCCAGTGTCATACCATCGTGACTTAATAATTTTAAGCCAATCAGTGTATTTTGCTTTCCAGCCTCATTTTCAGGCAGTATCTCTACTCTTGTGCCTGCAAAGCCTGCTAGCCACCGATAACTCAGCGGCAGCTTATGGACTACCGAAAGTTGTACATTATCCACAAATCAATCCTGTTTCATCAACACGTTAATTTAATACATCATCAATACGAGTTTGAACTGACTTGCTCACACGTCATATTAGAACCTGCCAATTATAAAACATAATTATTACAATTATTTTACAACAAAAGCAAAGAGACGTATCAAACTATTTATTTAGCTTAGTGTTTGTACGCTTTCATTTCTATGATGATTATTCTCTTCAATTATTCTTTCATTTGTTTAACATTTTATCAACTATATAAAATAATTGTATAAATATTACGTATTCAAGTAAAACAATTCATCCATTTTTATCACTATGATTCATATCAACAAAACAATAATAGATGATTATTAAAATAAATTTCACTTAATTTAACAAAATAACAACATCAAGTATTGATTCAAATCAAAAAAGCGTACTAATTTGAAGCGATTCAAGCAATACAGCAGAGGAAAATATGGTTTTTCTAGGGGGGAAAAAGGGGGAGAAAGAGAGGCACGCTATAAATTCCTGTGATTTATAGCGTGATATTCTTATTTGTAGCGACGCGCAAGTAAAATAAAGCCCATTGCAAACAGGACACAAAAAGCCATGGCGCTGACCATTGGCCATTCTGATTTTGCTGGGAACATAGCAATAGCTGTTCCAACTAAAGCTCCAACACCAAAACGCACGGTTCCTGCTAAAGAGGAAACCGTTCCTGCCATATGAGGATAATCATCAAGAATAACAGCCATCGCATTTGATGTGATCATCGCGATCCCCCCCACATACATCGCCACTCCCACAACGAGATAATAGAAATGTAAATTAAGAGCAACAACTAGCAATAGAAAGATCCCCATAACGCATTGAATGGTTAGGCCTAGGCGCAACATCTTCAACGCACCAAATCGACGAACATATCGCCCATTTATACTTGTCATAACAATTAAAAAGATAATATTAAAACCAAAATACAAGCCAAACTGATCGAATGGAATGCCGTGTAGTTCAATATAAACGAAAGGCCCTGCACTGAGGAATGAGAACATACCAGCAAAAGAAAAACCTGATGCCAAAATATAACAAAGAACACGACGTGTTCTAAACAAGCTAATAAATTGGCTAAATGTCACTCTTAGGCTAAAGCGCTGACGACGATCTTTGGGCAAGGTTTCAGGAATATAAAATGCAATTAATGCACCTGCAATCACCGCAGCTATCGCAATACTCCAAAAAATAGCATGCCATGAAAACCAATTCATCACCCAAGCACCCAGCAATGGTGCTAATAAAGGTGCAATCGTCATCACTAATGCAACAAAAGACATACTTCTAGAGAAATCATCTCTAGAGAACATATCTCTCATTAATGCATTAATAACCACACTCGCAGCAGCTGCCGCAAAGCCATGAAGAAAACGCATGCCAATTAGCATATCTATAGATTCAGATAATGCACATGCACTAGAGGCAAAAGCAAAAACAATCACACCGCCCAAAATGACTGGCTTACGTCCCAAACTATCCGCCATAGGACCATAAACTAATTGCCCAATAGCAAAACCAAAAATATAGATACTTAATGTCATTTGCACTTTACCACTAGGCACACCAAAATCTTGTGCAATAGTGGGTAAACTTGGCAAATACATATCTATAGCCAATGGCATAAGCATGGAAATAAGTCCCAATATTAAAATGAGACTAAGGTACGACGAACGTTGCTGTTGCACGCAGATAAACTCCCAAAAACGTCAGGATAAATAATAATTATTGAGGTAGGTGAATGCTGTTGATCTCTTCTTCTGTTAGTGGACGGTATTCGCCCTCAGCTAAAGTTTCATCTAATGTTATATCCCCAATACGCTCACGATGTAATGCACTGACGTGATTACCCACGGCAGCAAACATACGTTTTACTTGATGGTATTTACCTTCACTAATAGTGAGTTTCACTTCTGTAGGTGTAATAATTTCTAATTTGGCGGGTTTAGTCAGATCTTTTTCACCATTTAGCTGCACACCTTTTTGGAACTGTTCAGCAACACCTTCAGCTATTGGCTCTTCTAGTGTAACGTGATACGTTTTTTCACAATGATGTTTTGGCGCCGTAATACGATGTGACCACTGACCATTGTCAGTCAATAAGACAAGCCCTGTTGTATCAATATCTAAACGCCCTGCAGCATGTAATTTATATGCCAGGGGTTCATCAATAAAATAAAGGATGGTTGGATTAACTGGGTCATCTGTTGAACAGACATAACCGATGGGCTTATTTAACATAAAATAACGTGGCCCTAAAATCTGGGTTAACACATTACCGTTATAAGCCACTTTTTGTTCTGGTGTTATTTTGGTCGAACCGCTTTTCACCATTTCACCATCAATTGTTACAAGCCCTGCTCTTAATTCACGAAGGATCAAGCTACGGCTAATCCCCAATTGCTGGGATAAAAATTTATCTAATCGCATGAATTTCTCTGAAAAATGGAAGAATACCATCTGATATGAGGTATCTATTAAAAATGAATATTAACAATAAAACAACTAATTAATTTATAAATAAACTATCACATTCTTTACTTATCAAGTTCCACTCGCCTTATTCGCGCTATCTCTAAAAAAATGCTACGCTGATTGCTCTGTTTGATTTCTTATGTAGAGTTATGGCATTTACACTCAGACCTTACCAACTTGACGCCGTTAACGCGACGATCTCTTATTTTCGTCAACACAGCACACCCGCAGTGATAGTCTTACCCACAGGTGCAGGAAAAAGTTTAGTTATCGCTGAACTAGCCAAAAAAGCGCGAGGGCGTGTCTTAGTCTTGGCACACGTAAAAGAATTAGTCGAACAGAACCATAACAAATATGAGGCTTATGGTCTATCTGCGGGTATTTATGCTGCAGGCTTACAACAAAAAGAGAGTAGTGGAAAAGTTATCTTTGGTAGCGTGCAATCTGTTGCGCGTAATTTATCACAGTTTAATGATAGTTTTTCGCTACTTATTATCGATGAATGTCATCGTATAAGCTTGTCTAAAGATAGCCAATATCAGCAAGTTATTAAACAATTGCAATTCGTTAATCCGAATTTACGCATCCTAGGATTAACTGCAACACCTTATCGTTTGCCTACGGGTTGGATTTATCAATACCATTATCACGGGATGATTAGAGGCGATGAAGACTGTTTTTTCCGTGATTGTATTTATGAATTGCCTTTACGCTATATGATAAGCAATCATTTTTTAGTTCCACCAATTCGATTAGATATGCCTATTTTGCAATATGACTTTAGCCAAGTCCGAACTAGCCAAAATGGGATATTTAATGAAGAAGATCTTAATCGTGAAATAAAAAAGCAAAAGCGTATTACCCCCCACATTGTTTCACAGATTATTGAATATGCAAAAAATTGCCGTGGTACAATGATATTTGCAGCCACAGTTGAACATGCAAAAGAAATTCTTTCTCTTTTACCTCAAGATGAAGCGGCATTAGTGAGCGCGGATACGCCTTCTCATGAACGAGACACGCTGATTTCTCGTTTTAAACAGCAACAATTGCGTTATATGGTCAATGTTGCGGTACTAACAACAGGCTTTGATGCACCTCATGTTGATTTAATTGCCATTTTACGCCCAACAGAATCCGTCAGTTTATATCAACAAATTGTAGGGCGTGGATTAAGATTATTTGCAGGAAAAACCGAATGTCTGATTTTGGATTATGCAGGCAATCCTCATGATCTTTATCTTCCTGAGGTCGGTACTAAAAAACCTAACCCAAAAAGTAAGCCTGTACAAGTATTCTGCCCTGTTTGCCAATTTGCTAATACTTTTTGGGGAATTGTGGATACTGATGGCGATATTATTGAACACTATGGTCGACGTTGCCAAGGTTGGGAACTTAATGAACATGGACAAAAACAGCAATGTGAGTTCCGCTTTCGCTTTAAATTATGCCCTCATTGTAATGAAGAAAATGATATTGCGGCGCGTCGTTGTGTTCACTGTGATGAAATATTAGTTGATCCTGATGATATGCTTAAAGCCGCATTAAAGCTAAAAGGAGCGCTTGTTTTGCGCTGTGGTGGCATGCAATTTCAATCAGGCAATGATACTAAAGGAGAATGGATAGATATCAATTATTACGATGAAGAAGGCACGTCAGTATCAGAGCGCTTTCACTTAACTACCCCAGCCCAACGTAAAGTCTTTGAGTTAAAATTTCTACGAGAACATCAACGCGCCCCTGGTGTTCCTTTTGTTTGGCACAATGCTAACGATGTTATTAAGCAGTTCGATTTATTACGTCATCCTGATTTTATTGTCGCCCATAAAAGTAAAAAAGCGCATTTTTGGAAGATAAGAAATAAAATTTTTGACTATACAGGACGCTATCGAAAAGCAGATACATTGTATTAATCTGGATTTATATTTGCTGTTAGTGGACTTTTTCGTTAAAATGCGCCCCGCTTTATCTATTTTTAGATAAACCAAATCTCGAGCTTGTTGCTGGGTCGCCTGTAACAAGTATGTATTTTCTTTCTTTTTCATAAGAGAAAAAAGATGTTAACTATTAATGCAACTGTACGTAAAGAGCAGGGTAAGGGTGCGAGCCGCCGCCTGCGTGTGGCTAACCGTTTTCCTGCTATCGTTTATGGCGGAAATGAAGAGCCAATCGCTATCGATTTAGATCACAACGAAGTAATCAACCAAGAACACAAATCTGAATTCTATTCTGATTTCGTAAACCTGGTAATCGATGGTAAAGAAACTAAAGTTAAAGTTAAAGCAGTGCAACGTCACGAGTATAAGCCAAAAATTACTCATATTGACTTCCTGCGCGCTTAATAAGCCACCCTTCGAGCTTTATTTTTCGGGACGCCGAGCATGTAACGCCACTTAATGTGGCGTTATTTGTTTTTACTACTGAATTATTTTTCTGATGCTCTACGCTGTAATTGTTCACGCAAATTAGGTGGAGTACCTTTAATAGTGAGTGTATCTGTTGCGGGATCCCAGAATATTCTTTCACCCAATAATTTCGCATCAAAATTAACGGTTAATCCACCGCCACTACCAGAATATTTCATTAATTGACGTAAAGTACTACGATCAGCAGGGAAAGTTTCAGCTAATTCATAGCCCTTCTCTTCGGTAAATTGTGCAAAGTTTTGATCCCCCAAAGACGGTAATTCTTCAGCAAGCTGAGTTAAGGCAATTTCTTCGCCAGACTGTAATTGCTCATTGCAGTAGCTATATACTTGCTCACGACAAGTTTGACGTTCTTGCTTGTCCATTTCGGAAGCTTCACAAAAATCATCAACAGCTTGTAATAAACCTTTATTTTGAACTTTAGCGTTTAAACCTTCTTGAGCACCTAAAAAGTCCATAAAAAAGTCAGAAACTTTGCGACCTACTCGACCTTTTAGAAATGTTAAATAACGCAGAGAATCTGGCGCTGTTTCCCATTCAGTTAAATCGATACGAGCAATAATATCTGCATGAGGAATATCTAAATAACGTGTTGAAGAAACATCAAGGCTGTCATTTACCCACATACTATTACAGCTACTCAGTACAGCAATTAAAAGATAATCCACCGCTAAATAACGATAATGACAAAAGAGAACTGTTCCCCCTTCTGCGAAAGGATATTTTGCTAATTCATCCTTTAATCTCACCGTTGCTGCACGCGAAAAACCTAAAAAGTTTTCTTCACCTTTACGCTGTAAACGCAATGCTTGTGCTAATTCACTTTCTTCATTAAACAGACCATAAGCTTTGTTTTTTGCACTGTAAACACGATGCAATTCTTCAATCATTTCCTGAACAACAGGTTCAATGTCTAATACTGAATCACGTAACACAACTTCTAATGTCTGCTCATCTCGCTTGATAAGCTGATGTAAGACTAACTGACTAATATCTAGACTCATGGTCGTCCTCTTTATTCCTTCACTTTCGCATGCGCGTATTCAAACACTCCCCACTTTCAGTATCAAGGGAAAATTAATTAATTTAATAGCGGAAAAAGACCCAGTAATACGGTAATATATAGCGTTTTATTCATTTAGTAGGAATTCTGATTTTATGCCACAAAAATCCCGTTATAGTGATGAACAAGTTGAGCAGTTATTAGCAGAACTTGTCAGCGTTCTTGAAAAACATCATACTCCTACAGACCTTTCTTTGATGGTGTTGGGGAACATGGTGACAAACTTAATTAATACAAGTATTGCTCCTGCTCAACGAATGCTGATTGCTGATTCTTTTGTTCACGCATTGCGTGCTTCAATTGATGAAGGCAATATTCACTAATAAACATAGAAAAATTATTTATAGACATGGTAACGAAACCTCAGTCCTATCGTGAAAAAGTATCCCAAATGATCAGTTGGGGGCACTGGTTTGCGCTATTTAATATTATTCTAAGCTTATTACTTGGAAGCCGTTACCTGTTTATTTCAGATTGGCCTGCAACTTTCGCGGGTCGCTTTTACGCTATCGTAAGTTGGATGGGGCACTTTAGTTTTATTGTTTTCGCTATCTATATCCTTGTCCTTTTTCCGCTTACCTTCGTGGTCGTATCTCAACGGCTACTTAGAGTGATCTCCTGTACTCTCGCCAGTGCTGGACTCACCATTCTTATCTTTGATATGGCAGTTTACCAGCAATTTCAGCTTCATCTAACTCAGCTCGTTTGGGATTTAGTCATTAATCCAGATGAAGGTGAAATGGCACGTGAATGGCAACTTATTTTTATTGGTATTCCTATTATCTTTCTTATTGAGATGCTTTTTGCGACATGGAGTTGGCAAAAATTACGTAGTTTAAATCGTCAGCGATGGGGTAAGCCATTGGCTGGCATTTTTATTACTTGCTTTGTCTTATCTCACTCTATGTCAATTTGGGCTGATGCTAATTTTTATCGTCCAATTACGATGCAACGCGCTAATTTACCCTTATCCTATCCGATGACTGCGCGTAAATTCCTTGAGCGCCATGGTTTTATTAATCAATCAGAATATGAGCAACGTCTAATC
The DNA here is from genome assembly GCF_009915985.1 of Proteus sp. G2626. NCBI lineage: Bacteria > Pseudomonadati > Pseudomonadota > Gammaproteobacteria > Enterobacterales > Morganellaceae > Proteus > Proteus sp. G2626. Next base: position 362,221 of record NZ_JAABNH010000029.1, on the reverse strand, counting down.
AGTGAAGGTAACCCTGCGGCACAAAGTATTACCTACCCGCTTGCACCATTAGTTTATGCAAAAGAGACTTACTCTTATAATTTACTAGTCGTTGTTGTTGATGGTTTAGGTAATGAGGAGGTCCCTGAATTACCAAGCTTGCAACAGTTCGCACAAAATAATCTCGATTTTACACATCATTATTCATCAGGCATTAATAATGATACAGCATTATTTGGTCTATTTTATGGCATCTCACCTTCTTATTTAGATAGTGTATTAAGTAGCAGAAAAAATTCAGCACTATTTGATGCCTTAAATTACCGAAATTACCAACTAGCAATGTTCTCAACAAATGGCTTTCAAACACCATTATTTAAACAAGCCGTACTATCCGATTTCTCTACTCCAACATCACGCAGTGGTAACAATGATGCCACTATCGATAGTTGGCGTAATTGGCTAATAAAAAACAACCAAACAACACCTTGGTTCTCTTTCTTACAAATTGATGGACATACTAATAAAGCGTCCCAAAAAATTACATTAAATCAGCAATTAGAGCGCATTTTTAATACGTTGCAAGAAACCAAAGTGCTTGATAATACTGTCGTGGTTATCACATCTAGCTATCATCAAGACGGTGATAAAAAACAAAATAATCAATGGCTTTCTGATAAAACCACATTTAACCTAAACCAATCACAAGTGCCTCTAATAATACACTGGCCGAACATGAAGCCACAGTCGATTGATAAAATGACTAGTCATCAAGATATCATGACAACCTTAATGCAGCATGTTTTACGTGTTATTAGCCCAGCTGATAACTATTCACAAGGTGAAGATTTATTTGCAAGCACCCGTAATCATCCATGGATTTTCACCGGCGATGACGAAGCATTTGTGGTCTTTTTACAAGATAACACCTTGCTGATAGATAAACATGGCCGGTATGCTTTATTTGATAAGTCAGGAAAAGAAATTAGTGCAGCAAAACCTGATTTAAAATTATTACTACAAGTTCTTGCCGAACAAAAACGCTTTATTGAACGCTGAAGCTAGTAATAAAGTATAAAATTACGCCACTTAATTCGCAAAGGGTTGCTTTAGCGGTCAAAAACAGTAATATACATGACACAAACGGCATGTAGCGCAGCCTGGTAGCGCACCGTCATGGGGTGTCGGGGGTCGTAGGTTCAAATCCTATCATGCCGACCAAAATTCTTTAGAAAAACCAACCAGTTATGGTTGGTTTTTTTATGTCTAAAATTTGCTTGGTGTAAAACTGGTGTAAAACTCCCATCGTATTTACCCTAGTTAAAGCTCAATTCTCGCCCTGTTTCTATGCTATAATTCACCTCAAATTCATTAATAGAGCTTATCAAATGAAAAATCTAGCTGAGCTAACTCAGGAAGAAAAAGACAAGATTAACGTTGATCTATCTGCAAGTGGTGTCGCATATAAAGAACGTCTCAATATGCCAGTTGTTGCATCCGAAGTTGAAAGACAGCAACCAGCACATTTGAGAGCGTACTTTAATGAACAGTTAGCGTTTTATCGTGAGAGAAGTCAGAAGTTGCCAGATGGGAATTCTGTGCAGTATTTGAAAACGAAGTGATTATATTAATAAGATTGTTAATTTATTGTGTTAGTTTATGGCTCTCAGCAATTAAAGATTTTAATTCACTTTCATCAAATTTGGATGCTAAATCAATAGAAATCCAATGCTCCTTATTCATATGATAGGCAGGATAAACTCCTTTTTTAATCGCAATGATCCCGTTAAATTTGGCATAACTTTTAAATTAATGATATCAACTCTATTATTACCACTATTACCTGATAATTTATTTTCTAAAATATCAATTATAACAGCGAACCATTTCAAATTGCTCTTATGTCTAAAAACGATGTAATTGGGTATTTAATCCATAAATGCTCAGGTTCTACATTATAGTTTGCTTTAATGTAATCAATTAATTATTTCCTATTCATTATCGCCTCAAATCGATAAACTCTCTAAACATCAATAAGAAAATACACCTAAATCTTATATAGATAATCTTAAAACAATCAACAATGACATATAATTTTCATAACTTACAGATAAAAATGGCCACTGAGTGGCCAATAAAATAACGATTTCTAACAAATCAGAAATTTCCTTTACTGCGTTGCTGCTCAATATAAATATTCTGATTAGCCTTAATACTATTTAATGTACTATCTGCATATGGATCTTCTTTATGTTTTCTATTTTCTTGAGACTCAATCGACCCCGTTGATGAACAAGCAGAAATAAAAAAAACACAAAAAAGTATAAGTAAACGCATATCTACTCCAAGTCATATTTTCAATTAATAGCGAAAATTTAGAGTGAAAATAAGTAATTTAGTTCATCAATTAGTTACCTTCATTTTTACGCTTGCTCTCAATATGATTGTATAAAAAATGATATATCATTAGCCACATAAAAAAGCAGGTATAATAATTAAATTATTTATGTTCTATATTGGTGACAATGCCAGTAAGTCAAATGCTGACGTTCATGATTCCAATTTGTTGGATCAAAAAAACTGTAGACGCATGGGCTATGGTAAGAAAAGCTCGCTTGGTAACAAAATAAAGTACATATGATAGCTATGTTGAAATACTTGGATTGATGGATTTAACATGATTCTTTGCAATAAACCAAATATTATTATAACAAATTATATTTTTTTAATGAGAGTAACGCTCATCCATAAAAATTAGTTTAATCTCCTAAATTTGATTTATTGTATCATCGATGAATAAGACCACTGAAAAAGCCATTACAATACTTTTAATAAAGCGTCAAAAAAATATAAATAAAAATCAAGAGAAGTTGATGATTGCATATTATTGAACAAAAAACGATGATTATTACATTCACCTAATATAAATAACTCAAATGAAAATCTCAAACCTTTATGATGAAATTATTAAGTAGTTAATATTGAAAAGTTCATAATCATTTTAATTTTTACTGCACTATTATTTTTCAGCATAGCAAAATTCATTAATTACACAATCATCAATTTATTTTTAAATATCCATAAATTTAAATAATCTATACTTTTATTAAAGTGACTTTATATTACTTACTTATTATTATTTAAAGTTCATTAGTTTTTTAAAATAAAATCCTTTTTTAGTTTTTGGAAACTTATTTCCATTATATATCTTTCGCTCATAATCTCGTCCGGCATAGTGATCATCTCCATAGAATTGACCATATAATGCAGTTTTAGGACAGATCTCATCAGAAAAAAATCTATGTTTATTATCCATTTCAATTTTCCTTATTTACTTTTAATTGATTAGAAACCTCTTAAAATAAACCTCTATAAGTCGGTCATTAATTTATAATATATATAAATTAGCTAACACCATACTACTTCTATAAAAATAGATCCAATTTTGTGCTTGTTTTTATTGAAAGCCCAAAAATAAAAAAATTAAAATAGAATATTCACTAAAAAGACCTTATTAGACAAAATAAAAAAAAGGTGTATGATATAAATATCGCACATCTTATTTTATAATAATTTATTTATTATCTATCTTTTTATTCGCAATTCCAAACGGGATATGTACAGAAGGAAGTTCAGATGAGGATTTTAAATGTAATTTTTGATCGTCAAAGAATATATGTGGTTTTAAAATTCTTAATACATTCGCTTTCTCAACTCCCCCCATAAAAAAAGCTTCATTAACAGAAATACCCCATGCTCTCATCGTATTAATAACACGTTTATGAGATGGTGCATTTCGTGCAGTAACAATAGATATCTTAAGTAATGGAACATAACTAGGATCTTGTTTTACTTTTTCTAATTCTAGTTTTTGAATATCTGAAATACGTAGTAAGAATTTCTTTAATGGTCCAGGGTTATGAGGTGTATCAACCATCTTAGCTTCATGAAGATGAAATTGTGATAAATTTCCTGATGCTTTGTAAATAGTCTCAGCTTCATCATCAGCAATTACACCATCAAAGTCAAAAGCAATTCTTAATTCATCCTCATTATCATCATTAATATGACCTGCTAATATTTGTCCTGCAGGATAATTAGCTTTTATTGCCTGAATAACATCATCATGATCTGCTGATAAAAATAATTCTATATCAAAAGCTGGAATATAAATATGGGGTGATTTTCCTTGAAGAAATACAGCCCTGGTGATCCCTAGTTCATAATATTCAATAGAATTCATCACTCTTAATCCAGTATCAGGATCATTTCTAGATAATAAAATAACTTCAACCAGAGGGTCGTCAATTCTAATATTATTTAGCTTTAAAAGCCGACTGATAAATGGAAATGCAACACCTTTATTTAGTGGAATATCTTGCATTTCTCGTTGATATTTTCGGTAAGCTTCCTCGCCTTCAGTACGAAATATATTGTCTGACTCTTCTAAATCAAACAACGCACTAGAGGATAGCCCTATGACTAATCTTTTTGTTAAATCATATGCCATAGCGTCAATTCCTAATTAAAGATCTTTATCGTTTATATTATCATTTTTTTAATAAAACAGAGATAAAAAAATCTACACATAAAGTATGAATAAGAGACTGTTATAGTCATTACTAAGAATTTATCTCTAATTTTACTCTATAAATCACAAATACTATTGATTATCATTTTCATTTGTTTATCATTACTATGATTACAAAAATCATCAAAGGTAAGGAGAAAACCCATGGTTCAGAAAACTATACATTTACGCTCTCGACACGTTAAGGATTTAATCAATAAAATAAAAAAAATGAAAAGCGTTGAAAATACCATAAATACCAAATTAGAAAAAAGTGATCTTATTGTTATTATTGATAAATTACCCACATTGGTTTCTATCAGGTAGGTTATTTTGTTGACATTTAGTGTGAATAAATAATGACCACAATCTTAGTGTGGTTGACATATTAAATGATAATGATTATCTTTTAACTTGTGGATAATTGAGTTCTTTACTTAGTTTTTCACAATGACATTGCTCACATTGCTTCTAGTATTTATTGACCAACTCTCCTAGCGTTGGTCTTTTTTTAGCTGTTATAAAATTTCTATTCAACCTAAAAAAATTTTGGCAACTACATTCAATAGAATAAACAATCAATTACGTGATAATACTCTATTTTTATATTGCGTATATATAAAGGATAATAAAATTAATATAAAGCTGAGATAGCGAGTAGCTAGACTACGAACTCTCATTGATTCTAAATAAGTCATAATTATTGTTTAATTTTAATCTAATAGTAAATACGTATATTGTTATTTTAATAAACGGAATAATTATTAGAACATTCAACTAAATGTATATAATCTTTATAGTTAAATGTGTATTAGTTTTCTTCATATGACTAAATTTAAAAATTTAAAATCAAGGTAAAACAAGACATTATAAGAACTCAAATGATTATTTTCTCTTTAGAGAATTACTCCACTTTTTGCTTATCTTTATTATTTTTTTAAAGTTTGTTACAGATTGATATCTCTTTTTCCCTTACTATAGTTTTAGTATTTCATCACTGATAGATATTTAATTTTCCCCGCCTAGTGCGGGGATTTTTTTTATCTCAATAATACACTTTAATCCTGATACCGTTTCTTTCAAACTAAACATGCTCTGACTTTCTTTTCTTATAGCAAAGATAACACCTTATCATATTGAAAAATAACAACAATATAAAAAATATAAATTAAAAAAGGCCATTAATTTTATGGCCTTGTTGTCAAAACTCTACTCAATGTCTATTTATAAGCTTCAAATGTAATAACTTCTGTTTCGTTATTCGGTTCACATAAATACTGATAATCACCAGAGATTGTTATTTTACCAAAACCAATAGATTTAAGTATGCGTTTAAACTCATACACACCAAACCATTTCAATGTGAACACTTCCCATTCACTTTCAATTATTTTGCCATTTCTCCATTTATCATAACGGTGGTGTGATACTGTTAGTTGATTAATGTAATCTATTTCGGCATTCACTATCTGTAAAGTAATTAAATCCCCTTCAGACGTTTCAAATTGTCGGCTAGAACTTTGACCTTTAGCAAAAGTATGTGCCAAACTAATATCAATAAGTAAACGTCCGCCAGAATTCAATGCGTTATAACATTGTCGAAGGGCTTGTAGTGCTTTATCTTCACTATTTAACAATAAGAAAGTCCCTGTTGGAATAATTATTGCGTCAACAGGTGTCTCAACATGAAATGTCATCAAATTATCTTTAGTAACTTTATCTTGAGAAAACCCATTACTTTTTAGATTTTCCATGCAGAAAGAGAGCATCTCATCTGAGAGATCAAATCCTTCTATATTAAACCCAGCTTTCAATAAAGGGATCAAGATTCTCCCAGTTCCTACCGCAGGCTCTAGGATCTTACCATTAACACCTTTAAGACGTTCTTGATAGTATTCTACATCGCCGAAACTACACCCTATAGGTTTATCTATTTGGTAAACTTGGGCTGATAGTGAATGATAACTCTGCATAAACATTCTACTCTCTTACTTTAATGATTTATTCTATTGATGATAAAGTGATTATTTAATATATCAACACTCCATTAAATTAAAAAGATGTCGAATAAAGATGTATTTTTTCTTTGGAAGCGATTTCATCAAAATATATTGATAAATTTCTTGTCATCCTGAAATAGCTTAATTTATTAATTTTTTATTTTAACAACAAAATGTATCATTGAAAAATTAAGTAATATGACTAATGTAAAATAAGATTAACTTGTTAATAAAAACAAGTTTAAACTTATCAAACCAATATAATTCAATAAATTAGATAAACTGCTTCTAATGTCAATTATTGTTCTATTATTAACCCTCTCAAAAAATCATTCATAAATATTTAAGTAGAAGCTAATTGTATAATTAACTCGGTTGAATATATTTTTAAAACAAATTGCTGGAATAGTGTTGAAATGGAAGAAGTAGAACATTAAATTGAACTTAATGAAATATTTAATACCAAATTAGGTGAAAATAAAGGTTCAATGAAGATAAATCGGATTAGGGATAATTTAGCAATAATGGATATATTATATAATTAAGATTAACGGCTTTTATAACTCTATATTTTATAAACATTAATCTCTAAACATTTTAGAAATAATAGTAAATAATGAGTATATATTTTTTTGAACAATAGTATTTATTACTATATTTATATAAATGGTATATTTCTACTATGATCATAATATATTAAGCAGGTATAATTGATTTATATCTGCTGGCTCTGTTCTTTTTTCCTTGCCATTCTTTCCTTTTTTCATTTCTCATTTCAACATTTTCTTAATCCATATAAACGTAAGGGTTGACAATGTAATTGATAATGATTATCTTTTAGATTGTAAATAGTTGAGTATTTCACTCAACTTTTTGCAACGACATTGCTCACATTGCTTCCAGTATTTACTGTGACCAACACATAATGTGTTGGTCTTTTTTTTGTTTGCCTACAGAAATAGCCTTAATGGTAAAAACTCGCTTCACCTGAAGGTCGGGTTTTAAATCGTCTATGAGCCCATAAATATTGTTCTGGCGCCCTCATGATTTCTGTTTCAATCAACTTATTCATTCTATCTGTATCATTTTGAATGTTCTCGCTAGGATAATCAGTCAGTTCTTTGCCAATAATCAAACTATATTGCTTACCTGTCTTATTTTCATTTCTAACTAACGTGACAGTCAAAGAAGGCGCTCCTGACAATTTGGCTAATATTGCGACTCCTTTTGAGGTTGATGTTTTTTCGACACAAAAGAAAGGTGAAAAAGTGGTTCCTTTCAAACCGAAATCCTGGTCAGGAGCAAACCAAATTGCTTTTCCTTTTTTTAACTCCATAACCATAAATTTTAAATTACGTCGATCAATCATCCCCTTATCAGAGCGACATCTCGCTTTAGTTTGAATGTACTCCATCGCCTTATTATTATGTGGCCTATACATTGCATTAACTGGGAAGCAAAGCCCCATAATACGTCCACCCAATTCTAACGACATAGAATGTATGCCGATTAATAAAATACCTGCGTTTTTCTCATTAGCATCTGTAAAATTGGATATACCTTGTACTTCAAAGAGATTTTTTAATCGACGATCACTCCAAAACCAAGCCATTCCTGTTTCAAATAATGCAACACCAAGTGAAGATAAGTTATCCATGACAAGTTTATTTATTTCATGTTGATTTTTATCAGGAAAACATAACTCTAAATTTCTCTTTATTATAGAAACTCTTCTTTTTACAAAAAAACGAGATAATAACCCTAAACGTTTACCCAAGAAAAGTAACCATGAATAAGGTAATTGAACTAATAGAAAAAGAATAAAAACACCAAACCAAGTTAAAAAATACTTTGGGTGTAATAGATGCAATGAAAAAAAATTTTTAGCGTACACTAGTTTATCCTTTGAGAACTAAAAGCATTTAAGCCACATTGAATTAGACAGCATTTTTTTAAGATAAGTCATTAAATATTAATTTTATTTTTTGTTCTTTAAATTATTTTTTATGATTTATCTGATATCTTTCTATTCTAATGAAAATTTCTTCTTTCTTTTCATTGAGAAAGCAATATCTTGCTATCTTTATTTCAGCATTATAAGATTTTTATTATTATTTAAATTATTTTTTTTGCTAATAAAGTAAATTATTAAAGAATTTTTGTTTAATAATTAAAATTATTTATTCTAAATATTTACATAACTTTAATAATATTATTTTAATCAACATTATCAGATAAATACTAAAACGAATAATACCTTTCATTAATACAAAAAAACCTCACCAAAGTGAGGTTTTTGTATTGGTCTTTCCAGTACTGATACTGCGTTAAGCAATATGTACCGTAATAATGACTCAATATTACAGAGCGATTACGTTCGCTGCTGCAGGGCCTTTAGCGCCATTTTCAATAGAAAATGAAACTTCTTGGCCTTCTTTCAGTGACTTGAAGCTTTCACTTTGGATCGCTGAAAAGTGTACGAATACGTCTTTGCTACCGTCTTTAGGAGTGATAAAACCGAAGCCTTTATCATCGTTAAACCATTTTACTGTACCAGTCATTGTATTAGACATAAGATTTCCTTTAATTAATTATTTTGCCATAAGGCAGTGTTTGCGGTTTGATTTCGGATTTTTACTTATGGTCACTATTTGAAGGAATTCGCAACGAAGAGGTATCAGGGATAACGCTAAACGGTGAACTACTTAAAACTGCACTAACATAAATAGGTCTGTACTTCCAAACCAGTGGCGCTATTAAGTCATATAATTCAGTTTATAGCAAATTATTTTCAAATTTATTTAAAAAAAAATGTTAAAACACTAACTTGAAACAAATTTATAATATAAGAATAATTATCCATTCAACCAAAAACCTTATTTAAATATAAATTATTTAATAAAATTGAAATAAATCGACAAAATATACTTTAAAACAGCAGATACTGTTATTTTTTAAATAAACAGTATCTACTCTATCAATAATGTAGTACTTCGTTTTAATCAACTAATCCGAAGAAAATATCTTCCGTTTTTGTCCACAGAAGTGCCCCCCCTTCTTCTGGCCATAAATATCGTTGTGCATTAGGAAAACGTTGAAGCAATAATGTCCCAAAATCAGGAGAATGAACGGTACTCGTATCTTTCATACCATACCATAATGTGGTTGGCGTTCTGATATCTTCAGGTGAAAAGCCCCATGGCTGCATAGCGATAAGCAGATCTTGAGTATATCCTTCGTTTCCTTGTTTAAAAGCTTCTGTCATACATTCTTGATAAACAGGAAGAAAATTCGCTGATTGATAGACAGCTAAATCAACAGCTGCACTGTAATTTAGAATAAAGTTCATCAACCAATTTGCCGATATATTTTTCTTAATCCAATCGGCTAATGCATCGGGTGCATTCACAGCCTGTTGTTGCATATTAACAACGTCTTCTGTGAGCTGATTTCGAGTATCAGGATAATCAAATTGATCTTGTCCTGCGACAATGACTAATTTATCAACATGGCAATAAACACAAAGTGCCATAGCAAATACAGCCCCTTGAGAAAATCCAACTACATTAAGATTTTTGAGATTAAGATGTTCAAATAAAAATAAAATATCTTGAGAAAAAGATTTTAACGTTTTATGAGGATCAAACGTTGAATCACCTAATCCAGGGCGAGTTGGGGTAATTAATCGGATATTAAGCTTATTTAGGCATTCGACATCCACACCTAATACACCACTCATACCCGCCCCCGTACAAAATAACACAGGTTTACCTTGTTCTGGGCCAGATTCATACCACGTTAAAATTCTATTATCAGGCAATAATACATTATATTTTCTTGAGTTTTTAACTTTCATTAGATTTTGTCTTTTATTAATTTTTTGATGACATGACACTCATCATACTAAATAGCGATGTGTCTTTTTCTAAGTTTAGTTTTTTAAAACTAATATGAGACTAGCTAAGGACAAGATTTCATATAAACTCACGATAAATATTGTTAGTAGTATTAAAAATAAAAACGTCTAGTTTTTGATGTTGCTTTTAGACACTATAACTAAATTATGCCTATTCGTTAAGTATCTATTATCACTGTTCACTACAATGAAAATCACAATATAGCGATGCGATTAAATCTATTTTTATGGACTAAAAGTTATGATAACTTCGCTATTACCTTCAGTTTTTTTGTAAACACTATGGTTCAATTTAATGTGTTTTCTTGCCCATTTATTCCATTAAAATATACAGGTGATCCTTTTTTTGATGTAGAAAGCACCCCACATTGATAACAAGATTAAGTAACATCATTCGCTTTGAACATTAAATTTTCACTGTTCTTTTATCGACAATAATCATTTAAAACAGCCATTACTTTAATATAACCAACACTTACTTAATTCTTATTAGCCGTCATATTTTCTAAAAGAATAGCCACATATTCTACTTTTTATTAGTAATGAGCGGAGATATGTATTTAACCGTTATAACAAAATATTTAGCCATCATAATATGACTCTATTTATAACTCATCTAATTTTATATGGTATTTATTTTTAATATAAACGTACTTTAAACCATTATACAGAAATCTTTTTCTCTTTTTTTATTATATTTACTTATTCTTTTTCTTAAAATAAAAAAGGAGAAATAAATCCCCTCTTTTATTTTCTAATTTTTAAATATTATTACGATAACTACGTTATTTTACTAATTCACATGTGCGACCTTTATCTTCAGCAACACGTCCATTAACTGCATCATCTTCTGAAATGGTAGCGAGGTTAAATTCATCTTTTCCTTTTCCCCATATTTGAAAATTCTCGCCAACATAACGAGCACCGCTTGCTGCAACAGCTTCTTTTAGCACAATAATTTCATCACTATAGTACATAACAGCAAGCTGTTCATTAGGGAAAGAAACTCTAATCTTCTGACCTTCACAATTATAAGTATCCGTTTTAACTGCTAAAGCAGGAGCTGTTATTAACGAAGACACTAAAGCAATAGCAGAAATAGAAAATAACTTATTCATTTATATCTCCTAAAATAACCAATTGAGTTTACTAATATAATAAAGATAGACCTTTTATTTTAAAGAAGAAATAGGATACCTCCTCATTTTATTAAAAAGATTCAATCTTATTTGAATAAAACCTTAATCCCAATAAAAATTATCAATCATTGATTAATGATTTCAATGGTCATTTTTTATTTAAACCCCATTTTTATTCAAATAAATTGGAATACATAACTTTACATTAATATCAGCCTATTTTACTTTATTCAATGTCACTATCGCTATACGATATGCTATTATCCTAGCACCTATAAATTTATTGTAGTTCAATAAATTAAGTCGATCTAATTGAAAAATATCGATAGAGAAAAATAGTAGGAATATTCATGCTTCAAGAGAATGTAGTTAAAGATATCATTGTTTGGATCGAGCAAAATCTTGATTCACGCTTATCATTAGATATTATTGCTGAAAAATCAGGCTATACAAAGTGGCATTTTCAGCGTTTGTTTAAAGCATATACAGGAATATCTTTAGGAAAATACATACTCGCCCGACGTTTATCCTGCGGTGCTTACGCCTTACGAATAACGCGTTGTAGCCTATTAGATATTTCGTTGAAATATCGATTTGACTCTCAGCAAACATTTTGTCGAGCATTTAAAAAACAGTTTAATATCACGCCTTCCGAATACAGAAAAAAAACAGGTTGGGATATTAGCGAGCTTATTTTTCCAGCACTTGAAACTGTTGAACTTAACGCTAATTATGAAATTGTTACCTTCCCTTCTCTAAAATTAGCGAGTATGTCTCATCAGTATAACAAACCCATTTCAACGTGGAATTCAGACAAGAAAAAATTCAGAAAGGAATTTTGGCGTAAATTTTTGAAAGATATACACACAGTACCCACTGAATTATATGCAACACATAGAGCATCTGCGAGTACATTAGAAGATACAATGTACATTTACAGCACGGCTGTTGATAAAGAAAAACTATCAACGGCATCCAATATCTCAGCAATGTCACAATTAGAATTACCTAGTGGTAATTACTTGGCTATTACTTTTGATATGGATGATATTTTAGATTCATTAACGGGTTATGATGACATTATTTATACAGTATATACAAAAGTATTGCCCAAAATGAATTTACTGCGTAGGCCTGGCCCGGATATTGAACAATATACATTAAAAGAATCTGTAAGTTACGATAAATTACTTAATCAAAGCGAGAAATATTTAAAAAAAATTAGCTACTATATCCCTGTCATTTAATAATCTTTCATTGAAAAAGATCCCAAAAAAATTGGGATCTTTCGTGTATATTGTATTTAGAACAACATTTTTCTATTAGTCTTTTTTAGACTTATTAGCAAAGAAAATATTATCTTGAATATCTTTTGTTTTTAGCGTAAATAGTTCATTTGTTAAATTTTCGGTTAATTTTTCAGCACTCGCCATCACGCCTAAATTAAATTCATTAAGCATTTTATCCGCACTCATTTTATCCGTTTTAATCATAGCAAGATATTTGGCTTCCATTTCTTTTTGCTCTAATGCTGTTTTTTCCTCCCACTCTTGGTAAGCTTTTTTCACTATTGGCGCAAGCTTTGGATAGTCTGTCATTACTAATGTTTGTAATTTACGATATTTCCAATAAATAGAATCATTGTCCGCTTTATTTGTACCTATGCCATAATGTTGTGGGTAAGCTTTTAATCCACTGTAATACGGAACAAATGCAGTTAGATCTGCCATACCCAACCCTACATAAGTGACTTCACCTATTTCTTGAGGAAGCTCAGGGCGGACTTGCATAACATGTGCCTCGTAAGTTCTAAATACACTAATTGGGCGCCATGGCTCTTGACCATTTAATCCATTGGTATAAGGGTCGTGTTCTGTTCCTTCAAAGTGGTTACGTAGCATAGCTTTAGCTTCTTCAATAGAAACTTTTTTTTCTGGCGTTAATAAAGGGGCGAAATTACGTCCATCATCCACAGCTTGTTTTAATGATGGATTAAATTGTTGCTGAATGATCCAAACCCGTGGATCGTTATAGGTGCGATCCCGTTCATCATCACGGGTATACGCTTTAGAAAAATTAAATGTCCCCTCTTTTTCAGGATTATAAAGTCCTTTTTCAACCGCAAACTCCACTAAATTTTTAGAGCCTAAAACATCCTTACTGTTAATATCATAAGTTTGTAACCTGCCTTGGTTACCTGTCGCAAAATATTTATCTTTAGGTAACTTTTGTGCAATCCAATGATGTCCGGTTCCTGTTTCTAAATACCAAAGTTCGTTTTTATCAACAACGGCAACACCAAACCCTTCACCAGCACCTTGTGTTTCAATAATGCTACCTAGTACTTCAATCGCTTCACGAGCTGTTTTCGCTCTTGAAAGAAGCACGTCCGGAATATCATCTTCCGTTATCCCTGTGTCTTCAACATAGGGATCAAAAGAAAGTGCTTTAGGTGAAGCAAAAATCGATTCTGTACCGCTAACACCAACTCCTAACTCATTAAATCCTGTTGCACCGTGTAGCTGTGTTTTCCAATTAGGAACAGTGGTATAACGTAATGCATTTTCTGGTAATGGATAAGTAAAATTATTAGCGCCATTGTGTTCTTTTGTACTGTAATTTCCTGTTTGATTTGATTTAGCTGGATGAATAACAAAATGTTGTGCTTTTAATGCATCACTATCTGCACTACGAGCGATAATCAAAGAACCATCATTTGTTGCTTCACTTCCAGCTAACAAAGTGGTGCAGGCCAAAACAGAAGAAACCAATGCAAGGTTAATAGATAAGGCAATAATACTTTTTTTGAGTAAAGACATAAAAATCCTCATTTGCTTGTTATTTATAATTTGTTTATCAATTAAATATTTAAAAAAATAAAAATCTAGATAGATAACCCAAATTGGAATATTAACAATGAGAAAGTGTTCATTACCGTGATTTATATCTCAATGGACATTATATTTTGAAATAAAAATATTAACTAAATGCATCATATTAATATCAATAGGATTTATTAAAAGATATATTTTAAATATAAATAAAACAATGCACTTGTTATTAAGTGTTTTTATAAATGTAATCTAAATACTCATTTTTTATAAAAAACATTCTTAATATTAAATATAACAACAATACATTAAATCTGATAATGATCAGTGTTAATAAAAAAACATTAATTTTTTTCCTCATAACTATTATTTAATAATTATCTTATTAACGCTATAATCGTATATAAGATAAACAGACAAAAGTAAAAACACAATGGCAATGGATATAAAAAGAACCTCTTGGTCAGGAGGATGGGCTACGTTACGCGATCTTGAAATTATACAAACTGTGATCGATCATGGGAGTGTAACTAATGCCGCAGAGCGACTTGGCATATCTCAACCCGCAGTAAGTCAAACATTAAATCAGATAGAAAAGCGTTGTGGTAAAAAATTATTCATTCGTGAAAATAACAAGCTCGTGCCTAACTCTGATGCATTGTTGCTTTACGAAGAAATCACCAATATAGCGGACTCTTTCAACCGATTAAGTCATTTCCATCGTCAAGAAAAAAAACGAAGCTTACGTATTTTAGTTCCTCCAACGTTAGCCTATGGATTTATAAATCAAGTCACGGCTCTTTTTATCAAAAAATACCAAATTAATGTTCATTTAGAAATATCAAGGAGTGAACAACTACTATCTTTAATAGCAAAAGAGCAAGCTGATATCGCCATTACTGATAATATGACGATCAATAGCAATTATAATTTGACACAAATACCAATGAGAGAAACTCAAATTATTTGCGCAATTCCTAAAATGCATGATCTATGTACAAAAAAAACGATCACATCTGATGATTTACATGAGCAATCTTTTATTGCATTAGTAAAAAGCAATATTGGCCGTACTGTTATTGACAGAGTGCTCCATAAATCAAAATCTAGACCTAACATTATTGCTGAAGTCTCTGATCAAGAAACAGCAATGACATTTGTAAAAAATGGTTTAGGAATAAGTTTAATTAATTCATTTCCTATTATTGAAACAGAAGGTGTTATTTATAGAGAATTTACACCAACAATTATGAGTAATATCTGTTTCTTTACATCGAAAAAAATTGAGCATGAAACTCAACTCTATATTGAGTTCATCAAAGAGCATCAACCAAAAACCTCGTTACTTTCAACTCCCATTAAATAGTGAGTAATGGTCTCTTTCTATTTAACATTAGTAAATAGAAGAGACCTTCCTATTAATTAGGTATATTAAGAATAGATAAAATACCTTCAGTAAAAAGCGTTAAACCGATGGAAAGCGCTTCTTCATCAATATCAAATTTTTCTTTATGATGCCCGTCACTTTGGTCTGCTCCCACTAAAAAGAATATCGCTTTCCCGCCTTGCTCTTGTACTCGTCTTACCATCAGTGAAACATCTTCACTCCCGCCCAAAGGTAATGTGACATTTAGTAATTCTGGATGTGTATCGATAATAGCTTGCATGAGGTTTATCATTTCAGGATCATTTCTAAAATTTGTCGCTTCACCAGTAACTTCTATTTTTGTTTCTAAATGATAAGCAGATGCAATACCAGCAGTATATTTTTTTATATTATCAAATAAATATTTTGTTATTTCAGCATCTTGTCCACGGACTTCCAGTTGCATCTTCGCAGAACTAGGAATAAGGCTACGATTTTCACCTGCAATTAAGGTTCCAACATTTACTCTCGTCATTCCTTTGCCGTGTCTTGGTGTTGCTAATATTTCATTAGCTAAAAAACAAGCTCCCACTAAT
This sequence comes from Proteus sp. G2626, assembly GCF_009915985.1. Taxonomy (NCBI): domain Bacteria; kingdom Pseudomonadati; phylum Pseudomonadota; class Gammaproteobacteria; order Enterobacterales; family Morganellaceae; genus Proteus; species Proteus sp. G2626. The sequence continues at coordinate 345,824 of NZ_JAABNH010000029.1, read as the reverse complement.
GCATTAGTGCCTTTTTCTGGCTCATCCGTAGCATTAGCGACTTTTCCTTTTAAAAAAATATCTAATTTAGTTGTACAAAGAAAATCAAAAGGATCGAGTGCAACTTCACCTTTTTTTAAATTACATCCAATATGCATTCCCATAAAATAATCAGTATCATCTAAGATCCCACTGTCACTTATTGCTCTTGCGCCTCTTACTCCTTCTTCTGCGGGTTGAAATATTAATTTATATTTTCCACGTAAAACGTGAATATTTTGTTTTAACCAATGCGCTAAACCAAGCCCTATCGCAGTATGCCCATCATGACCACAAGCATGCATTAACCCAGAACGGCATGAGGCGAACCCCTGTTTATTAGGTAGATGATTTTCGTCATTTGATTCTTGGACATAAACACAATCAATATCAAAACGAAAGGCAAATGTAGGACCAGGAATTTCTGTATCAATAATAGCCATGCATCCTGTCAGACCATCCATTTCAGTTAATAGCTCAGTGCTGATTTCTTTTTCTTTTGCTATTTTGATTGCTTCTTTAACTAATTCTTCATCTCGCCCTAAAATACTTTCCCGACAAAGAATATGTGGCCCAGCTTTGACTTCAATATCCATATCACGCAATAACGTTATTATCGTTCCCGTAGTTACAAACTCGGCCCAACCAATTTCTGGAAACTGGTGAAAAGCCCTACGCCATTCTATTAACTTATTTACTTGGATCGGCTTCATTATTTTCCCTTATAAAAAGTAAGCCTCTATTAATAACCAATAGAGTATAATTAATAAATTATAATAATCATAACTTAATGGTTATATATATGAATGTGATCTCATCGCCATTTTGCTCATTTTTAAAGCATGGCGATTATATAATAGCATTCAGATAGAAATAGAAAATAATGAGTAAAATCAATGAATAATGCGTATGGAAATACAAGAAAAATAAATTAAGAGATAAAAATAGCCACTAAAGTCATTTACACATTTAGTAGCTATTTTATTAATCACGATTCATCAATAAATCGCATTAGTTGCTGGCGTAATTGTTTATTTTCTTGTTTTAGCTGCTCATTTTCATCTAATAATGTCAGCGCTATAGCAATCCCATGCCAATCTAATGCGAGTTCTTTATGAAGTTTTAATGCACGATGCGTTATCACAAGTGCATGATCATCAAAATACCACTCTTGGGTTTCAATTTCTAATGGCTCGATCATGCCAAGAGAGACAAATTCGTTAAGTTCGTCATTTGAGATCCCGGTATGATGACAAAACTCAGTAACAGTAAATACGGTTGTTGTTAATTGACCCATTATTTATTCTCCCAATCTTTACGTGGATTATAATCGGTCTGAATATCTGCAATTTGTTGCCATAATTCGCGTGTTTTTTCATCTGGTTTAGGTGGCATCACAATTTTTAAAATTGCATATAAATCACCACTCACTTTTTTGCTAACCAATCCTTTTCCTTTAATACGTAATTTTTGCCCTGCTTGACTTCCCGCTGGAATAGTTAACAATATTTTCTCTTTTATTGTAGGTATAGGAATTTTTGTACCTAATGCCGCTTCCCAAGGAGCAACCGGAACGACTATTTCTAAATCATGGCCTTTGATATCAAACAGAGGATGAGGAGCAATACGAATTGTTAGCCATAAATCACCATTCTCTCCGCCATTTTCACCTCGAGTTCCCTGACCTTTTAAACGAATTCGTTGCCCATCAATAACACCCGCAGGAATTTTAATATTTAATGTTTTAGGTATTTCTTTTTCTACGATCCCAAAAACATTATAAACCGGTAAATGATAGCTAATTGTGCGTTTATGTTCTTCTTGCGACTCTTCTAAAAAGATAGCTAATTCTATTTCTAAATCATGTCCTCGTTGTTTAAAAGACTGATGAGCTCTGCGCTCTTCAAATGGAGAACGTTGACCGAAGAATGAAGCATAAATATCATCAAAATCTTCTTGGCTAAAAGTTTCTTGATTTGTATTCGAATGTTGTTGTGTAAATTGCTTAAACTTAGGATCATTACGATGTGCCCAAAGTTCATCATATTCCGCTCTTCGTTGTTCATCCCCTAATATTTCCCATGCTTGAGCAATTTCTTTAAAACGCTCTTCAGCATTCGGCTCTTTACTGACATCAGGATGATATTTTTTGGCTAAACGGCGATATGCCGTTTTAATCGTTTTAGTATCATCTGTAGGTTTAACACCCATTATGGCGTAGTAATCCTTTAATTCCATCGTGATATCTCAATTATGTTAAATAATGAATTAAATATTAATACCTTAAACTTGATTAATTATAGAACAAAGAAATTATATTGATGAGTAAAAATCCTATAATAGCACCAATAGGCGATTAAAAAATGACCTCTAAACAAAAAATAATTTAATTTTTAAAAAATAATTTAGTTAAGTAAAACAAGATATTAATAGATCCAGAGCTATAATTGTCACTTTTTTCTATAAAATTGCATTTGAAATACATTATTATAAGAGGTAGATTTTATCCAACAGCACAATAACTTATTACATTATTATGTGATAATTTTTCTTCTTAACTAAGATAAAAAGAAAGATTGATCTCTTCATTTTTTAGGGAGGTAAAATGGAACGAATTATTATTCCCACTCACTATGTCCATATACGATCAACGCCACTTTGGACTAAAGACACTGCACCTAAATCTATTTGGGAAAGACATTTAGACAAAGGAACGCGTCAAGGGGTTTACCCTAAGCTCTCAGTTATGCAAGGAATGATTGTTTATTACGCATATGCAGATGAATTTAGCCCAGAGCCAACAGAAACATTAGTAATTAATGCAGGTGAATTTGGTGTATTCCCACCAGAAACATGGCACAAAATAGAAGCAAAAACTGAAGATACTGTTTTTAATGTCGATTTTTATGTCGACCCTAAAATACTTGCCGAAGGTTAAAAGAATAATATGGAAAATGAAAATAAAGGCTATTTATTAGAATTGATTAATACCAATGGACAAGAAAAATCTCAAAAAGTATTTCTAAATCCTAAAATTTTATATATTCCAGAAATTGCCACTAAAGAAGTACTACTTTTAGTTAATGAGCTAAAAAATAAGGTAAATAGTGATCCACAAGAACTCACCTTAGTCTTAACAAACAAAAATAATGGTGTTTCTGTTGATAAAGACTGTATTTTAGCTGATTTATTAGACGCAGATATGTCCAGCTTAATGGTGAAAGATCTTATTAATATCGTACGTGGTTATGATATGGACGAAGAAACAAATGTTTGTGGCTGGTGATCTGATACCAGAAAAAACACATCACCTTCACTATATCTATTAATAATGAAGGTGATTGATGCCTAGAGAGAAAATTTAAGATCATTTTTCAAAAGTCTATCTATCATCCAATATCCTGCTTTTCCGGGGGGATTACTTCTCGACCATACTAGATCAATATCTATTTTCTTAGGGAATTGATCATAATTCAGACTGACTAACAAATTATGTCCAAATTGCTCGACTAACCATGTAGGTAATATCGCCCATCCCATTTCTTGCTCTGCCATTTCAAGTAACAATAAATAATTAGGTGCTAGCCAGTTCTTTTCACTATTAATCGCGAATTGAGCACGGCTACTTAGCCTTAATTGACGATGCATTGTTAAGTGTTGATAGTTAATTTTCTTTTCTTTCACCAGTGGATGTGTTTTATGTGCATATAATCCTAACTTGCCACTCACAGGCAAACGAGCAAAAGCAATATCAGCAGGATATTCTATTCGCGATTCCATCATACCAATATGCGCCTGATTATTTTGTAACATATTAATCACATCATCATTCTCAGCAACAAGAAACTCAAATTCAAGATGTGGAAATTCTGTATCCAGAATTTTTAAAAGCTGTTCAGAATAAGGGGGCTGGTACATATCAGAAAATACACAACTTAAACGAGGCTCCATTTCTGAAGAGAGGTCTATTCTTAATGCTTGTAATCGTTCATCAGCAGCTAATATGTCCTCAACCAAGCTCAACACTTTTTGTCCTGCAAAAGTCAGCGTTGATTCTCGCCCTTTTCGCTCAAATAGCTCAAAGCCCATATCATCTTCGAATCCGGCAATCGTGCTACTCACAGTAGATTGACTTTTATTTAATTTCCTTGCTGTTGCAGAAAATGATTTTAATGAAGCAGCTTCAACAAATGTACGCAAAGTTTCTATAGAATAATTCATTATGGTATCGATTTTTCCGATGGCTCCTATTTTGTATATATACAAAATATCACCAATAATTGCACTCGTTTTTTGTTAACCAATTAATTTGAGGTGAGATATGAGCCAATATCAAAAAACATTTACTGAGCGCGTTTTTCACGCTGTTTCATTTGAAGCGATTGCTATTGCCATAACGGCACCGCTTAGTGCATGGCTTTTGGAGCGCTCAATTTTTCAGATGGGTACAGTCGCTATTGTCTTATCAACATTAGCTATGTTGCTAAATCTTTTTTATAACATGATTTTTGATCACTATTGGCCTTTGTCAAAAGGCTCAAGACCAACAAAAATACGTATTATACATGCAATTGGTTTTGAGTTTAGCTTTGTGATCATAGGATTACCGATATTGGCACTTTTATTAGATATGTCATTATGGAATGCATTCTTATTAGAAATTGGCTTCTTTGTCTTTTTCCTTTTTTATACTTATGCATTTAATCTTAGCTACGATAAATTACGTGAAAGTTGGTTTAATCGCAAAGAAAAGCCTATTATCGCACGTAACTAATAACAACTATCTTAAGCACTTAATAAAACATTATTAAGTGCTTTCTTTTATATTATAGAATTTTATCATATATAAAAATGAAATTAGCTTTACCATTTCATTCATTTTTAATACCGTGATTACTCGCTAGTAAAATAAAAAATTACTTATAATTATTTATTATTAAATAATCAAGTGAGCATTTTCTTATTTTTATATTATGTTTTGTCTATTAATATTTTAATTCTCTCAACAGGCTGTAATTTATTTTTATTTCTTGTTATTTTTCTAATTTATTTAATACGTAATTCACCAGAAAATAGGTTTTCTAAAGTACGTTGACTTACAGATACCATGAGTTGTATCCAATTTATCAATGTATTAATAACGCTCTCCTTTCTTCCATACCTTTTAGCAAGAGCACCTATTTGTGTATTACTTATTATCGCTGATATTTTCCTTATTTTTATTTTACTCAGCCAATTGCTTTGATTGAACTTATGTTTATATGAAAATGCTATTAAAGATATTTTTCTTTCTTTATTTTATCTTTTTATTAATTCTGATCCGGATACTTTCAAGCTTAAATTACGAATGGATGTTAGGTGATGGTGATATAAAACAACTTGACCAACTTCCTCTAGGCGGAAGATATATTATCGAACCTATCCTCGTTTTAATTCCTTATATTTTGCTTTCCCTGTATGAAAGAAAGCAAAAGTTGAGATACTCGTACACAGTAATAGCACTCAATTGGTCATTTTTTACGTTTAGTGGGTACTAAAAACGATCAATCCCCCTATATACTCTCTAGATATTCAAGCATTTCAATGCTATCGAAAGTCAAAAATAAGTAAATAATCTTCAATAATTTCATTACCACCTCAGATAGTCATCCAATACAAGTAAACTGCGATCACCACATATTTTTCTTAAAATTTATATAAACGGACAGATAATTGTCCAATTACGAGCAAAAAACGTGACTATCCAGGCAGAATAAACTTTATTAACCACTATTATCTTAACAAATGATAAAACATTTTTTAACAAACAAGAGGTGATATGAAAAAAAAGAGCAGTATTGCATTTATCAGAAAAAAATTAGTTAAAGATAATTCCATCTACGTAAAAGAGCTCAGTGCTCTACTTCATGTATCAGAAAGAACAGTAAGAAGATATATAGACGAATTGCAGTTATTAGGTATAGCAACTAAATTTCATGGTGGTGTCAGATTACAAAAAATTGAATTAGAACCAATAATAAATAGAACTATTGATGAAACTAGAGTACTTCAAATTGATCGTGAAGAACAAAATAGAGATAAAAAAAATGCAGATAAGTGCTCATTATATATTTTGGGATCTTTCAATTTAGATGTTGTAACAGAAGTTGAAAGATTTCCTTTTATAGGAGAAACAATCAAAGCAATCTCTACAAATTTTTACCCTGGTGGAAAAGGAGCTAACCAGGCGGTCGCGGCGGCAGAATTAAATGATCATGTACATTTTTTCGCTAAAGTAGGCGATGATTCATTTGGCACGACCGCAGAAAAATATTTCAGTACAACAAAAATAAGTTCATATACATTAATTAAGGATACCAATTCAAAGACAGGAAATGCATTAGTTATGGTTGAGAATGCCACGGGAAACAATAGCATTGTTATTGATCTCGGCGCTAATGCAACTATCTCTAAAGCTGAAATTCTTTCAGATATTAATAATCTACAATCGGCAAAGATTTTTCTTACCCAATTAGAAAACAATATAGAAGCGACCAAATTTGCTATTGAAATAGCAAAAAAATCGGGATGTTATGTCATTCTCAATCCTGCGCCTTATTCAGATCAAATTGTCTCACATTTGCCTTCAGTTGATTTATTAGTACCGAATGGAACAGAAGCAGAATTAATATCAAATATTAAAATTGATAGCGTTATTTCAGCACAGGAAGCCATAAAAGCAATACATAACTTAGGTGTTAAAGAAATAGTGATGACACTTGGTGACAGTGGAGCACTTTATTTCAATGGTAGCACTATGAAGTATTACAAAGCGATGGAGGCATCTGTCGTTGATACTAGTGGCGCAGGTGATGCATTTACAGGTGCATTGGCGGCAAAATTAATAGAAGGCAAAAATATGGATGAGGCTATTAAGTTTTCCATTGCCTATGCATCATTAGCAGTTGAAAAAAAAGGAGCATCATCAATGCCATCTCAAACAAGTGTTGATGCCAGACTAAAAAAAGAGCGTATGTAAGGGAAGTGCATAAATAACCCACCCCGTTGATAATTTATATAACCGAGGTCGTTATGAAATATTTAATTTTCATTATTAGCCTTCTCTTAATTTTTATAGTGGCATCTTCTATTAGCTTTAATGCTAATAAAATAAAAAGAAAAATCTTTCCCATTATTATTCTTTTATTATTAGAGGCCATCGTTGCTTTCATACTTTTGCATACATCTATTGGAATAACGATTCTTAATACAACGAATATTGGTATAGAGTATTTAGTACATCATGCAAATAAAGGTATTGATTTTGTTTTTGGAGATATAAGCAATAAAACACCTATTGTTTTTGTTATTGTTGCACTAATGCCTTTAGTGTTTATTTGCTCAATTATTGGGATATTAAAATATTTTGGTATTCTTCGATTGATTATTATAACCATCGGATACCTTATTAATAAAATTGCAAAAGTTGGCAAACTTGAATCTTTTTCAGCAGTTAGTGCTGTCGTTGTAGGTATGATGGCCGTGTATGTATCAATTAAAGAATACATACCCAATTTAACAAAACCACAAATGTATACAATAGCAGCATGTTCATTATCAACTGTCGATATCGCAATACTGGGTGCTTATACTCAAATGTTATCACCTCAATTTGTCTTTATTGGTGTGTGTCTAAACTTTTTTAGTACTTTCGTTATTGTTTCTATTATTAACCCTAACGATCCTATTGAGATATCCAGCAACTTTTCTGGTCCTAAAAATGAACATCATAGTTTTTTTGAAGTACTAACAGAACATATGCTCGATGGTTTTAAATTAATTCTAGCAATAGTTCCTATGCTTCTTGGTTTTATTGCTCTAATTAGCATGTTGAATGATATTTTCTTACGCATCATAGGAATTAGTTTCCAAGGCCTTCTTGGTTATATTTTCTCACCAATTGCGTTTGTACTTGGCGTTCCATGGCAAGACAGTATTGAATTTGGGCAGATTATTGCCACAAAAATTTTAACAAATGAATTTGTCGCAATGGTTGATTATATCAAATTAGAGGATCTAAGCCCAAGAACTGAAGCCATTATCTCTGTCTTCCTGATCTCGTTCGCAAATTTTGGTTCAGTGGGGATGATTATCGCCTGTGTCGCCAGTATCAGCAAAGAACATGGAAAAATGATAGCGGCTAATAGTTTTCGATTGATCGTGGGTTCAACATTGGTGAGTTGCTTATCCGCAACGATGGTCGGTATTTTTGTGAGCTAACACTTATTTTATAAACCCTACTTTTAGTTTTGTATGTTGTTCAATGCGTTATGTAAGTTATCAAAGGAGAAGTATATGACTAAAATTATTATAGATTGTGATCCGGGTGTAGATGACGCTATTGCAATTTTACTTGCATTGGCATCACCAGAAATCAAAGTGCTGGGGATCACAACAGTAGCTGGAAATGTTGAGTTAGATAAAGTTCATGAGAATGCTCGCAACATTCTTTCGTTTGTGTCACGCCCCGACATTCCTCTAGCCAGAGGATGTGAACGACCTTTGATAGCCCGTCGAGGAAGTAAAACACAAGTACACGGTAATAACGGCCTTGCTGGTGTGACGTTACCAAAATCCAATTATACTTATCCCGATATACACGCAGTGGATTTTATCATTGATACTGTGATGTCTAACCCTAAAGAAGTCACCCTTTGTCCGACAGCGCCACTGACTAATATTGCGATGGCAATGCTCAAAGAACCAAGGCTTAAGGATAATGTGAAAGATATCGTTCTAATGGGAGGAGCTGCATTTTGTAATGGCAATATAACTCCGGCAGCCGAATTCAATTTTTATGTCGATCCACATGCAGCACATATTGTCTTTGATACAGCTGAGCACATTACGATGCTGGGATTGGATGTTACCCATAAAGCAGATATCCGAGCTGGTTTATGCCAATCGTTAGATCAAGGTAATGTCATTGCTAAAACAGCAGCCAAAATGGCTCGTGGATATGCCACATTTGACCCCTTCTTACATGATCCTTGTGTAATAGGTTATCTAATTCGCCCAGATATTTTCACTGGTATAAATGGTCATATTGACATTGAATACGAATCACGCAAACTATTTGGTTTAAGTTTTGCCACAGTCCACGATGATTCAAGATCCACCAAAAATAATAGTAATTTAAATGAATGCCGTATAAATACGATGATAATTACCGATGTTCAATCGGATAAATTAATGTCGCTAATATCTGAACGAATTCTATCTTTATAAACTGGGTAAAAATAAAAAGTAATACAGAGAAGTCTAACTTCTCTGTATTAAACTTTATTATATTATTAATATCTAAAAATATAAATACAGGAGAAAATAAAATCTTATTACTCCTCTCTACTTTAAAATAGAGATACTCGATACTCAATAAATCTCAATGGGAATAAATTTATTGCACTAATTATTGAGAAGATTAAATATTGATGGACATAGAACCTTCCTCCAAATATCTACAACGCTAGAAAATAGCAAGAGACATTAAGAGATAATGATTTTACTAGAATGCTTGATTTACTTGGGATTAAGAGACTTCAGGAGACGCTAGGAAGTGATGAGATGGCGGAGGAGGAGAGATTCGAACTCTCGGATGGTTTCCCATCGGCGGTTTTCAAGACCGCTGCCTTCAGCCGCTCGGCCACCCCTCCGCAATGGGGAGCAATATAAACATCTAGACTTATATTGTAAAGGTCTTATTGTACTGTTTGCTGTAAAATTAAACGCATCATAAGTCAATGGCTTAATTAATCAACGATTTATGGGTTCTACTTGGGTATTTTCTTTATTTTTGCTAAATTAACGCTATTATTTTTGATTGGTCATAATGCACATGTTTGTCTTTAACGGAAAAGAAATCGAGACAGATAGTCACGGTTATCTAAAAAATAGTAATGAATGGAGCGAAGATATGGTTCCAACATTAGCTAAAATAGAAGAAATTGAACTAACAGAACAACATTGGGAAATAATCCGCTTTGTTCGCCAATTTTATTTAGAATTTAATACATCCCCTGCTATTCGTATGCTGGTAAAAGCTTTAGCTCAAAAATATGGCGATGAAAAAGGTAATAGCCGTTACCTTTATCGCTTATTTCCTAAAGGCCCAGCGAAGCAAGCCACAAAACTGGCGGGTTTACCTAAACCCGTTAAATGTATTTAAAAATTAGTTTTTAATAAAAGATAATTAAAAATCCTTAAAACTATATTATCCCTAATGGCGGATTGAAAAATCTGCCATTGATTCATATTCACAAGGTGTGGCAGACCAAAATGTAATTTTGGCACTTTTTGGTCCCCCCGCTTCTAACCAATTTTCAAATTCTTTTAATGCATCTTCCTGCGCAAACGCTCTTACTCCCACACTGCCATCATCACGGTTCCAAACATATCCCGTTATTGGTTGTTTCTCCATCCATTGATAAGTAAAAAAACGAAATCCAACGCCCTGCACTCGCCCTTGAATAATATATTCGCGTCCCATTTTCATACACTCTCCTGATAGTGTTCCTGAAATAAAAATTCTACTCAGGTTATTGTCTTTTCTTTATACAATAGATAATCTGATTTTGTGAGGTTCTTTATTCATTATGAAAGCAAAGGATTATATTTTTTTCAAATCCTTGAAATTTCACTTTGTGCCCTCATATATATAACTAATAAGCAAGGCTATATGGAGGTGATACTATGATGACCGCCAGCAAATTTGGGATAGGACAGCAAGTTAGACATAAATTACTCGGCTACTTAGGGGTTATTGTCGATGTGGATGCTGAATATTCCTTTGATCAACCTAATGAGGATGATATTGCATCTAATGTGACCTTGCGAGCAGCACCTTGGTATCATGTTGTGATGGAAGATGATGAAGGACAACCCGTTCATACTTATCTCGCGGAAGCGCAGATAACTTATGAAGTTTCAGATGAACATTTAGATAATGACTCATTAGATGAGCTATCACAATCAATTCGTAGCCAATTACAGGCTCCACGATTAAGGAATTAATCGAATAATTTAAATAAGTTGTGACCTGAATAAACACGATATCGCCGAATTTATTTTCGGCGATTTTATTTTGGTTAATTACCAAGGAAGACCATGCGCTTCAATTTCTTTTTTAGGACAACGATCCATAACTACTCGTAATCCAGCTTTTTCTGCTAGCTCTTTGGCTTTTTCATTAATCACATCAATTTGTAACCATAACACTTTGGCATTAATCTCAATCGCTTCTTTTGCAATGTCTAATGCAGCAGAAGATTGACGAAAAACATCAACCATATCAATAGCAACCGGAATATCTTTTAATGAGGTATAGCATTGTTGCCCTAACAATGTCTGTCCAGACATACCAGGATTTACAGGAATAACGTCATAACCTTGTTCCAATAAGAATTTCATGACTTTATAGCTTGGGCGATCTTCTTTGCTACTCGCACCAACAAGCGCAATTGTTTTGACACTTCTTAAAATGTCATAAATGTCTGAGTCCACCATTTATATACTCCGTTCATCATGAAGATTGAAAATATTATGATACATCATAGTATCTTGATCCGTTCATAGCTTGTAAGATAAAAAAAAGGTATTTTGACAACTGGAACAATAACTATATTTATTTTAAAGGTATCAAATGGAACAAATTGACCGCACGCTCTTAAAAGAAAAAAATATCGCGCTTGTTGCCCATGATCACTGTAAAAGCTCATTACTTGAATGGGTTCAAAATAATCGCGAACAACTGTCTCTACACAAATTATTTGCGACAGGGACCACAGGAAATTTAATTAATCACCATACAGGCCTTCATGTTACTCAAATGCTAAGTGGCCCAATGGGCGGTGATCAACAAATAGGTGCAATGATCGCTGAAAAGAAAATCGATATTATGATTTTCTTTTGGGATCCATTGAACGCCGTTCCACACGATCCGGATGTTAAAGCTCTTCTACGCTTAGCCACCGTATGGAACATTCCGGTTGCCACCAATCGTGCAACTGCAAATTTTTTAATTTCATCACCTTTGTTCTCACAAGAAGCTACAATTAAAATTCCTGATTACGACGGTTATTTAAAAGAAAGATTAAAATAATCCTAAGGTTTCCGCTGTATAGGAACACCTTGAGATTTTAACTCTGAGACAAAACAAGATGGTTGTTGTTTATTAAATAATAGCCATACTTGTTTTTTTGCTCTAGTTAAAGCGACATACATTAAACGCCTTTCTTCAGCATTAGGATAATCTTCAACTTTTGGTAATAACGCTAATTCAATAATTGACTCTCTGGCTGGCGCAGGAAAAGCATCTTTGCCATCTTGTAAACCTAAAATGATAACGTAATCAGCTTGCTGCCCCTTTGAAGCATGAAAAGTCATAAATTCTAAATTTAATTTAGGCCAACGCGTTTTAGCTTTTTTTAATAATTCAGGTTTTAAATAGTGATAACGAGCAAGTAAGAGGATTGTTTCATCTTCTTCAACGTAACCACTCATTTTATTTAATAGATTTTCAAGCTGATCGTCCGATAACAGAGCAACGGCTTTTTTATTACCTTTAACTAAACTATTTAGAGGCTTAGATAATTGCATCGGATTTTGCTGAATAAAACTATTGGCAACATCACCAATTGTGTCATTAAAACGATAAGTCGTATCTAATGCACATACTGCACCTTCTCCAAAAGAATGATGAAAAGAAGTCGTTAATAATAATTCTGCACCACTAAAACGGTAAATAGCTTGCCAATCATCCCCCACAGCAAATAAAGATGTTTGTTTATTTTGCTGTTTTAATGCTGTTAATAATGATGCTCGAAGTGGCGAAATATCTTGAAATTCATCAACAAGAATATGTTTCCATGGGCTAATAAAACGCCCTTTTTCAATAAGATTGATAGCTTGATGCAATAAACCCGAAAAATCTATCGCATCTTCTTCTTTTAATGCCACTTTCCAAGCTTTTAATAAAGGAGATAGCAATTTTAAATATTTTTTAAATGCTTCTGTATATTCAGGTTGTACACTTTCAATTAGTGATTTTTGACTACCTCCTTGCATTCTTAATAAACCAATCCAACGCTCTAATCTTACGGCAACTTGGTTCTCTACTTTTTTATCATGCCAAAATTCACCTTCTGGAATATCCCAGCCAAGTTCTTGAGATAGGCATTCACGCCATCCCTTTGCTTGTGCTTTTTTCTGTTGACATTGATTTCGCCATTCGTCTAATAGTAATGTTCTTCTTTTTTCACTATTTATTTCAAGCTCACTAATTTTAGGTTGCTTTTTTGTTGCTTGCTGAATAATTGATAATGCTAATGCATGAAATGTTTTTGCCGTAATATCGGCATGTAAACGTGCTGAAATACGTTCATTCATTTCTTGTGCTGCTTTACGTCCAAATGCCAATACCAAAATTTGCTCTGGTTGCGCTAAATTTCGGCGTAATAACCATCCTACTCTTGCCACTAATACAGATGTTTTACCGCTTCCCGCTCCCGCTAAAACTAAAATATTTTCTTCACCATTAATAACAGCGCGACATTGTGATCCATTGAGAGGAGATGATTCAATGGTATTAAAAAATTCCGCATGCTCATTTAGCATTTGTGTTATCCACGCGGAATTTTCTTTATTAATAAGTGATTCACCTTGTTTTAGCCACTCTAAACATTGCTGATAGAGTGCTTGGCAATTATCAAATTGGGTAAGACGTTCAAGTGGAAGTGGAATAGCTGAGAAGCTTTCTTTGATAGATTGTTGAATTTCACTAAGGTTAGATTGCTTTATCCATTTATTTGATTGCGTCATTTCAGCAATATTATGGAGTTCCTTCTCAAGAACTTGAGCACTTATTTCACTCATTTCTTGACTCCAATTTTGCCATGTATGATATAGATATCGATAAAATTGCTGAGTTTCCTCCCAGTCTGTTCCATGTAATCGAACCACTTTATCTTCAGGCAATAAAAATTCTAATTCACCCCAGACAATCCCTTTTTTACAGTAAATATTAATCAATTCGTTAAAAGGAATTAAATACTGATGTTTCTCACCACTGACCTCAATACCCGCATTTAACAATTTGACTCTATTATAAGGATGCTGTGCTAAACGTTGTCCCATCGGAGTGGATTTCAGTTCCATACGTAATTCCTGCAATAAATAACAAATAGTCTGTTGTTAAGCTCTTTTTAATCGGTGATAAACCCTATATTCTAAGAGGTAATTATCTTCATCTTGTTTATTTAAGGGCTTTTTTGTGTTCACTTTGCTAAATGGCGCCCGCCGATTTATCTATAATAGCCACTTTCTCTATTATATTCGCATAATAATCGCACTTACAGGAACGACTTTGTTTCCTTGGGTTTTAGGTCAAGAGCCTAAATATACCATTCCGCTAACTTTAGGTGTGGTCGCAGCTGCATTAACTGACTTAGATGATAGGCTTGTCGGACGCTTAAAAAATCTCGTCATTACATTATGCTGTTTTCTTCTTGCATCAGCATCAATAGGATTACTTTATCCCTATCCTATTTTGTTCTTTTTCGGTTTAGCCATTTCAACTTGGGGATTTATTTTATTAGGTGCGTTAGGGCAACGCTACGCGACCATTGCTTTTGGTGCATTACTCATCGCCATTTACACTATGCTCGGTATGCCTATTTTCCCTGTTTGGTATGAACAACCTATTTTACTGTTATTAGGTGCTATTTGGTATAACTCGTTAACCTTGGTTGGTCACTTATTGTTCCCTATTCGTCCAGTGCAAGACAATTTAACCCGGTGTTACCAGCAACTTGCAACTTATCTCGAAGCGAAAGCAACTTTATTTGATCCTGATGTTGAAGATGACTATCAACATTCGCTTTATAGTTTAGCTATGGCCAATAGCCAGCTTATTGACACTATGAATCAAACTAAAGTCACATTATTAAGCCGATTAAAAGGTGATAGAGGCCAACGTAGTAGCCGTTTTACACTGCATTACTATTTTGTCGCTCAAGATATTCATGAAAGAGCCAGTTCATCTCATGTCCAGTATCAATTATTGAGTAATGAGTTACGTCACAGTGATGTACTTTTTCGTTTTCAACGTTTACTTTCTATGCAGGCACGAGCTTGTGAGCAAGTTGCACAATCAATTCTTTGGCATAAAAAGTATCAGCATAATCCTGCACTTGAGCGTTCTATTAATTATTTAGAAAATGCTCTCAACCATTTAAAAAAGACAATCTCAGAACCGCAATTAATGACACCTTTGAATAATTTATTACAAAATCTTCAAGGGATTGATGCACTTTTACGAAGTATTAGCACAGAACAGTATCAAATATCTCATGATCAAAAAGAAGAAACGCAACTTTCTGATGATGGTTTAACCGGATGGCGAGATATCGCATTAAGAATAAAAGAGCATCTTACGCCTAAATCAGCACTTTTTAGACATGCAGTAAGAATGTCACTGGTGCTATGTATTGGTTATGCCATTATTCAATTTTTCCAATTAGACAGGGGATATTGGATATTATTAACCAGCTTATTTGTTTGCCAACCCAACTACAATGCCACACGTAGGCGCTTAACATTACGCGTAAGTGGCACCATTATTGGTATTTTAATTGGTTTCCCTATTTTGTATTTTGTTCCCTCAATTGAAGGACAACTCGTCTTAATCGTTATCACTGGTACGCTCTTTTTTGCATTTCGAACAATACAATATGCGCATGCCACGCTATTTATTACCTTATTAGTTTTATTAAGCTTCAATTTGCTCGGTGAAGGTTATGATGTTGCTCTTCCTCGTATTATTGATACCTTAATAGGCTGTGCTATAGCATGGTTTGCTGTGAGCTTTATTTGGCCTGATTGGAAATTTCGTCAACTTCCAGTTGTTATTCAAAAAACAATGACAAATAACTGCTACTATCTTGATGCTATTCTTATTCAGTATTACCAAGGAAAAGATAATAGTTTAGGTTATCGAATTGCTCGCCGTAATGCTCATAGCAGTGATGGTGAACTTGCATCACTTATCTCAAATATGTCCTCGGAGCCAAAAAGTTATCAAGCATCCCAAGAGGTCGCTTTCCAGTTACTCTGCTTGAATCATACCTTACTTAGTTATATTTCAGCACTGGGTGTTCATCGTTCTAAAATCGAAGATGAAACCGTACTTACGTTGCTTAACGATACAGTTTGTTATATCGACTCTGCTTTACGCCGTAAAACACCACACGACGAAGCATTTAAACAATCTCATTTAAAATTAATTGAACAGATCAATTCACTACCGAATGCTGATGATGGACAAATTCAATTAGTTCTAACTCAAATTAGATTATTGTTAGATTTACTACCACAAATCATTAACTGTATTCAAATGATTGAACAAGGCGAAGTAAATAACACACCTCAACTACAACATTAATATGTAATTAACGTTATTTTCTCTAATTTCCATATGATATTAGAGAAAATAACTATTATTGATTTTATCTTATTGAAAAGATAACTCGTCATACCAATCCAATAATTCTGTTTTAAGCTGGTTGGGTAACACTGAACGATGACACCCTACTATTGCCCCAGCTAATGAAAGTAAAAGTTCACTATTTTTTAAATTATGATTGCGCATTAACTTTAAGTAACACGCTTTAGCTCCAATAAGCCGTAACTCCTCGACCTGATTAACACCAATTTGGCTTAGCCTTTTCTCTAAAATAACGCCTAAATTAGGTAAATCTTTTATTCGACATGGTTTTTTTCGTTGGCCTAAATACTCTTGAATACTGTAGTGATATGACAAATCAATATATTGATCTAATTTTTTCTGATTTTCCCATAAAGCATCCGTAATTTGATAATAACGTAATGTTATTGGTTTTCCTTTTTTTAGATAAATATAGGCTTCCATTTTCGTTGCTTTATAAAGCGTTTCCAAAAAATCACTTCCTTTTAGATAAAGCTCATTATCAGACGTAATAGCAAACATAACATTATCGATCATTAAGCTAACACCACCAAATTGCGACTTTATTGTTAACTCTCCATATTTCGCAATACGCGATAGCAAATGAGCCTTCCGTTGCTCAGGTAAAAATGACATTAAAACTCCGATACAAACTTTAGATTAAAAATTTATCCTTGAATTCAAAAACATGCATAAAACATCACGAAAAAGACAATAAAGAATTTCCTTTTTATTGCCAACAGTTAGCGACTCAAAAATAGGAATTTACATAAAATTTGAGAGGAACTTTCAAAAAATTGAGCTTGATTTAAGCGAAATTTAGAGATACTGTATATTCATACAGTACATATAGGCAGAGGTAAACATGAAAATCTCAACATCATCTCCGACAAGACAAAATACCATTCTCCAAGAGATCTCTAATGAGGTATTACCTCTATCTATCCCTTCAGCAAGGGGTACTTCTGATAGTGATAATAAACAAGGCATGGTAAGTGAACTTCTCTACCAAAATCCTCTCGTCATTAATCATATTCTCTTGCCATTATTGAAACAGTATAGCCATGAATCACGTTGGTTATTGTGGCTAAACCCACAACAAAAACTTAATCGCTCTTGGCTGAAAAATGCAGGATTACCACTTAATAAAATAATCCAATTAAATCATATAAATATGATAAACACAGTTGATTTTATGGAAAAAGCATTAATGAGTGGTAATTACAGTGTCGTTCTCGGTTGGTTACCAGAAATATCGCCAGAAGAGATGAAAAGATTAGAATCTGCTGCCAGTAAAGGTAAAAGCTTAGGCCTTATTATGAGGCAGCAAATGAATACAAATATCCATTTAGAAAGTACTAATACATCTAAACGACATTTGAATTCCGTAAAAATTCATTCAATTCACTACCATTAGTGAAATTTAAGAGTTTTCCTAATACTAAGGACCCCCTTGTATCATTTAAGATAAGTGAAAAGTATTTATAACCTAAATCATATAGTTACAATGAATTTAACAAAAATACAGAATCTTCCCCATTGTGGAATTAAGCAGATCTTTTTAAAATTTTAAGTCGAATTTTAAAGGATTACTTGTAACTTTTTAAGTTCATTGTAGACTTTATGTCGTTAAGGTTATGCTTTAAATCCCGTTTTTTGGGATCATCACTTGATGAAAGTATTGGATTCCTAACAATAATTTAACCAAGGGCAAATAATAAGGCTTAAAGCCAAATGCCTAACTTGGATGATAACGAGGCGTAAAAATGAAAAAGACAGCTATCGCATTAGCAGTGGCAGTGGCAGCTTTCGCAACTGCAGCGCAAGCAGCTCCAAAAGACAATACCTGGTATACCGGTGGTAAATTAGGTTGGTCTCAATACCAAGGTACTAGCAACCATTTTGATGGTACTTCTATCGGTAATGGTAACACTCACCGTGATCAATTAGGTGCAGGTGCATTTGCTGGTTATCAGTACAACCAATACTTAGGTTTTGAACTGGGTTATGATTGGTTAGGTCGTATGACTTATAAAGGTTCATATGACAATGGTGCATTCCGTGCACAAGGTATCCAATTAACCACTAAATTAAGTTATCCAGTAATGGAAGACTTAGACGTTTATACTCGTTTAGGTGGTATGGTATGGCGTGCAGATTCTTCTGCAACTAAAAACGCGACTTCATTATCTCCAAAACAAGAACGTTTCTCTAATAACGATACTGGCGTTTCTCCAGTATTTGCATTAGGTACTGAGTACGCGATCACTCCAAACATCGCTACCCGTGTTGAATATCAGTGGATCAACAACATCGGTGATAAAGGTACTCTGAATGCGCGTCCAGATAACGGCATGCTGAGTGTTGGTGTTGCTTACCGTTTCAACCAAGAAACGCCAGCACCAGTTGTAGCTCCAGCACCAGTTGTAGCTCCAGCGCCAGTTGTAGAGAACAAAACCTTTACTCTGCGTTCAGATGTTCTGTTCAACTTCAACAAATCTACGCTGAAAACTGAAGGTCAAGAAGCTCTGAATGGTCTGTACAATGAACTGGCTAACATCGACCCAACTCAAGGTCGTGTAGTTGTTATTGGTTATACTGACCGTATCGGTTCTCAAAACTACAACCTGCCTCTGTCAGAAAAACGTGCTCAATCTGTAGTTGATTACCTGGTATCTAAAGGTATCCCTGCAAACAGCATCTCTGCAGAAGGTCGTGGTAAAGAAAACCCAGTTACTGGCAACACATGTGACAACGTTAAAGCTCGTTCAGCTCTGATCGATTGCTTAGCGCCAGACCGTCGTGTTGAAATCGAAATCCAAGGTACAACTGAAGTTGTTGTTCAACCTGGTCAATAATTCAGATAGTAGAATAATCTACTGTTGATGAATTCAAAACCCTGCCATTGGCAGGGTTTTTCTTTATAGGAAGAAAAAATACCCAAAACGAAAATGGGTATGAAATATCACAAGATGAAGATGGGCCGTTAATGTATATAAAACAATAAATATTGATTATTTATTTTTATCTCTTTCTAATAGCTCAATTAAGCCATCTTTTAAACTATGTACTTTTAATGCGTATTGCTCTTTTCTTTCCGCATCTTCAATTAATTGCACTATCGTTTCTGATAATGTGATCCCTCGACGTTGTGATAAAGCGGATAAACGTTGCCAAACTTTAAACGTCAAATCTATCGATTTTTTACGTGTATGTTGGTGCTCTGCATTAAAATACCGCTTTCTACGAGCACGAATAGTTTGTTTCATCTTATTGGATAAATCAGGATTCATATGCAAATCTATCCATTCTAAAACTTTTAATGGTTGTGATTCGATAAGCAATAATTGTTCAATAACCTCATCAGCCGCGCTTTTTTCAATATAACGGGTAATTAACTCACCTTCACGGTGTTTTTTGACGAGATATGCCCATTTCCAGCCACATTCTAGATTTTCTAATTGTTGATATTTCATACAAATCCCCGTGACAACGTAACTATCCACTAGCATATCAACAATTTTACAAAAATACTGCCACTGAACCGAAATTTTTTGCCTATTTTATAAGCGAAGATATTTTGGATAATCTTTTTTATCAATTAATAACAAGCTTGATAAGGGATAGTTTTCTGAGCACGTTATGATAGAATCGAGCGTCGCTATAATAAAACCTAATAACTTATTTATTAGCTTATTGTTATAAGGTAATAGCGATACATATTCCCTGCCTATGCAGTTGATGACAGTTAAAGAACCGTCTTATTGCAGGATAGATACCCACTTATAGTGGTATCTAATAAATCACTTTTCACTAACCAATAATAAAAACGGTAACCTTGAAAAACAACGAATTAGAATGGCAGGCGTTACGTCCTGATTACGCCTCCTACCAGACTTTCTTTCAAACAGCGTCTCAATTACCTGCATCTCTACTTCGTGAGGTTCAACCTCGCCTGTACGAAAGCCTACAATGGCTAAATAATGCAGAACCCGGTCAATTTATGCTCTTAAAAGCTGATGATTCTAGCGCTTACTTTGATATGCTGACAGACACATTAACGCAAGCAGAGATCAAAACCTATCCGGTGATTGGTGCCTATCAAGCAGAATCAAATAAAATCTATTGGCAAGAAAATGTACAAGGTACATTTTCATCATCAGAATCTATTACTTGTTGCCAGTGGATAGAACCCGAACAACTGTTTGGCTCTTTCTATCATCATAAAGATAATGTCACTGTCAGCCCAGGCCTATTACATAAAGTTAATGGTGGAATTCTCGTTCTCTCCATTAAATCTTTATTAGCTCAACCATTGATGTGGTTCCGCTTGAAAAAAATGGTTGAATCGCAACGCTTTGAATGGCTTATCTGGAATGATAACCAGTCATTACCTTTACCCATTGAAAGTATGCCACTCAATCTGCGAGTGATTTTAGTTGGCGATAGACTGAGCCTTGAAGAGCTTGAATTTATGGAGCCTGAACTCAGTAGCACAGCTTTATATGGCGAATATGAATACGATATGTATTTAGAAGACGAAAAAGCACTTTCTCAATGGTGTAGCTTTGTAAATGCATTGTGCCAAAAATATCGCCTTCCTTCTTTATCAGCAGATGCTTGGGAAGTCTTATTAACACAAGCGGCAAGACAACATGAAGATCAATTGATATTGAGCTTAGATTTAGAGTGGATCTTACGTCAACTCCGTTATGCCATACGTTTTAATCATGATGCTTATTTAAATGCAGATGCGCTAAAAAAAGCAGAAGAGAATCGCTTATGGCGACATAGTTATCTATTAGAACGTAGCCGTGATGAAATTTTACAAGATCAGGTAATGATACAAACAGAAGGTGAAGCTGTTGGCCAAATCAATGGGCTTTCTGTCTTAGACTACCCTGGTTATCCTGATTTAATTGGTGAACCAACACGTATAACTTGTGTCGCGCATATTGGTGATGGTGAGTTTACTGATGTTGAGCGTAAAGCGGAGCTTGGTGGCAATCTTCATGCTAAAGGAATGATGATCATGCAAGCTTACTTAAACTCAGAATTACGTTTGGACCAACCACAACCATTTAGCACTTCTATTGTCTTTGAGCAATCTTATGGTGAAGTAGATGGTGATAGTGCCTCTCTCGCTGAACTGTGTGCATTAATTAGCACACTTGCACTACAACCTATCGATCAGCAAATTGCAGTGACGGGTGCTGTTGATCAATTTGGTCAGGTTCAACCTATTGGTGGTGTAAACCAAAAAATCGAAGGGTTCTTTGATATTTGCCAGCAAAGAGGATTAACGGGATCACAAGGTGTGATTATTCCTCTCGCGAATATTCGCCATCTAGTGCTCAATGAAAGTGTTCAACAAGCTGTCAAAGAAGAAAAATTTCATATTTGGCCTGTAACACATGTCGCTGAAGCTATAACATTACTGACTCGTCAGCCATATTATGAAGAACAATGTGAGCCAGAACAATCTGATGCACACTTGTTAGCTGTGATCCATGACCGCATAACACTCGCAAATAATCAAGATAGACCTAAATTGCCTTGGTTCTTACGTCTATTCAGATAATTCTGTTTCAAGTGATCGGAGTTGTTCAGCGTACAAGTGTAAGCTATTCTGTTGTCTTACACTTGATAAAGGCTATATAGACAATGGTTGATAAACGCGAATCTTATTCTAAAGAAGACCTCATTGCTTCAGGCCGTGGTGAATTATTTGGCCAAGATGGCCCACCACTGCCGTCTGGTAATATGCTAATGATGGATCGCATCATTAAAATGACTGAAGATGGCGGCACCCATAATAAAGGCTTTATCGAAGCAGAATTCGATATCAAGCCCGACTTATGGTTCTTTGATTGTCATTTCGTCAATGATCCTGTGATGCCGGGTTGCTTAGGCCTTGATGCCATGTGGCAACTTGTTGGCTTCTATCTTGGCTGGCTTGGTGGTGAAGGAAAAGGCCGAGCTCTTGGTGTAGGTGAAGTTAAATTCACTGGGCAAATATTACCGACTGCCAAAAAAGTTACCTATAAAATTGATTTCAAACGTGTTATCAATCGTAAACTGATTATGGGTATTGCCGACGGTGAAGTGTATGTTGATGGTAAGCTGATTTATGAAGCAAAAGATTTAAAAGTTGGCTTATTTAAAGATACAACTGCATTCTAAAATCAATGCTTTCCAAAATTTATTATAAAAATACCGTGTAATATAAAATATACGGTATTTTTTTATCTGTGCTAATAACATATTTATTTTCCTTATAAAAAAAGATTTAAAGAAAATAAACACAACCGAATAAAAAATAATGCCAATATAATGTAAAAAGGCTCGCAGAGTATGCAAGCCTTTTTGTATTCAATTTATAACTACTGTTTGTTATTTATACTCAAATTGTCCTGTGTTCAATGTAAACACAGAAATATATATAAATAACCCTTATTTTTTCGTCGGCAAAATTTAGTGATTATATTTAATATCACTATTGTTTATTTCACTACGACGGGTTATTTATTTTACCAGACTCGGGCGATCTTCCATGGCCTGTCGCCAGCCTCCCAGCCAATGTGAACGCGCATCAATCGCGAAATAGGGACAAAGTTCTTTTGAACGGCCTTGCATACCAGCTTGATAACCTTTCGATAATGCTCTAGCTAAACGATCTCGTTTCTGTCTTTTCATATCTAGACAACCCTCACGTTCTAAGTTTAAGCGGAAAGATAGTGATTGTTTTTTCAACAACACCTATAAATTGATACGCTTTATTGAGCATTTAAGCAAGTAAAGAAGTTAATACAAATGTCATATTTGTGATGTCAAGCCAACATTAAATAAAGTAACCATTGTTACTATTTGTTTTTATTTAACGTTTAAATTAAAAATTTATCTGTCGCATTTAAAGACCATCAAAAAAATAAAAATAACAAATTGATATTCAACATATTTATTTAAAATCTTTAGAATGTACAATTATTTTTATTTTATGTAATCAATAAATTAAATAAGATAAAATAATATTTATTTTTAAATTTATGTCAATATATAGCTTGATTTATCAATATGATTTTTTGCTCTATTTTTATTTCTTTCTAGTAAACTCGTTTTAATTACCTTTTTTTTATTAAGGGATTAGCCATAATCGAAGATAAAAAAGGCGATTAATGCCTCTTACATACTTCGATTAATTCAAACTCTTCAAATACCAATTCCATATCTTCTGAAAAACTGCCTTCTCGGCTAAAAAATGCTTTATGCCCTTCTTGCCAATATGCCAAACTTAAATCGCCTTCACCTTCCTTTTTAGCCAGATCTTCAGTGACTTCATTAAAGCGCATTAACCATAAAGAGCGTGTTCGAATAACACATACAGGCTGGTTATGACTATTGAGAATAATGCTAAAACCACCAATGACAGGAATAACACTATCACTAAAAAAACCACTTAATGAGCTACAGGTTACTGTCTTCTTACCTTCTATCACTAATGTAGCAAGTTCATCAGCTAATTGTTCACTGTCACCAAATGACCAACTGATTGCCGTTGGATATTTCTTTTTAAGTTTTTCTAACATATTATTTCCTTTGTTTTTCTTTTAAATAAACAAAACCCAATACTCAACTTAGCCATTATCTAAGAGAATATTGGGTTTAATAAATGTGAGACTAAGTCAGTTAGTATTGAGCTTGAATTGTTGTCGCAATATCAGAAACAACCTGCTCCCAGCCTTGTCCTAATGTACGGACTAAAGCGGGATAACCATCTTCTGTTTGTGTTAGCACTAGAGAAAATGGCTGACTAATCACTTTGCTATTTTCAGTATAAATCCAATCACCAGAAATGATCACTTGCCCATCATAACGACCTTGAAAGTAATTAACCGTAACTGTTAATTTTGCCAAATTATCTTCAATCGGTTGGTTGGCAACAACCGTTCCTGGTAATGCTTTTGTTAAACCCGAAATGAGGTTCTGCTGTAATTGCTGATCAAGCGGATTTATCCATAAATGCTGATTTGCTACGGTATAGTTAATATCTGTTGTTTGATAAACAATACCAGCATTAACCAGCATATTGGACAAACGGATCGGCTGAACCCAAATTTGAGGCTTTTTCGCTGACTGTATGGTCGTGACTTGTTCTGATACCCCTGTTTGGTAAATATCAGGTAGCTGATAATAGGTTTTCTCAGTTTGGCTTGAACATGCCGTTAACATCAAAACAAATATCCCAATGATGTATCTCATTATTTTTCAGCCCTCTTTGGTTCTGGATCTTTACCTTCCTTCGCTTCAAAAATTAATGCATTACTTTTATTGTTCAGTGTTTTCAATAAAGGTTGCATTTCTCTTAAAACCTGATCAAGCTGTTGCATATTATCGATCATTTTTCCGTATGCAGGAGAGCCTGGCTGGAATCCTTGCATGCTACGATTGATCTCTTTTAATGATTGTTGAATATCATTAGGAAGATTTCTAAATTCATCACTACCAATCATGGCATTCAATGCTTTTAGTGTTTCTTTTGCTTCCATTACCGCTTTTTGGCTTTCAGATAAGGTTGCTGTCATCTCTTTAAGCATCGGTTCAACAGGAAGATTGTTGATCTTATCAAGCGATGTCATCACTTTTTGCTGAATTTGCGCTAACCCCGACCCTACAGTAGGAATTTGTTGAAAGCCTGCAACCTCACGAGGTCCTTCCCATTTCTTTTCATCTGGATAAAAATCAAGGTCGATATATAGAGCGCCCGTTAAAAGATTGCCTGATTTTAATGAGGCTCTTAGCCCATTATTAGAGGCGGTAGAGAGCTCTTTGACGAAATCAAAACTTTCACCAACATCATTGGCAAAACGTTCTGGTTCGACATGGATCAGCACTGGAATACGAAAATCTTTATCTAGTGATTGTTGCATACCTTTTGTGTAATAAGGCACTTGAACAACCGTCCCCATTCGAATTCCTCGGAACTCTACAGGTGCTCCAGCTTGTAACCCTCTTACAGAATCAGAGAAAAACATGATATAACTGCGATAATCCGTATATAACGAGTTTTGAATGCTCTTTTCATTATCATAGAGTTTAAATTCTGTTTTAGGTGCAATTTGTTCACCAGGCAACCAGCCCGCAGGAACATCAAAACTTACACCACCACTAAAGAGTGTAGAAAGTGACGCCATTTCAACACGTACACCAGATGAAGACATATCAAAAGCAATCCCCGAATCTTTCCAGAAGCGAACATTGGATGTCACCATTTTGTCATAAGGTGCTTTAATGAAAAGTTGATAATGCATGTCTCGGCTATCAATGTTGAATTCACTGGTTTCAACAGAGCCAACTTGGTAACCTCTGAATAAAACAGGATCACCCGCATTTAACTGTCCAGCTCTTTCACTCACCAAATTTATACGAATACCTTTTGCATCAGGTGAGGCCAGAGGTGGGGCATCAAGAAGATCAAATTCTTCTTTCTCTTTACCGGTTAAACCTGGTTGCAATTCAATATAGGCACCAGAAAGCAAAGTACCTAAACCCGTTACCCCTTCTTTACCTATTTGCGGTCTTACAACCCAAAAAGCGGTATCTGACCGTAATAGTTCATTCATGCCTGTATCAAGGCGCGCATTGATAATAACGCGACTAAAATTACTGTCGAGAGTGACACTTTCGACTAAACCAATATCGACACTACGGCTTTTAATTTTCGTTTTACCGGCTTCAATGCCCTCAGCATTATAAGTAATTAAGGTAACTTCTGGACCTTGATGGCTGAAATGATAATAAAGTATCCATGCACCGATCAATAAAGTGACAAGTGGTATGATCCAAACTGGAGACCAGCTTTTTAGTTTGTTAATTTTTGCTTCTGTTAAAGCAGTTTCATTCTTTTCAGTCACCCTTAGGCTCCTTAATCTTCGATTTATCATCATCGGCTGTACATTTGTCCCACGTCAACCGAGGATCAAACATCATTGCAGAGAACATAGTTAATACAACAACCACTGCAAATAGCACTACACCAAAATCTGGGTAAATGCTCATCAGACGTCCCATTCTGACTAATGAAGCTAAAACAGCGATAACAAAGACGTCAATCATTGACCAACGCCCTACATATTCAACAACTTCATAGAGAAAATGCATTTTAGCAGGATCTCTTTTACCTTTTGATTTATGTGCATCCCAACACAGCCAAGCTATAGCGACCATTTTTAAACTTGGCACCATAATACTGGCGATAAATATCACCATCGCAACAGGATAAGAGCCATCTTCCCATAACAATATCACCCCAGCCATAATTGTAGAGTAGATATTATTACCTAGTGATTCGGTCACCATAATAGGTAATAAATTAGCCGGGATATAAAGAATAAGTGACGTAATCAATAATGATACTGTCCATTGCAAACTTTTTGGTCTTCGGGCATGCCCTTTAACTTCACAACGACTACATTCATATTGTGTAACCGGTAAAATCGCAGTACATGAGCGACATAATCTCACACCTTGTTTTAATCCTGATTTACCTGATTCAATATTTGGGTAATCAGGGCGAGGTTCTAATTTCTCCCATAGTGTATGTCTATCAAGACACTGAAAAGCACGGATTTGAAATAAACAATACAAAACGTAAGGTAAAAAACTTAACCCTAAACCAATCTCACCATAAGCCATTAATTTGACAAAACTGACTAAAATACCCGCGAGAAAAATCTCCGCCATACACCATGATTTAAGTTGGAATAAAATGCGAGATAACCAGATTTGCAGTTTTCTAGGTAGTTTGATTGGTGTACACAGCAATAAGATTGCTACCATACAAAAAGCAGGCACAATTTGGACAAATAGTAAGAAAAAAGCCCCCAGCTCGATATAGTTTTCACTAAACATCACACTTGGGATCTGCATCAATGTCACATTATTAGCAATACCAGCAACTTCCATGCTAACAAATGTAAACTGACTTGCCATCAGTAACATAAATAATGCACTAATTGCCAATGCAACAGGTTGATAAAAAGGCTGTCGCCAACGTGCAATTAGCATTGTGTGGCAACGTGGGCATGTTGCTTTGGTTCCTTGCACTAATTCGGGAACACTGACCACCAGATCGCACTGAGGACATAATATTTGCTTATGTTTATGTTCATGACGATGTTGTTGACCAGAGCACACAGCGACACCTCTTATTTTTTTAATGATCAATAAAAGAATATTTAATCCAGAAAATAAAACGGGGCAATATGCCCCGTCTTAGACTGGCTATTTATTCACCGTTCTGCATCATTTCTAGCTCTTGCCATCTATCAAAAGCGGCTTCAAGCTCTTGCTCTTTATCAGCAAGTGTTTTTAGGACTTTTTCCGTCTCCTCATGGGGACGAGTAAAAAAGTCTGGAGCACTCACTTCTTCTTGTAACGCACTTAACTGTGTTTCTAAACTTTCTAGCTTAGCGGGCAGTTGTTCAAGTTCGCGCATTAAATGATAACTTAACTTATTGCCACTACGGGTGCTCTTTTTAGCACTATCTTTAGTTTTGGCTTCTTTTTCAGCTTTTTCTGGTGCATTACGTGATTTATTTTGTTCATTTCTCAAGGAAACTGTTTGTGCTTTTTGTTGCTGAGCATCGTAATAGCCACCAACATAACTGTTAATAACGCCATCACCTTCAAAGATCCAACATTCTGTGACACTATTATCAACGAACTCACGGTCATGGCTGACCAGTAAAACCGTACCTTGATAAGCATCAACAAGCTCTTCTAATAACTCTAATGTTTCAACATCAAGATCATTGGTTGGTTCATCGAGAATAAGAAGATTGCTTGGTTTTAAGAATAAACGAGCCAGTAATAAACGGTTTCTTTCGCCACCAGAAAGTGCCCGAACAGGTGTCATAGCACGCTTAGGTGGGAATAAAAAATCTTGTAAATAACCTAATACATGACGAGGTCGACCATTAACCATGACTTCTTGCTTACCTTCAGCAAGGTTATCCATCACGGTTTTGTCCGGATCAAGTGTAGCACGGTGTTGATCGAAATAAGCTACTTCAAGCTTAGTACCACAATGCACTCGACCACTGTCTGCTTTTAAGTCACCTAACATCAGTTTTAATAACGTCGTTTTACCGCACCCATTTGGTCCCACCAGCGCAATTTTGTCACCACGTTGTACTTTGGCAGAAAAATTATGAACTAACTTACGAGTTCCAATGCTGTAATTAACATCTTCTAGCTCGAATACAATTTTACCAGAGCGAGTTGCTTCTTCGACCTGCATACGCGCACTGCCTAACACTTCACGGCGTTCACTACGCTCAACACGCAGTGCTTTTAAAGCACGTACCCTACCTTCATTACGAGTACGTCGTGCTTTAATTCCTTGACGTATCCAAGCTTCTTCTTGCGCTAATTTACGATCAAATTCTGCATTTTGTTGTTCTTCAACACGTAAAGCTTCTTCTTTACTCTCAAGATATTTATCGTAATTTCCTGGCCATGAAGAGAGTTTGCCTCGATCAAGGTCGATAATACGGGTTGCCATATTTCGAATAAATGAACGGTCATGGGAAATAAACACAATGCTACCTTGGAAATCTTTTAAAAATTTCTCAAGCCAAAGGATCGTTTCAATATCAAGGTGGTTTGTCGGTTCATCTAAAAAAAGAACTCTTGGTGCGCTAACTAATGCACGCCCTAATGCGGCTTTCCTTAACCACCCACCTGACAAAGAAGAAAGATCGGAGTCACCGTCTAAACCTAATTTTTCGAGTACTTCTGCAATACGGCTATCAAGCAACCACAAGTTACGGCTATCAAGTACTTCTTGCAGTTGCGCCATACGATTAAGATTTTTATCAGATGGATCTGTCTCAATCAGTTTTGAAATATGGTGATATTCCGTTAGGTACTTGGCATCTTCTTCAACACCTTCAGCCACAAAATCAAAGATAGTACCTTCAATATCTCTTGGTGGATCTTGCTGTAAGCGTGCTGTGACCAAATCTTGTTCATAAACAACTTGGCCATCGTCTAAAGGTTGCTCTTTAGATAGCACTCTTAATAACGTTGATTTTCCTGCGCCATTGCGCCCCACTAAGCAAACACGTTCATTTTCTTCAATAAATAAATCGGTGCTATCTAATAGAGGGGCATCACTGAAAGATAAATAAGCCCCTGTCAAACTAATTAACGGCATTGTAAATTATTCCTCACCAGCATGAGTTAACAGCCAGCAATTGTGGATTTGGCGGTTACGCGCAAAGTCTTGTGATAATGTTTTCTGTGTTATCTCTTTTGCGGATAATCCTATTTTTGCTAACTCGTCATGTTCCATTTTGAACCCACGTTTGTTATTTGAGAACATGATAGTGCCACCTTTTCTCAACAAACGTTTTAGATGTTTCATCAATTCAATATGATCGCGTTGAACATCAAAGGTATTTTCCATACGTTTTGAGTTAGAAAACGTAGGGGGATCGATAAAAATTACATCAAATTGTTCATTGCTTTGCATTAGCCATTGTAAACAATCAGCCTGCATTAAACGATGTTGTCTACCTGATAGGCCATTTGCTTGGAAGTTTTTCTCAGCCCATTCAAGGTAGGTACGTGACATATCAACGGTTGTCGTACTTTTTGCACCACCAATCCCAGCGTGTACAGATGCAGTACCGGTATAAGCAAAGAGATTTAAGAAATCTTTTCCTTTGCTCATTTCACCCAGCATTTTTCGTGCAATACGGTGATCTAAAAACAGTCCTGTATCGAGGTAATCTGTAAGATTTACCCAGAATTTTGCACCAAATTCATTAACTAAAAAGAAATCACCCTTCTCGGCCATTTTTTCATACTGTAATTTACCTTTTTGGCGTTGACGAGTTTTTAAAATCAGTTGATCAGAACGTAATACTAATACTTCCATCGTAGCGCTAATAACATCAAACAAACGTTGGCGTGCTTTATGTTCATTAACGGTTTTAGGTGGTGCATATTCTTGAATAACCACTTTTTCGCCATAACGGTCTACAGCAACATTATATTCAGGTAAATCAGCATCGTATAAGCGATAGCATTCAATTTGCTGTTGTTTTGCCCATTTCGCGAGTTTTTTCTCATTTTTACGCAAACGGTTTGCAAAATCTTCAGCAAGCCCGGTATTAATCATTGATGGAGTATCAGAAAGTAAATAGTTTTTCTGTACACAATCAAGAGGACCATTTTTTGCTTTGAACTCGCGCTCTGCTCGTAATTGAATACAACTCAATAATTCAGGTGATGCACTAAATAGCGATAATCGCCAGCCTGGGAAGTGTGCCTTTATAGCTCTTCCTAATTGACTATGCAGTGCAATTAGTGCGGGCTCACTTTCTAAACGCTCACCATAAGGTGGGTTACTGATAATTGTTCCTTTTACTTCAGCTGACACAGGATTAGCCAGTTTTGCCGCATCACCATGCGCAAAGGTAATTAAATCAGCAACATCAGCCCGGCGCGCATTGGCTCTAGCCATATCCAACACACGTTTATCAACATCAAAACCATAAAAACGGGCAGTGGTATTCTTTTTGCCTTCACGAAAACGAGTAAAAGCCTCATGAGTGACTTCTTTCCACAATGCTTCATCATGGCCTAGCCAATGACGAAAGCCCCAATGCACACGGTTTAATGCTGGAGCACAATCCGAAGCCATCATAGCAGCTTCAATTAATAATGTTCCTGAACCACACATAGGGTCAATTAATGGTGTATCCGTTTTCCAACCTGAACGCATAATAATCGCAGCCGCTAAATTTTCTTTTAAAGGTGCTTGTCCGGTTAGATCACGATAACCACGTTGATGTAAACCATCACCACTTAAGTCTAAAGAGAGTGATGCTTTTTCTTTATGCAGATGAATAGTTAAGCGAATATCAGGAGATTGCTTAGCCACATCAGGACGTTGCCCTATTTTACGTTGAAATGAGTCAACGATGGCATCTTTCGCTTTTAATGCACCATATTGGCTATTACGAATAATGTCATTCGTGCCATTAAAATGGATAGCAAAAGTCTGATCAACAGTAAAAATCTCACTCCAATCAATTGCCTGCACACCAAGATATAAGTCTAAATCACTATACACATTGAATTCATTTAACGGCAACATAATACGTGACGCTAAACGACTCCAAAGTAAAGACTGATACATGGTTTTATCATCAGCACGAAAATAAACACCGCCTTGTGTTATCTGGCAAGCCTGAGCACCTAAGTGTTCAAGTTCAGATTTTAATAGTTCTTCCAGACCTCGGCCTGTGCTGGCAAACAGAGAGCGCATAGTATTGTTACCACCTAAAATAAAATTGTTGGGCATTATAGCTAATTGTATTACGTTGTCATAAAGTTACTGGCTATAAAAAATAATAATGTCTTTTGGGAGCACCGATGATCAACGTTTCACGCCTTTATATACACCCAGTTAAATCAATGAAGGGAATTCGGCTTTCTCATGCATTTGCTCGTGAGAGCGGATTCACGTTTGATCGTGATTTTATGATAACCACCCCTGAAGGGACGTTTATCACGGCACGAAAATTTCCCGTTTTGCTGTGTTTTATCCCTACTGTCATGGCAAATGGTATTTATATTCAAGCCCCTGATGGTGAGGGTATTGCTATCACCTATCAAGATTTTGAGACCACATTGCAACCGACAGAAGTTTGGGGCAACCATTTTACCGCGTATGTGGCGCCAGATGAAATAAATCAGTGGTTCAGTCATTATTTAAAAATGGATGTTCAACTTCGTTGGACTGGCGAAAAATCGACACGCCGAGTGAAAAAAAATCCAGAAACCGCTGTTTCTTTCGCTGATGGTTATCCTTACTTATTACTTAATGAAGCCTCATTTCAATACTTACAACAGCGTTGCCCCGCTTCAATTAATATTGAGCAATTTCGAGGTAATATCCTCATAACAGGTGCAAAGCCTTTTGAAGAAGATACTTGGCAAACTATTCGTGTTGGCTCTGTTGTGATGGATCTGATAAAACCTTGTAGCCGTTGTATCATGACCACAATTAGTATTGATGAAGGCGTTAAACATCCTAACACAGAACCACTTGCAACACTGCAAACATTCCGTAGTGATGAAACTGGTGATGTCGACTTTGGTCAAAATATCATCATTCGCCAAACGGGTATTATTCGGGTGGGAGATACTGTTGAGGTATTAGCTTATAAAGAAGCGAAACAGTATCTTGTAACGACTCCTGTTGAAACACAATCAACGCCTATTATTGAAAATACACAAGAACAGTCTGTCAGTATTGAATTTAACGGTGAGATTTTCGAAGGTAATAACCAAGAAGTTCTATTAGAACAGCTTGAAAATAATGGTTATGCTATTCCTTATAGTTGCCGAGCGGGCCTTTGTGGCTCTTGTGTTATCCAACTAGATGAAGGTGATGTTAATGCATTAAAAGCCGGTGCAATTAAACGTTCAGGTAAAATTTTAGCCTGTAGCTGTGTTCCTAACGGTAATGTAAAACTTTCACTTAATAAAAAATAACACTTATCTTTATCACAAATTAAGAGAAGGTAATTTTTACTTACCTTCTTTTTTTATTTTAAATAAAACAGTTTATTTAATAAGAATTATCTCATTAAGAACTTAATGATGAATTATCAATAAGCTTATTTTATTTTTAGAAAAAGATCACAAAAAGAGAGTAATGAAGATTTGATTTTGGGGAGTATTGTTTAGAGTGAATTTGTTTTTAGAATGCTATAAATAATGTGTAACGATAAAAAGAGTAAGTCCTTTTTACTCTTTTTGTTAAATAACTTTTTCGTACAAAAATGATCCTGACTCCGACTCTTTATGGTAATAACTTAACCTGTCATTCATAATTTTTATTGGGTCACAAAAATTAAGTGTTCTATCGAATAACGTTAATTGCGGTTGCGCTAATAAGCATAAACAAGCTTGAGTACCCACTTCTGCCACTAAAAAAAGTGCTGTTTCATTACCTTCTTTTAATGAAGCCTCTACCACTTGCGATAAATAAGGGTTGATTTGATTATTGTTAACTTCAAAATACCAACTCTTAGGCATCAGTGGTTTTAAAAAGCGATGGGCTATTAATGCATTTAAAGCTAATTCAGCTCTTGATTCTGACGGCATATCAATTTGGCGGATCTGCTCATCGTATCCATAATAAAGAGCTGCATCATCGACGGTAAAAGATGCTGATTGGCAAGCACTCTCACTTAGCATTTTGCTTGGAAAGCGAGAACGAAAAACCATGCCATTGGCTAAATCAAGCATTAATCTTTGTTGCTCAACATCAAAATACCAACGCCAGCGATCATCGGGTTTTATTATCACTAATTAATCCCCCTTCGATTCATAACCTGTTTTATACTCTGACAAATAATCAAAATTAAATGACATAAATAAAATATTTAATATCACCTAACAAAAACAGGATTCATTTTACTATTAATTAAGCACAATCAGTGCAATTTAATAAAAAATAACCAACTAGGGGCAATATAAACGAGTTAAGGACAGAAGAAAAGCCCTTAACTCATTATAAAATGTATTTAGATATGATTAATTATAGATTTGATAAGTGCAGGACCTTGATAAATGAATCCTGAATAGATTTGAATGAGAGAAGCACCCGCATCCATTTTCTCTCTTGCTGCCGTTAATGAATCAATTCCACCTACACCAATAATAGGCAATGCGCCTTTTAATTCTTCATTTAATTGACGAATTATTTGTGTGCTTTTTGATTGTACCGGGCGGCCACTTAATCCCCCTGCTTCATTACAATGATCTAAACCACTGACTAATGATTTATCTAATGTGGTATTTGTCGCAATAACACCATCAATATGATGACGCACTAAGCTATCTGCAACTTGGATTAATTCTTCATGTGTTAAATCAGGTGCAATTTTGACAGCAACAGGAACATATTTTTGATATTTTCCTTGCAACTCTAATTGTTTATTTTTAATTGCAGATAACAAATCGTCTAATGCTTCGCCATATTGCAGTGTACGCAAACCTGGAGTATTGGGTGATGAAATATTGATCGCGATATAACCCGCATGTGCATAAACTTTTTCCATACAAATCAGATAATCGTCTTTGCCTTGCTCTACAGGAGTATCTTTATTTTTACCAATATTAATACCTAGCACACCGCCATAACGAGATTGTTTTACATTTTCAATTAAGTTATCGACGCCAAGGTTATTAAAGCCCATTCGGTTAATTAAGCCTTCAGCTTCCACTAAGCGAAATAAACGAGGTTTATCATTTCCTACTTGAGGACGAGGTGTCACCGTACCAACTTCAATAAAACCAAATCCCATTGCACCCAATGCATCTATACAATCACCGTTTTTATCAAGACCGGCGGCAAGACCAAGTGGATTTTTAAATGAGAGTCCCATACAGGAAACGGGTTTTGAAGGAAGTGACTGCTGAATAAGAAATTGAAATGGGGAATGAGATAAACGTTTTAACTGACGGAAGGTAAAATCATGGGCACGTTCAGGATCTAGCCGAAACAATGCCTTCCTTACTAAGGAATAATACATACGATCTCCATTGAGAATATCGGGTATTAGGAATGATATGTCTACGACAAATTAAGCGTCGTGCATCATATAGATAAAAGCACGAAAAGTAAACGTTTCAATTTCACAATTCGCCATAAAAAATCCCCAGACTATGCTGGGGATCTAATTATCATACTGATTTTATACTATTTACTCACTCATAAAATGATATAAAACGTAATATTAATCAGCTAAAGCTTTGGTGATTTTTTCATAGAGATCACCTGATAAATTCTCAAGTGCTTTCAGCTTTAATAACTCTGCACGCATTTTTTCTTGGCGTGTTGCATCATAGCGTTTTAAACGAATAAACGGTTCAATAAGACGTGAAGCAACTTGTGGGTTACGGCTATTTAAGTCAGTCAGAATTTCTGTCAATAATAAGTAACCAGAGCCATCTTCAGCGTGGAAAGCGACTGGGTTATTATTTACAAATGCGCCAATTAATGCACGAGTACGGTTAGGATTTGCTAGTGTAAATGAGCGATGAGATAACAAACTACGTACTTTTTGTAACACATCTTTTGCTGGGCTCATGGCATGTAAGCTAAACCATTTGTCCATGACTAAACCATCTTGATGCCATTTATCATCGAATTCTTGTAATAGCGCATCTTTGCAAGGTAACTGAGCCATTACAGCAGCGCTAAGTGCGGCAAGCGCGTCGGTCATGTTATCGCTGTTGTGGTATTGTGCATCAACAAGTTTGTTGCCTGTTTGCTCATTTTCAACCGCTAAATAACCTAAACACACATTACGTAAATCACGTTTTGCAATATCTTCATGATTAACACGATAAGCGCCAATATGCATAGAATGATAAACAGCAGAGAATTCATCCGCCATTTCAGTGGCTAATGTTTTACGTATAAAACCAAGTGTTTCATGAATAGCCATTGGATCGATAATACTAAATGACTCACCCGCTTCAACATCCGTTGGCAATGTCAGAATAAGTGCTGCTAATGCAGGATCAATATCTTTATCTAGTAATACTGCACGGAAAGCATCAACCACCATTTCAGGAAGAATAAATGCTTCATCTTTCTGTGCACGGGCGACGTTTTCTTTTATATAGCGACCTAATAATGATTGCGCTGCATCCCAGCGTGAAAATGCATTACGTGCATATTTCATTAAAAAGGACAGTTGCTCATCCGTAAATGGATAGTCCAATTTTACAGGCGCAGAGAACTCACGTAATAAAGATGGGATTGGCTGTTCTGGAACGTCATCAAATACAAATTGTTGTTCTTCACGGACGACATTCAATACATTAGAAATCGCCTGACCTTGTGAACGCAGAGGGATCACATTACCTTCACGATCATACAATTCAATATCTAATGGAATATGTAGCACTTGTTTTTCAGCTTGATCAGCTGTTGGTGGTGTCATTTGACTAACAGTTAAGGTGTATTGCTTTTTATCCACATCATAGCTGTCACGCACTGTCAGTTGTGGTGTACCTGATTGGCTATACCAACGACGGAATAACGTGAGATCAACATTAGAAGCATCTTCCATCGCTTGAATAAAGTCGTCACAGGTTGCCGCACTTCCATCATGACGATGAATATACATCTGAATACCCGCTTGGAAT
The DNA here is from genome assembly GCF_009915985.1 of Proteus sp. G2626. Lineage (NCBI taxonomy): Bacteria > Pseudomonadati > Pseudomonadota > Gammaproteobacteria > Enterobacterales > Morganellaceae > Proteus > Proteus sp. G2626. Next base: position 309,049 of record NZ_JAABNH010000029.1, on the reverse strand, counting down.
TGCTCTTCGCCTAATAAGGTATGGATCATTCTGATCACTTCTGAACCTTTTTCATATACTGTTAAAGTATAGAAGTTATTCATTTCGATCACACTATCAGGACGAATTGGATGTGCCATTGGGCTTGCATCTTCTGCAAACTGAGCAGTACGCATCACTCGTACATTATTGATACGGTTAACAGAACGAGAGCCTAAATCTGAACTGAATTCTTGGTCACGGAAAACCGTTAAGCCTTCTTTTAGACTTAACTGGAACCAATCACGACAAGTAATGCGGTTACCTGTCCAGTTATGGAAATATTCATGACCAATAACAGACTCAATGCCTAAATAATCTTTGTCAGTTGCCGTTTCACTTTTTGCTAGTACATATTTAGAGTTAAAGACATTCAGTCCTTTATTCTCCATCGCACCCATATTAAAGAAGTCAACAGCGACTATCATATAGATATCGAGATCGTATTCTAAATTAAAGCGAGATTGATCCCATGCCATCGCATTTTTCAATGAGGTCATTGCCCAATCGGCACGATCTAAATTACCTTTATCAACAAAAAGCTCTAAAGCAACTTCGCGACCGCTTTTGGTTATAAAAGTATCTCGTAATACATCAAAGTCACCCGCCACTACCGCAAATAAATAACTTGGTTTTGGATGTGGATCTTCCCATGTTACCCAATGACGACCATCATCAAGTTCACCTTGTGCAATACGGTTACCATTTGACAATAAATAAGGATACTGTTTTTTGTCTGCCGTAATTGTTGTGGTGTAACGAGCTAACACATCCGGTCTATCTAAATAGTAGGTAATATGGCGGAAACCTTCAGCTTCGCACTGTGTACATAACGCATCACCAGAAACATACAACCCTTCTAATGCTGTATTGGCTGATGGATTAATTTCGTTGATAATTTTTAATGTAAATTGCTCTGGCAATTGTTCAATGATGAGTTTGCCGTTTTCTTCTTTATAGTGTGTCCAAGCAACATCATTAACAGAAATTGATTTTAATGTTAAATCTTCACCATCTAATACTAATGCTGTCGCATTTGAGTTTAGACGTTTACATTGGCTTATCGCCGTAACCTGGGTATTTTCTTTATCTAAGATAAAATCAAGATGTAAATCGGTGATTGTGTAGTCAGGGGCACGATAATCTTTGCGAAATTTCGCGATTCTTTGTTGTGTCATAGAAAAAACCTTTTAGTTAACACGACTATTTAACGGTTATATTGCCAAAGCTTACTCGTCAAAAATCTGTTTAGCCAGTCGAATATTCAATTGAAAACATTAAAAGTCAACAGAATGTTAATATTTCATTAATACATGTAATCAATTTATTTGGTAAATGATGCTAATAGACTCCCAAATTTTGTTTAACGTGGTAAACTTATCTAAGTTTTACAGCTTGTTTTTATGTCGCAGAGAAATATTATTGAATAGTGACGCTTTGTCATCATATTCGGGTATACTCTCCAACCTTAACGATTTAGCAGACATAAAAACGCTCCGTGAGGATGCTTGACGCGCTATGATTTTAGACGCTACACCGATTATTACATCACTGTTGGATACCGATGCATATAAGCTCCACATGCAACAAGCGGTTTACCACCATTATAGTGATATTCCTGTCGTTGCTGAGTTCCGCTGTCGGAGTGATGAACGTCTAGGTGAATATGCAACAACCTTACGCCATCAAGTTAACATGATGGCAAACCTGTCATTAACAAATGAAGAGTTTGACTATCTTCAGAGTCTCCCTTTTTTCAAAAATGACTATCTGCAATGGTTTAAACATTTCCGTTTTAAGCCAGAACAAGTCCATATTTCAACCACACCTGAAAACCAACTTACCATTAAAATTACAGGCCCTTGGCGTGAAGTTATTTTATGGGAAGTTCCGTTATTGGCTTTAGTGAGTGAAATTGTACATCGTACTCGCTCACCTCAAATCACCCCCGATGATGCCGTTAACCAATTACGTAAATTGATTGATATCTTCTACCGTGATGCCGCTGAACAGCAGATTGACTTAGCTGATTTTAAATTGATGGATTTTGGTACTCGTCGCCGTTTTTCTTATGATGTGCAGTGCGCCATTGTGGATGAGCTGAAAAATCATTTTCCTTATCTTATTGGTACAAGCAACTATCATTTAGCAGAACGTATGCAATTAGCCCCTGTGGGTACACAAGCTCATGAGTGGTTTCAGGCACATCAACAAATTAGTCCTGAACTATCAAATAGTCAGCGTGCTGCCTTGCAATCTTGGCTAGATGAATACCCCGATCAATTAGGTATTGCATTAACAGACTGTATTACAATGGATGCTTTTTTGCGTGATTTTGATAAGACCTTTGCAGAGCGTTATCAAGGTTTACGTCACGACTCTGGCGACCCTATTGAATGGGGGGAAAAAGCGATTGCACATTATGAGAAACTGGGCATCGATCCAATGAGTAAAGTATTAGTCTTTTCTGATAGCCTAGATTTTCAAAAAGCATTAGTACTTTATAAACATTTCCATAAACGTATTCGTTTAATCTTTGGTATTGGTACTCGGCTCACTTGTAATATTCCGCAAATAACGCCACTTAATATTGTCATTAAGCTGGTGGAGTGTAATGGTAAGCCAGTTGCTAAATTATCAGATAGTCCAGGCAAAACGATTTGCGAAGACGATGATTTTGTTGACAAGCTACGCAAAGCCTTTGATGTTCCTCTTGTCAAACAAGCCTGTTAATTAGCTAAAAATCTTTATTAGTAAAAGAAAGGGTAATAATTGCCCTTTCTTTTGTCATAACCTCTACTTTTATCAATAATTCCCCTATTTTTATCAATTTATTTTATACAAAAGCTTTTCTCTTCTTTATTGACTCTTTAAACTAAAATTTCCTACTTGTTTCCTGCGCTATTGCAAGTAACATAGAAAAACTGTCCGACAGGGGCAGAGTGAATTAACCAAACAATTATTTTAATTAAACGAAGAGAGATTTATTTATGATCGTTGCGCCTGTAGTCGACGTACTGCAAGGCCGTATCGCGGTTGGCGAAGACGTCACCGTTCGCGGTTGGGTACGTACAAGAAGAGATTCAAAAGCTGGTATCTCATTTCTTACCGTCTATGACGGTTCCTGCTTTAATCCAGTACAGGCCATCATTAATAATAATTTACCGAATTATCAAGATGAAGTGCTGCACTTAACCACAGGCTGTTCTGTGGAAGTCACCGGTAAAATTGTTGAATCTCCGGGCCAGGGACAGAACTTTGAAATTCACGCCACCAATGTTGTTGTGGTAGGAATGGTCGATGATCCGGAAACTTATCCGATGGCCGCCAAACGTCATAGTATTGAGTACCTGCGTGAAGTTGCTCACCTTCGTCCTCGTACTAACTTAATTGGTGCAGTTGCACGTGTTCGTCACACATTAGCACAAGCACTACATCGTTTCTTCGATGAACAAGGCTTCTTCTGGGTTTCTACGCCACTAATTACAGCGGCTGATACAGAAGGTGCGGGTGAAATGTTCCGTGTCTCTACACTCGATATGAACAATCTGCCACGTACAGATAAAGGCGAAGTTGATTTCAGCGAAGACTTTTTTGGCCGTGAAGCGTTTTTAACCGTATCAGGTCAGTTAAATGGTGAAACTTACGCCTCTGCATTAAGCAAAGTGTATACTTTCGGCCCAACATTCCGTGCTGAAAACTCAAATACCAGTCGTCACCTTGCTGAATTCTGGATGGTTGAACCTGAAGTGGCCTTTGCTGATCTTAACGATATCGCAGCCCTTGCTGAAAAAATGTTGAAATACACCTTTGCTGCCGTATTGGCAGAACGTAAAGATGATATGGAGTTCTTTGCACAACGTGTCGACAAAGACGCTATCACACGCTTAGAGAACTTTATCACCTCTGATTTTGCTCAAATTGATTATACCGATGCAGTTACGGTGCTTGAAAACTGTGGTGAGAAATTTGAAAACCCAGTTTACTGGGGTGTTGACCTTTCTTCTGAGCATGAACGTTATCTGGCAGAGAAACACTTTAAAGCACCTGTTGTTGTGAAAAACTATCCGAAAGATATCAAAGCATTCTATATGCGTATGAATGAAGACGGTAAGACCGTAGCAGCGATGGATGTATTAGCACCCGGCATTGGTGAAATTATTGGTGGCTCTCAACGTGAAGAGCGTTTAGAGATGTTTGATAAACGTTTAGACGAAATGGGAATGAGTAAAGAAGACTACTGGTGGTATCGTGATCTACGTCGTTATGGCACTGTACCTCACTCAGGTTTCGGTTTAGGTTTTGAACGTTTAGTTGCTTATGTGACCGGTGTCGCAAATGTTCGTGAAGTTATTCCATTCCCTCGTACACCAAGAAATGCAGATTTCTAATTTAGTGATTGATTAGTATTTAGCTAAAATTTTGTAGTGCTGTTTTATTGTACAGATTTAGCTTAAGTAAAGAAGCCAACCGCAAGGTTGGCTTTTTTTATGCATGGCTGTTATTTGATTAAAAAGTTCCCCTAAATACACACTTTGAAATACATAGTTACAATTTGTTACACTTTTTTCGTTTTTGTAGCAAATTGGGGGTAGATAAAATTTTTTACCAATGGAACACTGTCACCCGACACAGACGACACTTAACTCTCATAAATAGTTCCATAAAAATTAAGAAACTATTTCTGGCAGTGGCAAAGGTGTCTGAATAACACCAATGAGGGTAATAATAATGATGAAGCGCAATCTTCTTGCAGTGGTAATCCCAGCTTTAATGTTTGCTGGTGCAGCAAACGCAGCTGAAATGTACAACAAAGACGGCAACAAAGTAGACATCTACGGTAAAGTTGACGTTCGTCATTACTTCGCTGATAAAGACTCAGGTGAAGACGGTGACGGTTCTCGTGCACGTATCGGCTTCAAAGGCGAAACTCAAATCAATAAAGATTTAGTTGGTTTTGGTCGTTTTGAATACGAAATTCGTACTAGCAATGCTGAAGGTGATACTGATTCACGTGCTCGTTTTGCTTACGCAGGTTTTAAATTTGCTGACTACGGTTCTATGGACTATGGTCGTAACTACGGTGTAATTTACGACACCAACGCATGGACAGACGTTCTACCTTTATTTGGTGGCGACTCCATGGCACAAACTGACGTTTACATGACTAGCCGTACTACTGGTGTTTTAACTTACCGTAACACTGATATGTTCGGTTATGTTGATGGTCTGAACTTTGCTCTGCAATACCAAGGCAAAAACAACGAAAATACTATCAACAAGCGTGATGGTAAAAAAGCTAATGGTGACGGCTTCGGTTTCTCTACAGCTTATAACTTAGGCTGGGGCGTAACTCTGGGTGGTGGTTATTCAAACTCTGCTCGTACTTCTTGGCAGCAAGATGACAGCACTGCTAAAGGTTCTCGTGCAGAAGCATGGAACGTTGGTGGTAAATTCGCAGCTAACAATGTTTACTTAGCGGCTATGTACGGTGAAACTCGTAACATGACTAGCTTCAATAAAGGCATTGCTAACAAAACTCAAAACATTGAGTTAACTGCGCAGTATGACTTCGCTGATTTAGGTCTGAAACCATCTTTAGGTTATGTTCAATCTAAAGGTAAAGACTTAGATGTTAACGGCGTAAATGACGAAGATTTAGTTAAATATATCTCTGTAGGTTCTTTCTACAAATTTAACAAAAACATGACTGCAGTTGTTGATTACAAAATCAACCTGCTGAAATCTGATAACAAACTGGGCATCAACGACGACAACGTAGTTGGTTTAGGTCTGACTTATCAGTTCTAATTACCGCTTAGGTAATTAAACAGTCAAGTTAATTGATTTGAAAAGCAACACTTCGGTGTTGCTTTTTTATTTGTACTACTACTGTCTATCTCAATCTCTTGTTATTTATCCCTCTTTTTTCTTCTTATTCTCGATGTTTTCTTTCTCTTTATTTTTGCATTTGCAGTAGATCTGTTTATTTATTCACTGAAAAACATTGTAACTTCTTTATTTTTAACAACTTCAAAAAGTTTATCATACTAAACAATTATTATTTTTTAGTGATTATTTTTACATGTTAATGTAATCACAGGATATTCACTTATTTACATCTTGATTTGCTATTTATTCTCACTTAGTTCACAACTTCTTGTTAATTTCTCTACAAACAGTTGGCAAAAATCCCTCATAGCGTTACTCTTGATACTCATATTTCGGCTTCGTTTTGAGCTTAGGGAACAATTACACTATGTTTGAGAAAATCATTGCTGCACCAGCCGATCCTATTCTGGGTTTAGCTGATAGTTTCCGTTCTGATCCTCGTGAAAACAAAATTAACTTAGGGATTGGTGTTTACAAGGATGAGACAGGTAAAACGCCTGTTTTAACCACAGTTAAGAAAGCAGAAAAATACCTGTTAGAAAACGAAACCACCAAAAATTACCTTCCTATTAGCGGTATCCCTGAATTTGGCAATGTGACCCAAGCACTTTTGTTTGGTGAACAACATTCTATTATCTTTGAAAAACGCGCACGCACAGCACAAGCCCCTGGGGGAACAGGAGCTTTACGTATTGCTGCTGATTTTATTGCTCAGCAAACCACAGCAAAACGCGTTTGGATAAGCAACCCTACTTGGCCTAATCATAATAATATTTTCCAAATTGCAGGTCTTGAGATCTGTAATTATGATTATTACGACGCAAAAAATCATGGATTAGACTTTGATGGTATGCTAGCAAGCCTTACTAAAGCTCAAGCGGGTGATGTTGTCCTGTTCCACGGTTGCTGTCATAACCCAAGCGGTATTGATCCAACGGAAGAACAATGGCGTCAATTAGCAGCGCTATCAGCAGAGAAAGGCTGGTTACCTGTTTTTGACTTCGCATACCAAGGTTTTGCTCGCGGTCTTGAAGAAGATGCACAAGGTTTACGCCTCTTTGCAGAAAAAAATCCTGAGCTTATTGTTGCAAGTTCATATTCTAAAAACTTCGGTCTTTACAATGAACGTGTAGGTGCATGTACTATTGTCACCAAAGACAGTGACACGGCTGAAAAAGCCTTTAGCCAAGCAAAAGCCATTATTCGTGCTAACTACTCAAACCCACCAGCACACGGTGCTTCAGTGGTAACAACGATTCTTTCTAACTCAGAATTAAAAGAAGAGTGGATTGAAGAACTAACGACTATGCGTGAACGCATTCAGCGTATGCGCCAATTGTTAGTTACGACACTACAAGAAAAAGGGGCTAAGCAAGACTTTAGCTTTATTATTGACCAAAATGGCATGTTCTCATTTAGTGGTTTGAATAAAGAGCAAGTTGAGCGCTTACGTGCTGAATACGGTATTTATATCGTAGGCTCTGGTCGTATTAACGTTGCCGGTTTAACCCTTGAGAATATGGTGCCACTGTGTGAAGCCATCGTTGCAGTACTCTAATTGTCTTTAACGTGCAATTAGATGAATGCCACGTTATACAATGTGGCATTTTTATTTAAACAAAAGAAATAAAAATCATATTTTTTACGTATAAAAAAGCTCTTTATTATAAAGAGCTTTCACTTATTCACTTTACTCAGCGCAACTATTACCAGATTGGCATTTCATCTTGTAAAAACGGGTTGTATTGGCGTTCATGCCCTAAATTAGACATAGGGCCATGTCCCGGAATAAACAGATAATCATCACCTAAAGGCAACACTTTATTTTTGATTGATGCAATAAGATCGGCATGGTTTCCGCGTGGAAAATCGGTACGGCCAATGCTTTCTTTAAATAACACATCTCCCATAGAGATAAGTTTATTCTTATGATTTACAAAAATAATATGTCCTGGTGTATGCCCAGGGCAATGTAAAACAGATAACGAAATTGTTTTACCAATTGTGATGGTATCGCCTTCATTTAACCAGCTATCTGGTGCAAATGACTTTCCGCAAGGGAAATTAAACATACGGCACTGTTGCTCTAATTCCTCTAATAAGAAATTATCTTCTTTATGAGGCCCATAAATAGGAACATGAAAGTGCTCAACAATCTGAGAGGTGCCTGCAATATGATCAAAGTGTCCATGTGTTAATAATACTTTGGTCAATGTTAATTGGCGTTTTTCGATTTCCGCAATCAGTCTTTCGACATCGCCACCAGGATCAACAATTGCCGCTTCCTTCGTTTCATCACACCAAATAAGGGTGCAATTTTGCATATAGTTTGTCACAGGTACAATGTGATACATCATGAATCACTCCACTCTCTATTAACTAATTCTCAATAGCTTACCATGAGCGGACTGGTCCCGTATCAATATGAACAAAATTACTTTTTGGATAATACCCAACTCCCCCCGCTTTCATTCTTAGCGCCACTTGACGAACTTTTGAAAGCTCAGTCCCCACTAAACGAAAATCCATTGCTTGTCCGCGAGTATGATAGCTTTTCTTCGCAACACCACTGCTACTTTGTCGTAAATTATTATTGGTCACTAAAGAGCGATAGCCTGAAATAAGTTCAACGGGCTTATTATTATTCAGCATCACTTGCAATAGATAAATTTGGTCAAACAATGCAGGGTCGATGGTTTTAATTTTATTTTGACGATAATCTCTAAAAAGGTGATTTAACTTAGCAAGCTCTTGTTTATTATAACGTTTTCCATCAAAAAACTCGGCTTTAATAGTTTCACCAGTATTTAAATTATTAAAGCGAAGGATTTTTGGACGAGGTGTTGCTAATGAAGCAAAAGCATGAGAAGGCAATAACCCCAACCCCACAGCGGCCATACCGAGCCCTAGCCACTTACGGCGATGTGAATCAATAATATCCATAGTATATGTACTCAATAATTATTTCAGGAGGAAGAACCTTTATTATGACAATATTTTTCTCGAATTGTTTCTTATGGTTTGTATAGTATTGTAAATAACAATTCATTTCAATTTAATGCCATCAGACATTTTATAAATTTAGCTATTTATACTAAAGTCTCTTTTTATCTTTCTATTTTTAATGGAAATTTTAAAAATATTTTATAAATTTATAATTTTTTAGTGATCTTATTTTTATATATAAAATTAAAAAAACATCTTATTGATTTATATAGAAATAAAGGGCAATTAAACTAATCGCCCTTTATCCAATTTATATTTATTAATATTACAAGTATTTCTTAATATTCTCTAAATAAGGTTGTGCATTGGTAATGCTCTTATCATAGCCATAAATGTCTGCTCGATATTGAGGTGCATTTTCCTGTGCAACCCATGCTGTTTGATAATATAAATAAACAGGAATACGTTCAGGAATGGGCGCATATTGTGTTGATCCACGTTTTAATGCCGCATCAATTCTATCTTGTTTCCATCCTGCATCACCTAATAAAATCGAGGCCAACTGAGAGGCTTTATTAACACGAATACATCCCGAGCTAATTGCGCGCATATTTTTTGAAAACAGTGAATGATTTGGTGTGTCATGTAGGTATATCGCATCTGAATTTGGCATATTAAACTTATAACGCCCTAATGAGTTTGTTGGTCCTGGCGCCTGCCAAATTCGATAAGGGAAATTACTTGCACTCATATTTTGCCAATCAATATCATAAGGATTAATTGGGTAAGCATCATTGCCCCATCCGGAATAAATGGTATATCCCTTACGGCTAAAGTAGCTAGGATCTGCTTTACCTCTAGGGACAATATCTTTGCGAGTCATACTTGTTGGCACATTCCAAGGTGGATTAACCACAACATTATTTAATGCACTACTCATAATTGGCGTTTTTCTATCTGGACGACCGACTATCACTTTTGAATCAAGAATAAGTTCGTTGTTGGCATAAAAATAGAGTGAAAAATCAGGAATATTCACCCAAATGCCTGTGTCACCAATAGCCGGTGTTAAGCGAAGGCGTTGAATATTTAATGCCATAATACTGGCGCGTTGTGTTGGCGTTGTATTTAACCATGCACGCGTTTGTCGCCCAATAATTCCATCTGGCTCTAAACCATGAGCGGTTTGAAATAATTTAACAGCAGTGATTAAAGGTGCATCATAAACGATTGTCGCAATTTCTTGCTCATTTTCAGCCAAATCAGGAATTAATTTTAAATAACGTAAAATCTGTCTCAGTGGTACAACTTCTTGTGATGATTGATTTGGTTTTAATGATGTCGTTCCCGTCATCTCAGGCCAAACAATCGAACTATGTAATTGTTTACGTACTTCTTCTTTCATTAAAGCGTAATAAGGATGAGACGGAGCATAAGAAATAACGAAGCTACCTAAAGTGCTATTTTGAATATTTTGTTGTAGGTCAACCATGGATTTATCTGACGGTGATGGTAGGCTTTTTGCGCCATCACGATACAATAAAGATACGCCTGATTTATTCACTTGCTCAACAAAACTGATATAACCTAAAAATGCGTCTGATAAAATAATATCACGCCCTTCTTTTGTTAACTCCGGTGTTTCTAATTGTGTTAACCATTGTCCAAATTGAGGCTGAATACCTGAAATAGCCACTTCTGCAATTTGTTCCTGTAATTGCTGTGCGATTTTTTCATCTTGCCAGATTAATGTGAGGTTATTTGCTTGGTAAACTTTCACTAATTGAGTTAAATAGAATGGTTTATATCCCGTTGGGATCCATGATTGTAGTTTTGTTCTTGCCTCTAACTCGGTAACTTGTGGAATATTCATTACCACAGTGGCAGGTATAGTCATAGCTTCGTTAGTCATAGGAACTAACGTTGCGTTTTCTATTTCGGGTGTAGATAAAATAGCTGACTCCGCTTCTGTAGCCACTGCATAATGCCCAGAAAGAAGAGTTCCTATAACGACTGAATATGTAATTGCTCTTTTAATTGGTTGGTACGCCATAAATCCCCTACCCTCATCCCTTATTATTATTTTGATATCCTAGAATATTAGATGAGCTTGGAGAAGAGTTTTATAGGAATAAACTAATATTTTTAAAGTTTTATAACCCTTTGATGGAAATTTAATTTTATTCAATCAAAAAAAGACCACTTAGTTATTTTTATATTCAAAAATAGAGTTTAAATAAAAAATCAACAAAAGAACAAAAAACAGACATTTTGAAAAAAAATTTCAAAATATAATAAAATATTGAAAATAGATAATAAGATTATTTAAATAAAAGGTGTTTTAATCGAGAAAAAGGCGTAGTTTCCTACGCCTGACAAATAAAGGTAAACAAAGGATAAAAATTAGTATTCTGAATTGATAACAACTTCTTCGCCAAACTGACCCGCTTTTGGCAATGGTTGGTAAGAAGAGTTAGCAGCACGCAGAATACGAATACCACGGATATTCAGTTCATCTGCTGCCGCGATATCTGCATCAGCATCACCGTAGTAAATTTTCAATTTATGATCACGCATCCAGCTTACTTTATTATTTGCACCAGGTTGGTCACCCGCGAAAATAACAGGCTGCATTTTATCAGCAGGGATATTTAAACCTTCTTGAACATATTTGGTCACAGTCTCAGTTTTAGTTTTAGTACGACCAGTAATGAAATAAACAGTATCACCACGTTTTAAGTGCATTTGAACAAGATCGATACCGACTTGTTTAGGCATACTGAATTTATCCCACTCATTATTCATTTTCTCCCAGAACTCTGGATTTTTCAGATAACTGAAATCATTTGGAGAATATTCTAGTTTACCGCGATAAAAACCTGGGCTTGAGAATAAAACAGTATCATCAATATCAAAACCAACCGCCATTGGCGCTTGGCCTGCTAAGCTTTTTTCTATATCTGCAACAGAAACCCAATTAATTGGTTGTTGTTGTGCTAATTGAGCAACAGTAACACCTGGGCTGACAACTTCTGGCATATGAACTTTTGCCATTGCCGCGCCATTTAAACTTAACGCTAAAGCAATTGCACTAAAAGCTAACGTGACTTTACGCATTTTCTTTCCTTTAATTTTTTATATTAATCACATACGGCAACAATCATAGACATCACGCTTACATTTAAATGAGATGTGGCGCACGTTATATCATTTAAATTTTCATTTTTTTGTTAATTTACTTTCATTTTTTGATCTATCTAACACTTTGAAAAAAGAAGGCGCTATGAGCATATGCCCATAGCGCCTTTCTATTTTTCTCTCTGTCGTTGATAACGAAATAAAATTATTCTGTTATTTCAGCAACATTTGATGATGCAATTTTATCTTTTTCAGCGTGTTGGCCAAAACCTTTTAAACCCACAACGTGAACATGTTCTGTACCGTTGAACACTTTACGGACGAGTTTATAAGTCGTGCCTTTTTCTGGGCTGATATTTTCTGGTGCCGCAATAATCAATTGCATATCGAGACGATCACAAAGTTCAAATAATGTCGCTATAGATTTCGCATCCAAACGTGCGGCTTCATCAAGGAAGAGTAAGCGACAAGGAGAAATATCTTTTCCTCTTAAGCGTCGTGATTCTTCTTCCCAACTTTGTACAACCATCACCAGAATTGACATTCCTGTACCAATCGCTTCACCAGTCGATAAAGCGCCACTTTCCGCTTTTAACCACCCTTCTGGCCCACGATTAACCTCAACATCCATTTCAAGGTAATTACGGTAATCTAACAGCTCTTCCCCCACAGTTTGTGGCATACGTTGACCAATATCTACTTGTGGATTTAAACGTTGATAAAGCTTCGCCATCGCTTCAGAGAAGGTAAGGTTTTGGTTTTTAAATAAGTCTTGGTATTGATTATCTTCTTCTGATAACACATCAAGAAGCACTTGATGACTTTCACGAATATTGACGTTAAGTCGAACACCTCGCACTTGGCCAAATGAAACCGCTTGTAAACCTTGGTTTAGCATACGGATACGGTTTTGCTCTCGTTGGATAGTTTTGCGAATAATATTCGCGACACTTCGTGAACTAATCGCTAATTTCTGTTCACGGCTTGTCAGTTCTTCCGTTAAGCGAGCAAGCTCAATTTCCATCTGTTCAATTGCATCAACTGGATCGTCGGTTTTAATGATATCTTGGCGAATACGCTCTCTTAAATGCTGATATACCGCAATAAAGAACTGAACTTTACGATCAGGATATTTTGCATCTTCAGAACGACGTAATGCATCACGTAAATATTCATTATCAGCAACAGCTTGACGTAATGCACCTAGCGCCTTATCCGACATTGAACGCAATTCATCAGCAGAAAGGTAAGCGAAGTCTCGGCGATGCAAACGACGTTCCATACCATTTTCTTTCACTAACCGCATCACCGCACACCAGCCCGCTTTTGCACTCACAACATGCTCACGAATTTGAATGTAGTCACGTTCAAGTTTACGAATTTTCTTGGTTAGATTATCGCGTTCAGCTTCACTCAGTGCGATATCTCGCTCAAGTTGACTAATTCGTGTACGGTTAGCACTGACAGCAGCATAACGTTGATCACGTAGCTCTTTAGCTCTTGCTTCTGCGCCAACATCAATATGGATCCCTGTATCACGCATCTCTTGCTCAAGTTCTCTGAGCAATTCAGATTTAGTGTCAAAGGAGCTTTTTAATGATGCGAGTACTTGATTAAATTGAGCACATTGAGCTTGTTGCTGACGATAAAGTTCTCTTGCCGTAGCACGTTCTGTTTCTGCCATTTCTAAACGATGACGTAGTTTCTCGTTAAGATCGCTATTTTCACTCACAATCTCAACCGCATCGCTATAGCTAAAGTGTGCACGACGTTGTACAACTTCCACCAGCAAGAAAGCCTGTTGTTGATAACGCTGTTGTTCTGCTTTAGCGTGTTCGTAATCCTGTGCTAATTGCTCATGTTCTTGTGGATCACTTTGTAAAATTGATGCAATAGGTTCTAATGTTGCCAGTGCTTTTTCATGACGCTGTAAATAGCGCATAGACTCTTCAGCGCTATACAGCTCTTCACGTAATTCTTCAACGCGATCAATTAGCGTTTCATCCATCAAGATATTCACTTGAGGGATCAGTTTATTAAGTAAATTTAACGACTCTTTTGCTTGAGCATAATGTTGACGTTGCTGTTGAGTATTCTCTTCATACTGTGTTAATGCCCTCTCTAGCTCATTGCGTCTTTGATTAAGTTGACGGATATCCTCTTCAGGATCAGCTTCAAACGCGACTGAAATATGTTGCCCGACAAATTGGCTAAAAGCATGGTGCGCACGTTGAATTTTTTGTACATCAAAAGCTTGCGTTGCATAAAGCTCAGAAAGCTCATCGCGTTGGCGAGATAATATTTCTAATTGATTCTCACGCGCCGCGCGACCAAAAAGCGGAATTTCAGGGTAGCGAGAATAACGCCATTGCCTATCTGAGCTCTTGATAAGAACCGCTTTCTCCATCTCTTGTGCATTAAATACACTGTCATCGAAAGATTGTGGATCCCCTTCGATAAAATAGAGATCTTCAGGGCAATCTTCTAACGTTTCTAACTGTTCCTGAACTTGAGACAAATCTTGCACAACAATTGCGTGACGTGCAGGGCCATATAGCGCTGAAAAATAAGGCGCATCATCCAATGTAATATCATCATAAATCTCAGATAATAAAACCCCATTAAAGCGCTCTGCTAGCGTAATTAATCGTCCATCTTCAGCACCGCTAGGCTGACTTAAACGTTCAATTTGTGCTTCAATCTGCTGTTTACGCGTCGCAGTTTCATCACGTAATACTGTGGCTTCACGCTCTTTTTCAAGTAACTGTTGCATATATTCAGTTACTTGATGACCCGTTTCAAAAGATTGGCGAGTTTGCTCACACAGCTGTGTTAACGCATCTTGTGCCGCAAGCCATGCAGGTGCTTGTTTTTTCAGCTTTTCAATTTGTTGCTTGAGTTGATCCAGCTCTTGGCGCATTTGCATGCGATGTTCACCAGATTCGTTAACATAATCGCTAAGCTCTTCAATTTTTGCTTCCAGCTCATCTTGTAAAATTAAAAGATCATCTGGCTCCATCGATTTACCATGATGCTTATTAAATTCTTCAAGCTGGCGCTGGGCATTATTTCTTTGATGTAAGCGTTGCTCTAATTCTGCCAACTGCATACGAATAGGATGAACCCTATCTGCTTGATGGCGATGAGAAGACCATTCACGTAATGCGGTTTTGGCGACACCCCATGCATCTTTACGATCAACCTCACCAACAATGCCGCTAACCAATTTATACGCTTGATCAAACTGTGTTTTTGCCGCTTCAGAAACATTGAGTTTCTGTTCCATAGAAAGTAGCGAATGGGTAAGAGTTTGAATTTTTGCTTGAATATGTTCAGCCCATTGATCCGCATTAGTTTCATCTAAATCAGCAATGTTACATTGTGCTTTTGCTCGCTCTAAAGCCTGTACTGCTTGACGATATTGAATAGCGCGTGTTTGTTGTACGTCTAATGCTTGCTGATAATCTGCTAACTGATTTTTCAGTTCATCAACTTCTTCTTCCGCAGACTCTACTCGCGCTTCGAGCTCTTCTTTTTTAGAAGCCGCCTCTTCAACCACTTCACTTTGCTCTTCTAAACGGAAAGTGATCTCTTCTACATCAGCAACGTAACGGTCTATTTTTTCTTGTTGGCGAACCGCATTTTGCACTAAGTTTAATCGGTCACTTGCTGCTTGATAATCCGCCTCAAGATCAGAAGAAAGTGCTTGTTGCTCTTCCAACTCTTTACCCATTTCAATAAAGCGATATGCCTCGTTATTGATGGATTTTCTCTGGCGCCATAATTCACGGCGGACTTCTAGCGCTTCATCAAGATGAACACGTCGTTCATTAGCATGGCGCATATAATCAGCTGCAACATAAGATGTCGCTTCTGTAATTAAGTGCTTAAATAAATCACGATCAGATTGTGTGACACGAATAGCTTCAAGTGTCATGCGGTTTTCCCGCAATGCACCTTCCATATCTTGGAATGCTTTTCTTACACCGCTATTTTCAGGTAATAAATAATCTCGTAAAGAACGTGTGATCGCACTTGAAATACCACCATACAATGAGGCTTCAATTAAACGATAGAATTTGGCGCGATCACTCGCTGAACGTAAACGTTTAGGGATAACGCCTAAATCAAACATTACGGCATGAAAATCAGTGATAGAATTAAACTGTCTGAAAACAACACCATCAATCGCTTCAACTTTTTCTTTTAATTCATTGAGTGGTAAAACGCGCGCTTGGCGATCGGCAACAGCTTGGGTCAGAATTTCTGTTGGATTCTCTGCCATCGGCAACCCTTGGATCATAAAGGGTTTGATATCAACTTTTTTATCACGCCCTGCAATTTGCTGTAAACGCACACCAACCACAGCACGTAAGTGACGTGAGTTGATCACATCTAATACGGCATAACACACACCAGGACGCAGTTTCCCATATAGCCCTTTATCACGAGAACCACTTGTCGATCCTGCTTCGGTGGTATTGCGAAAGTGCAACAAAGTAAGATCAGGGATCATTGCGGTGATAAATGCAGCCATAGTGGTTGATTTACCTGCTCCATTCCCGCCTGATAATGTCGTCACCAATTCATCTAAGTCAAAAGTACGAGCAAAGAACCCATTCCAGTTGATCAGTGTTAATGAGCGAAATTTTCCACGTTCAATCATTTATTTTCTTCCTCCGCATCATCTTCACTCGATTGTAACTGCTCATCTTCATTTTCTTCATCTTCGTTTGGTGATTCGGAACTGTTCTCAAGCGCCATAGCTTCACCATCACGGATCATTCGTATTTGAGCCTCAATAGGTGAATCACCACTACGCACATCAGCGCCAAAGCGAAAAACAGACTCAGTGATTGAAAAACGCTGCATATCATTTAATAAGAATGAAATCATACCTAAACGCCGTAAACGATTTAGAGAGGTTCTCATTTTTTCTTGTAATTTTTGCAAATCAAGATCAGACCCCGTTGAGCGTTGGTTCACTAAGCGTAAAAGTTTGGCTTCATCTGCTAATGTTCTTAATTCATCAAATAATTCTTGAACAGTGAATATTCCCTGATTCGCTAATCGTTCAGGGCTAAGATAGAGATAACAAAGAATTTTCCCCACCAGCATATCCATTTCAGATAGTACAGAACGAGGAATAAGCGTAGTTGAGCGAGGACGTAAATAGAAAAAACCTTCTGGTGCTCGAATTAATTCAACATTATAACGCACATAAAAATCTGATAACTCATCTTGAAAGTCCATCAAGAATGCATGATTATCCAGAGAATCTATACCGATATGCCGACCTGCACGTAATTGGCTATCCAGTTCAGGGAAAAGTGAGTTCGCTAATGCCTGCGCCAGTTTTGCTGGCATAAATTGTTCAGTATGTATCGATGACATGCGCTTGTACCTTAGCTCCATATTCGTTAATTTCTGACCATTTTGCAGGTAATCCTGCGAGCTCAGCTTTTGCCACACCTAATCGCACCGCCTGATCAATGACAATACGGGCAACATCGAAATGTTTCTGTTGCGGATAACGATTAAGATATTCAACTAATACTGAACTGAGATCTAATGCTCGTTGCTCTAATTTGTAAGAAGCAAGCTCTTGTTCTACCCATTGCGTTATTTGTTCGTTCACTTCGCTGAACATTTGGTATTCGAGTTCTTCGGGTAATTCACCGGTGACTTCTTCATCTCGTAGCGTTAGTTCTTCATCACGCATATCATACAACCTATCTGCATTAGCGTAAGTTAATGCCCATGGGCTGTCGAAATAGTTTTGTACTGATTGACGTAATCGACGAGAGAATATACGATTTTTATCCATATCAATCGCCGTACGAATAAATTTATGGACATGTCTATCATAGCCAATCCATAAATCAATAGATTGCTGACCCCAGCTAATAATACGATCAAGCTTACTTTGTAGCTCAAATACTAACGTATCAATTTGATCGACATGACCTGTATTCATGTTTGCTTCTTGGATACGCAACAGATTGGCTTGAAGTTTATCACCTGCGGCTTCAAGCGTATCTTGTAGCTCTCTTAGTGTGCCGGAAGTTTCAGATAAGAGTTGTTCACAGCTTGAAATAGCAGCTTGCCAGTCTTGATTTAATAACTCAGCAATATCTTCTTTTACCGTATTTTGCTGCTCATCCATAATTCTCTGTGACAAATCAATGCTATCGAAAATTTCTGCTACTGAATATTTCAGTGGTGCAAAAACATTGCGATGCCAATGATATTCATCGCCCCCTTCTTCAGCAGAGCTTGCAGCAGAATCGAGTTCTCCGGCCACTATAGATAACTGCATAGATAAACGTAACGATGAAAACTCACGTTGGCGAATATAATAATCACTTATTCCAATGCCTAACGGGGTTAGACGATATATTGCATTACCTTCTACCAGTTCACTGGTAAAACGGTTAAAAAGCCGTTGCTTAACCATATCATTAATGGCGTTATTGGCACGGACTTGTATTGATTCTGCGGGTTGTTCAAAGCCTTTACAGACCTCTCTAAAGGCGTCAATTAACTCCCCTTCACTAATTTCGCCATCAAGGCGTTCACTGTTTAATACAGCGACTGCCATCAAAAAAGCTAATCTTTCAGGTGGCAGTGAGATTGAGAAATCATTTTTTCTCGCCCAAGACACTAACTCAGGAACGGTCTGGGTAAAATCACTCATAGTACATCCTTAATTTACACGCTTTTGTGCCATGACATGAATGTAACGCCCCAGACTGATATAGGGCTCTTGTCGACAATAACGTTGCTCTAATGCAAGCAACGATGGAAAATCTTTATTTTGTAACTGACGACTTTGTAAATAATCATGAAAAACGCGAACACCTGTCTTTCCTAATATTGTCATTGAAAATTCAGTCAGCCATTGATAGACATCTTCAGGTTGCAATGGGTTTTGAGGTGACAACGATTTTTTTCTTCTTCGAGGAATTTCAGGATTTGCCAGATGAAAATTCCCCAATATCGCATTTCTCATAACAATGCCATTTGCATTGTAAAACATCAGCGATAAGATACCATTAGGTAACAACATATCGGTAAGAACATTTACGGCGTCTTTCTGATCCGTGATCCACTCCAATACAGCATGAAACAGAATTAAGTCAACGCTTTCATCTCTATGCTCTTTAATCTCTTGAGCAGCACAACAAATAAATGTCATATTCTCAGCAACACCTTCGTCAATAGCTGCTTCTTGCGCGCGATTAAGCATCTCTTGTGATAAATCACATAAGATAATTTGGTGTCCCAATTTAGCTAACTGACGAGAGAAATACCCTTCACCACCGCCTGCATCTAAAATACGCAGAGTACGGTTAGGGAAAAGAGTTAATAATTGTTGTAAATCTTCCCAAATCACCGCTTGGCGAATTTTACCCTTTGTTGTGCCGTAGATATTGCGGGAGAATTTATCTGCAATATCGTCAAAATTACGATCTGACATTAAAACGCCTCATGATAACAACCTGCTACTTGCGCTCTTTGCATTCTGATAAATTCAAAAAATATGAGACACTGTACATAAAATTAAGACAGCAATTTTACCAGTGTTCTATGATACTGACTGTTTTCTCTAAAGAAATAAGCCATGAATCAGACTATTCGCAAAGCGCAGTATAAATATAACGCTTATTAATGAAAAAATTAACGTTCAAACGCTTATCGTTTTATAAATAATTTAACGGTTCTTTATTTCTATTGATTAAAACTTAGTGAAATGTCGTTGTGCTCACTATTTTGACACAATGCCTCTATGATCCCCTAGTTTTCACTAAGCTTTCACTATCAATTGCATGTATTTCACTCAATTTAGGATGATTTATGCTGTTTTTGCTCAAAAAATATGTTGCTGGCTTTCTAATGCCCTTACCTTTGCTCTTATTAATCGCTTTTTTTGCCTTGGCTCTGCTTTGGTTTACTCGTTGGCAAAAAACAGGAAAAAGCCTACTTACGGTGGTACTTATTCTACTCACTATTTTAGGCATACAACCTGTTGCTGATACTCTATTAATGCCAAGTGAAAAAGAGTATCAAGCTCGTTATGAATTACGAGAAAATTCACCACAAGATGTGAACTACATTGTTGTTTTAGGGGGGGGATTTACTTATAACCCCGAATGGGCACCTAGTGCTAACCTTCTCAATAATAGCTTATTTCGTGTTGTAGAAGGCGTTAGGCTTTATTATCGTAATCCTAATGCGACATTGATTTTTACAGGTGGTGCTGGCGTTAATCAAATAAGTAGTGCAGAGGTTGCAACTCAGGTAGCACAATCTTTAGGCGTACCCGCGAATAAAACCATTGCATTATCAATACCAAAAGATACCGAAGAAGAAGCCTATGAGGTTGATAAGCTCATCGGTAAACAACCTTTTTTACTCGTGACTTCAGCCAACCATTTAGCACGTGCTGAACGTTTCTTTTTAGCCAGAGGTATGAAGCCTATTGTGGCACCGGCTAACCAATTAGCAATCACTTCGCCATTGCATCCTTGGGAGAAGTATTTTCCTTCGGCGACCTATTTTCAACATAGTGAACGTGCGTGGTATGAGTTTTTAGGATCAATGTGGCAATCAGTCAAACCTGCGGGGCAACCTGCCACTATTACTGAAAATGAAAATCATCAATCTGATAAAGAAGAAAGCCAATAATTAAAAGATATCATTACAGACTGATACAAAAACGGCACTTAATTTAAGCGCCGTTGAAATTTATTTGTTACCGTTAAAAGATCAGAACTCTTGGTTAAGTGCTCGATATGCAGCTCTAGCTGCGACAAGATCATCTTGAGTATCAACACCCACGCCAGGAACTTCTAATGCTTTTGCAACATGGATTTTTTCGCCATACCATAACACTCGCAGTTGCTCTAACATTTCAATAGATTCTAATGGGCTTGATTCCCAAGTAATATATCGACGTATAAAGCCAGCACGATAAGCATAAATCCCAATATGGCGGAGGTAATGCTCACCAATTTCATCGTGTGATAAGTTAAAACGGTCTCTTTCCCAAGGAATGGTTGCTCGAGAAAAATAAAGTGCGAAACCTTTTGCATCCATCACTACTTTCACAGCGTTAGGATTAAAAGCTTCTTTTGAGTCAACAATAGGCACGGCTAATGTTGCCATTCCGGCACCACAACTTGCTAAGTTTTCAGCAACCTGAGTAATAATAGTGGGCGGAATAAGAGGCTCATCACCTTGTACGTTAACGATTATTTCGTCGTCTGCAAATTGGTATTTTTCAATGACTTCAGCTAAACGTTCTGTACCCGAATGGTGATCTTCTCGAGTCATACATGCTTCTCCACCCGCTTTTTCCACAGCGGCAACAACATCTAAGTTGTCGGTTGCGACAATGACACGGTTTGCACCAGAACGCATAGCCTGTTCCATAACACGAACAATCATAGGCTTACCGTGAATATCCGCAAGGGGCTTACCCGGTAAACGGGTCGATGCGTATCGACCAGGGATTATGACCGTGAACATGAAGTTACTTTTCCTCTTCTAGTGATAATTCTCTTGCTTCATTCTCCAGAAGAACGGGGATATTGTCACGAACAGGATAAGCTAAATGATCAATTTTGCAGATAAGCTCAGAATTTTCTTTATCAAAGATAAGTTTGCCATGGCAAACTGGACAAGCAATAATTTCAAGTAAGCGGTGATCCATTTTGTCCCTCTCAAGGGTTAATCATTTTATATGGCAAAAGGATATCATAAGGAAGGATCAGCGTTAATACTCAAAGCCTCCCGTTTAGTGATAATTCGAAAATTATTTTATTTATTAATAAATTTATTATTTTCTTTTTTACTATAAGCAACAAAAAAGCCACATTAATGTGGCTTTTTATCGTTGAGTCTGCAACATCATTAATAAAGAATTACATTCCGCTTTTATTGATAATAATTTAACCTTTTTATTATCTTTATTGCATTCTAATTAACGTCACAACTCTTTTATATTACTTATTCGGCTTGGTGGTCAGCTATTTGTGCTTATCGGCCCCCAATTAGGTATAAACGATCATTTAATCTCAGTATTAAACTATCGTTTTATCTACATCTTCAACAAGGTTAAACCTTATTTAAAATCCGATAACATCAGCGGCTTCTAGGCCTGCAGCTGTTCTGATAACAGAAAATTCAACGTCTTGACCTTCTGTTAATGCTTTATTTTTTGTGTTGGCAATCGCTTTTTTATTGACATAAACTTCTTGTTCAATACCGCTGGCAACAATAAGACCATAACCTTTGTTATTGTCGAACCATTTTACGCGACCCATTCTTAATTGTAATGTCATGATAGATAAACTCCTTTTGTTCTTCGTATAGTTTTTATTTTTCTATACTAATGCATCCTACTTTTTATTATGTCTTCTTATATAAAACCCCAATTAAATTCTGAACACATTAATTTAAGTAGTGCATTTTATTATTTAATATAAATGTTCAAAACCGTGATAGCTAAGCTTAATGAATATTCTAAGGCTTAATCAATATTTACAGTACCAACATGACAAAAAGATGACATGAGGAAGATAGTTTATTGAGCACCTATAAATAAAATAACCGCATATAAGGATTAACAATCACTATTCAAAATAGTTTCTACAATCCATTAGGTGCAAAGCCTATTGCATTCACAGCATAAAAATATTACGTCTACATTAAAGATCCACAAAATATCCACACAAGGCTTTTGAGTAGATAGGGTATTGGCGAGTTAAATTGAACTACGACAAAAGCGATATGCGACTGTGGGTAGGTAATCTTTTATGTAACGCTATCCTGATTTCCACTATAAATATCATTGTTTCAGATCAGATACAAGTTTTTTTCGAGCCGTAAATTAAATTGCTGACCTGTTTTAGCACAGATTGGCTATTTAACTTAGCACTAACTGGTAAATACCACCAATTATCCTGAGCAAAATGCTGACATTTAACAGCATCTTTTTCTGTCATAATAAGGGGCTCATTGAAAGGCGTTAAATCTTGTAATTCTTTGGCGCTGTAATCACTATGATCACTAAATGCTCGAGTTGATATTAATTCAATCCCTTTTTCGCGCAAAGAATTAAAGAAACGAGGAGGATGACCAATACCCGCCATGGCAACTACTTTAGTGATCTCCTGAACGGGTCTTTTCTCACCCGTTTTCAGGTTCACCGCAATATCACCCGCTAAAACCATACCTATTTCATTACCTTGGCTTAAACCACCATTAACGATAATTGCATCAACTGAATGCAAACGAGTAGCGCGTTCCCGCATAGGGCCAGCAGGAAGCCACCAGCCATTACCAAATCGACGTTGCCCATCGATAACTACAATTTCATAATCACGCTGTAGTGCATAATGCTGTAAGCCATCATCCGTGATGATCACATCAAGTTCATGTTGTGCTAATAAGGCTTTTACTGCATCTCGTCGATTAGGTGCAACCGCAACGGGTGCACCAGTTCGATGATAAATTAACACAGGTTCATCACCTGCCATTGCAGGTGTTGTCTCGGATGTTAACAGTAATGGATAATGATCTGATTTCCCGCCATAGCCGCGGGAAACAATACCTGTTTTAAACCCTTGCTGTATTAATTGCTCAACAAGCCATATAACAACGGGGGTTTTGCCATTGCCACCTGCCGTTAAGTTACCAACAACCACGACAGGAACAGAGGCTTTCCATGATGACAACCATCCTTTTTGATATGCAAAGCGCCTTAATAGAGTAATCGCGCCGTACAACCATGAAAATGGAAGTAAGAGGAGATAAAACCAAGATTTACCAGACCAAATCCGTTCAATCATTTACCAAATTGCATCCTGTGAAGTTGAGCATAAACACCTTTTTGATCGATTAAATCAATGTGTGAGCCACGTTCAACAATTTCACCATCTTCAATAACTAAGATTTCATCCGCTTTTTCAATGGTTGATAATCGGTGAGCAATCACTAAAGAAGTTCTATTTTTTTGCAGTTCATCAAGAGCTGATTGAATAGCACGTTCAGATTCTGTATCAAGTGCCGATGTAGCTTCATCAAGGATAAGAATTGGTGAATCACGTAGTAAAGCCCTCGCTATCGCGATACGTTGACGCTGCCCACCAGAAAGCAAAACACCATTTTCACCAATTTCAGTATCGAGGCCTTTATCCATTTTATTGATAAAGTCCATTGCATGCGCCATTTTAGCCGCTTTTTCGATATCTTCACGGCTGTATTGGTCTTCACAAGCATAAACAATATTGTTCGCTACTGTTTCATTAAATAAGTGGACATTTTGAGAAACAAGAGCGACTTGATTACGTAAAGATTTCAGAGTGTAGTCACGAATATCATGTCCATTAATCAATATTTGCCCTTCATTAATGTCATAAAAACGCGTGATCAGATTAGCAATTGTAGACTTACCTGAGCCTGAGCGACCGACTAATGCAACAGTTTTCCCCGCTGGAATAGTAAATGACATATTTCTCAAAGCAGGCGTATCTTTTGTCACATATTGGAAAGTTACATTACGGAATTCAATATCACCCGTCGGTTTTTTCAGCTCCAGTTTACCTGTATCTTTTTCTTGTTCCATATCAAGGATAGAAAATAAGGTCTGACAAGCCGCCATACCGCGCTGGAACTGAGCATTTACATTAGTCAGTGATTTCAATGGACGCATTAATGCAACCATTGATGAGAAAACAACAGTGATTGTACCTGCGGTTAATGTTTCCATAATTTCAGGAAAGCTGGCAGCGTACAGAACAAATGCTAATGCGAAAGAAGCAATTAATTGAATGATTGGATCTGAAATTGACGATGCAACAACCATACGCATACCTTGGCGACGAATATGGTTACTCACATGATTAAAGCGTTTATTCTCAACTTCTTGACCATTAAAAATGAGTACTTCTTTATGCCCTTTCAGCATCTGTTCAGCACTAGTTGTTACTTGTCCCATACTATTTTGGATACGTTTACTGATCGTTCTAAAGCGCGTTGATACCAAACGAATAACAATGGCGACGATAGGAGCAATAATAATAAGGATCAGAGATAATTGCCAACTATAGTAAAACATCAAGCCAAATAGCCCGATAATATAGGCACCTTCACGGACAACTGTAATTAATGCACCTGATGATGATGAAGCAACTTGCTCTGAATCATATGTAATACGAGAAAGCAAAGTTCCTGTTGATTGCTGATCAAAAAAGCTCACCGGCATTCCCATAATATGAGAAAACAGTCGGCGACGCATATTCATTACAACTTTCCCTGATACCCAAGAAAGGCAGTAGCTTGAAATAAAGTTAGATATACCACGCAGAACTATCA
This sequence comes from Proteus sp. G2626, assembly GCF_009915985.1. Taxonomy (NCBI): domain Bacteria; kingdom Pseudomonadati; phylum Pseudomonadota; class Gammaproteobacteria; order Enterobacterales; family Morganellaceae; genus Proteus; species Proteus sp. G2626. The sequence continues at coordinate 283,675 of NZ_JAABNH010000029.1, read as the reverse complement.
GCCCAATAACAGCAATTGGCATCCATTTTAATACGTCGTTACTTGCTTTACCAAAACCTTCATCAAGAAGTGGTTTTAATAAAGAAATCATAAATGCATCCACACCTGCATTGATGATTAATGCAATTGCTGCAGCGATCAATCCCACTTTGAAAATCCGAATCATCGGCCATAAACGTCGGAATGTTTGCCACGTTGATAGGTCTATATCATTCATATATATTACCAAACTTTTAATAATTAGCCGGTCATTCTACTCGGGAAACGTCAAAACACCAAACCACTGATGATACCAGCGAGGCAAAATATCTCCCCTATAGGTAAATACATCAATATTATCTTGATTAAACTCGATCGAAATCTGCCCACTAATAGAGGTTGTTAGCCAATTAATTGCTTCTTTTTTATAACGGAGGTGTACTTTATCAGAAGGTAAACGCCAAAGGCTATAACGAGCAGCAGAAACGAGTGCAAATTTGGGGGATACTGTTTGAATAAACGCCAATGTGGACGATGTTTGGCTACCATGGTGAGGAACTTGTAAAATATCAGCTTTTAATTGGTGGTTTTTCAACCTGATCAATTGAGTTTCTGCTTCTTTTTCAATGTCGCCAGTCAACAATATATTATGTTTACCATCACTTACATTGATCACACACGATTGGTTATTTTTGGGAGAGTGAACTGTATTTGCCGGCCATAAGGCATCAAAATAAAGTCCCTTCCATTGCCATGACTCATCTTGCAAACAAGGTAAATGTGAAGGATTATTGAAACTACTGCGGATCGTTAATGTTGGATAAGCTCTCAATAAATCCTCAATCCCTCCGGTGTGATCTAAATGATCATGACTAATTATCAATGCAACTGGCTTAAGGCGATGGTACTTTAAATAAGGGATAATGACACTTTTTGCAATTGACCCCCCACTTTTCCAACGTATTCCTGTGTCATAAATAATCGCTTCTCTGTCTTTTTCAATAATAATAGCTAAACCATGGCCAACATCTAACATAGATATACGCCATTGATAACGTGGGAAAGTAGTGAATTCGCAATATAAAAGAATACCAATAACAACAAGCAAAATAAAATGATGACGCCACCATGACATTTTGATGATTACAATAATACCAACACCTGAAAACCCCAATAAAAAAGGAAGAGTGCCACTATGTTGCCAAAACTTCAAAAAAAAAGGAGCACACCAAAAAGCAAGACTAATCGAAAGATCAATCCAGTGCCAAATTATTGGTTGTAGAAATGAGAGAAAGAATGTCAATAACCCAATCATTATTAATGGTACGGTAATAAATGAAATAATAGGAACTGCCCATAAATTAACAATAAAACTAAAAAAATTAGCACCACCAAATAAATAGAATTGAAAAGGTAATAAAATAATTAACAATCCAAATTGCAAATGAATTAACCTTAAAATAAACCACTTTTTTTGATAATTATATTTAGCGTTGAGTGGGTACATCCAATACCAAAAAATAATGGCAAATACAGCTGAAAATGAAAGCCAAAAACTGGCTGAAAGTATCGATAGTGGTTCAACAATCAAAATAAGGGCTGCACTCCAAAGAGCCCACTGCCACGGAAGAAATAATCGATGTCCTAAATGCAATAAAACCCAAACACTTAAGCCTATTACAGCTCTGGTTGCTGGTATTCCCCAACCTGATAGTGCTGTATAAAAAACACCAAATCCCCAAGCAAGAACCAAAGGAAAATAAATATTTATCCATTTTGCTGGAAAGAAAAACTGGATCCCTCTTGCAATTAACCAACCTAATAATGCGGCTAAACCAATATGCAAACCAGAAATAACAATTAGGTGCGCAACACCGGTTTTCATATAAAGATCTTTCTTTTCAGGCTCTATTTGTCTTTTATCTCCCAAAACCAAAGCCGCAATCTCACCACTGTTTGTTGTTGTTTTCCAAAAGCTTGAAATATATTGGATGAATTGAGTGTGTAGAGAAATATCGGCATTAAGTAAGGTTGCTTGTAATACTTTGCCTGCTAAAGTTTCTTTCTTAGAAACTGCATATTTTTGACTATCAAATCCGCCTTCGTTTAAATAGCTATGTGCGGCTCTAAATTGAACTTTAAATTGCCAACCTTGTCCTATTTCGATATTTTTAGGTGGATTTCGCCAATATACGCTAGCGTAAATAGATGATGAAAAAAATGTTTTTTTCGGAATGGGAATTTTGATAATAAGGTGACCATCCGATAATTGACGATACTCAACAATATTTGCTTCAAAGATCACTATATTATCAACAAGTTCTACTGTTCTTGCCATCAAAGCGTATGCAATAAGATTAGAATAAACCCAGAAGAATAAAAATAATGCTAAAAAACGAATTAATGAAAAAGGAATAAATAATAAGAATATTGCAATAATAATAACAATATAATAAGTCATTAAACTAAAAAGCGTATGCTGAAATAATAAAGGCATTCCCCCTAAAAATATTGCCAAAGCAATGTTATCTAAACTCAGCTTGGTAAAATAAAATCGTTGAAAATATTTTGAATAAAAAAAGTGTTGTTTTATTGATAATATTTTCACCCTCAAAATACTTATTATCCCTTTGAATAGAATCATTTTCGCATCCCTTTATAAGCATCTTTAAATATCATGAGGTTATATTTTTATTAAAGGTAGCTTTTTAGAGGGCTTTTTTGTACTTCTTTATAAAAAGAATAATTTTTATTGTCGTATACACTATTTTTTGAGAAGAACCTCGAAAAAAATAGAATAACTCAGCAATCATGATAATTAAATCAAGAAATAAAAATCAAAATACAATAAAGTAATACTAAGAAAAGTAAGAAAGAGAATAAAGTAAATATCGTAAATAAAATAAGGACTAACAATAAAAAACAAAAATTATGAAAGTCATAAAAATAATCAGCACAAGTAAAAGATAATAAAAAACGGCACCGAAGCACCGTTTTTGAGAAAGTTAACTAACATCGTACCATTTCGACAGGTGTTATTATTCCGTATAAATATTTACACGGTCACGTAACTCTTTACCTGGCTTAAAGTGTGGAACGTATTTACCTTCCAGATCTACTTTATCACCAGTTTTCGGGTTACGACCCGTACGCGGCGCACGGTAGTGTAGAGAAAAACTGCCGAATCCGCGGACTTCGATACGCTCACCATCAGCTAAAGTATCAGCCATATGATCAAGCATTTCTTTTACAGCTTCTTCAACCGTCTTAGCCGAAAGATGAGATTGTAGGCCTGCAAGTCTCTCGATTAACTCAGACTTGGTCATATTACCTCCCTAAACTACCGATAAATAGGCAACGATTAACGTTGCCTCCGTTAATAACTTAAATTATTCGCCTTTAGCTGCTTTGAAAGCTTCAGCCATAGCGTTGTTTGAAAAACCAACTTCTTCTTTGTTGTTTACAGAAGCGATAGCGTCTTTCTCGTCTGCTTCGTCTTTAGCACGAACAGATAAGTTGATAACGCGGTTTTTACGGTCAACACCAGTGTATTTAGCTTCAACAGCTTCGCCAACATTCAGAACCAGAGTTGCATCTTCAACGCGGTCACGTGAAGCTTCAGAAGCACGCAGGTAACCTTCAACACCGTCAGCTAATTCTACAGTTGCGCCTTTAGCGTCAACAGCAGTTACTTTACCAGAAACAATAGCACCTTTTTTGTGAGCAGACAGGTAATTATTGAATGGATCTTCTGATAATTGTTTAACGCCCAGTGAGATACGTTCACGTTCAGCATCAACTTGCAGAACTACAGCAGCGATTTCGTCGCCTTTTTTGTATTCACGAACAGCTTCTTCACCTGCAACATTCCAAGAAATGTCAGATAAGTGAACCAGACCGTCGATACCGCCGTCTAAACCGATGAAGATACCGAAGTCAGTGATAGACTTGATTTTACCTTCAACACGGTCGTTCTTGTTGTGAGTTTCTGCGAACTGCTGCCATGGGTTAGATTTGCACTGTTTCAGACCCAGTGAAATACGGCGACGTTCTTCATCGATGTCAAGAACCATAACCTCAACAACATCACCAACGTTAACAACTTTAGATGGGTGAATGTTTTTGTTAGTCCAATCCATTTCAGAAACGTGTACCAGACCTTCAACGCCTTCTTCGATTTCTACGAAGCAACCGTAATCAGTCAGATTAGTTACACGACCAGTCAGTCTAGTACCTTCTGGATAACGTTTAGCGATAGCTACCCATGGATCTTCGCCCAGTTGTTTCAGACCTAATGATACGCGAGTACGTTCACGGTCGAATTTCAGGACTTTAACAGTGATTTCGTCGCCAACATTGACAATTTCGCTTGGGTGTTTAACACGTTTCCAAGCCATGTCAGTGATGTGCAGTAAGCCGTCAACACCGCCCAGATCAACGAATGCACCGTAGTCAGTAAGGTTCTTAACAATACCTTTAACTTCCATGCCTTCTTGCAGGTTTTCTAATAACTGATCGCGTTCTGCGCTATTTTCAGATTCGATAACCGCACGACGAGACACAACAACGTTGTTACGTTTTTGGTCTAATTTGATGACTTTGAACTCAAGCTCTTTGTTTTCCAGATGAGTTGTATCGCGAACTGGGCGAACGTCTACCAGTGAACCAGGTAAGAATGCACGAATGCCATTCAGTTCAACAGTAAAACCACCTTTAACTTTACCGTTGATGATACCAACAACAGTTTCGTTTTCTTCGTAAGCTTTTTCCAGCATCAGCCACGCTTCGTGACGTTTAGCTTTCTCACGAGACAGAACGGTTTCACCGAAGCCATCTTCAACCGCGTCCAGAGCAACATCAATTTCGTCGCCCACTTGGATTTCTAATTCGCCTTGAGCGTTTTTGAATTGTTCTACAGGAATAGCAGATTCTGATTTCAGACCTGCATCAACCAGAACAACGTCTTTATCGATAGCAACTACAACGCCACGAACGATAGCGCCAGGACGAGTTTCGATTGTTTTTAGGGATTCTTCAAAGAGTTGAGCAAAAGATTCTGTCATGTTAATGATCTTCAAGTAAATTTAATTAACGTCCATTTAGCATCCGGCCGAATGGGGTTGTTTCACATACCTCGTTACATCCTTTGTGACAAGGTCATCGGGCATTGTTGTGTTTTCATTAACACGTCAACCCGATTTTGATAATTACCTAGTATAAACGAAATAAAAATTAATTACGCTGATAATTGCAGATTTTTTTTAGCATAAGTTAACGATTTTTCAATGACTTCGTCGATAGACAAACTTGTAGAATCGAGAATTAATGCATCTTTCGCCGCAATAAGTGGCGCAACAGCACGATTCCGGTCACGGTAATCGCGTTCTTTTATCTCGGATAAAAGGCGTTCAAAGTTAACATTAAAGCCCTTTTCCTGCAACTGTAACATGCGACGACGTGCTCGTTCTTCTGCGCTGGCTTCAAGAAAAATTTTCACTTGTGCATCAGGGAAAACGATTGTTCCCATATCTCGCCCATCAGCAATAAGGCCTGGTTCTGTACGAAATGCACGCTGGCGACGCAATAACGCTTCTCTTACACGAGGAAAAGTTGCTGCTTGTGATGCTGTGTTTCCAACTGTTTCGGTACGAATTTCATTCGATACGTCTTCCCCTTCAAGAATAACACTTAAACCATTCTCATTAGGGACAAAACGTACATCTAAATTTGCCGCTAATGGTACTAATGCATCTTCAGAAGTAATATCAACATGGTGGTGTAAAGCAGCTAATGCCAACACACGGTAAATAGCGCCAGAATCAAGTAAGTGCCAGCCAAACGCTTTTGCTAATGCTTGGCATAATGTTCCTTTACCTGCTCCGCTAGGCCCATCAACAGTTATAACAGGGACGATAACCGCCATGAGTTTCTCCTTTTCATGGGCACTGCATTTCTGTGTTTGATGCTCTTATTACATTGATATAATAGACATTGAATTCAAACAGAGAAAAACAGTATTAATGTATGCGCGTCATTATACGCATACAATGTATAGGAAGAAACAAGCAGATAAGGGACAAAGAGATTTATTCAATGTTATTTTTCATAGATAAGTTATTTTTTAGAAAACTTTATCTTAAAATAATAACAAATCGACAATATTGTTCTTTTAAAAGTCCAACACTGCCGATTTGATTGATTTAATTTTGACTTATTTTTATTTAGTATAATGGATATTAGCCATGACGCTGAGAAAGCGTTTCTAACTTTTCAAAATAATCTGGGAATGTTTTGGCTGTACACCCTGGATCAAGAATAGTAATCGGTATATCAGACAATGCCACCAGCGAAAAACACATTGCAATACGATGATCGTTATAGGTTTTAATGTCAGCAGTCGTTAACTGCTTTGGTGGCGTGACTTTTAAGTAATCATGCCCTTCTTCAACAATTGCACCCACTTTTTGCAACTCTGCAGCCATTGCAGCCAATCGGTCTGTCTCTTTTACTCGCCAGTTATAGATATTACGAATAACAGTATCACCTTCTGCAAACAATGCTGTCGTAGCAATGGTCATTGCCGCATCAGGGATCGTATTCATATCCATATCAATGCCGTTTAATGAGCCACGTTCACATTCGATATAATCATCACCCCAACGTATTTTTGCGCCCATTTTTTCAAGTACAGAAGCAAAGTGAATATCGCCTTGCAAACTCTTTTTACCAATACCTGTAACTCGGACGGTCCCACCTTTAATTGCAGCCGCTGCTAAGAAATAAGATGCCGATGATGCATCTCCTTCTACAAGATATGTTTCGGGTGATTGATATTGTTGACCACCTTTTATAATAAATTGTTGATAATTTTGATTTTCAATCTTTCCACCAAAGGTATTAATTAAAGCTAAGGTAATATCAATATAAGGTTTTGATACTAATTCGCCTTTAATTGTAATAGTTGTATCTTGTTTAGCTAATGGAGCCGACATTAATAAGGCAGTCAAAAATTGACTTGAAACACTACCATCTACCTCTACATGTCCTCCCTTAAACCCGCCCCGTAGACGAATAGGTGGATAATCTGTTTGTTCGAGATAATCAATACTCGCGCCACCTTGACGCAAAGCGTCAACTAAGTGCCCAATTGGACGCTCTTTCATACGTGGTTCGCCAGTTAATACAATATCATGCAAGCCTAAACTTAAGGCTGCTGCTAATGGACGCATTGCTGTTCCAGCATTACCTAAAAAGAGTTCTAATGACGACTCTGTTTTAAATTCTCCCCCTAGCCCTTCAATATCACATACCGTATTGTTATTTGATAATTGATACTGCACGCCTAATGCTTTTAATGCATTCAGCATATAACGAATATCATCACTATCTAATAAGTTAGTTAAACGCGTTTTACCGTTAGCTAAAGCGGCTAATAATAACGCACGATTAGAGACACTTTTTGAACCGGGTAAATTAATAGTACCTTCGATATGAGCAATAGGCTGTAACGTCAACGATTCCATAAATAGGTAAGAACTCCGATAAACAAATAAAATAAGATGGGATGTGGTTTAATCAAAAAATGAGAAAACAACTTAGGTGCTTATTGTTTTTATTTATTTTTTAGTACAGTAATAATTGATTATCATTATCAACATCTTTGGATAAAAGGAAACCCATTTTCACATAGGTTTCCTAAACATATAATGTATGAATTATGCGTGACGACGCTCAAAATCAGCCATAAAATCAACTAAGGCTTGAACACCTGCCAATGGCATTGCGTTATAAATTGATGCACGCATACCACCCGATACACGGTGACCTTTTAATGCCACTAATCCTTGAGCCTCGGCTTCTTTTAAGAAGACTGAATCTAATTCAGGAGAAGACATTTGGAAAGGCACATTCATTAATGAACGATTTTCTGTTGCAATACGATTGATATAAAAATCACTGTTATCAATGGCACTATAAAGAAGCATTGCTTTTTCATAGTTACGTTTTGCCATTTCTTGCAACCCACCTTGCTCTTTTAGCCATTTAAAGACCATTCCTGATAAATACCAAGCAAAAGTAGGAGGTGTATTAAACATTGAGTCATTTTCAGCGAGCACGGTATAATCAAACACTGATGGTGTTTCTTTACGTGCTTTACCTAATAGGTCTTCACGAATAATAACGATGGTTAATCCCGCAGGACCAATATTCTTTTGTGCGCCTGCATAAATTACACCAAAACGACTAACATCTAATGGTTGGGATAAAATCGCAGATGAGTAGTCTGCAATAACAATTTTATTATCATTAAAATTCGGTTCTTCATGAATTGCGATGCCATCAATGGTTTCATTTGGGCAATAATGTACATAAGCAGCATCATCACTTAATTGCCATTCTTTCATTGGCTTAACACCAATTTTGCCATCAATTTCTGTTTTAATTTTAATGACATTTGGTGAACAATATTTTTCAGCTTCATCAGCCGCGCTTTTCGCCCAATATCCACCATCTATATAGTCAGCAGTTGCCTTCTCACCTAATAAATTGAGAGGTAAAGCCGCAAAGTGACCTCGAGCCCCACCATGGCAAAAAAGAATTTTGTAGTTTTCTGGCACATTAAGAAGATCACGAAGATCTTGCTCTGCCTGATGAGCAACTTCAAGAAACTCTTTACTGCGGTGGCTGATTTCCATGACCGAGCGCCCAAGTTCATGCCAATTGCATAATTCTAATTCTGCACGACGAAGGACTTCTGCCGGTAACATAGCCGGACCTGCACTAAAGTTATATACCTGACTCATTCAAATTCACCCTATCTGAATATGTTTTTACAAAATGACCTTTATCGGTTGTATCATTCTCGTTAAATTGGCGCAATGATTATTGTGAGCTAACGCATAATACGCAGTGCGTAAAAATAACGGTTAGGAGTGTTTTATGTCGGGGAGTGTAAATAAAAAAGAAGAAGCAAGCTGGGGAATGCTTCTTCATGGAAAAAATAGTCTAAAATCGCTCGCTTTAGCAGGAGGGGTCGCATTACATGCAATTAATGTCTATATCACGATAACAACATTGCCTTCTGTAGTACGTGATATCGGTGGACTCAATTTGTATGCTTGGAATACGACGGTTTTTATTTTAGCTTCTATTCTCTTTTCCGCGGTGACGTCTCGTTTATTGAGCAAATTTGCGCCTCGTAATAGTTACTTGCTTGCAACGCTCTGCTTTTTAGTCGGTTCCGTTATCTGTGCCACAGCACCTTCTATGCAAATATTATTATTCGGCCGATTTGTTCAAGGAGCGGGTGGCGGTATGTTGCTTGCACTGGCTTATTCGTTAGTCAGAGTGATGTTTCCACAACCACTTTGGTCTAGAGCGATGGCATTAATGTCAAGTATGTGGGGAATATCAACACTATTAGGCCCTGCATTAGGTGGAATATTTGCAGAATATGATATTTGGCGTGGCGCATTTTGGTCTATTTTAGTCGTTGGCATTCCTTACGCCATTTTATTATTTACTATTCTGCCGACAGAAAATGTGACCGATAATATCGTCGCAAAATCCCCTTTACCCTATCAGCAACTTTTTCTATTAATGTTTGCTGTATTATCTATTTCAATCGGCGGTCTTTATAACATCACGTTGTATCACGTATTATCATTTTTACTTGCTATTATCTTTATATTGCTTTTAATACACATAGATAAAAAATCAAATGATGGCTTATTTCCTAAAGGGACATTCTCTTTTTCTGCACCTTTAGCCCCAATTTATCTCACCATGGCATTATTGGGTATCAGTGTACAAACCGAAGTTTTTGTGCCCTATTTTTTACAAACCATTCATAATATTACCCCATTACTTTCCGGTTATTTAGCGGCATTAGTGGGCGCAGGTTGGTCTTTTTCTGCGATTATTTCTTCATCAAGTCAACAATATACCGCTCAACGTTTAATGCGCTTTGGCCCTATAATTAACTTTTCTGCAATAGTTATTCTCGGTTTATTTATATCCAATAGTGTCACATTACCTTATGGGCAGATTATCGTTATTTGTGTAGCACTCTTTTTTACTGGCGCAGGAATTGGTATGGCTTGGCCTCATTATTTAACCCGTGTATTACATGTTTCTCAGGGGCAAGAAGCCCAAAAAGCAGCAACATCAATTACAACGATCCAATTATTTTCAGCCGCAGTTGGCGCTTCAATATCAGGTACTGTCGTTAATATGGCAGGATTAACCGATCCTGGAGGCATTATTGGTGCAAAAAATGCCGCACATTGGTTATTTATTATTTTTGCAGTAACTCCGCTAATTGCTTTCTTTACAGCACAAATAGTCGTGTCTCGAACCTCAAAAAATTAACCTATTTCATTTCTAAAAAATAACAAAGCCTCTTTAATGAGGCCTTGTTATTGTCCAAACTATTTTACATTAATACTTTTCAAAGTTTTCTTGGATCTTCGCAGGATCTTGAGTTTGTGTGAGTGATAATTGTAATAATACTCTCGCTTTTTGTGGGTTCAGGCGTTCTGATGCCACAAAACCGTATTTCGCATCATCAACTTCGCCATTTTGTGTCGTAAAACCTACTGGAACACGACTTGCACGAACTACGACAACACCTTTTTTAGCGCCATCGGCTAAAGTATCAAAAATATCAGTATATAAATTACCGTTACCCACACCTGCGCTCACAATGCCTTTGTAGTCATTATCAATAAAGGCTTTAGCCGGTAAATCTGATGCATTTGAGTAGTTATATACGATACCAACCTTAGGTAATTCAGTCAGTTTACTTACATCAAAGATTGGCTTATCGGCACGAGGTAATGCGGCTGTATAAAAATGAACTTTTCCGTTGTGTACATAGCCTTGAGCCCCTGCATTAATAGGTTGGAATGCTTGTACTTCCGTTGTATTCATTTTCACAACATCTTTACCACTGATAACCGAATTATTCATAGTGACCAACACACCACGATTTTCAGACGCTTTATCACTGGCAATCACAACCGCATTAAAAAGATTCAAAGGACCTTCAGCGCCTAATGCCGTTGCAGGACGCATTGCACCAACCATAACAACCGGTTTTTTACAGGCTGTTGTTAAATCCAGAAAGTAAGCCGTCTCTTCCATGGTATCCGTACCATGAGTAATCACAAACCCGTCTGTTTTATCACAATCTGCATTAATTTTATTAGCCAGCTTTAGCCATACTTGGTCATTCATATCTTGAGAACCAATGTTAACGACTTGCTCACCTTTTAAATTGGCCACTTTCTTAGCCTCAGGTACGGCATTAATCAGCGTATCAATACCTAATTTACCCGCTGTATAACTTGATGTTGTTGCTGAATCGCCACCACCGGCAATAGTGCCCCCGGTTGCTAAAATGGTCACATTAGGTAAGGCGAAAACAGAACCACTGACTACAGCTAATAAACTGGCAAGCAATGTTTTTTTCATCATCGAACTGATCCCTTATGAGTTTATAAATAAATCCAATTATGATGATTTGTTCTCATTAATTCCGTGATTAATCAAACGTATTTATTAAAAAAACTCATATATTAAATAATTAATTAGTAATGAATATGGTTAGTCTGTTCTAAATGAGAGAAATTATTAGTGCTTAACAGGGGATTTCAGTATCATGTTCCCCTAACTATCACCCGCAAAATATTAATGAAACCTGCCATGTCACAAACATTCATTCCTGGCAAAGATGCCGCACTGGAAGATTCTATCGCTAACTTTCAGAAAAAATTAACCGACTTAGGCTTTAACATTGAAGAAGCTTCATGGTTAAACCCCGTTCCTAATGTCTGGTCTGTTCATATTCGCGATAAAGATTGCCCTTTATGTTTTACTAATGGTAAAGGTGCTAGTAAAAAAGCGGCTTTAGCCTCTGCACTGGGCGAATATTTTGAACGTCTTTCAACAAACTATTTCTTTTCTGATTTCTGGCTAGGTGCTGATATTGCAGAAGGTGAGTTTGTTCACTATCCAAATGAAAAATGGTTCCCACTTACAGATGATGATTCAGTACCAGAAGGCTTACTAGATAGTCGTTTACGTGAGTTTTACGATCCTGAAGGTGAATTATGTGGTAGCGAATTAGTCGATCTACAATCGAGTAACCATGATCGTGGAATTTGTGCCCTACCATTTATACGTCAATCTGATGAAAAACCTGTTTTTATTCCTGTAAATATTATCGCTAACTTGTATGCCTCTAACGGTATGTCAGCGGGTAATACAAAAAATGAAGCTCGAGTCCAAGGACTTTCAGAAGTTTTTGAGCGCTATGTAAAAAACCGCATTATCACCGAAAGAATCAGCTTACCTGAAATTCCTAACGAAGTTTTAGCTCGCTACCCTGCAGTTATTGAGGCGATTGAAACATTAGAACAAGAAGGTTTCCCAATCTTTAGTTTTGATGCCTCTTTAGGGGGGCAATTCCCTGTTATTTGTGTCGTGTTATTTAACCCACAAAATGGAACTTGCTTCGCTTCTTTTGGCGCTCATCCTGATTTCGGTGTGGCTTTAGAGCGTACCGTCACTGAGTTATTACAAGGCCGTAGCCTTAAAGATCTTGATGTTTTCAACCCACCAAGCTTTGATGATGAAGAAGTGGGTGATCACACCAACCTTGAAACACACTTTATTGATTCAAGTGGTTTAATTAGTTGGGATCTATTTAAAAAAGAGGCCGATTATGCTTTCACAGATTGGGATTTCAGTGGGACAACCGAAGAAGAATTTCATACCTTAATGGCGCTGTGCCAACAATGTGATGCTGAAGTCTATATTATGGATTACTCACACTTAGGCGTTTATGCGTGTCGTATTTTAGTACCTGGTTTATCGGATATTTACCCTGCAGAAGATCTACAATTAGCCAATAACATTATGGGTGTACATTGGCGCGATACTATTCTTTCATTACCAACAAGCGAAGGCACAAAAGAAGAATATTTATCACTTATCAGTCAATTTGATGAAGATGGTTTAGACGACTTTACTCGTATCAGAGAAATGATTGGTATTGCACCGGGTAAAGATAATGGTTGGAGCCATCTACGTGTCGGTGAATTAAAATCCATGCTTGCACTTGCGGGGGGCGATCTTGACCAAGCGCTTGTTTGGGTTGAATGGACTCAAGATTTCAACGCTTCTTTATTTACGTCAGAACGCCAAAATTATTATCGTTGCTTGCACAATCTCTTATTATTACAACAAGAGACTGAACGTGAACCCGCACAATACATGTATGCATTCTCTCGTATGTATGGAGAAGAAACATTACAAGCAGCCTTAAACGCAATGCAAGGTAAACAAGCATTTTATGGTTTACAGCCTATTGATGCCGATTTAACAAATTTACCTATTCATCAGTCACTACTTGCTGCTTATGAAAAATTGCAAAAAGCAAAACGTCAATCGAACAAATAAGCCTATTTTATTTAAGATGATTTATTAAATAAACACTCAATTTAACTGAATAATAAGCGCGTATTTGAATTAAAACACTCTATTGAAAAGTAGAGTGTTTTATTTTGCTAAAAATAAATTTTTGACAAATATGTCAACATGACAAATATGTCACCTGACAAAATTGTCAAAATATGGCAAAAGTGACGAATTATGACATTTAATATGACGCTACAAATAAATATTGAATTTTTCAACCAAGAATATTACTTAAATATGGTTTAAATTGCTATTTGTTTAACCAGATCTCAAAAAAATAAAAACCTTATTTTTATAATGGTTATATGTCTGGAGTAATCAATAATGATTAACCACAAATAAAGTAATGTTTATATTTATGGCAAAAGTAAATAAGGCGTTAAATTTGATTTTTAATTCTTAACATACGAGGTCTAAATAATACTTTATCTTTACTTTTTACTTTATTTATCCAGCTAGTCTAAAATTTTTTGATAATTTTTAAAAAATTTTTTTATTTTATTAATCAAATAGTTATAGCATAAACAACGGGTTTTTACGCACTAAAAACGGGTTTCTAATGAGCGACCATGATCCATATCAATTTTAGAAGTAAGCCCCTTTGCTACTATTATTGCGTGCTATAATTATTCCAACATATAAGAGAGTGTTAGTATGAAAGCTGACAGCCCTTTTAATTTATTATCACCTGCTGATATGGCAAAATTTGCCGATGATGCATGTTGTTATAAAGCAAATAAACATATTCCAACGACTTACTTATCTGCATTTACTGCGGGAATGTTTATATCAATTGCTTTTGTTTTTTATATTACTGCTACTACAGGCACCGCATCTGTTCCATTTGGGCTGGCTAAATTAGTTGGCGGGATCTGCTTCTCTCTGGGGTTAATGCTCGTTGTCGTTTGTGGCGCGGACTTATTCACCTCAACTGTTCTGACTATTATTCCTAAAGCAACTGGACGTATATCTTGGGGCAAAATGTTTGCTAACTGGATAAATGTCTATCTTGGTAACTTCGTTGGCGCACTCTTTTTTGTCGCATTAATGTGGTTTGCGGGCCAACATATGGCTGCAAATGGGCTTTGGGGGCTAAATGTTTTACAAACAGCACAACATAAAGTTGAACACACTTTTATTGAAGCCGTCTGTTTAGGTATTTTAGCTAACTTAATGGTTTGTCTTGCAGTATGGATGAGCTATGCAGGTCGTACACTTATTGATAAGCTTTTTGCACTGATATTACCTATCGGTATGTTCGTTGCTAGCGGTTTTGAGCACAGTATCGCTAACATGTTTCTTATTCCATTAGGTATTGTTATTAAGAATTTTGCACCCACAGAATTCTGGACTAAAGTAGGTGCATCACCCGAACAATTTTCAAATTTAACGGTATCAAATTTCCTCTCTGACAATTTATTACCAGTCACTATCGGTAACATTATTGGCGGAGCAGTCCTAGTCGGTCTGGTATACTGGTTAATGCATCTGCGCGGTGACAAACATTAATCCGTGCAGGTATGACTGATTTCTTAAGTTCCATTGTAAAAAGGTAGAAGTATCATGTCTGATTTAAATGAAAAATTTGCTGAAGCATGGAAAGGTTTTTCTGAAGGTGAATGGCAGAACGGTGTTAACGTTCGTGATTTTATCCAAAAAAACTATACTCCATATGAAGGCGACGAATCTTTCCTAGCAGGTTCCACTAAAGCAACTGATACACTTTGGGAACAAGTTATGGAAGGCATCAAAATCGAAAACCGTACGCATGCGCCGGTTGATTTTGATACTTCTGTTGCTTCAACTATCACATCTCACGATGCAGGTTACATCGCTAAAGATTTAGAACAAATCGTAGGTTTACAGACTGATGCACCTCTGAAACGTGCGATCATCCCATTCGGTGGTATCCGTATGGTTGAAAGTTCTTGCCACGCTTACAACCGTGAGCTGGATCCAGAACTGAAAAAAATCTTTACTGATTATCGTAAAACTCATAACCAAGGCGTTTTCGATGTTTATACTCCAGACATCTTAAAATGCCGTAAATCTGGTATCTTAACTGGCTTACCAGATGCTTATGGTCGTGGCCGTATCATCGGTGACTACCGTCGTGTTGCTCTGTACGGTATCGACTTCCTGCGTAAAGACAAATTCGCTCAATTCACTTCTTTACAAGAAAGAATGGAAAAAGGCGAAGATCTGGAAATGACTATCCAACTGCGTGAAGAAATCGCAGAGCAGCATGCTGCTTTAGGTCAAATCCAAGAAATGGCTGCGAAATACGGTTACGATATTTCTCGTCCTGCTCAAAACGCAAAAGAAGCAGTACAATGGACTTACTTCGGTTACTTAGCTGCTGTTAAATCTCAAAACGGTGCAGCAATGTCATTTGGTCGTGTATCTACGTTCTTAGATATCTACATCCAACGTGATATTGAAGCAGGTTTACTGACAGAAGAACAAGCTCAGGAATTAATTGACCACTTAGTCATGAAGTTACGTATGGTTCGTTTCTTACGTACGCCTGAATATGATGAACTGTTCTCTGGTGACCCAATCTGGGCAACAGAATCTTTAGCAGGTATGGGTTTAGATGGCCGTACTTTGGTAACTAAGAATACTTTCCGTTTCTTAAATACCCTATACACAATGGGTCCATCTCCTGAACCAAACATGACCATCCTGTGGTCAGAACAACTGCCTATCAACTTCAAAAAATATGCAGCAAAAGTCTCAATCGATACTTCTTCAATCCAGTACGAAAATGATGACTTAATGCGTCCTGACTTCGACAGCGATGACTATGCAATCGCATGTTGTGTTAGCCCAATGGTTGTTGGTAAACAAATGCAGTTCTTTGGTGCTCGTGCAAACTTAGCGAAAACCTTACTGTATACCATCAATGGTGGTGTTGACGAAAAACTGAAAATCCAAGTCGGTCCAAAACATGCGCCAATCATGGATGAAGTCTTAGACTTCGATACTGTGATGAACCAAATGGATCACTTTATGGATTGGTTAGCAACTCAGTACGTAACTGCACTGAACGTTATCCATTACATGCACGACAAATACAGCTATGAAGCAGCACTGATGGCACTTCATGACCGTGATGTATATCGTACAATGGCATGTGGTATCGCAGGTCTGTCTGTTGCTGCTGACTCACTGTCTGCTATCAAATACGCAAAAGTTTCTCCAATCCGTGATGAAAACGGCTTAGCAGTTGACTTCAAAATTGATGGCGAATACCCACAATTTGGTAACAACGATTCTCGTGTAGATGACATCGCTTGTGACTTAGTCGAACGTTTCATGAAGAAAATTCAGAAACTGCGTACATACCGTAATGCGGTACCTACACAGTCTATCCTGACTATCACGTCAAACGTTGTTTACGGTAAGAAAACAGGTAACACTCCAGACGGTCGTCGTGCAGGCGCACCATTCGGACCAGGTGCTAACCCAATGCACGGCCGTGACCAAAAAGGTGCAGTTGCATCACTGACTTCAGTTGCTAAACTGCCATTTGCTTATGCAAAAGACGGTATTTCTTACACCTTCTCAATTGTACCTAATGCATTAGGTAAAGATGATGATGTTCGTAAAGCGAACCTTGCAGGTCTAATGGATGGTTATTTCCACCACGAAGCCGGTATTGAAGGTGGCCAACATCTGAACGTTAACGTGATGAATCGTGAAATGCTGTTAGAAGCAATGGAAGATCCTGAGAAATATCCTCAGTTAACTATCCGTGTTTCTGGTTATGCAGTTCGCTTTAACTCACTGACTAAAGAGCAACAGCAAGACGTTATCACCCGTACATTTACACAAACAATGTAATAAAGATAACTATATGCATTTATTTACTGAGAAAGTAGATAAAATCGCTTAGAATAAAGGCCCCTACTTTGGGGCCTTTTTATCTAGACAGTTTTGGAGTAACCCTGTTATGTCCGTACTTGGTCGTATCCACTCATTTGAATCCTGCGGTACTGTTGATGGTCCCGGAATACGTTTCATTGTTTTCTTTCAAGGATGCTTAATGAGATGCCTCTATTGTCACAACCGTGACACATGGGATACTCATGGTGGGCAAATCGTCACAGTTGATGAATTAATGAAAGAGGCGGTTACCTATCGTCATTTTATGAATGCTTCTGGTGGCGGTGTTACTGCTTCTGGCGGCGAAGCGATTTTGCAAGCAGAGTTTGTGCGCGATTGGTTCCGCGCATGTCAAAAAGAAAATATCCATACTTGCTTAGATACTAATGGCTTTGTTCGTCGTTATGATCCGGTTATTGATGAATTAATGGATGCCACTGACTTGGTGATGCTCGATCTAAAACAAGTCAATGATGAAATTCACCAAAAATTAGTAGGTGTATCAAACCAGCGTACACTTGAGTTTGCGCGTTATTTAGCAAAACGAGGCCAAAAAACATGGGTTCGTTATGTGGTTGTACCGGGTTGGTCTGATGATGATGATTCTGCTCATCGTTTAGGCGAATTTATTAAAGATATGAAAAATATTGAAAAAGTAGAACTACTGCCTTACCACGAACTCGGCAAACATAAATGGGTAGCTTTAGGCGAAGAATACAAATTAGATGGTATTCATCCACCGTCAAAAGAGACGATGGAAAATGTAAAATCTATTCTTGAGTCTTACGGCCATAAAGTCATGTATTAAGTTTTTCTACTTAGTGTTAATTTAGGAAGCAGCGCATTAAAACGCTGCTTTTTTGTTAATCAAACCTAAATATCATTGATATTAAAAGAGTTGCTTTGTTGTCTTCTTTTTCACCTTTTCTATTTTTCTTTAGGTTATTTTTAGAATAACGGTCTTAAACGTAATATCCCTTCTATTAAATCTATCATCTTTATTTCATACTTCTTATGCAAAGATTAAATAAACAATTAAATGACTAGCAAATAAAAGTAGGCTTTATAAGATTATCCCTAACCTATATTAGGTTTAATACAGTTGATTAATAACAAAACAAAAAGATATTATAGAGGGCTTATATTTATAAACAAAAATATTGGGATTAAGGTACAGGAAATGGAACAAGATAACAATTCATCGCAAACTCAGCCACAAGAGGTCTTTACACCTATTCCTCAAGCACGAGGTGCCTCTGGCGGGGTGCGTTGGTTAGGGCTAGGATGGGATTTAATAAAAGAACGTTTTTGGATGTGGATAGGCGTTATTATTATCTACTTTATTGTAAGTCTTATTATATCAACCATTCTTGGATTTATTCCGCTAATTGGCCCGATCATCTCACCTTTTGTTACTACTGTATTAGCCGCAGGTGTCGTAGCAATTGCTCATCAGCAGTATGAAACCCAGCGAATTGATGTTGATACCTTATTTGTAGGTTTCTATAACAAACGTTACCTTAGTTTAATGGGAGCGTATGGCATCAGTTTTCTCATTTTATTAGCGGGCATCATTCTTGCCATTCTCGTCAGCAGTGCTGCTATGATGGATATTTTTTATGCTATCAATAGCGATTACCCCGAAGAGATTATTGCTGAAATGATGATGGATAACTCATCCGGATTTATATTGTTTTTTATTATTATCGCTATTTTTGGTGCGTTGAGTACAGCAGCTTATTGGTTTGTTCCTGCGCTTGTATTAGTCAATGGTTATAAAGCATTCCCTGCGGTTAAAGCGAGTCTTTCCGCGGTAAAAATAAATTTATCTGGCGGTTTTTTCTTCTTTCTTTTACTGTTCTTTATTATCGCTATTAGTGTTATTCCATTTGGTTTAGGGTTACTGATTACCATCCCTCTTTCTTATACGGCAATGTATGGTTCTTATCGTGATGTGTTTTATCACCATAATATAGGAAATCAAGGAAATAACGGTGGTATCAATGGAAATGGTACAATATCCCTAAATAAAACCGCTGAATCCAATATTGGGAAATTAGTAAGTTAATCTTTAATTAATACAAAATAAATAATCATCAACCCCCTAATATTTGATCAATCAACATTAGGGGTTTTTTATATCAATAATATCTTAATATTGAAACTAAAAAAATTTCAATAGTAGGCAATCTGATGCTCTCAAGATATGCTTATTGACTTCCTATTATGGGCGTATTTTTATTTGATAATAAATTAATTTATTATCAACTTCTTCAAAGTTAATCTCATATTCATTTTTCCACAAAAAAACTCTCTGATTTATCTTGAATATGAGGTGGCGCTAAATCATGTTTATTTATGTATCTGCTATTATGCTATAGAAAAAACAGCAATAATAAAATAGTGATCGTAATGTAATACGATCACATCAAATAGTTAATAAAATAACTTACTGCTAGCTTTACACTTTTTCTTCAGCTAGCAAAGGGATTTTTATTATCATAAGATTTATTATAAATTGCGTCAGACATTAAATAGTCATAAATATCATCAACAATCTCAATGCCTTCACTTTCACTTCTCTGTTCTTCTATTTGGCTATTTTCACCAGGATAAAGGACTTTTTCGACATTAGGCGCTGGCTTAATCGCATTTAACTCCTTCATCACTTGTGAGATATGCTCTCTAAATAAAATGGTATCAGTGAAAAAAGCGGGATTAATGACAATATGTAATTGGCCTAACTCTCGTCCTTGCGTTAAATCGTGATACATCGAGCTGACATGTTTACCAAAAGGAAGCCCAAGCAAAATACCTGACAACACATCGACCATCATCATCAAGCCATAACCTTTCGGGCCAGCAATAGGTAATAAGCCTTTTACCGCAAAAGGATCTGTCGTAGGTTTACCGCTTTCATCTACCGCCCAAGTATCAGGAATATCAACACCGCGTGAACGTGCATCAAGTACTTTTCCCCACGCCTGTACCGTTGTCGCCATATCGAATGTTATATGTTTATCCCCTACGCCTGGGGCTGAAAACGCGATAGGATTAGTGCCGTAATACACTTCAGAACCACCAAAAGGAACAACCATGGGATCAGATTGGCAAAGTGAGATCCCAATCATCCCTGCTTGAGATGCTTGCTCAACAAAATAAGAAAGTGCACCACTATGGCCTATTCGCCTGACTCCCACAACAGCAACACCCTTATCTTGTGCCATTTTGATAGCACGCTCCATTGCATCTTTAGCTGCAACATGCCCAGCACCATTATCACCGTCAAATACAGCGCTACAAGGCCCTGTTTCAGTATAAGTAAAGTTAGGTGCAGTATTTGTGCCACCTTTGCTAATGCGCTCTGCATAATACTCTACTCGCACAGCACCATGAGAGTGAATACCTTTGGCATCAGCATGAACTAAGACATCAGCCACCGTATCTGCATGTACTTCATTTAGCCCTGCATGATGTAATTTGTTTTTAATTAATTGATGTAACTGTTGTTTAGAAACTATCATAGAATATGCTCTTTTGTAGGGTTCTATTTAAATAGAAACGTCATAAATAATCGAGGTTAATTCGAGCGATAGGTCTAATCTAACAGCATAAATAGGATCTGCCGTGATCAATTTAACCAATAGCGGATTGCATTATATTTTTATTTAATCTTACTCTATTTAGTAAGAATTTTTTAATAATCATCTATTTTTTCTCCACTTCATAACTGTATTTAGATAATATTAAAAATTATAAATTTTCATACATTCCTTTTGATCATTTAAATCTATTTCGGTAGTCTGTGGTAACAATTAAAATTTGTGTAATAAATAAAATGATAAATAAAGAAATATTAAAGAACTTAAAGTATTTTGAAAAAAAACCATTAATTCATCATATTAATTATTCTCTAACTGAAGATGCTGAAAAAAACATATTAAATGGTTGGTTACCTGCATGCATGGAAGAGAAATGGCTTTCTTATAGTATAGAAAACTGTGTCTATATTCACCGCAGTTGGAGTGGACATTTGATGTATAAATTTACTATTCATAATAAAACTATTGATTATATAGAAATTGCAATGGACGATTTTGTTAATATGGAAAATGAAAGAAAAATAGAGATCTTTTTCTCTCTATTGCCCTATTTATCTGAACCTCATTGAAGTATTGCGTATTAAATAAGTCATTAACGATATAACTTCTGATCTTTTGATCCCTTTCTATAATACTATGAAAACAAAAACCCCCTGCCTAAGCAGAGGGTTAAATTATAAATATTCAATTAATTAGATAATAATTAACCAATATATTCTAAACCGTTCATATAAGGACGTAATACTTCTGGAATTTCAATACGGCCATCAGCCATTTGATAGTTTTCCATGATTGCGACTAAAGTACGACCTACTGCTAAACCAGAACCATTTAATGTATGAACCAGTTGAGTTTTCTTATCACCTTTAGAGCGGAAACGTGCTTGCATACGACGAGCTTGGAAATCCCACATGTTTGAGCATGAAGAGATTTCACGGTAAGTATTTTGAGCCGGAACCCAAACTTCTAAGTCGTAAGTTTTACGTGAACCAAAACCGATATCACCAGTGCAAAGCACAACTTTACGATATGGCAGATTCAGTAATTGCAACACTTTTTCAGCATGGCCTGTTAGCTCTTCTAATGCTTCCATTGATTTTTCAGGGTGAGCAATTTGAACGAGCTCAACTTTATCAAATTGGTGCATACGGATTAAGCCACGAGTATCACGGCCATAAGAACCAGCTTCTGAGCGGAAACATGGCGTATGAGCTGTCATTTTCAGTGGTAAGTCGTCTTCATCAAGAATAACGTCTCTTACCATATTGGTAACAGGTACTTCTGCTGTTGGAATAAGCGCGTATTGGCTTTCTGCTTCTTCTTCTAACGGTTTAGTGTGGAATAAGTCTTCACTGAATTTAGGTAACTGACCTGTACCGTACAGAGTTGCGTGGTTAACCAAGTAAGGAACATACATTTCTTGGTAGCCGTGCTCTTCGGTATGCAGATTCAGCATAAATTGTGTGATAGCACGATGTAAACGTGCAATTTGACCTTTCATCACAACAAAACGCGAGCCAGTAATTTTCACCGCAGAAGCAAAATCTAAACCATCAGTCAGCTCACCTAAAGTCACATGATCTTTTAATTCGAAATCATAAGTCTTTGGTGTACCCCAACGAGAAACTTCTACGTTTTCGCTATCATCTTTACCATTTGGCACAGCATCATCTGGCATATTAGGAATAGTTAAAACGTAATCACGAATTTCAGCTTGAAGTACTTCAAGTTCTGCTTTTGCAGCTTCAAGTTTTTCACCTAACAGGTTAACTTCCTGACGAAGTGGCTCAATATCTTCACCACGCGCTTTTGCCGCACCGATGGACTTCGATCGAGAATTACGTTCTGCTTGCAGGGATTCAGTTTCAACTTGTAACACCTTACGGCGTTCTTCTTGTTGACGGATTTTTTCCACATTGAGGGTGAACCCCCTGCGAGCCAGTTTTTCGGCGACCGCGTCTAGCTCATTACGCAGTAGATTTGGATCGAGCATGCTTATCCTGTGCTTATTGATAGATTAATAAAAACCTTCTCTCCTATCTTATAAAAAAGATATCTGAGACAAGGCATAGTTAAGAAATTAATGATAATTTAATAACCTTACCGCATCTTTACATTTTGCGATAGCGTTTTGTAACACTATTTTGATCTTGTTGAGAAAGCCAGTCTAATTTCTCTGCAACCTTGATCTCTAACCCTCTTTTTACTGGGTAATAATACTGCGTATTGGCCATTTCTTTAGGGAAATAAACCTCTCCTGCTGCATAAGCATTAGGCTCATCGTGAGCATAACGATACTCAGCGCCAAGCCCCATTTCTTTCATGAGTTTTGTCGGCGCATTACGCAAATGTTCAGGCACATCATAATCAGGTTTACTTTTGGCATCGGCAATAGCTGCTTTAAATGCCGTGTAAACCGCATTACTTTTTGGGGCGCAAGATAAATATACGATAGCTTGAGCAATCGCACGTTCGCCTTCCGCGGGCCCAACACGTGTAAAACAATCCCATGCTGCAATAGCGACTTGCATCGCGCGAGGATCAGCATTCCCCACATCTTCAGATGCTATTGCCAATAAGCGACGAGCAACATACAGGGGATCCCCCCCCGCAGTAATGATCCTTGCATACCAATAAAGCGCAGCATCAGGTGCTGAACCTCTTACTGATTTATGTAACGCAGAGATAAGATCGTAAAAGCGATCACCTTTATTATCAAAACGTGCACTACGTTCACCACTAATTTCTGCCAATAATGCGGGTGTCAATGTGCGTTTTCCTTGGCTATCCACTTCGGCAATATCCGCCATCATTTCAAGCAAATTTAACGAACGACGCGCATCACCATTCACAAGCTGTGCAATCATTTTGCGTGTATCATCTGGTAAGATAATATTACGCCCACCTAAACCTCGTTCTGGATCATCCAGCGCTTGTTGTAGCACTTGCTCTATATCCGTTTCGGTTAACGAACGTAATAGATAAACTCTTGCTCTAGAGAGCAACGCCGAATTTAATTCAAAAGAAGGATTTTCTGTTGTTGCACCAATAAAAGTGATCGTGCCATCTTCAATGTGAGGCAAAAAGGCATCTTGTTGGCTTTTATTAAAACGGTGAACTTCATCAACAAACAAAATTGTTCTACGCCCTGCATTGCGGTTTTGGCGCGCAATTTCAATAGACTCTCTGATTTCTTTAATACCCGATGTTACCGCAGATAATCGCTCTATATCAGCTTGTGCATAGCGACCAATTATCTCAGCAAGGGTTGTTTTCCCCGTGCCTGGTGGCCCCCATAAAATCATGGAATGCAATTGTCCCGCCTTAATAGCTCGAGGTAATGGTTTACCTTCCGCAAGTAAATGCGTTTGTCCGATATATTGTTCCAATGTTTCAGGTCGCATTCTTGCGGCAAGAGGTTGGAATTCATTGCGTGAAAAATCGAGTGATAAATTACTCAAAGTATCCTCACTGACGTTGGTCATCCAAAGTCACACCCGCTGGTGGTGTAAAGCGAAAAGCAGAAGCATCAATAGGGGCAACAGTTTGAGCTGTAAGTTGATAATTACTCACCTGACCATCTTGTTCTGTCGCAGCAAATTGTTGGATTTGCCCATTAGGTAACACGGTGATCGTAAAATGTTTTAAATTATTTTCTGTTTTTGGTGTTAGCTCAAAACGATCACCCGTTTGTTTTACTTCATAATTTTGCCACTCTTTACTGTCATTACGCGCAATCAACATAAAAGGCGTATT
Source organism: Proteus sp. G2626 (assembly GCF_009915985.1). Lineage (NCBI taxonomy): Bacteria > Pseudomonadati > Pseudomonadota > Gammaproteobacteria > Enterobacterales > Morganellaceae > Proteus > Proteus sp. G2626. The sequence goes on along the minus strand of NZ_JAABNH010000029.1, from coordinate 258,968 downwards.
GGTTGTCGCACTTTCAAGCCAAGTTGCCGTGACTTGTTCCACAAAAGGGTTATAAAACCATAATGTTTTACCATCAGAAATCAAAGTGCTCTCATCAGGCGCTGTCATTTGCCAATTAAACAAATCAGGACGTTGTACCTTTAAATTACCTTCCCCTTTTTGAATAAGGGCCCCTTCATTGCTAGTGACAGTTTGGCTAAAGTTAGCTTGAAAACTATTTACTTTATTTAATCGTTGTTGCAGATCTTGACGCGCATCAGCCCAAGCGACTTGGCTACTTATTAAGGTCATCGCACACACTGCAAATAATACTTTTTTCATTCTACAAGCCTCGGCATGAGATTACGCCGACATAGTGTCGGCGTATAAATTTTAATGATATTGTGCAGGTTATCATGCTATCTCATTAGCTGATAACTGAGTTTTCAAGATATTACATATCAGAAGGCGGTGGTGAAAGTACATCACGTGTATTGTTGTGATTTGGCGTACTGACAATACCTTGCATCTCCATTTGCTCTACAATTCTTGCGGCACGGTTATAGCCAATTCTAAATTGACGTTGTACACCAGAAATAGAAACACGTTGTTTTTCAACCACAAATTCTACGGCTTGGTCAAATAATGGATCAAGTTCTTCACCATCATCGTATCCACCACCATTACCACTTTCGCCTTCTTCACCACACTTAGTAATAGCTTCAATATATTGCGGACGACCTCGTGCCTTCCAGTCACTTGCGACAGCATGTACCTCATCATCACTGACAAAAGCACCATGTACACGCTCTGGCGGATAACCATTAGGTGCATATAACATATCACCCATACCCAGTAAGGATTCTGCACCACCTTGATCTAAGATGGTTCGTGAATCAATTTTACTCGAAACAGTAAATGCAATACGGCTAGGGATATTAGCTTTAATCAGGCCTGTAATAATATCAACAGAAGGTCGTTGTGTTGCAAGCACAAGATGAATACCCGCCGCACGCGCTTTTTGCGCTAAGCGTGCAATCAATTCTTCCACTTTTTTACCTGCGGTCATCATTAAATCAGCAAACTCATCAACCACAACCACGATATAGGGCTCTTTTTCTAACATAGGCATTTCTGTTGCCATGCTGTCTGTTGGTTTCCAGAATGGATCTGGAATTGGGCGACCCATCGCTTCAGCTTCTTTAATTTTTTCGTTATAGCCCGCAAGATTACGTACACCTAATCGCGACATCAGTTTATAACGGCGCTCCATTTCTGCCACACTCCAACGTAATGCATTGGCAGCATCTTTCATATCGGTAACGACTTCCGTAAGAAGATGAGGAATACCTTCATAGACAGAAAGTTCAAGCATTTTTGGATCTATCATAATAAAGCGAACATCTTCTGGTTTAGCTTTATAAAGAATGCTGATGATCATTGCATTCACACCGACAGATTTACCTGAACCTGTTGTACCCGCCACCAATAGATGTGGCATTTTTGCAAGATTTGCAACAACAGGTTGCCCACCAATATCTTTACCCAGAACAACGGTTAAAGGTGAACGACTTTCGCGGAAAGCATCATTATCTAATAGCTCACGCATATACACGGTTTGACGTTTCTTATTCGGTAATTCCAGCCCTACATAAGGTTTTCCTGGAATAACTTCGACAATACGTACCGCAATGGCAGATAATGAACGTGCCAAGTCGCGTGATAAATTTGAAATACGTGCGGCTTTTACGCCCGGCGCAAGTTCAAGCTCAAATCGCGTGATAACAGGTCCTGGTGATATGCCCACGACCTTCGCTTTAACACGATAATCATTAAGACGTGCTTCAATTAATTTACCGATACGCTCAAGCTCAAACATATCAACGGGTTCTTCTTCTACTGGCGGTGTTGTTAACAGATCCAGAGAAGGCATTGGCGTAGTTGGTTTTTGCAACGGCCTATCATTACGCATCAAAAATGGATGAATTAAAGATTCTTGCTGTTGCTGTTGCTGTTGCTGTTGCTGTTGCTGTTGCTGTTGCTGTTGCTGTTGCTGTGCAAAATGCTGAGCCATATTTGGCTGTGGTTCAATACGTGATTCCGATGCAGTTTGAGATGTAGCAGGTGGCGTAACAGGTTCAGAAACAATCGGCGTAAATACCGGCTCTATCGGTTCTTCATCCAATAAATCATCAATAGGCGAGAAAGCCTCTAATGCGGTGAGTTCTCTTTCTAACTCAATTTTTGGAGTGTACTCTTCCTCTTCATCATCGCGAGGTGAGATTTGTAAAAACGCATTACTGGTTGAATATTCTACTTTTTTCTCTATTGTTTGCGTCGGTTGTGCTGATTGTGAAGCAAACGAATGTTGAATATGAGGTTGATAACCTGTTGTTGTTTGCAATGAAGGTGCTTGTGAGGATAGTTGAGGTAACACCTCTTCTTCATCGTCATCTAATGAAATATCATCACCATAACGCGCCTGCAATTGTTGTTTAAATTGCGCAGCTAGCTGTTGTTGTTCATGAAGTGCATTCTCATCTACATCATTGTGATTATCTTCTGTTGAAGAGAATGTATTTGCAGTAACAGTAGGTTCATCCTGATAATTATCTTTTTGAGGATTCAAGGAAGAAAACGATGTTTCAATATTCGGCTCATAATAAGATGCAGATTGCTCAATAACTTCATCTGCTTCATCGCCATAGCGTTCACGCTGCTGTTCAAGAAATTGTTGGCGCAATTGTTGTTCAAAATTCGCTTGTTCTTGGATATCAGCTAACTCATCTTCAGGCTCTGTTTGAACCGCTTCTTCGCGACGACGTAGCTCGGCTTCGCGTTGCGAAGGAATATGAATGCCATAAAGCTCACGACGAGTAGGTAAACGTACTGGGTTTGGTCGAGGTAGTTCAGGCCCTAATCCTTGTTTAACTTGCGCGCCATGACTCACCAAAGCACTGGTTGCTACTCCTGCAGTCACGGCCATTTCAGGTGTTAAGGTATCTTCGCTATTTGGTGCTAACGAAAATGTTGGTTCAGCACGCCCAACTGGCATAAAGCTATCTGCCTCTGCAGGTTGATCATTTTCAACTAATGGTGTTACAGAAGGAGTGTTCTCTTCTGGTATTGAGTAAACAGAATGTTGAGGCGCACTGACATCTGGCTGAATATCTTTTTTAAGGAAGGCTTCCGGTATATCAAAACGGTAATGTTCAGGTACTTCTTCTGTTACTGTTATTTCAGGTGTTTGTTCTGCAATAGCCCCTGATACAGCAGGCGCAACTTGTGTTAATGATTGTGCATGATTGTCTGTATCATTTGTTGCACTGAAAGAAGGTAGCTCGTCTTCGTGTTCCGTTTTAGGTTGTGATGACTCAATATCTTGCTGACGAGCAAGTTCAAGCGCTGAAGGTGCGGAAAATAAGACGTCATCACTCTCTTCTGTTTTCAGTTCTGATGGTTGTTTTTCTGTTTGATTTACACGTTCAGTTACATCATCAACAAAATCCTGAGTACTATCATCATCTTCTTCGTATTCAGCTTCGTGTTGGCCTCGATTAGTAATAAAACCCACTGTACCAAGGATTACGGCACCAATCTTTTCAGTGATAGTTAACCACGACCAACCAGTAAATAGTGTAAAACCAATCGCCCAGACAGATAGTAGTGCAAGCGTTGCGCCTAATACATTAAACCAAGGTAATAAGGCCTTACTGAATAAACTACCAATAACACCGCCCGAGCTGAAATTATAGATATCATCAAAATTAAGATCAGCTAATGCACAAGAGGTAAAAACCAGAGCCAAGGCGCCAATCGTGCGAAGTGCGAGGGAAAAAAAGTCAGTATATTCACGATTTTTTTGGTAGCGTAGCGAATTCCAGCAACCAAAAACAACCACAACAGGAATTGCATAGGCAAGCAAGCCAAATGCTGAAAATAGGATATCAGCTAACCATGCTCCGATGCTGCCACCTAAATTTTGAATAGGATCATTCCATGTGGTTTGTGACCAGCTAGGATCAGAAGGATGAAAGCTAAGTAAAGAAACCATCAAAAAGACAGCACCAATCCCGATTAAAATGAGAATAGCTTCCCAAACACGACGACGGTTACTTATCTTTGTTAAACGAACATTTTTGTCTTCTGTATATTCCTGGCTCAAAGAGGGCTCTCCAGGTTTAATTTAGGGTTAAATTAAAACGGAACAACGCTGAGTTATCCCAGCGTTGAAACTGTATGCATAAACAGGAGTGTACCTAATTTTTTCCTGTTTTGCACCAACCTATTAAGTTGGCTTAGCGAGTTTTGATTACAAGGCGGTTACTTTGTTTAACTTCTTCCATAACCACGTAAGTACGTGTGTCATTAACACCAGGAAGACGTAACAGGGTTTCACCCAGTAATTTACGGTAAGCGGACATATCAGGTACACGAGTTTTCAACAGATAGTCAAAATCACCAGAAACTAAATGACATTCTTGGATTTCTTCAAGCTTTTGAACAGCCATATTAAATTGTTCAAAAACATCTGGTGCGCCACGATTTAGTGTGATTTCCACAAATACCAGTAATGATGCATCGAGGTAATGAGGGTTTAACAGCGCAGTATAACCAGAAATAAATCCTTGGCGCTCTAAACGACGTACGCGCTCTAAACAAGGCGTTGGTGATAAACCAACACGTTTAGATAACTCAACGTTTGAAATACGACCATCTTTTTGAAGCTCATTTAGAATATTCCGGTCTATTCTATCAAGATCTTTACCCGGACGTTTTTTATTATCAATCATCTCTATACTCTCTTTCTCTTTTTCTCTTACTTTATTTTCCTAGACCCATACCTGTACACCTTCAGCATCAATGTCGAAACTTCGGTATCAAATGGTCAGAGCAAACTATCAATTTATTTTCTTTTAATGCCAGATAAAACATCTATTTTATCTAAATACTCATTAGCAAATATCGCCAAGTAACTATCCTTTACCCTGTCTGCCGAAAAAATTGTACCTATAACATCCAAGGATAATTATCTTTAACAATCATGTTTTCGCAAATGTACAGCGGATTGTCAAAGCAAATGAGTAAAAATCAGAACAAGGCGCTATGTTATTCTCTATATACGCAAGATAGTCATCAATTGTAAAGCAAAATGTTTCAGGTTAATTCGATGATGTTAGCCCAATATAACTCTATAATTATTAAACTATATTAGTATTAACTATTGCTAAAATAGCTAAAATATTATGTCTATTTCTCGTCATTGGCTTTTTTTAACGTCTTATTTCTCCTACAATCCTTCAATTCGCATCACGCCTAATCAGAGATGAGGTATACATGAGCACCATCAAACATAGCAAACTTATTATTTTAGGTTCAGGCCCTGCGGGTTACACCGCTGCCGTTTATGCGGCAAGAGCAAACTTAGAACCAGTACTGATTACGGGTGTTGAAAAAGGCGGTCAGCTGACAACAACAACAGAAGTCGAAAACTGGCCCGGTGACCCAGAAGGGCTAACAGGCCCAGGCTTAATGGACCGCATGTTTCAGCACGCTGAAAAATTTAATACAGAGATTATCTCTGACCATATTAATAAAGTCGATCTGAAAAACCGTCCTTTTCGTCTATTTGGTGATGAACAAGAATATACCTGCGATGCATTAATTATCGCTACAGGCGCTTCTGCGCGTTATATCGGCTTACCTTCTGAAGAATCCTTTAAAGGCCGTGGTGTCTCTGCTTGTGCAACCTGTGACGGTTTCTTTTATCGTAACCAAAAAGTCGCCGTAGTCGGTGGAGGTAATACTGCAGTAGAAGAAGCGCTCTATTTAGCCAATATTGCCTCTGAAGTTCACCTGATCCACCGCCGTGATTCATTCCGTTCTGAAAAAATCTTAATTAATCGTTTAATGGACAAAGTTAACAGTGGCAATATTATTTTGCATACTGATCGTACCTTAGACGAAGTTCTTGGCGACGATATGGGTGTGACCAAAGTTCGTTTAAAAGATACAAAAAGCGATAAAACCGAAGAATTAGATGTAATGGGTGTTTTTATTGCCATTGGACATAGCCCAAATACCGCTATTTTTGATGGACAATTAGAATTAGATAATGGTTATATCAAAGTGCAATCAGGCACACAAGGTAATGCAACTCAAACCTCAATTGAAGGTGTTTTTGCTGCAGGTGACGTAATGGATCATATTTATCGTCAAGCAATTACCTCTGCCGGAACAGGTTGTATGGCAGCGTTAGATGCAGAACGCTACTTAGACGCACAAAAATCCAACTAAAATCATCACTTCCTTTCAAGGCGCTATTTCAGTAGCGCCTTTTACCATGTAACATACTAGCCTGGTTGCCAAAGCGTATAATTACTTACCTTGGCCTTTCTGATACTTTGTATCTCACCTGCAGATTTGAATCTTTTCTTATGGATAAAACTAAACAAAATGAAATGGTTCGATGGCTGAAACAGCAGAGTGCTCCAGCCCGTCGATGGCTACGGCTATCAATGATTTTAGGTGTCGTAAGCGGTTTATTAATTATTGCTCAAGCATGGTTATTAGCGGTTTTACTTCAAGCATTTATCATGGATAGTATTAACCGTGATACGCATATACCTACTTTCCTCACTCTTATTGGCATTTTTATCTTACGTGCAGCAGTCATGGCAATACGAGAGCGTGTTGGTTATCGCTGTGGTATGGCTGTTAGGCAACAAATTCGTAAAATTGTCCTTGATAGACTTGAAGAATTAGGCCCTGTTTGGGTTAAAGGCAAACCCGCTGGAAGCTGGGCAACTATTATTCTAGAACAAATTGAAGATATGCAAGATTACTATGCACGTTATCTTCCACAAATGTATCTTTCCGCTATTGTTCCTATTCTTATTCTTATCACCCTATTTCCTGTTAACTGGGTTGCGGGTTTAATTTTATTCTTTACTGCCCCTCTAATTCCCTTGTTTATGGCATTAGTCGGATTAGGTGCTGCTGATGCAAACCGCAGAAACTTTCTCGCTTTAGGTCGTTTAAGTGGTAACTTCCTCGATAGATTAAGAGGGCTTGATACATTACGGTTATTTAACCGCGGTAATGCTGAAGTCAAACAAATTACAGAAGCCACAGAAGATTTCCGTAAACGCACGATGGAAGTGCTTAGAATGGCGTTCCTTTCTTCTGGCGTATTGGAATTCTTTACCGCTGTTTCTATTGCCGTTGTTGCTGTTTATTTCGGTTTTTCTTACTTAGGTGAACTTAACTTTGGTAGCTATGGTCTAGGTGTTACCCTCTTTTCGGGGTTCTTAGCGCTGATCCTTGCCCCTGAATTTTTTCAACCTTTACGAGATTTAGGCACTTATTATCACGCAAAAGCGCAAGCAGTGGGCGCAGCAGAATCTCTCGTTGAGTTTTTAGAAACTGATGGCGAAAAACCACAATTAGCAGGTAATGCGCGTGTCAATACAAACGAAGGTATTGAAATAACAGCACATGAACTAGAGATTTTATCGCATCAAGGGGTAAAATTAGCGGGTCCATTAAGTTTTACGATTAGTCCTCAGCAACGTATTGCGATTGTAGGCCAAAGTGGTGCAGGAAAAAGCTCATTATTGAATGTACTTTTAGGCTTTTTACCCTATCGGGGTTCATTAAAAGTTAATGGCATTGAATTAACTCAGCTTTCACCTGAAGCATGGCGTCAATGTTTAAGTTGGGTGGGACAAAATCCCAATTTACCTGAACAAACTTTACTTGATAATGTGCGTTTGAGTGCTCCCGAGGCCAGTTCAGAACAAATAAATCTGGCTATTGAAAAAGCCTATGTCAGCGATTTTATTAACGATTTACCTGATGGGTTAAATACAGTAATTGGCGATGGTGCTGCACGTCTTTCTGTTGGTCAAGCACAACGCATTGCTGTAGCACGTGCATTATTATCCCCTTGCCAATTTTTGTTATTGGATGAACCTGCAGCAAGCCTTGATTCTCATAGCGAACAACGTGTGATGCACGCTCTTAATAATGCGTCATTAAATCAAACTACGTTACTTGTTACCCATTTATTGGAAGAAACATTAGGTTACGATCAAATTTGGGTAATGGAAAAAGGTCAAATTATTGAAACGGGCACTTATGCATCATTAAGCCAACAGCAAGGTGCTTTTGCCCGTCTTCTTGCTCATCGTAAAGAGGAACTTTAATCATGAGAGTATTGCTTCCTTTTCTCGCACTCTATCGTCGCCATTGGTTTATGTTATTGCTAGGGATTATTCTCGCTATCTTAACCTTACTTGCGAGTATCGGCCTTTTAACATTATCAGGCTGGTTTTTAGCAGGCACGTCTTTAGCCGGTTTTGCGGGGATCTATAGTTTTAACTATATGCTACCTGCGGCAGGTGTTCGTGGTGCCGCAATATTTCGTACAGCAGGCCGTTATTTTGAAAGACTTGTTAGTCATGATGCAACATTTCGGGTGTTATCGCACTTACGTGTGTTTACCTTCAAAAAGATCTTACCTCTTTCACCAGGTGGGATTGCGCGTTTTCGTCAAGGTGAGTTACTTAACCGCTTAGTGGCTGATGTTGAAACATTAGATCACCTTTATATTCGTGTTATCTCACCAATTATTGCCGCTTTTGTCGTCATTATGATGATTATGTTTGGTCTTGGTTTAATTGATGCCCACTTAGCCAACACATTAGGTGGCATTATGCTCACCTTGCTGATTATTTTACCTTTTGTGTTCTATTATGCAGGTAAACCTATTGGCCGTGATCTGACCGACTTACGTGGACAATATCGCACAGTATTAACCAGTATGTTACAAGGACAAGCTGAGCTAACTGTTTTTGGCGCATTGCCTCGCTTTAGACAGAACTTAGCGCAACTTGAAGCTAAGTGGTTACGCAGACAAGCACAACAAGCAAACTTAACCGGTTTATCGCAATCCCTCATGATCCTCGCATCAGGGCTGACCGCAACCTTAATTCTATGGCTGGCAGCGGGTGGCATAGACCATAATTTTATGCCTGAAGCCTTAATAGCTTTATTCACTTTCTGTGCACTCGCTGCTTTCGAGTCGTTAGCACCTGTTACTGTTGCGTTTCAGCATTTAGGGCAAGTAATGGCATCAGCAACTCGTATTTCTCATTTAATTGAGCAAAAACCCGATGTCTCTTTCCCTGAAAAAGGAGGAGAAAGAAAAAATAGTGCTTCACTCACCCTGCATAATATTTGCTTTACTTACCCAACTCAGCCGATGCAAGTAATTAATCATGTTGATTTGACTATTGAAGCAGGGCAACACATCGCATTATTAGGAAAAACAGGTTGTGGTAAATCAACGCTATTACAGTTAATCAATCGTGCGTTTGATCCGACTCATGGCACTATCCGCTTAAATAATTCACCTATTGCTGATTATGATGAAACAACTCTACGTTCAATGATGTCTGTTGTTCCTCAACGTGTTCATGTCTTTAGCCACACATTAAGAGAAAACTTAATTATGGCAAAAGAAGAGGCAACGGATGAAGAACTCAGTCATGCGCTTCAGCAAGTTGGCCTTGGACACCTGCTGGACAATGATGAAGGTTTAAATGCATGGATGGGCGATGGTGGTAGACAGCTCTCAGGTGGTGAACAACGACGTTTAGGTCTTGCAAGAGCTCTACTCCATAATGCACCTCTTGTATTACTGGATGAGCCAACAGAAGGCCTTGACGCCGATACAGAACAACAGATCCTTACTCTCTTACATCAACATTGTCAGGGTAAAGCGGTATTAATGATCACTCACCGACTTCACGGTTTAGATAAAATGGATAAAATCTGCGTTATGGATGGCGGGAAAATCGTTGAAACAGGCACTCATGCTTCGTTATTACAGCAACAAGGGCATTATGCTAAATTTCACCAAAGACAAGCACTATTAACTCCGACTCACGAGGCATAATATGCCATTGTTTCAATTAGACGATAGTGATTTGGATTTTCCAGAGCCTCATTTAGCATTAAAAGAGCCTAATGGATTATTAGCGATAGGGGGAGAAATCTCCCCTGCTCGATTACGTGTTGCATATCAATCAGGGATCTTCCCTTGGTACTTCCCCTACGAAGAGCCATTATGGTGGTCACCTGATCCAAGAGCTGTGTTGCCTGCTGGTGATTTACATATTGGACGTAGTTTGCGTAAATTTATTCGTCATCAGCCATATAAAATAACGTTAAATCATGCTTTTGCTTCTGTGATAGAAGCCTGCTCTATACGTGATGAAGGTACATGGATAGGCCCTGATATTAAAGAAGGTTATGAAGCACTTTATCGACAAGGTGAAGCGCACTCTGTTGAAGTTTGGGATGGCGATGAATTAGTTGGCGGATTGTATGGAGTCAATGTTGGTGCAGTTTTTTGTGGCGAATCGATGTTTAGTCGCAGAGATAACGCATCTAAATGTGCCTTTATTGCTTTTTATAACCATTTTCTTCGTTATGGGGGTCAACTATTTGATTGTCAGGTGCTAAACTCTCATACTGCCTCGTTAGGTGCCAGTGAGATCTCTCGTGACCATTATTTAGTTGCATTATCTCGTTGGAAAAAAGTGATTATTGATAAAAAGTGTTGGTATCAGCAATCGTTGGAATTATAATCACTGCTTGTTTTTGTAAAGCCCTTCTTATTTAAAACAGAATCAAGAATACCATTCTGTTATTTATTCAATAAAAGGTTTATACAAAAATTTTATCTTACACACCCATTACGTGGTTAGGGTGCTGTTATTTTATTGCTATAAATACCACAAAATAAAGAATTACGACTTCTGTTATTACTTTTGCTTGAGCTTAGTAAAACGCAAGTCACGGTAAGGATGTTAAGCACAATAGCAAGGTGAACACCATTGCTATCGGATAACATTCCTTTACATAGGACAATATTTTCGGCATTATCTTGCCGTTTAAAAAATATGGTTATTAAAACTTAGAGGATTAGATGGCCAAAGAAGACAACATTGAAATGCAAGGCACTGTACTGGATACTCTGCCAAACACGATGTTCCGCGTAGAATTAGAAAACGGACACGTCGTTACCGCTCATATCTCAGGAAAAATGCGTAAAAACTATATTCGTATCCTGACAGGCGACAAGGTTACCGTTGAGCTGACCCCATATGACCTGAGCAAAGGCCGTATCATCTTCCGTAGCCGTTGATCCCAATCTGTTCTCTCCCGTTATTGTCATATAACGGATGAAAAAAAACACCACAGGCAAAGCATTATTGATGCTCACCTGTGGTGTATGCGTTTATAACTTAGTAAATTAACCGCTATCCTTAGATAACGGTATCTTCGTTCTTAGCCCGTTTTTCTTGGCTGATAAACTCGTAGTTTAACTTACCTGCTAAATTATCGAATGTGACAGAAACTGAACCACCATTAACAAGAGAGCCAAATAAAATCTCGTTAGCTAATGGTTTTTTTAAGTTTTCTTGAATAACGCGTGCCATTGGTCTTGCGCCCATCGCTTTGTCGTAACCTTTATCGCACAACCATTGGCGTGCTTCTTGGCTAACTTCTAGCGAAACCCCTTTATCATCTAACTGTACTTGTAGTTCGACAATAAACTTATCTACAACCATAGAGATAATTTCAGGTGATAATGCATTAAACCAAATAATGCTATCTAAACGATTACGAAATTCAGGAGAAAACGCTTTTTTAATTTCGACCATCGCATCAGTGCTGTTATCTTGCTCCGTAAATCCGATCGATTTACGTTGCGTTTCACGCACCCCCGCATTGGTGGTCATCACTAAAATAACATTACGAAAATCCGCTTTGCGGCCATTGTTATCTGTTAATGTACCGTTATCCATCACCTGTAACAGAATATTGAACACATCGGGATGTGCTTTTTCAATTTCATCAAGTAATACAACAGAATAAGGATTTTTAATTACTGCGTCGGTTAATAATCCGCCTTGATCAAAACCAACATAACCTGGAGGCGCACCAATTAAGCGACTAACAGTATGTCGCTCCATATATTCCGACATATCAAAGCGAAGTAATTTAACATTCAATGCTTTCGCTAATTGTACAGTAACTTCTGTTTTACCTACCCCAGTAGGGCCAGCAAATAAGAACGAACCGACCGGTTTATTATCTTGGCCTAACCCTGCTCGACTCATTTTAATGGCTTCAGACAATGCATGAATTGCCTGATCTTGACCAAATACCAACATTTTTAATTGGTTATCAAGATTTTTCAGTATTGATTTATCACTACTAGAAACCGTTTTTTCAGGAATACGTGCAATTTTAGCAACGACTGATTCAATATCAGAGACATTGATCGTTTTTTTGCGTTTACTTGGTGCTATTAAACGTGTTTTTGCACCAGCTTCATCAATAACATCAATAGCTTTATCAGGTAGATGTCTATCCGTAATGTATTTAACTGATAAATCCACCGCAGCCTGAATCGCTTTATTGGTATAACGTACCTCGTGATGCGCTTCATATTTTTGACGCAATCCTTTGATGATGAGCACGGTTTCATCAGGAGAAGGTTCTGTTATATCAATTTTTTGGAAACGACGTGTAAGTGCTCTATCTTTTTCAAAAATATTACTAAATTCTTGATAAGTCGTAGAGCCTATAACTCGAATTCGCCCACCTGATAACAAAGGTTTGATTAAGTTTGCCGCGTCTACCTGTCCACCTGAAGCCGCACCCGCACCAATAATCGTGTGGATCTCATCAATAAATAAGATGCTTTTTTCATCTTTTTCAAGTGTTTTCAGTAACGCTTTAAACCGTTTTTCAAAATCTCCACGGTATTTTGTACCCGCTAATAACGAACCAATATCCAGTGAGTAAATGGTGTAGCCTTTCATAACGTCAGGAACATCATCTTGCTCAATACGCCATGCAAGCCCTTCGGCAATTGCCGTTTTACCAACGCCTGATTCACCCACTAACAGTGGATTGTTTTTACGGCGACGGCATAATACTTGAATGGTTCTTTCTAATTCAGCTTGACGCCCAATTAGAGGATCTATTTTACCTTGGCGCGCTAACTGATTAAGGTTAGTGGTAAAATTATCCATATGATCGTCACCTTGAGGCATCTCTTGCTGAGATTGTGCATTCATCTCATTCATGTCAGAAAGATCTTCGTTTTGTTGAGCTTCCTTTGAAATACCATGAGAAATAAAATTGACAACATCAAGACGACTAACATCATGTTTACGTAATAAGTAAGCAGCGTGAGATTCTTGTTCACTAAAAATAGCCACCAGCACATTAGCACCAGAGACTTCATTTTTGCCTGACGATTGAACATGGAAAACAGCACGTTGTAATACTCGCTGAAAACTCAGCGTTGGCTGTGTTTCTCTATCAACATTTTCAGGTAAAATTGGGGTTGTTTTACGAATAAAGACTTCAAGCTCTTCTCGTAAAACGGCCAGATCGACTTTACAAGCTTCCAATGCTTCGCGTGCCGATTTATTACTTAATAGCGCCAATAACAGGTGCTCTACAGTCATAAATTCGTGTCTGTTATCACGGGCTTTCGCGAATGCAACATTAAGACTCAGCTCTAATTCGTGATTAAGCATAAGCACCTCCTCCTTAAAAGACTAACCGGATCATGCTTGTTCAAGAGTACATAAAAGTGGGTATTCGTTTTCTCTCGCATACAGATTAACTTGTGCCACTTTCGTTTCAGCAATATCCGCACTATAAACCCCACAAACTCCTTTTCCTTTATGATGAACATCCAACATAATCTGTGTTGCTTTCTCTTCACTAAGAAAAAAATACATCGTAAGTACTTCTACAACAAAATCCATGGGGGTGTAATCATCATTATTCAAGATCACCTTATACATTGCTGGTGGCTCATTTACCTGATGAACATCATCCCTTAACGTGGTTTCTGTTAAAAAATCAAACTGACCCATTGTTTTGCATTACTCATTGTCTTGTTAAACATCACTTTCAATTATGACATTTAGTTTACCATCTCACAGGAAAGTCTGCCTATCAACGCTTTTTTATTCCCTCTTTTTACATCCAAAAAAATAACAAAGCGTTAGCTACATCAAAATTTTACCTTATCGAAACACTTTCTATACCTTCCACCTCTTGACGACTGAAACAATAAAATAGAGTATGTTTTATGAACAGCTCAGTAAATATACTGAAGGTGATGTTAAACAAATAAATACAAGTATATGAGAGAAGCTAAGTATGGAGACAGGTACAGTAAAGTGGTTCAATAATGCTAAGGGCTTTGGTTTTATTACCCCAGCAAACGGTGGCGAAGATATTTTTGCCCACTATTCAACAATTAGAATGGAAGGCTACCGCACACTTAAAGCGGGGCAGAAAGTTAATTATAGCACGATAAAAGGGCCTAAAGGTGACCATACTGACCTTATCATTCCTATCATTGAATAGAAGATATTCACAGTATAGGTAAACTTGATAATACCTTTTATCCTCATCCAATGAAGTCAGGTATTTTCAGTCAAACAAGATACCTCATTCATTCAAATAAAAGCCCTTTATACGGTTAAGGGCTTTTATTTTATTGTTTGAATTATTCTCTGGCTAACGCATCAATGGGATTCATTTTTGCTGCACGTCTTGCGGGTAAAAATCCGAAAATAACCCCAATAGCGGTTGAACAAATAAAAGCACTGACTAATGCGATAGGCTGGAATACAAAATGCCATTCGGGTAACATCACACTTGCAATTATTGCAATACTAAACGAAAGACCAATTCCTAACACCCCTCCGACTAAACAAACCAGTACAGACTCAATGAGAAACTGTTGCATCACATCACTCGCTCTCGCCCCAACCGCCATTCTAATACCAATCTCTCGCGTTCTTTCAGTCACAGAAACCAACATAATATTCATAACACCAATGCCACCAACCACTAATGAAATAACGGCAACAAATGTAAGAAATAATTGCATTGTTTGTGTGGTGCTCTCAGCCGCTTTAATAAAACTATCAAGGTTATAAGTAAAAATATCTTTTTTGCCATGTCGGATCGTGAGTAAACGAATAATTTGTTGTTCTGCTACGTTAGCATCATAGCCTTCTATTGCTCTTACCGTAATGCTATCAAGATATGAGCGATTTAAAATACGACTATTTAACGTGCTATAAGGCACCCAAACGCGTAATGATTGTCCATTACCAAAAACCGATTTTTTATCTGCTATAACTCCAATAATCGTAGAAGGAATATTCCGAATAATAATTTGTTCACCAATTACGTTTTTCTTATTAGGAAAAAAGCGATGGCGAGTATTTTCATCAATCACAACAACCTGAGCTTGCCGTTGGATCATATCGTGCGTAAATGAGCGACCTTGCGAAAATTTCATCGCATACACAGTAAAATAGTCATCACTCACCCCCGCAACAGAAGCGGGCGAATCTTGATTCCCTCGGCGTAATCGCGTACTAAATTGCACTTGTGGCGTTACCGCTTGCACATAAGACTGCTGTTTTAAGGCAAAAACATCTTGTAGCGTTAATGATTGCCTGTCTTCGGGGGAGTCACTACCAAAATCTTTCCCAGGATAGATATCAATAGTATTAGAGCCAATCGCTTTTATATCAGAAAGCACCATACTTTTTGCGGCATCACCAATCACAATAATGGTCACAACAGAAGCGATCCCTATAATAATGCCGAGCATTGTCAATAAGGTACGTACTTTATTGACAACCATGGCACGCCAAGCCATTTCTAATGCTTGAGTAAAGCGCCCTACAATTTGCCCCAAATAAGAGGAAGTTAAAACAGTTGTCGTTTCTTTTTTAATTTTATGTGTCGTTGTTTGATGACAGCGATCACTAATAATCTTACCGTCTTTTATTTCGATAATTCGGTCAGCTTGCTCTGCAATTAAAGGATCATGAGTGACGATAATAACCGTATGCCCTTGTTCATTGAGTTGCTTCAAAATAGCCATAACTTCTTTACCAGAATGACTATCTAATGCACCCGTAGGCTCATCAGCAAGAATGACCTCACCACCATTCATCAACGCTCTCGCAATACTTACACGTTGTTGCTGACCACCAGAAAGCTGATTAGGGCGATAATCAACACGCTCTCCTAATCCTAAACGAGTTAATAATTCACGTGCCCTTTCTTTACGCTGAGTGGCATTTTTATCGGCATAAATAGCTGGAATTTCAACATTCTGTTCTGCACTTAAGTGCGCCATTAAATGGTAGCGTTGAAAAATAAACCCAAAGTGCTCACGGCGTAATGCAGCAAGCTGATCACCTTCCATTTGTGCAACACTTTGACCTGCAACTTTATATTCACCGCGACTTGGTTTATCCAAACATCCCAATATATTCATTAAGGTCGATTTACCAGAGCCGGAGGCACCCATAATCGCGACCATTTCACCCGCATTAATCGTTAATGAGACTTTATTAAGAACAATAGTTTCTTCTTCACCATTGCTATATACGCGACTAACCTCATTGAGTTCTAATAATGCCGGCATTATGCATCTCCTGAAGTTTCACCCAGAATAACCTCATCGTTCTCTTTTAATCCGCTGAGGACTTCAGCATAAACATCAGTACGCATACCTATTTTTACCGTGCGTTTTTCTGGCTGACCATTAACCAATACATCAACATAATATTCATTAATACCCGCATCCTCACCTAGGACAGAAAGCGGTACAAGGAGTACATCTTTCTTATTTTCGATAAGAATTTTAACTTGTGCCGTCATTTGTAAACGTAGTAAATGTTGTTCATTAGGCACTTCGAAACGGGCATAGTAGAAGATAGCGTCATTAATTTTTTCAGGCGTCGGCAGAATATCTTTTAACTTACCGCTAAAGGCTTTATCTGGTGCACCTAATACCGTAAAAGAAGCACTAAGATCCGGTTTTAAATAAATAACATCGGCTTCTGATACTTCTGCTTTTACCAGCATCGTATCTAAATCTGCTAAAGTTAAAATCGTTGGTGCTTCTTGTGCTGCAATGACGGTTTGGCCTTCTAGGGTTTTAATAAACGTCACTATACCATCCATAGGCGCAGTAATACGTGTATATTGAAGGTTAGTTTTGGCTGTATCTAAGGTCGCTTGATTCTTTTTAATTTGTGCTTCATAGGTGATAATACGCGCTTTTTTAACATCAACATCAGTTTTAGTACGATCAAGCTCATCTTGTGCAATTGCATGTGTACCAATCAGCTTTAACTGACGTTGATAAGTCAGTTGTGCCAAGCGTAATTCGGCCTGTGCTTGTTGAAGATTTGCTCTAAGCTCATTGTTAGTTTCCTGCGATTCAGTGACTTCATTTTGTGCTTTCTTAGGATCAATAATCGCTAACAAATCACCCTTTTTAACCGTATCGCCCTCTTTCACAAACAAAGTTTGTAATTGGCCACTGACCTGAGCACCCACATCAACTTTACGCACAGCATCCAGTTTACCAGTTGCTGTCACTT
Organism: Proteus sp. G2626; assembly: GCF_009915985.1. NCBI lineage: Bacteria > Pseudomonadati > Pseudomonadota > Gammaproteobacteria > Enterobacterales > Morganellaceae > Proteus > Proteus sp. G2626. The sequence goes on along the minus strand of NZ_JAABNH010000029.1, from coordinate 241,464 downwards.
CTTTTGACAGTTCACCTCGTGTAATAATTTGTGTTTGGTATGACGGTACATTTTCTTTCGGCCAAAAAAAATAGGCGATAATAGCAACCGTAATTAAAATAAAAGCGAGCACCTTTCCGCGCTTTTTTAAAGATAAAAAAGCCATACAATATCCTTCCTAAACATGACGATTTAATAAGCCATAAGAAATTTTAGCGATGATATTAACCTTCATCGCTAAATAAAATTTACTTTGGTCTCGTGCATTTATCTTGCTTGCTATAACAACCTAATTCGCTTTGCCTCTAGCAAGCCATGCAACACGAGAAAACATACTTTTTAGTATGGAAGGGATGGCGTCAACTCCTCGTTGAGCAGCATTGTTAGCTACCGTTAATGCGAGATCGGGTTTTGATGAGCGTTGGATAGCTTTAATAATCACACGTCGAATTGGCCATTTTTCATTATCTGGCACACCTGCAACATCATGATACACATTACGAAAACCTTCTTTGTATAAGAAATGCTCCATATCTAAAGCAGGAAGTTTCGTTAATCTATCACGTTCAGAATCATTACGTTTTGATGCAAAATCTTTAACGGTTGCGGCATATTTTTTACCGGCTTCATCACCATCCACTAAAGTATGCCATTCTATTCCCATATACGTTGCATACTTTAATAATGGCTTAAGTCCACATTGTGCAAATTCGATGACTTTTATTCCTTCAGCTTCAAAGAAATAATTACATTGCCTTGCCAACTCGTTCATTAGCCAAATTTCTGTTTCACCTTCAACCAATAACCAGCAACGAGCAAAAAGTGCAGAAGGTCTGTTATAGCGAATATGAAATGAGATGCGCCGTTCTTCATCTGAATGCAGCTGTTGATGACCAACGCGGTAAGCAGCGACTTTGTCGGTATCTCGCACTAAACGACAAACACTCTCTAATGGGGCTAATGAAAGTAACTCACCTGAATTAGTCGTAGTTATGCGTTGTAGTGAAAAAAGATTAAGTAATCCCCAAGCCACTGAAAGCATAATGGGGTGTAAACGTGTTTCAGGGTTTTCAACAATAACGATAGGCCTTGCATAAGGATCTAATGCAACACTACCTCGAGACTGTAATATAGAGGAGAACATCCCTAAGATAATTAGGCGAATACTTCGTTGATTCGGTTTTGCTAACACCTTATTAATATTTTCTAACGCATGCCAGCCACGTACATGAGGTTCATTAACTTTACGATGTCGGGTATGCGATTTAAACAATAACGAACCATGATCGGCAAAATAGTGCCCTAACAATTGTTGCATGGCATCTAGCCCTTCACGTAAATCCTCATCCGACAATTCATCCGGATTATTAACTAATGCTTTAGTTAACTCGCTCATTTTATTATTAAATGCTTCTCGATGAGGGTTATTATGAGGATCGATAACGTCAGAGGTAAGATCACGAACAAAACGCGCATCTTGTAAGCGTAAGACGGGATAAAGTCTCACTATTTCTGCAATAATTTCTTGTGTTTGCCCATTAGGTAAACGGATCTGCTTTCCCTCTTTATCAAGAAAATAGCGAAAGGTTTTCACATTTTTTTGCTCATCGAGTTCTGCACTAATGCGATAATAGATATGTTTTAATTCATCACCATTTTCAACCCATACTGGCGTAAGTTTATGGAAACGATAAGAACGATGTCTTCCGGGACGAGATTCAGTAAATGTCAGAATAATTTGTAGACTTTTTTTACTATTTTCTTCTGATTCATTCGGCAGGCGATGGAAATCATCAGGTGTAAATGCATATTGATAGGTTTCAATACCCAAGCTGAGTGTTAACGCATCAAGTAATGAGCTTTTACCCCACGCATTTTCCCCCACTAAGACTGTATTCATATCAAGAGGTAATGAAAGACGATTAAGTCCACGGAATCCAACTATTTCCACTCTTTCTAAATACATAAGTTCCCTCGTTAGTTACGACTAAGCTATGTTTTTATTCTTCCTATCTTAATTTTATGCTTAATCTGCCAATAATTTCACTTAATGAATATTTTTATTAAATCACAGTTAAAGAGTGTCGTAATAAAATTTACTCAACTATTCGATACATACCCAATTCGCTCATTTTTCAGACAATTAAAGCCACTTTACCCTAAACATGTTAGGCTCTTTACCTTCAATAAAAATTTTATATTTATCTCAGCTTCTATATCTACAACAACATAAGTAAATGTTATAATACAAATCACGTTATTAGTTTATTTTATAATTTGAGCACACTCAGTAAGGAATAGAAATGCTATCAGGGTTATTAATTATCCTACTTCCGCTTTTTGTAGGATATTTGATTAAGTTAAACCATCGCCCATTACTTCATCTGGCAAACCGCCTACTTAGTGCGATGGTTTACGTTATCCTATTTCTAATGGGCGTCAGTCTTGCCATGTTAGATAATATTGGTGAAAATTTAGTCTCTATTCTTGCTTATGCCAGTGTTTTCTTTTTATGTACTTTTGGTGCAAATTTACTGTTCTTATGGCTATTGGATAAAAAAGATCCTTGGCATGTCCCTGCTCATAAACAATCTAAACCCCCATCACGCATAAAAATGGTACTTGAATCGTTGCAATTATGCGGTGTCGTTGTTGTTGGTTTTTTTGTTGGTTTAACAGATTGGTCAGTTTTTCATTATGCTTCTCATGCCAGCCAAGGTGCACTGATCTTCTTGCTGTGGTTAGTAGGGTTACAATTGCGTAATAGCGGAATGAGCCCAAAGCAAATTTTAATTAACCGTCGAGGAACAACCGTTGCCGTCGTCATGGGGGTGAGTGCGCTTGCTGGCGGTGCTTTAGCGGCTTATTTACTAGGATTACCGATGAAAATGGGATTAGCTATTGCATCTGGATATGGTTGGTACTCTTTATCTGGGATTGTACTCACCGATGCATTTGGCCCTGTTATTGGTAGTACTGCTTTCTTTAATGACTTAATGCGTGAATTAGCCGCAATTATGCTTATTCCTATTATTGTTAATCGTTATAGAAATACTGCCTTAGGAATTTGTGGCTCAACCTCCATGGACTTTACTTTACCTGTTTTACAAAGAAGTGGCGGTGTGGCCATTGTGCCTGCAGCTATTGTGCATGGATTCGTGTTGAGTTTAATTACCCCAATATTGATGGCTTTCTTTACTTCATAGAAAAATCAGTAACAATAGAACAATAGTGTTCTCTTTTACAGTGGGTTAATAATGAATCAACAGCGTGTATTAGTACTTGGTGCAAGTGGTCATATTGGTCAAAATCTTATTCCAGCTCTGATAAAACAAGGTCATCAAGTCACTGCGGGTGCACGTAGAGTTGATTGGATGATGTCTCAAGGTTGGGAAAACACACGCTGTATCTTCGTGGATTTGCACAATCCAGAAACCTTAAACAAAGTCATGCATGATACTGATATCGTGTACTACCTTGTTCATAGCATGGGTGATGCTCATAATTTAGTTGAGCAAGAGCGTAAAGCAGCAATTAATGTTGTTGAAGCTTTAGAAGGCACAAAAGTTAAACAAATTATTTTTTTAAGCGCCTTGCAACATAAAGATCAGCAATACTCACCTCATCTCATTGCACGAAAACTCACTGGTGAGGTATTAAGAACAAGTACTATTCCTGTAACTGAAATTCGTACCTCCATGATTGTTGGCCCTGGCTCTGCCGCCTTTGAGATTATGCGTGATATGGTTTATAACCTTCCTATTCTTACGCCTCCACGCTGGGTTCGCTCAAAATCTTCCCCTATCGCCTTAAAAAATTTAATTCACTATTTATCTGAAATTATCCATCACCCCTCACATCAACATCGTGTTTTTGATGCTGGTGGCCCCGAATATATTAGTTATCAAACTCTTTTTGAGCGCTTTATTAAAATTTCAGGTAAAAAGCGTGTATTGATCCCATTACCTATGCCAGGCAGCCTTATTTCAGCAGGCTTTATTAGCATGATAACCTCTGTACCAACCTCCATTGCTAAGGAGCTTATTCAAGGACTCAAGCATGATCTTCCTGCTCACGATGCTCGTTTACGTAAACTTATCCCTCAAACATTAATCGCTTTTGATGATGCCGTAAGAGAAACATTAGCAGATGAAGAAGCCGCTTTAGATAATCAAGATTGGGGTTACGATCCTGCTGTTCGCAGTCGTTGGAAGCCTGGTTATGGTTATTACCCTAAAAACGCAGGATGTACTGTTTCAACACCTGCAACAGCAAAATCGCTTTGGCATACCGTACAACAAATTGGTGGTGAGCAAGGCTACTTTTATGGCAACGCACTATGGAAAATACGCGCGGCTATGGATGATATGGTCGGAAATAAAGTGACTTATGGTCGACCTTCTAGAGACACATTAAAACTCGGTGATATGATTGATGGTTGGCGAGTGATAAAACTTGAGCCTGAAAAGCAACTCACATTGTTGTTTGGCATGAAAGCCCCTGGCTTAGGCCGACTTTCTTTTACCATCCATGATAGTGGCAATCTTCGTTCTATTGATGTTCGTGCTTGGTGGCATCCAGCAGGCTTTAGTGGATTACTTTATTGGTTTGCGATGATGCCTGCACACTTATTTATTTTCAAAGGGATGGCTAAAACCATAAGTACCAACGCTTACAATCTGGATAAAAATTCATCTAACAATGAAAAAAGTAGCTGAATTACCCATTTTTACGTAAAAAAACCACTTTATTATGCAGTTTTTGTTGCATAATTATTCTTATCGTTTTATTATTTGAACCAGTTAATGACTATTCAGAAAAAACGCATGAGTATTCAATTAAAAAACATAAATTGTTTCTACGGTTCGCACCAAGCACTCTATGATATTAATCTAGAATGCTCTGCTGGCGAAACAATGGTTCTATTAGGACCAAGTGGTGCAGGCAAGAGCTCACTAATGAGAGTTCTTAACTTATTAGAAATGCCACGTTCAGGTGAGTTAGAAATTGCAGGTCTACATTTTGACTTTAGCCAACAGCCTAACGCAAAGGCAATTCGTTTATTACGCCAAAATGTGGGCATGGTATTTCAACAATATAATTTATGGCCACATTTGACGGTTATTGATAATTTAATTGAAGCGCCTTGTCGTGTGTTAGGTTTATCAAAACCACAGGCTAAAGAAAAAGCGATGAAATTACTTGAACGTTTACGTTTAAGTGATTATGCAGGACGCTTTCCACTACATTTATCAGGTGGACAGCAACAACGTGTTGCCATTGCAAGAGCATTAATGATGGAACCTCAAGTTCTCTTATTTGATGAACCGACAGCAGCACTAGATCCTGAAATAACAGCTCAAGTTGTTGATATTATAAAAGAACTTTCTGAAACGGGTATTACACAAGTGATTGTGACCCACGAAGTTGAAATTGCACGCAAAGCCGCGAGCAAAGTTGTATATATGGAAAACGGCCGTATTATAGAGCAAGGCGATAACTATCGTTTTACAGCTCCACAAACGGAAGCTTTTGCTAATTACTTGTCACACTAAATCGGGATCAGACAATGAAAAAAATATTATTTGCAGCACTTCTGACCAGTATTACACTTTCTGCAACTGCGGCTGAAAAAGAGACAATCCGTTTTGCCACTGAAGCAACATATCCTCCATTCGAAATGATTGATGCGAATAACCAAATTGTAGGATTTGATGTTGATCTCGCTAATGCTATGTGTGCAAAAATTAATGCGGATTGTACCTTTACCAATCAATCATTTGATAGTTTAATTCCTAGTTTGAAATTCCGTCGTTTTGAAGCACTAATGGCAGGTATTGATATTACACCAGAACGTCAAAAACAAGTTGATTTTACAGATTCTTACTATGATAACTCTGCTGTATTTATTACAGTAACGGGTAAAATCTCTGACGTTGCGAGTTTAAAAGGTAAACAAATTGGTGTTCAAAATGGGACTACTCATCAAAAATTCATCAATGAACAACATAAAGAGATGAAAACTGTTCCTTATGACAGTTACCAAAATGCGGTATTAGATCTTAAAAATGGTCGTATCGAAGCAATCTTTGGTGACACTGCGGTTGTCAATGAATGGCTGAAAAAGAATCCTGAATTAGGTATTGTAGGCGACAAAGTTGCAGATCCTAACTATTTTGGTACAGGCCTTGCGATCGCAGTAAGAAAAGGCAATGCTGATTTACAAGATAAATTGAACAAAGCATTAGCTGAAGTAAAAGCTGATGGCACCTATGATGTCATTTATAAAAAATGGTTTGAATAACAATAATAGCTTAATAAATGAATGAAATAACAACTCTAGCAGGTGCGGCCGTCACAACGGTCTCACTTGCTATTTCTGCGCTTATCATCGGATTAGTTCTAGCCATGCTGTTTACAGCATGGGAATCTGCGAGATGGAAAGCCTTTGCTTTCTTAGGAACATGTTGGGTAACACTCATTAGGGGACTACCAGAAATGCTGGTGGTTCTTTTTGTCTATTATGGCACCTTACAAGGCGTCATGATCTTAATGGATGGCATTGAATTAGGCTCATTCACCTTGCAAATAGACTTTGGTGACACCGATTCTCTACCTTTCTATTGTGGTGTTATCGCCCTTTCACTTCTTTATGCTTCTTATGCTTCACAAACGTTACGTGGCGCCTTAAAAGCCGTACCAACAGGACAATGGGAAGCCGGTCAAGCATTAGGTATGGGCCGTATTACTATCTTCTTCCGCTTTATCATGCCTCAAATGTGGCGTCATGCTTTACCCGGTTTAGGTAATCAGTGGTTAGTTTTATTAAAAGATACTGCTTTAGTCTCATTAATCAGTGTTAATGATTTAATGTTACAAACACAAAGTATTGCTAATAGAACTCAAGAGCCTTTTACTTGGTATAGCATTGTTGCACTGATTTATTTAGCCATTACGCTGATCAGTCAATATATCCTGAAATGGTTAGAAATGAGAACAACTCGCTTTGAACGGAGTGCCTCATAATGTGGGATTATATTGTTGATATTTTACCGGGATTACCAACCAGCTTGTCATTAACTTTAGTGGCTTTACTGGTGGCATTTACACTTTCGGTTTTAATGACCTTTATTTTGGCGTTAAAAACTCCAGTTATTACTCAAATTGTAAAAGCATATATCACCTTATTTACCGGTACTCCTTTATTAGTACAGTTTTTCTTAATCTATTATGGCCCTGGACAATTTCCTGTGTTGCAAAAATTCCCTATGATTTGGGAGTTATTATCAACACCTTGGTTTTGTGCCATGGTTACATTAGCATTAAATAGTGCTGCTTATTCAACCTTACTTTTCTATGGTGCAGTAAGAGCGATTCCGTCAGGACAATGGCAATCTTGCCAAGCGTTAGGGATGTCCCCCGTGCAAACGGCAAGGGTAATATTGCCTTATGCATTTAAGCGGGCGCTTTCATCCTATTCAAATGAAGTTGTACTAATATTTAAAAGTACCTCACTCGCCAGTACGATCACTTTACTTGAATTAACAGGTTATAGCCGACAAGTATTCGGTCAAAGTTATGATGTGATGGTCTTTGTTGCCGCAGGCATTATTTATTTAGGCATCAACGGAATACTAACACTTCTCATGAGATTGATTGAGAAAAAAGCCTTAAAGTTTGAACATCGTAATTAAAAATGCGTAAGCCAAACTGTCGATAAAAAAATACCCCGGATATTTTTATCTCTGGGGTATTTTTTTATCGCTGAATAAATTGTAACAAATAATGGTTCTATTTTTGTGTAGTCTGTTTTTCTATTAACGCTTCCTTATGGCTTACTCTATACGCATTCCACGCCAATAGGCTACCAATTAACATGACAACGGCTAATGCTAATTTAGGTTGTACCGGTGATGTCAGTGCAGTTAAACCTAACGCAGCACCGCCTGCCATTTGAATAAAACCAACCAAAGCAGAGGCAATACCTGCCGTCTGTGAATACGGCTCAAGTGCATAACTTGTCGCAGGCCCCATAATAAAGGCTAATCCAGCGCAAGCACTTGCTACAGGGAGCATGTAAATCAGCCAATGGCTTTGTATTTCGGCAGGAATAAACATTAAGCTTAATAACAAACTCACACAACCTACCCCCATTAACCCACCCCCTAATATCAAACAAATAGGTCTGCCAACACGGTGGATCACCCGGTTTGCATAAAAGCTAACAAACATTATCCAAAAACCATTTACACCAAAAACAATGGAAAAAATCAGCGGTGATAGCTTCGCATCATTCATCAAAACAATAGGAGCAAATGAAACATAAGTTAAAGCCATTCCCATTGTGCCTGCATTCACGAAAGCAAAAGTTAAAAAACGTTTACTACACAAAATCTCAAGGTATGTTTTACCTAATTTCTGTTTCGATTGCGCTATATTTTCAGGCTTAGTTTCTGGTAAGAAGCGAGTGATCAACACTAGCACAAATACTGAATAGAAAATTAAAAATCCAAAAGGTGCACGCCATCCCCAATACTCAGCCAATAATCCACCTAATAAGGGTGCAAGTGCAGGAATAATATTTAAGGTACCATTTAAAAAGCCAAAAACACGAGCCGCATCATTACCATTAAAGCAGTCACGAACACAGGTAAAAGCCACAACGGAAGTACAACACACTGCACAAGCCTGTAATAATCGCGAAATAATAAAAAGCGTTGAGTCTGTAGAGATCGTTGCAATCACAGAACCCACAATATAGATAAGGATCCCAACGATAGCGATAGGTTTACGACCAAACTTATCCACTAATGGCCCTGATATCAGTTGTCCTATACCTAAAACTAAAATAAATAAAGCGATAGTCGATTGAATAAGGGAGACACTACTTCCTAAATCTTGAGCAATCGCAGGGATCGTCGGTAAATAGAGATCGATCCCCAAAGGCCCCAATAACACCATCACTAATAACAACGCTTTTAAATTCTGCATAAAAAATGCCCATCTAATAAAAAAGAAAACGCCCGATGTTATCCATCGAGCGTTAAATACTGATTTATACTAACACCCATTGCCTATTTTGTAATGAATATCTTAACTGTCTTGTAATACCAATAATGTAAGCACTTCATAGTGAGCTGTATGCGGAAACATATCAAACAACTGCACTCTATCAATACGATAATGAGAAAGTTGCTGAATATCTTTAACCATAGTTTGAGCGTTACAACTCGAATACAGAATAAAGCGAGGCTTCATTTTATTTAAATAGCCACACAGTGCCTCACCAATACCTCGTCTTGGCGGATTAACAAGCACTAATTCAGGCACTAACTCGTTGGCTAATGCATAACCCGTTGAATCTAGTGCTTGAAATTCAACATGCTCTAACCCTAATTCATAAGCTGATAAACGCGCACATTCTATTGCTTCAGGACTAATCTCAATTCCTGTCAATTGGGTCAATTTATCTGCGCAATGTAACCCAAAGCCTCCTGATCCACAAAACATATCCCACAAATGTGAGATATTTAATTCTCTAACCCAACGACCCGCCGTAGCATAAAGTGATGAGGCCACAACTGGATTAGTTTGAAAAAAGCCTCTTGGACGAATATGCAATGGAATTTTGTTGAATGATTCATCTAAAAACGTTTTTTCAGTCAGAATAATTTCTTTTTCACCTTCAAGAATTGCCATATGAACAGGTTGAATATTCACAGAGATAACCGCCAATTGAGGTAGTTTTTCTTGTAACCACGGAAGTGCTTTACGAAGTTGCTCTAATTTTTTTTCTGAGCGTAAAACAAAACGCAACATCATCGTGCCATTGCTTCTGCTTTCAGTTAATAAAATAAACTTAAGTTCGCCACGCCGACGCTCAATATCGTAAGGTACTAATCCTGCTCTCGCTATAAATGTTTTTAAAATTGGGAATATCGGTGTAAAAGAGTCAGGGTAAAGAGGACATTCGCATAAATCGACAGCCACACCCTCTCGTGTTTTTAGACCTAATACTGGTTTTTCAACACTGCCACTGACTACCATTTTTGCTTTGTTACGAAATTGCGCTTGCTGGCTTTCAACAGGCGCTAATTTATCAAAAGCATAATCTTCAGGTAGCAATGCTAATAAGCTGTGCTGTTTTTTCTTGATTTGTTCAGAATAAGCAAGAGAAAGCCATTCACAAGAATGACAATCACCCGCACTAAATCGTGCGCATTGCATAAGATTTTGTGACCGTTATGGAGATTAATATTAATGTACAGTATAGGAGGAGTCAGTTGATGAACTACTTATTTCAACATCTTCTTCATCATCTTCTTCATTTTCACTTTCTTGTTTTTCGCCATACAAGAAACCATTATTAAAAATCTCACTGACTACTTCAGCTGATTGTTCTTCTGCTTTTTGTAAGAACAGATCAAACTGATTCAGTGAGATCCCCGCGGCAACAGGGAATGATTGGCAGAATACTAATTTAGGTAAGTTTTCATCACTAATTTCTAAAAATGTTTTAATAAACAAAGAACTTGCATTAATTTGGCTAAGGTTGGCCATTAAAGGCACTATTGCTGAGGGTTTTAATTCAGCGATAGCGGTAAATACAAGCACATCTTCAAGAATATCAATTTTAGCATCAAATATGCCACTGATATATTGAAGATGTGGCAAATGTAACGCCTGACAAGAGTCACATTCATAATAAGCAATCTGTAGTTCATCAAGCCAAGATTTTAGCTGATCCAGATCGGGGGTCACAACAGCGTTCATTCAAATAACCTTTACGCGCTAAAGAAAAGAGTGCCTTTTGGCATTGAGGCTATTTTGCCACTTTTTATATCTTGAAGGCACTAATAAATAGAAAAACTAAGAAAATTAAGCCAATTTACAGATTGGATTTTCTTGGTTTTTCATGCATTGTTGAAAAAAAACAGTGCGCTATTGTTCGTTATTCTCTTTTTTCTTTTTATTATTCGCGGGTTTGTTATCAATACCTAAAAACGTTAAGCGATAAATCGCACGCCATACAATATGAATAGCAGGCGGGATCATGCAGATAACCCCCAGAACAACCAGTGTTAATTGCCCCGTGTAGGTGCCTAGCCACTGCGGAGATGTGATATATTGATTGATAGACAAATAAGCAATCACTAATAAAATAATCCCTATGATCTCAATGATTATGATGGGTTTTGGCATATCAGACAGTGATTTCATATCCCGATTAGAAGGCTTTTCCATATTTTCTCCGCTAAATGCTGTATCGCAGTCCTATCTCATTATTCGGCAAATTGGTATAATTTATCACACTAAAAGGCAATAACTGTTTTTGTTTAGCCTCATAAAAGGGCATAGTATCAACCAATAAAGACTATTATGCCTGAATTTTATTTCCTCAATAAGGAGTGTCGTATGTTTGTTGTAATTTTTGGTCGCCCTGGTTGCCCATATTGTGTACGTGCTAAACAACTGGCTGAAACTCTGGCTGAAAAACGTGACGATTTTGATTTCCGTTATGTTGATATCCAAGCCGAAGGAATTACAAAAGCAGATTTATCTAAAACCGTCGGTAAAGAGGTTGAAACTGTGCCACAAATTTTTATTGATGAGAAACACATCGGTGGTTGCACAGATTTTGAAGCTTATGCTAAAGAAAATTTAGGCATCTATAACTAATCAAAAAGCGCTAAAACAAGCTATTTTTCAATATGTTTTAGCGCTTTCTTTTTTTTATTTCACACATTATCTCTTTATATCTTCCTCTTTCCAAAAAAAATTCTATTTTTTTTCATTAGTCAGCGAACTTTCTTCTTAACTCAGAGTCTGAATTAGTGCCACTGCTTTTCTTTGATGTCCCCAAATATTGAGGAGCCCGATAGTTTCAACCCCTTTGGTGAAATAACTGTCGGGTTTTTTATTGCCTAAAATAGAGCCTTATTCACCTTGCAATGTCACAATAATACGGCGACGACCACCATGATTACGGTGTTCACCAAGATAAATTCCCTGCCAAGTTCCTAAATTAAGCTCGCCTTGACTAATAGGAATAGTGATACTTTGTCCAAGTAAACTGCTTTTTATATGTGCTGGCATATCATCACTTCCTTCATAAGTGTGAAGGTAGTAATTTTCATTCTCTTTAACACTTTGATTAAAGAAATTTTCAAAATCACTTCGTACTGTCGGATCTGCATTTTCATTAATCGTTAACGAAGCCGATGTATGTTGAATAAAAAAATGAGCAATTCCAATTTTATATTGTCTTAGTTCGGGTAATTCTTGAATCAATGTCTGTGTAATTAAGTGGAACCCTCTCGGCCTTGCGTTGAGTACGATATTTTTTTGGAGCCACATTTTTTATACCTCGTTGAAAATAACAAAAAAGAGCAATGTGAGAGCTATACCATAAGTGAAATTCTCTTTTTAAGCATGCTTTAGCTCAGTTAAATCTAAAACTGACAATTCTTTTAAAAAAAGCACAATTAAATAAGAAAAAAACACTTTACCCTTATTACTCGCTCATTTACCCTTAAAAACTTGCGTATTATGTATCATAAACATCGCTTATCAGCACGACATGTATGGAGCCTACTTTGCTGGAACAATTTAATTTAGCCGTATTTTCAATGATGAATGCAACACCTGCAGCATCTCCTTTCGAAATCGGTGTGGCGATAATTATTGCTAAGTACCTTGTCTATCTCTTTCCTTTATCTTTAGTGTTCTATTGGTTGTGGGGTAATGAAAAACACCTTAGCCAGCAAAGAACATTAGCCTGTAAAGCTGCGGTCTCTTTAGTTATTGCGCTGTCTATCTCTTGGTTTATTGGTGCAATTGCGCCTCATGAGCGCCCTTTTGCTGCCAATATTGGGTATAATTTCCTTGAGCATGATGCAACGCCTTCGTTCCCAAGCAATCACGGTACATTTGTTTTCACCATTGCATTAGCTTATCTGTTTTGGCATAACAGTAAACGTATTGGTTATATCATGCTAGGTTTAGGAGTTGCGATTGCTTGGGCGCGTATTTACCTTGGTGTGCATTGGCCAATCGATATGATAGGCGCCCTTATAGTTGCTCTGCTTTCTTGTGGTTTAAGCCAGATCTTCTGGTCTAAAGGCGGGAATGCACTCCAAAAATGGGTACAACAACTTTATCAGTTCTGTTTTGCTTATCCGATTCGTAAAGGTTGGACAAAAGCCTAACCCTTCTTGCTTTGAAAAAGACCCTATTTATTGTGGTCTTTTTTTATATTTAACTTAAGCAATTCTCTCCACTTCGATATATTAATATCTAAATAAAATTATCCTCTATTATTATATTATTTGTCCAAAAAAAAATGTGTTGTTATTTTAATCAAAATGAAGTTTTTATATTCGCTATATTGTAATATATCAAACTCATTTATTAACAAATTTATTGTCGTAATAATAAACAATATTCTACTTATGACTGAATTATTGTTATCTTCATTTCATAGAATAAAAGAAAATCATTAATAAATAATCGTAATACTCTATTTTTATATTCTTTTGTCTACTTTTAAACACAAATTAAAGAAAATAATTAGTATATAAATATCAATGTGTTATATTGTTAATATAATGTTTTAATTGTGAATAAAAATAACCATATTGATTTAAATCATTTATTTTATAAGAAATAAAAAAGTCTAATTTTAATCATTAATATATGAACATTCAGGTATATGGATTTATTATCAATCTCCATTAAAAATGGAAAAGTATTTCAAAATGTTTAAAAAACCCTTATAAAAACACAAAATATAAAAAATGTTACATTTTTAGATTTTTCAGTTATATTTAGCATTTGAGATGGTGATCACGGTAGTTTATCCTGAAAAACACTATATTCTGCACCTCTTAAGTCTGGATATAAACTTATCGAATATTTTTTCAAATTTTAGAAGATCGTAATTCTTTTGAAATTTAAAGATTTTAGTATGTGGTAATTGAAGATATTGAGATAACACCAGGTACTCAATGCTCTCATTTATTCATAATTAAATTTATGTCGTGATTGTTTCTGATAAGAAATAAAATCACGCTTTTATTTTATTCATTATTTTTTTTACCGCGTTATTTCGGAGAGTATTATGGATACAACCAAAGCTGGTTCTATCGCATCGGGTAACACCCAAGGTGATTACAAAACATGGCGTAAGTCAGATACGGTATGGATGTTAGGTTTATATGGTACGGCTATCGGTGCTGGCGTTCTATTTTTACCTATCAATGCAGGGATTGGTGGCTTAATTCCTCTGTTGATCATGTTAGTGCTTGCATTTCCAATGACCTTCTTTGCACACCGTGGTATGTGTCGCTTTGTGTTATCAGGTAAAAACCCAGGTGAAGATATCACTGAAGTTGTTGAAGAACACTTTGGTAAAACAGCAGGTAAACTGATTACTCTGCTCTATTTCTTTGCTATTTACCCTATTTTATTGGTTTATAGTGTTGCTATCACCAATACAGTAGAAAGCTTTATAGTGAACCAAATGCACATGACTGCACCACCTCGCGCAATTTTATCGCTGATACTGATTGTCGGTATCATGTCAATTATTCGCTTTGGTGAACAAGCTATCGTTAAAGCAATGAGTGTGCTAGTGTTCCCATTTGTTGCCGTCTTGATGGTTTTAGCACTGTATCTTATTCCTGAATGGAATGGCGCAATACTTGAGACTCTCTCTTTTGATCACGCAACAACTTCAGGTATGGGCCAAGGCCTATTAGTAACACTGTGGTTAGCTATCCCTGTCATGGTATTCTCTTTCAACCACTCCCCCATTATCTCTGCTTTTGCGGTTGCAAAACGTGAAGAATACGGTGAAAACGCTGAGAAGAAATGTTCACGCATTTTAGCTTATGCGCACATCATGATGGTTATCACTGTTATGTTCTTCGTGTTTAGCTGTGTATTTAGCTTAACACCAGAAAACTTAGCAGAAGCAAAAGCACAGAATATCAGTATCCTGTCTTATCTGGCTAACCATTTTGAAGCACCTGTTATCGCTTATATTGCTCCATTTATTGCTTTTGTTGCGATTACGAAATCTTTCTTAGGTCACTACTTAGGTGCTCGTGAAGGTTTCAATGGTTTAATCATCAAATCATTGCGTGAAAAAGGTAAAACAATCGAAAAAGATCGTTTAAACAAAATCACTGCACTGTTTATGCTGGTTACAACGTGGATCGTTGCAACGTTAAACCCAAGCATCTTAGGTATGATTGAAACGTTAGGTGGTCCAATTATCGCAATGTTACTGTTCCTGATGCCTATGTATGCAATCCGTAAAGTACCTGCGATGAAGAAATACGAAGGCCATATCAGCAACGTATTCGTTGTAATCATGGGTCTTATCGCAATCTCAGCAGTTTTCTATAGCTTAATTAACTCTTTCATGGGCTAATAAGGCATCTAATGGCTACTTTCTTTTATGAAAGTAGCCATTACAGCTTTAGACTTCAAAACTGACACTTATCACTCTAATAATCACACAGTTGCGCCTTTAAATTAATTAGGGAGGCGAATATTATGGTTAGCGTCTTTGATATTTTTAAAATTGGTATCGGTCCTTCAAGTTCACACACTGTAGGCCCCATGAAAGCAGGTAAAGAATTCGTTGATATCCTTGCTGACAAAAATCTTCTCTCTTCTGTTTCCCGTGTTATCGTTGATGTGTACGGCTCTTTATCTTTAACTGGTAAAGGTCACGCAACCGATATTGCTATTATTATGGGATTAGCTGGTAATTTACCTGATACCGTTGATATAGATTCTATTACTCCATTTATAAAACAAGTAGAAACAACGGGTCGCTTAATGCTGGCAAACGGCATTAAAGAAGTAGATTTTCCTGTTGATGGTGGTATGAATTTCCATAAAAGCAATTTACCTCTCCATGAGAATGGTATGACTATCACCGCTTATAATGGTGAACAGGTTCTATTGAAAAAAACCTATTATTCTATTGGTGGTGGCTTTATTGTTGATGAAGAGCATTTTGGTCAACCTGAAGAAAATGTAGTTCAAGTCCCTTATCCTTACCAATATGCGGCTGATTTACGTCGCCATTGTAAAGAAACCGGCCTTTCTCTATCTGCATTAGTCATGCAAAATGAATTAGCTCTGCGGAGTAAAGAAGAGATCTCAGCCCATTTTGCTGCGGTTTGGGATGTAATGAAGTCAGGTATTGAGCGCGGTGTAAATACCGAAGGCTTATTGCCAGGACCATTACGTGTACCTCGCCGTGCTTCTGCGTTACGCCGTATGTTGGTAACAGAAGATAAAACCACAACCGATCCTATGACAGTTGTTGACTGGATCAATATGTTTGCACTTGCTGTCAATGAAGAAAATGCCGCTGGCGGACGTGTTGTAACAGCACCGACAAATGGAGCATGTGGCATTATTCCTGCGGTACTGTCTTACTATGATAAATTCATTCGTCCTGTAAATGAAAACTCTTACACACGCTTTTTCTTAGTGGCCGGTGTTATCGGTTCTCTTTACAAAATGAATGCTTCAATTTCAGGTGCTGAAGTCGGTTGTCAAGGTGAAGTCGGTGTTGCTTGTTCTATGGCTGCCGGTGCATTAACAGAACTTCTAGGTGGCAGTCCAGAACAAGTTTGTATGGCTGCTGAAATAGCAATGGAGCATAACTTAGGACTTACCTGTGACCCTGTTGCAGGACAAGTGCAAGTCCCTTGCATTGAACGTAATGCCATTGCGGCTGTACAAGCTGTAAACTCATCTCGTATGGCTTTACGCCGTGTCAGTGATCCTCGTATTTGTTTAGATAAAGTCATCGAAACCATGTACGAAACAGGTAAAGATATTAATGCTAAATATCGTGAAACCTCTCAAGGTGGATTAGCCATTAAAATTTCTTGTGACTAAATTTAAGAGGTTCAAATATAGAGAATCATTATCGATAAGGCGCTGATATCAGCGCCTTTTTTATTATCTAAAATCAAAAATGATGCTCTTCTCTTTGAATATTATTTTTTGTATGAGATTAAATGATCATCCTTAGTTAAAATACGTGTCGAAAAAAGAACACGATATTGAAAACAGAAATATTACTCAATAATAAGTAGCAAAAGATCAAAGATAGGAGTCTGTAGCAATAATTATTTAAATGATGTGACGATAAACACGTTATCTAATAGAAAATAATTACAACTTAATCAATCTATTGGCCATATTTATATCCTTGGCTACAGTTGATAAGTAAAGATCACTAGAGACATCATAAGCGGGATAAAAAGAGAACTAAAATGAAATCAGATATTCAAATCTCCCAAGAAGCACACCTCTTACCAATTCAAGACATTGCTAAAAATTTAAATATTGATCAAGACGATATCGAGTTTTATGGCAAATACAAAGCCAAATTTAGCCACAGTATTTGGTCTAAAATCGCCACAAAAAAAACAGGAAAATTAGTTTTAGTCACTGCAATTAATCCCACTCCAGCCGGAGAAGGTAAAACAACTGTTACTGTTGGATTAGGCCAAGCCCTTAACCATATTGGGAAAAATGCCATTATTGCGTTACGCGAGCCTTCTTTAGGTCCTTGCTTTGGTATTAAAGGTGGAGCTGCGGGAGGCGGTTATTCTCAAGTCGTGCCAATGGAAGATCTTAACCTTCATTTTACTGGCGATTTTCATGCGATTACTTCAGCCAATAATTTACTGGCAGCCATGCTTGATAACTCTATTTATCAAGGTAATCCTTTAAATATCGACCCTAAAAAAATTGTTTTTAAGCGCTGTATGGATATGAACGATCGCACTTTACGAAATATTGTTGTGGGATTGGGTGGCGAAAAAGACGGTATTACAAGAGAAGATAATTTTGTTATTACTGTTGCTTCTGAAATTATGTCAATCTTGTGTTTAGCCGAAGATATCCAAGATTTAAAGCAAAGACTTTCTCAGATCATTGTTGCTTATTCTTATAATGACGACCCTATCACTGCAAACGATTTACAAGCTGTTGGCGCAATGGCCAGTTTGTTAAAAGATGCCATTAATCCTAATTTAGTACAAACACTCGAAAATACACCCGCGATTATTCATGGTGGCCCTTTCGCCAATATTGCCCATGGGTGCAATAGTGTAAGGGCAACAAAATTGGCACTTCAACTTGCCGATATCACAATTACAGAAGCAGGCTTTGGAGCCGATTTAGGTGCTGAGAAATTCTTTGATATAAAATGTCGAATGAGTGGATTACATCCAGATTGTGCAGTGATTGTAGTTACCACAAAAGCACTAAAATATAACGGTGGTTTAGGCAAAAACGAGTGGGATAATGAAGACTTAGTTGCACTTGAAAAAGGCATTGCTAATCTCGAAAAACATATTGAAAACCTTAAAAAATATGGCTTGCCGGTGATTGTCTCTCTTAATGCCTATGTCACTGATAGTATTGTAGAACACCAGTTTATCGAACAATTTTGCCAAGATAGAGATTGTCGCTTCGCTATTACCAAAGTGTGGGAAAAAGGAGGCGAAGGCGGTATTGAATTAGCTAAGCAAGTGATTGATACACTTGAAAATGAACAGAGTCAATTTCAATTAATTTACCCTGATAACGCTTCACTTTATGAAAAAATTGACACTGTAGCTAAAGAAATTTATGGAGCAAATGGTGTGACTTATAGCCAACATGCACGCAATATGTTGGAAAAATTAGAAAATATGGGGTTTGGCCATTTTCCTGTATGTATGGCAAAAACACAATATTCACTCTCAGATAATCCAACTTTATTAGGGCGCCCTACTGATTTTACGATAAATGTACGCGAAGTATACGTATCTGCGGGTGCTGGCTTTGTTGTTGCGTTAACAGGCACTATTACCACTATGCCAGGATTACCGAAAACGCCAGCAGCCATTACGGTTGATATTAATAATCGAGGCAAGATTGATGGGCTTATTTAAGTTCTAAAGTATATAACTCTTTATTTCAGTAAATATAAAAAAATCCGTAATCGTCATTCTAATTACGGATTTTTTATACAAAAACGATAGTTAGTCTTTCTTTATGGGTGAAAAACTCAGTAACGCGTTGATAAAACCATTATTGATAATTTTAACCAAAAATGGCGTTAAACCAGCCTGATACTGTTTTAACCACAAAATCCCAGATACGACTAAAGAAACCACCTTCTTCAACCGCTTCTTTTACAACTAAAGGACGTTGTTCAATCACTTCATCGTTTAATAAAAAGTTAACTGTACCCACCACCTGGTTTTGTGTTAAAGGTGCTTCTAATACTGGATTAGTTAAAGTAAATGAAGCTCTTAAATTTTTCAGTTCACCTTTAGGGATCGTGATTGAAGCATCATTAGCAACGCCTAAAGCCACTTCCCCTTTATCGCCATACCATACTTTTTGTTTTGTCAGTGGTGCATTTTCTTTAACTGGTGTGACGGTTTCAAAAAAGCGGAATCCCCAACCCAATAATTTTTCACTCTCAGCAAAGCGAATTTTGTCTGACGGTGCACCTAAAACAACCGCAATTAAGCGCATATTTCCTTCAGTTGCCGAAGATACAAGGTTATATCCAGCACCATTTGTGTGCCCTGTTTTCACACCATCAACATTCATATTTTTATTCCACAATAAACGGTTGCGGTTTGGCTGACGAATATTGTTGAATGTAAATTCTTTTTCTTTATGTATTTCGTATTCTGATGGAACATCACGGATCATGGCAGCAGTTAGCAAAGCCATATCTTGTGCAGTTGTATATTGTCCATCAGAATCTAATCCATGGACCGTTTTAAAGTGCGTATTTTTTAAACCCAGATTGTTGGCATAGGAGTTCATTAAATCAACAAACGTTTCCTGACTTCCCGCAACATGTTCAGCTAATGCGATACTGGCATCATTACCCGATTGAATAACCATGCCTCGGTTTAAATCAATGACTTTTACCTGATCCCCCGGTTTCAAGAACATTAATGATGAGCCTTTTAATACCGGATTACCTGTTGCCCATGCATTGCGTCCTACAATCACCATATCGTCCGGCGACATACGCCCTTCTTTGATGGCTTGTCCAACCACATAGCTACTCATGATTTTTGTCAGGCTGGCGGGATCTAAACGCTCATCAGGTTTCTCTGATGCCAGAATTTTTCCGCTGTTGTAATCCATTAATACATAAGATTTTGCCTCTATTTGAGGAGGTACAGGATTATTTACCGCAAATGAAGGACTAGAAATAATTAGCAGTAAACCCATTCCCGCGGTAACCTTACCCAGAACAGATGGAATATTTTTTTTCATTACCGATCACCCTTTTATATCAATTTGTTAAAGCTTTCCTACTATATGGCTTTCTGGAATAAGACGCCAACATTGATATATAGAGATTTATCTTATATTCATGCTTAACGCCCTATAGAGGGAAATTTTATTACTTATCGTGGTTTAGGAGACCTTTATGTTAAAAGTCTGGGGTAGAAAAAACTCATCTAACGTTAAAAAAGTTCTTTGGTGCTTAAAGGCGTTAAACGTTCCTTATGAGCAAATTGATGTTGGAGGCCCGTTTGGTGGGCTCAATGAAACAAATTATTTAGCGATGAATCCCAACGCTTCTATTCCAACACTACAAGATGATGACTTTACATTATGGGAGTCTAATACCATTCTTCGTTATTTATGCTCAAAATATGAAAATAACACATTCTATCCAATTGATCCTAAACAACGAGCAAATGTAGAAAAATGGATGGACTGGTCAAATGGCAGCTTATTTTCACCCATTCAACAAATGATGATAATGATTGTTCGCACACCTAAAGAACAACAACATCCTGAGCAGATTGAAGAATTAAAAGAAAAACTTAACAAACTGATCAGAATTGCAGATAACCAACTAGCAAAAACAGCTTATTTTGCTGGAGATGAAATCTCTCTTGCTGATATAGCTATCGCGCCACTGGTTTACCCATGGCTCGAAGTTTGCAAAGATAGACCTCACTTCCCACATATTGAGCGCTGGTTCGCTCAATTAAGTGAAAGTTCTATTTTCCGTGATGTCGTGTTACTGCCTGTAAATTAAGTTAATTCATTGGCATTTTGTCGGGATCTGGATAATGATAATGGAATCCAAGATCTCGACAGATCTCCTGCCCATCAATCTCCCGTATTAACGGTTTCTCTTCATCAGCAAATTCAGGGGGAATAAGATCAAGTTGAGAGGATACTCTCGTGTAAAAATCTTTCTTTTTAGGATGAATAGGTGCACATAAATTATACAAATGTCCCCCTTCATTTTGTGCAAGCAGTTGTTCAACTGCAAAAATCACATCATCAAGATGAACTAAATTGACACATTGATGCGCACCTTTTACCTGCTTTTTACCCGATAAAAAACGCCCAGCATGACGGCCTGGCCCCACTAATCCCGCCAATCGAAGAATATCAACCGTGGTTAATGGTAAACGATGTAACCAGTTTTCAACTTCAGCTAACATTTTTGCCGATTGTGTTTCAGGCCGAATATCCATTTCTTCTGTGATATTACCTGTCTGATTGCCATATACAGAAGTAGAGCTAATGTAAATGACTCTTGTGATATGGCGAGACATTGCACTATCCACTAGCGTTTGAATAGCTTCAACATAATCATAACCGCCACCAGCGGCACTGGGTGGCAATGTGATGATCAGAACGTCAGTTTCCATTAAGTAATCAAAATCATCTCTATCACATTCAATTGCGGGTGTTAAATTCACTAAACAGCAATCAACGCCACTCATTCTTGCTGCTTCTACGCCATCTTCGGTGGTTTTAGTCCCTTTAACTTGATAGCCTGCATCACGCAACGCAACCGCAAGTGGTAAACCTAACCAACCTAATCCAACGATGGTTATTCGTTTCATTTTGCTCCCCTACTTAAATGGCTTAGTCAAAGTATGCTATAAAATTTTTATTTCGCCATCACATATAAATACTACTTATATTTTGTTGATTTTTAGCATACTCCTATATACTCGCTCACTTGTTGGATTAAGTAAATAAGAGAAATATTAAAATAGCATTAAAAACAAAAGGTTATAAAATAATTAAATTATTATTAAAAAATAGGTTGCTTTTCACTTTGCAAATCATGTAGGTTGAAAGGCAGACAATTTCTGAATGTTGGTTACTAAATACAAATTAATAGTAACGAGCATTATCAAATAATAAATAGTGTAATTAGCTAGGAAAATAATTATGTATAGCATTCAACTAAACCACCATCATCACCATCATCCTGACTAGTCTTTCAGGCGATGAGTGCTGGAAGACGTTTAAGAAACGCTTCCGGTGGTCTGAATGCAGGCAAACAATAAAAACCCCGGAAGGCAACTTCCGGGGTTTTTTTATAGCTAATTTTCAAACAAAAATAGAAACAAGGGCAGGGTAACATTATGTTAGACAAAACAAGATTAAGAATTGCAATGCAAAAATCAGGTCGTTTAAGTGATGAATCACGCGCCCTTTTAGCGCGTTGTGGCATCAAAATTAACTTAAACCAACAACGTCTGATTGCTTATGCGGAAAATATGCCAATCGATATTTTACGTGTGAGAGATGACGATATCCCCGGCCTAGTGATGGACGGTGTGGTTGACTTAGGCATTATTGGCGAAAACGTATTAGAAGAAGAATTATTAAAACGTCGCGCACAAGGCGAAAATCCAAGTTATCTCACACTACGACGCTTAGATTTTGGTGGTTGCCGTTTATCTATTGCGACCCCTGTCGATTTCGACTATCAAGGTGCTGAATGCCTAGATAATACACGTATTGCTACCTCTTACCCAAATCTATTAAAACGTTATTTAGACCAAAAAGGCATCAAATTTAAATCGTGTCTATTAAATGGATCTGTTGAAGTCGCTCCTCGTGCCGGCCTTGCTGATTCTATCTGTGACTTAGTTTCAACTGGTGCAACATTAGAAGCAAATGGTTTAAAAGAGGTTGAAGTGATTTACCGCTCAAAAGCGTGCTTGATCCAACGCGACGGTGAAATGGAAGCTGATAAACAAGCACTTATCGACCGTTTACTCACTCGTATTCAAGGCGTTATCCAAGCCCGAGAATCAAAATACATTATGTTACACGCACCAAGCGATTGCCTCGAAGATGTCATTGCATTACTTCCTGGTGCAGAAAGACCAACAATTCTACCGCTTGCCGGTGATCAAAATCGCGTTGCAATGCACATGGTCAGTAGCGAAACCCTATTCTGGGAAACAATGGAAAAACTTAAAACATTAGGTGCAAGTTCAATTCTTGTTTTACCAATAGAAAAAATGATGGAATAAGGTGAAATGATGAAAACGGGTTTTAATACATTAATTTACTGGAATGAATACACACAAGAGCAACAAAAGGGGCTATTAACTCGCCCTGCGATTTCTGCATCAGGTTCAATTACAGAACAAGTTGCTAACATCATTTCACAGGTACGCAATGATGGGGACAAAGCGCTTAAAGCACTTAGCCAAAAATTCGATAAGGCAGCGCCGGAAAGTGTATTGGTGCCAAAAGCGCAAGTTGATGAAGCTACAGCAAGACTTAATAACGAAATAAAACAGGCGGTAGCACAGGCGATGAATAATATTCGCCGTTTTCATGAAGCTCAAATTCCTAACACAATTGAAGTGGAAACTCAGCCTGGCGTATTTTGCCAACAAGTAAGCAGACCTATTGATGCAGTAGGACTTTATATTCCCGGTGGTTCGGCTCCATTACTTTCAACCGTAATGATGCTCGGTATTCCAGCGCGTATTGCCGGTTGTCGCAAAGTTATTCTTTGCTCACCGCCCCCTATTGCTGATGAAATTTTATATATTGCTCAACAAATTGGTATTAATGAAATATTCCAAGTGGGTGGCGCACAGGCAATTGCAGCAATGGCATTCGGTACAGAGTCTATTCCTAAAGTAGATAAAATATTTGGCCCTGGTAATGCTTATGTTACCGAAGCCAAACGCCAAGTCAGCCAATCACTACAAGGTGCTGCTATTGATATGCCAGCAGGCCCTTCTGAAGTATTAGTCATTGCTGATGCCGATGCAAACCCTGCATTTATTGCCGCTGATTTATTGTCACAAGCAGAGCACGGTCCAGATTCACAAGTCGTGTTATTAACGCCAGATGAAGCATTAGCTAAATCGGTTATTGCCGAAACTGAAACACAACTGGCTCAGTTAAGCCGAGCTGAGATTGCTAAACAAGCCTTAGCTGAAAGCCGTGTCATTATTACTCGTGATCTCGATCAGTGTATTGAAATCAGTAACAATTACGGCCCTGAACACTTGATTATTCAAACCAATGACGCAGATATGCGTGTTGATAATATTACCAGTGCAGGTTCTGTCTTTCTTGGGGCTTGGTCTCCAGAATCTGCGGGAGATTATGCTTCTGGTACCAATCACGTTCTACCGACTTATGGCTATACTTCAACCTACTCAAGTTTAGGTTTAGCTGATTTTATGAAACGTATGACCGTGCAAAAACTCACAGCACAAGGTTTATCTGATTTAGCACAGACAATTGAAATACTAGCGCAAGCAGAACAATTAACGGCTCATAAAAATGCGGTCACACTTCGTGTTAACGCTTTGGCTCAGGGAAAAAAATAACGATGAACATTGAATTTGATATCACCACACTTGCCAGAAAAAATGTACGTGAATTAACCCCTTATCAGTCTGCAAGACGTTTAGGGGGAAATGGTTCAGTTTGGTTAAATGCAAATGAATACCCTGTTGCACCCGAATTTACTTTTAATGAAAAAAATTTAAACCGTTACCCTGAATGCCAGCCCGTTAATGTTATTAATCGTTATGCAACATACGCGGGTGTTAGTCCAAATCAAGTCTTAGTCAGCCGTGGTGCGGATGAAGCTATTGAACTGCTTATTCGCGCTTTTTGTGAACCCAGTAAAGATGCAGTACTTTATTGCCCCCCCACTTACGGCATGTATAGCGTTAGTGCAGAAACTTTTGGCATCGAACAACGAGTTGTACCGACATTAGCAGATTGGAGTCCAAATGTAGAAGCCATTGCATCTCAACTTGAGAATGTAAAACTACTCTATCTGTGTAGCCCCAATAACCCAACAGGGAACATTGTTAACCCATCCCTTATTCGTGATGTATTAGAACTCACTAAAGGCAAAGCTATCGTTGCAGTTGATGAAGCTTATATAGAATTCTGTCCACAAGCATCGATTGTTTCATGGCTTGAAGATTACCCGAATTTAGTCATTTTACGTACCTTATCGAAAGCCTTTGCATTAGCTGGGTTGCGCTGTGGGTTTACGCTTGCCAATCCACCCGTTATTGAATTATTACTAAAAGTGATTGCACCGTATCCCCTGTCAACACCTGTTGCCGACATTGCAGCACAAGCATTAACTAAGGCAGGTATTGACGTGATGAGAAACCGTGTTGCTGAAATATCGCGTAACAGAAAGATTTTATCTGATGCGTTAAAAAAATTACCGAATGTTGAGCAGGTTTATAATAGTGAAACCAACTATATTTTAGTGAAATTCACTGATGCTAATCTAGTTTTCCGTACTTTATGGGAGCTAGGGATCATTTTACGCGATCAACAACGTCAATATGGGCTTAATGGTTGTTTGCGTATTTCTATCGGTACAGCTGAAGAATGTGATAGCGTGATCAATGCCATAAAAAACATTCAAACTGCAAACGTATAAAAACATTAAAACGATAACAACAAAAATCGCAACTGAAGGAGCTTACCATGAGCCAAAAAATTCTTTTTATTGACCGTGATGGCACTTTAATCACCGAACCACCTACAGATTATCAAGTTGATAGACTCGATAAACTTGCCTTTGAAAATGGTGTGATCCCTGCGCTAATTACGCTACAAAAGGCGGGTTACAAACTTATTATGATCACGAATCAAGATGGATTAGGTACAGAAAGTTTTCCTCAGGCAGATTTCGATCCTCCACATAATTTGATGATGCAAATTTTGTCATCACAAGGAATAACCTTTGATGATGTTTTAATTTGTCCTCATAAACCTGAAGATAACTGCCCTTGTCGCAAACCTGAAACAGGGCTTGTGACACAATATTTAGTTGATGGTGCACTCGATAAAGATAACAGCTACGTTATTGGTGATAGACAAACAGATATTCAGTTAGCTGAAAATATGGGTATTAAAGGCTTACTTTATAATACCGATGATCTCGATTGGGCGGTTATCACAGAACAACTCACCCAAAAAGATCGCTATGCGCACGTTGAACGTAAAACAAAAGAAACACAAATTGCTATTGATATCTGGCTTGATCGTGAAGGTGACAGCCAAATCAGTACCGGTGTCGGTTTCTTTGATCATATGCTTGATCAAATTGCCACTCATGGCGGTTTTCGTATGAACATCGATGTACATGGCGACTTAGTGATTGACGATCACCACACCGTTGAAGATACCGGCCTGGCTTTAGGTGAGGCCCTACGCGAAGCATTGGGTGATAAACGTGGTATTGCCCGCTTTGGTTTTACATTACCAATGGATGAATGCCTCGCAAGCTGTGCATTAGACATTTCTGGCCGTCCACACCTTGAATACAAAGCGGAATTTAAATATCAGCGTGTCGGTGATCTAAGTACAGAGATGATAGAACACTTTTTCCGTTCACTCTCTTACACCATGGGTTGCACATTACACCTGAAATCAAAAGGCAAAAACGATCACCACAAAGCTGAAAGCTTATTTAAAGTCTTTGGTCGTACATTACGCCAAGCTATTCGTGTTGAAGGTAATACTTTACCAAGCTCAAAAGGTGTTCTGTGATGAAAGTGGTTATTCTCGATACAGGTTGTGCCAATTTAGCCTCTGTCGCTTACGCCGTTAAGCGACTCGGTTATGACCCCATTATTTCCTATGAAAAAAACGTTGTGCTATCTGCGGATAAACTCTTTTTACCCGGAGTGGGAACGGCTCGCGCAGCAATGGAACAACTGGAAGCACGCGAATTAATTCCTTTAATTAAGGCGTTAACACAGCCTGTTTTAGGAATTTGTTTAGGCATGCAAATATTAGCCTCATTAAGTGAAGAAGGTAAAAGTATTCCGTTATTAGGACTAGTTGATGGCACAATTAATAAACTAGATACAGCGGGCTTACCGCTACCTCATATGGGTTGGAATCAAGTATTAGCCAAACCTGCTCATCCTCTTTTTCGTTCTCTTGATGACGATGCTTGGTTCTATTTTGTTCACAGTTATGGTTTAGCATTAAATGAATCAACCATTGCCGAAACCGAATATGGATCTCGCTTTAGTAGTGCAATTCAAAAAGATAATTTTTATGGTGTGCAATTTCACCCAGAGCGCTCAGGAAAAGCCGGCGCTCAACTTATCAAGAATTTTTTGGAGATGTAACGCGTTATGATCATTCCAGCATTAGATTTAATTGACGGGAAAGTCGTTCGTCTTCACCAAGGTGATTACACGAAACAACGTGATTACGATGATGATCCGCTGACACGCTATCAACAATATGAAAAAGACGGTGCAAAGCTCCTTCATTTGGTGGATCTAACCGGTGCAAAAGATCCTTCTGCTCGCCAGATTTCACTGTTAAAAGAGCTTGTTGCTTGTGTGAATGTACCAGTACAAGTGGGGGGTGGCATTCGCACTGAAGATGATGTGAAATCATTACTCGATGCAGGTGCAAGTAGAGTTGTTATTGGCTCTACCGCAGTCAGTCAGCCCGAAATGGTGAAAACTTGGTTTCAACGCTATGGTGCAGATGCCATTGTGTTAGCCCTTGATGTTCGTATCGATAAACAAGGTCAAAAATGGGTAGCCGTGAGTGGCTGGCAAGAGAACTCCCCCTATACCCTTGAAGAGATCATCGAACTTTATCAAAGTGTCGGATTAAAGCATGTGTTGTGTACCGATATTTCTCGTGACGGCACATTGACAGGCTCTAACGTTGAATTGTATACAGAAATTAGCCAACGTTTTCCTGACATTTTATTTCAAGCTTCTGGTGGTATTGGTAATTTACAAGATATCGCAGCGCTTCCAGCATCTGGCGTCGCTGGTATTATTGTTGGTAGAGCATTATTAGAAGGCAAATTTACATTAAAAGAGGCGATATCATGTTGGCAAAACGCATAATTCCTTGTCTTGATGTTCGTGATGGACAAGTCGTTAAAGGTGTTCAATTTCGAAATCATGAAATCATTGGTGATATTGTCCCTCTTGCAGAACGCTACGCCAAAGAAGGCGCTGACGAGCTTGTATTTTATGATATTACCGCCTCTTCTGATGGCCGAGTTGTTGATAAGAGCTGGGTATCGCGTGTTGCTGAAGTGATTGATATTCCATTTTGTGTTGCTGGTGGCATTCGTTCTGTTGAAGATGCAGGAAAAATTCTCTCTTTTGGGGCTGATAAAATTTCGATTAACTCCCCAGCACTATCCGATCCTTCACTGATATCTCGTTTGGCAGATCGCTACGGTGTGCAATGTGTTGTCGTCGGTATTGACACTTGGTTTGATGAAAAAACAGGTGAATACCTAGTTTATCAATTCACAGGTGATGAAAAACGGACACAACAAACACACTGGAAAACACTTGATTGGGTACGCGAAGTTCAGAAACTCGGTGCGGGTGAAATTGTTTTAAATATGATGAACCAAGATGGTGTAAGACAAGGCTATGACCTAAAACAACTCGCCTCAGTACGCCAAGTCGCTAATGTTCCTATTATCGCATCAGGAGGCGCTGGCGAAATGTCACACTTTCTTGATGCCTTTAAATTAGCCAATGTCGATGGCGCACTTGCAGCATCTGTTTTTCATAAACAAATCATTAATATTAACGAATTAAAACAATATCTTGCAGAAAATGACGTTAAGGTAAGAATATAATGAATAGTGAAGCATTAGCACAATTAGATTGGGAAAAAGTCGATAATCTCATGCCTGTGATTATCCAAAATGCCATTTCAGGCGATGTATTAATGCTCGGTTACATGGATAAAAAAGCGCTAGATGTAACGCTAGAAAGTGGAAATGTTACCTTCTATTCACGTACCAAACAGCGTTTATGGACAAAAGGCGAAACATCAGGCAATTTTCTCAAGTTAGTCAATATTTATCCTGACTGTGATAATGATACTTTACTTATTTTAGCTAACCCAATTGGACCTACCTGCCATAATGGCACTGAAAGTTGCTTTGCACCTGCACAAAGCCAATGGGGATTTCTCTATGAACTCGAGAATATATTACGTGAGCGTAAAAATGCCTCACCTGATAGCTCTTACACTGCCCGCCTTTATGCCAGCGGAACAAAACGTATAGCTCAAAAAGTAGGAGAAGAAGGCGTAGAAACGGCGTTAGCTGCCACGGTTAATGACAGAGAAGAGCTAAAAAATGAAGCCTCTGATTTGCTCTATCACTTAATGGTATTGTTACAAGACCAATCATTATCACTCTCTGATGTTATTGATTGCCTACAAGCGCGCCATAAAAAAGCAGAATAATTGATATAATGTAATACGACAAAGCCGATACAAACTTCAATGTATCGGCTTTCGCTTTTGAAAAAATAAAAGTCGTTACTTAATGACTTTTCTCTTCTTTAAACATTACATTGCTTGGCGGAATAACTCGATAACATCACTTTCAGAACCTTGAACAGGGTTAGTGATTGCACAAGCGTCTTTCAGCGCATTTTCAGCTAATGTTTTAAAATCTTCTTCTTTCACGCCTAATTCTTTCAGACCTGCTGGAATACCCACATCCTTAGCCATTTTGCGAATTTCTTCGATACATGCTTTAGCGCCTTGTTCATCGCTCATTGCAGAAACATCAACACCCATCGCTTGTGCAATATCTTTTAAACGTCCCGCAGCAGCTTGGATGTTATAAGCTTGAACATGTGGCAATAAAACAGCATTACACACACCATGAGGTAAATTATAGAAACCACCTAATTGGTGAGCCATAGCGTGTACATAACCTAAAGAAGCATTATTGAATGCCATGCCAGCTAAGAATTGAGCATAAGCCATATTTTCACGTGCTTGCGCATCACCACCATTATCAACAACTTTACGTAAAGACTCGCTGATCATAGTGACTGCTTTTAATGCACACGCATCAGTGATTGGGTTTGCTGCGATTGAAACATACGCTTCAACCGCATGAGTTAATGCATCCATACCTGTTGCAGCAGTTAAACCTTTTGGCATACCAAGCATTAATTCTGAATCATTTACAGATAAAATTGGGGTAACGTTTTTATCAACAATAGCCATTTTGATATGACGCGCAGTATCGGTGATGATACAAAAACGAGTCATTTCTGATGCAGTACCTGCTGTGGTATTAATTGAAATCAGTGGTAATTGAGGTTTAGCTGAACGATCGACACCTTCGTAATCTGCAATTTTTCCACCATTAGAAGCGACTAATGCGATACCTTTAGCACAATCATGTGGAGAACCACCACCTAAAGAAATCACACAGTCACATTGATGTTCTTTCAGCAGAGCTAAACCCGCTTCTACGTTTTCAACTGTAGGGTTTGGTGCTGTACCATCATAAGTCACACTTGCAATACCTGATTCAGTCAATAATTTACTGACTTTATCCACAACACCCAGTTGATTTAAAACACTATCAGTAACGATTAGCGCTTTATGAAAACCGAAGTCTTTCATTGAGCTTACAGCTTCCGCAAGACAACCTGCACCAATTTTATTTACAGAAGGGATATAGAATGTTGAAACAGCCATTATTGACTTCCTTTTTAGTAATTAAATCTGCGTTTTAATATGTTCTATTCTTTTTGTTCTTAAATTGATCATCATCAAAATAATGAATAAATATCAATTTGTTTATCATGTTATTACAGGTAATTAAATTTAGAAGCCCAATTACCCTATTAATTCAATAGGATAATACTATTAACATATTATCATTTGTAACAAAATAATTTGAAAAGCTTATCAAAATAATCAAAACCAGCCATAAACATCACAGCAGAATATTTTTTTTAAAGTCGTATAATGGCTTTAAAAAAATCACTTATTAAATTCAGGAGTCATTGATGTCTTTGACTATTTTTGAGCAACTTACTACTTTATTAGATAACAACCACGCTACTTATCGTGTTATGGAACACTCTACCGCAGGTCGTTCTGAAGAGGTTGCAAAAATCAGAGGAACACAATTAGGACAAGGCGCAAAAGGGCTGGTTTGTCATATAAAAGGAAATGGAATTAAGCAACATGTGCTGGCAATATTACCCGCCGATAAACAAGCTGATCTCTCAAAACTTGCACATCAAATTGGAGGGACAAGAGCATCTCTAGCGAGCCCGAAAGAAGTGGATGATCTTACCCAATGTGTATTTGGTGCTATCCCTCCTTTTAGTTTTCACCCTTCATTAAAACTGGTAGCAGACCCTCTACTTTTTGAACGTTTTGATGAATTAGCATTTAATGCGGGCACATTAGAGCGCTCTATTATTCTCAATACGCAAGATTATAAACGTATTGCACAACCTGAATTGATTCACTTTATTCGAGAAGAAAATACCGAAGAATAAAACAATTCCATTTTAACAATTACCCTATAAATAAAACCTATAAAGGGTAATTGTTATCATAAGATTTATTTTTCATTATGATGTGTTTTTTTCATAATAATACTGAAGAGTAAAGAGAATCGCTTTACAAACTATTTAAACTGACTTTATTTTTCCTGTTTATATTTATTTACATTTTAATTTTTTCATTCACTTTTAACGCCATTAAAATACACATACCATTAAATAAACTCGAATAAAAAATACAAAAGATAATTTCATTAACTTAACATTTAAGTAAAATAAATTTTAATAAAACTGATTAAATAGAAATTAAATCTATTTTTTTAGATAAAGAGCACAATATTTGATAAAATCAATTTTATTTTATTGACCTAATTTACTCATACCTTTAAGTTACCCATCACAACAAAACAAATGTAAATAATAATTTACATCGTAATACCTCTTTTATTTATTTAATATCTTTCAGTTACAGGGAATTTTTTATGCAGACTTCATCTCGCAAGCTCCCCTTTTATCGAGTTTTATATATTCAAGTTATTATCGCCATTCTTCTAGGCATTTTACTCGGTCATTTTTATCCTGATATTGGTGAATCCTTCAAACCTTTAGGGGATGGTTTTATCAAAATTGTAAAAATGATCATCGCACCTGTGATCTTCTTAACCGTCGTGACAGGCATTGCGGGAATGAACAATATGAATGCAGTAGGAAAAGTAGCAGGTAAATCAATGATTTACTTTCTCACATTTTCTACTATTGCACTTGTTATTGGATTAATCACTGCTAACATTATTCGTCCTGGAGATGGTTTAAATATCTCTCCTGGCTCATTAGATAGCAGTAGAGTTGAAATGTACGTCACACAGGCACATAGTTCTTCTCTTGTTAGCTTTCTGATGAATATCATTCCCGATACTATCGTTAGCCCATTAGTTAACGGTAATATCTTACAAGTACTGTTTGTGTCTGTCGTTTTTGGCTTAGCTCTAGCCTCAATAGGAACAAAAGGTAGGCCTGTACTTGAATTTTTACAACAGCTTTCTGAACCTGTTTTTAAAATGGTAGGAATGCTAATGAAGTTAGCACCTATTGGCGCCTTTGGCGCCATGGCTTTTACAATAGGTAAATATGGTATTTCTTCCATTGGTAATCTAATGTTATTGGTGATTACTTTTTATCTTACTGCCTTACTTTTTGTCTTAGTGGTATTAGGATCTGTCGCTAAATATAATGGTTTTTCTATTCTTGCTTTAATTAAATATATTAAAGATGAACTCTGGCTTGTATTAGGCACCTCTTCATCAGAAGCCGCATTACCGACATTAATGAGTAAAATGGAACAGTTAGGCTGTAAAAAATCGGTAGTCGGCTTAGTCATTCCGACTGGCTATTCTTTTAATTTAGATGGCACCAATATCTATATGACCATGGCTGCGTTATTTATCGCTCAAGCAACCGGCGTTGATCTGTCATTAACAGAACAAATCACGTTACTGTTTGTTGCCATGATCAGCTCAAAAGGTGCGGCGGGGGTGACAGGAGCCGGTTTTATTACTCTTGCAGCAACACTCTCTGTTGTACCTAGTGTTCCTGTTGCAGGTATGGCGCTTATCTTGGGTATAGATCGCTTTATGTCAGAATGCCGTGCATTGACCAATATTGTGGGTAATGCTTGCGCCTGTATTGTGGTCTCTCGCTGGGAAAATGCGTTGGATACAGAGAGAATGAATGCTGTTTTTAATGGAAGGATATCAAGAGAAGACATACCTCATGATAATTTAGTCTCTAATAATGAAAGCAATGAACCTCATTATGTAAAAGTATCAGAATAATAAATTGGATCCATTCTTAAACAAATAATGATAAAAGAGAGTATTTATTTAAATACTCTCTTTTTTATTAATTTTTTCTTTTATATTTAATTCGTTATCGCCGTGGTAACGTTTCAATCACCATAAATAATCCATTGTATTCAAATGCTACTGACAATTATTGTTACTTTAATGAGCTAAAACAAGTGTGGTAGAAAGAATAGGACTTTTACTATGACACACTTCAACCATCAACAAGGTAAAACCTTGCTTATTAATAATGCAGATATTTATATTGAAACACTGGGTAACCCAAAAAATTACCCTATTATTTTACTGCATGGAGGAATGGGAAATTTAACCTCATTTAACCCTTTAGTTGATTACTTAAAAGATTATTACCTTATTGTAATATGTTGGTGCTATCGGATCAGCTTCATTACTAAATGTGCCTTTTATTTCACATAGCGTTCATGAAGAAAAACCTCAATGGATAGAGAACATCTTTAATGATGTTTTAAATGGTACTATCTCCGTTTAATACCGCAATATAAAATTTATAAAAAAGGTGCTCAATTTGAGCACCTTTTATTTGTTATATTTCGATTAAGATAACCGAATATTTAATTTTACTTATTCCATCCACTCTGTATGGAATACACCTTCTTTATCAGTACGCTTATAAGTATGCGCACCAAAATAATCGCGTTGAGCTTGGATTAAGTTTGCAGGTAACACTTCTGCACGATAGCTGTCGTAGTAAGAAATAGCCGCAGAGAAGGTTGGTGTAGGAATACCCGCTTGCACGCCATAACAAACAACATCACGTAGAGCTTGTTGGTAATCATCAGCAATTTGTTTGAAGTATGGTGCTAACAGCAGATTTGCGATGTTTGCATCTTCATTATAGGCATCAGTAATTTTTTGCAGGAATTGAGCACGAATAATACAACCCGCACGGAAAATCTTCGCGATTTCACCGTAGTTTAAATCCCAGCTATATTCATCTGATGCGGCTTTCAGTTGTTGGAAACCTTGCGCATAAGAGACAATTTTACCTAAATACAGTGCGCGACGAACATTTTCAATAAAGGCTTTTTTGTCACCAGAAAATGCTTTAGGTGTTGGGCCTGATAATACTTTTGATGCAGCAACACGTTGGTCTTTTAATGAAGAGATATACCGAGCAAATACAGATTCAGTGATAAGCGTGACAGGTACACCTAAATCTAAAGAACTTTGACTAGTCCATTTACCTGTACCTTTATTTGCCGCTTCATCAAGAATAACGTCAACAAGATATTTGCCTTCATCATCTTTTTTACGGAAAATATCTGCAGTGATTTCAATCAGATAGCTACTTAACTCACCTTGGTTCCACTCGGTAAAGGTTTCTGCCAATTCTTCGTTAGTTAGACCTAAAGAGTGTTTTAATACGGAATAGGCTTCTGCAATCAATTGCATATCACCGTATTCGATACCATTATGAACCATTTTCACATAGTGACCCGCACCATCAGCACCAATATAAGTTACACAAGGCTCGCCTTCAGCAACAGCTGCAATTTTCTCAAGGATTGGTGCGACTAATTCGTAAGCTTCTTTTTGTCCACCCGGCATGATTGAAGGGCCTTTTAATGCACCTTCTTCACCACCAGAAACACCTGTACCAATGAAATTAAAACCTTGTGCTGATAATTCACGGTTACGACGAATAGTATCTTTAAAGAATGTATTTCCGCCATCGATAAGGATATCGCCTTTATCTAAATGCGGTGTCAATGCAGCAATTGTTTTATCCGTTGCTTCACCCGCTTTTACCATTAATAAAATACGGCGCGGTTTTTCTAACGAATCAACAAACTCTTCAATAGAATAATTCGGAACCAGTTTTTTACCTGGATTTTCAGCGATAACTTCGTTGGTTTTATCGCTTGAGCGGTTGTAAATGGAGACAGTATAACCACGGCTTTCAATATTTAGCGCAAGATTACGTCCCATTACTGCCATACCAACCACGCCGATTTGCTGTTTTGACATGAAAATAACTCCCGTCTGAAAATAAACCTGCCAGTATCAATGTACTGACAATCTGTTAACCTGATCACATAGTAACGCACTCTCATCATTGGTGGTAGTTATTGATGCAATCGATATCGCACTCTTTCACATGAAATGAAATTATTACCTTTATATTAATAATAAATTATTGAAAAATTCCTGCAAATTGCTCATTATTCCCTTGTCGGCATATGCCGTCTTTATAGAAGGTAAAACAAACTGTATGGAATGGATCTTGGATCCGACGATTTGGGTAGGACTCTCCACCCTAATTGTTCTCGAAATCGTACTTGGTATTGATAACCTTGTTTTTATTGCTATTCTGGCAGATAAACTCCCAGCAAAACTAAGAGATAAAGCACGTATAACAGGCCTATTGTGTGCCTTACTTATGCGTATTGTGTTGTTATTTAGTCTCTCTTGGCTTATCACTCTGACAAAACCTCTTATCACACTGTTTGAGCATCCTTTCAGTGCAAGAGACTTAATTATGCTTCTCGGAGGGATATTCTTGCTGTTCAAAGCCACGATGGAGCTTAATGAACGGCTAGAAGGTAAAGACCACGGTGAGGGAAAACAACGCAAAACCACCAGCTTTTGGTCTGTTGTTGCCCAAATTATCGTACTGGATGCGGTATTCTCGCTTGACTCAGTAATAACCGCTGTGGGGATGGTTGATCATTTAGGCGTTATGATTGCGGCTGTTACTATCGCAATGATATTGATGATCCTGGCAAGTAAGCCTTTAACAAACTTCGTCAATAATCACCCAACCATTGTTATTTTGTGTTTAAGTTTCTTGCTGATGATCGGTTTCGCATTAGTTGCCGAAGGTTTTGGCTACGCCATTCCAAAAGGCTACTTATATGCAGCAATTGGCTTCTCTATCATGATAGAGGTCTTTAATCAGCTTGCACAATTTAATCGTCGCCGTTTCTTATCTGCCTCTCGTTCTTTACGTGAACGTACAGCAGAAGCGGTGTTACGCATTATTAATGGTAAACCTGAAACTTCAGAATTAGATCCTCACACCTCTGACCTAGTCTCTAGTTCAGAAGAAGTGTTTGATCCTCAAGAGCGCCAAATGATTGTGCGTGTGCTGGGTTTAAGTCAACGCAACGTTAACAGTATCATGACCTCTCGCCATGATGTTGAGTACGTCGATTTAAATGCAACGCAAGATGATATTCGCCAATTATTGGAAAAAGATCCGCACTCTCGCCTTGTGATCACCGATGAGCAATCTAGTGATGAACCTGTTGGTGTCGTTAATGTGATCCAGCTGTTGAACCAACAGCTACGTAATGAACCACTAGACTTACGTTTATTGGTCACACAACCGTTGATCTTCCCTGAAGGTCTATCACTGCTACAAGCATTAGAACAATTTCGAAGTGCGCATACTCACTTCGCGTTTGTCGTAGATGAATTCGGTTCAGTGGAAGGTATTGTTACATTAACTGACGTAATGGAAACCATTGCAGGTAACTTACCCGTCAGCTCTGAAGAAAACGACTCACGCCACGATTTAGCTCAAAATGAAGACGGTTCATGGACTGTTAACGGTTTTACACCACTTGAAGACTTAGTACTTTATATTCCAATCAAATTGGATGAAAAACGTGAATATGAAACCTTAGCAGGCTTATTAATGGAGCATTTACAACGTGTACCAAAAGTAGGTGAAAAAATCCTAATTGATGGTATTGAATTTGAGCCATTAGAAGTCAACAATCATCGAATTAATAAAGTTCGAATTGTGGAGCCTACACCGGAAGACGAAGAAAACGTGGACGAAGCGTAATCCCTGTCAAATAGCAAAATATCCGCCTTTAAGGCGGATATTTTTTATCTGAAAATTGTGTTTAATCGTGAGTGATATGAAAACCCATGCCTGTGTCAAAATCCTTTGGTTAACACCTCTTGAGAGAGAAAGGCAATCCCCCCTTTAACGGGCTTTGTTATGACATAACAAAACCCGCCAATAAAGATAAAATTAATTTTATTTCAATACACTAACAATTAACCTAATGTACTTGGTACAAGAATTTCAGTCGCAACAATAACAATAACCAGCCCAACTAATACGGGTACAGAAACACGTTTCATCACTTCAAATGGTGAAATTTTTGCCATACCGGATACCGCAACTACGACACCAGAAACAGGTGATAATGTACGCCCTAAGTTTGAAGCTTGTAACATTGGAATAGTTAAATAAGCAGGGTTAACACCCATGTTGCTTGCTAAACGAGGAATTAATTCAACAAAGGCATAGAATGGTGCATTACCCGAGCCGGTTGTCATCGCGGCTAACATGGTAATTAATACCAGAGCGATCATCATCACAATCGCACCTGAGCCTAATGACTGGGCCCCTTCAATTAAGGCGTTAATAAAGCCAACTGTTGTTAAGCCTTGAGCAAATACCCCTGCTGCCACTAATAACATAACAACTTGAACAAATGCATCTGCCATGCCACGGTAAGCAACCTCTAAACCTTCAAAAACTTGTTTGGCGCTAAAGCTACGAATAAATTCGATAATAGCCGCTAAAATCATACAGATGATAATAATGGCAACGATATGAAGTTCTGGTAACCATTTACCATCGAAAACTAAAACACCAATAATTGGTGTGAAAGGTAAAATCGCATAGAAACTTGGTGCGTGAGTTTTGATCTCATTCACGTCTAACATTTCTGTTTCGATATGCTCTTTACGGTCAAGATAACGCTGCCAAAAGAAGTGAGCGATACACATACCAATAATTGCAGCAATAGAGATAGGTAATGTGGTTTTAAAGGCGAAATCTATCAGTGGCATTTGAGAGGCTTCAGCGGCTAAAATAACATCACCTGATGTTGGCGCTAAAATAATAGAGGCTGGAGACGCACAAATTGCAGCAGCAGCCCCGCGACTAATTCCCATATTTACCATAACAGGGAACAGTGTTGCCATTAACAACACACCTAAGCCCGTTGCTGATGAAACAGCCAGAGACATTAAACATGCAACAATATAAGCCGCGACCATCAGAAGATAAGGTGAGTTGATCATTTTCAGTGGGCGTGATGCTAATTTTACTACAACATCATTTGCACCGATGTGTGTCATATAAGAAGCAAAGCCACACAGTATCATGATCATCATACCTAAATCGCCACCACGGCTCATTAGAAGATTTTTCACATACTCAACAATGTCAATTAATCCGTAGCCTGTCGCAGTCGCACTCGCAGGTAAAACAGCTCTACCCATAATAACGCTGATGATCAGTAATAACAGACCACCCGTCATTAACACACCCGTTGGTGAATAGCCTTTTACAATATAACGTCCAACACCCACTGCAACGAGGGCGCCGATAAGAATTTCAATCATTGGTTTATCCTGTCTAAAATAGTCATTTATAAAATGAAGTTTTTTATTTTTATCATCATTTTTGCGTTTAGTGCGATTGACACACTCTGCCCAAAGGCAACGTTGCAGTGTATGACATATATCAAAAAAAACGACTATTTTTTTACATAGATATAGCACGAATGCTTACTTTTCATTCAAAATATAAATTAAATGATAGATATAAAGCAAAAAGCACACAATTATCAAAATAGTGTGCTTTTATTAAGCGGTGATGACGTTAAAAGTCGTGAAATTAAATTTTCTTCAATAACTGATTGAGTGCTTTGACTTCAGGGCTTTCAGCGTCTTGTTTATTCAGCCAATTATCGATGGCTTGTTTTGCTTTTTGCTGTAATTGGTCACGCAATAATTTTTCAACATTGAGCTCATATTGCACCGCATTCCAATCCCCATAAAGCCTTAATGGAATATCTATTTTAGTCAGTTGGCGAATAAATTCGTTTTCTTTACCCCACCCCTTTTTAATATTAACCAATAGCGTCACATCAAGATCATGACGTTGAAGGTTAACGTTACCCTGCCCTTTAATTTGATAAGTATTAGCTTGAGCATCAAGTGAATTAACCGTCAACTGTCCTTTTGGCGTTAATTTAAATTGGGCAATAACATTATCTGCTTGAGTGTAACTTTCGATATTTTCAGGGTAAATCACTTTATCCGTTGCTTGAGCAATAGATTGCTGAATAACCTGAGGTACATTTAAGCCCTGCATTTTAAATTGAGTTAATGAGGTATTCAGTGTGCCCTGCCAGTAATGATAAAAGGCTTTTCGATTATATCCCGCACCTTCAACATTTCCTTTAGCTGAAATTAACCCACTGAAATTTTCAGGCTGATTAAATGCACGCAATAAGGGTTGTAAGGGAATATTGTTCATAGTGATATCCATACTGATATGAGCGGGCACTATACTGGTAGAAATCACGGTAGGAAGTGAAAAATCACCCTGAAGAATTTTTCCTGTTAAGGTTTGAATATTCAGCGATTTGGGATTATTTAGCGCATCAAGTTTAAAATAATTAATCTCCAAATCTTTATAAAGAAGCTTATTCAGTGCTAATTTCAGCGTAAATTCAATATTGCCCCAATGCGTTAAATCATATTCTTTATTTTCAATCGTCACTGAAGTAATAACCGGCTTGGCTATAATCGTTGCATTTGGAGCTGGAGCTGCATGTGCTGTATTGAATAATGAAAATGATGACGGTGTCTTATTATCTTTAAGGGACAATAATGCGGTTTCAGCTGTTTTAGCCGTAGCTAACTCTGGTAGCAACGTATTTAAATTTAATTGCTCACCTTTTAAATCGATCTGATAACGTGTTTTATCCGCAAATTCAGCACGAATATGGCCTTGTAGCTGACTGTCATTAGCGGTGAAATTTAAGTTATCAAATGAAATTTTTCTCATCCCCTCATTTTGGATCGTAAAATCTGAGGTTAAACTTCCTGTGATGCCATTTTCAGGGATTTCTACCCCGGATAAAACATAATCCAGCTGTGAGATATTACCGTTGATTTGGTAAGGATAGCTGCTCATATCCGCATTAGCGGCAACATTTAGCGTGATCTCACGACGATCACGATTCACTTTCGTGCTCATCTCAAGATTGACTTGTTTTTTATCGTCTGTTTTCAGCGATAAATTAATATCACGCAAATTAAGTTGCTCACCGTCTTTCATTTGCCAAATAATTAAGCTGTCTGAAATGTTTACTTTTGCGATATTCAACTGCCAGCTATTCGCCCTAGGCTCTATAACTGGATGAGAAGTATCTTTAGGTGTAGAGGGGGATGGTATTTTAGGAATGGCCTTACTTTCTGGTGTTTGACGAACGACAGCCCCTTTAAGCATAACTTCTTTTACTTCAAGTTGATGAGAGAGAAGCGGTAATAATTCAACATCCAGACGCATATTATCTGCTGTAATTAAAGGCATTTCAGCACCTGGTGCTGTTAATGACATTTTTCCACTAATAATACTCAGCTTTGGCCAAACATGCCAACGCATATCATCTTGCAATGTGAGTTTATAGCCACTTTGTTTTTCAACTCGTTCAACAAGATATCCACGGAAATCATTAGGGTTAATGAGTAAAACTAATGCTGTTAAGCCTGCCAAAATAACCACAAGCAAAATAGCCAGTGTTGTCAAAAACCTTTTCATATAATTACCCGCTTAGTGAACATGATAATGATGATCATAAAGATAGTTAATCTTCGCTAATCCGACTACCAACTGCACCTTGTTGATTTTTATATTTTGCATCTTGACGTCGATTATAAGGCCTATCAGCAGACCCCGACATAGGTTCAAAGCTTAATGCACCAATCACCATGCCCGGTCTTAATGCAAGGGGAAGTTTACCTGAATTAAAAAACTCTAATACGATTTGTCCATGCCAACCAGGATCAATACGATGTGCGGTAACATGTACCATCAAACCTAAACGTGCTAATGAGGAGCGTCCATCTAACCATCCCACTACATTGTCAGGCAAAGTGACCGATTCAAGTGTCACTGCCAACGCTAACTCACCAGGATGTAAATAAAAAGCTTCACCATCAGGTAACACAATTTCATCACTCATCACGCGTTCTAATGCGGCATTCACTTCAGCTTTTGGGCCACTCAGATCAATATAAGCAGCAGTATGTCCTTGGAAAACACGGAATTGATTTCCTAAGCGAACATCTGCTGTTGCGCCGTTAATTCGCTCGACAGGCGGGCGGGGTTCAATGACTAATTTACCTTCATCCAGCCACTGAATAATATCACGGTCGCATAATCGCATTTTATTTCCTTCCTCAAGTTAAATAGGCAGTTTCATCATGCATGAAAGCTGCCCCAAAATGAACCTATTATTCGCAAAACTGCCCAATTTTTGCTTTCAGAATATCAATCGCAACACGGTTTTTACCCCCTCTAGGTACAATAATATCGGCATATTGTTTAGAAGGTTCAATAAACTGGAAGAACATTGGACGAACTGTTTTATTATATTGTTCAATGACTGAGTCTAAGCTACGTCCACGTTCATTTACATCACGTTTAATTCTACGCATTAAGCAAATATCTAATGGGGTATCAACAAAGATAGAGAAATCCATCTCTTCGCGCAGGCGCTTATCGGTTAATAACAAAATACCTTCAATAATAATAACTTTTTTAGGTTTAAAAGGTATGGATTCTGTTTTGCGTGTGTGAGCAACGTAGTCATATTGAGGGAGTTCGATGGCATTTCCTGCTTTTAGTTCACACAAATGCTGGTATAAAAGTGCGTGATCCATCGAATTAGGGTGGTCATAATTGACCTTATATCGTTCTTCCATCGTCAAGTCACTTTGGTCACGATAATAACAATCTTCTGGTATCACACCGATATTATGATCACCTACTTGCGCTCTTAATTCACGGTAAAGTGTACTTGCAATAAGACTTTTACCCGAAGCAGAAGCTCCAGCGATACCTACAATTGTGCACTGATGTGCTGTGTCAGCCATAATCAAAAACCTGGTTTGAAATAAAAAGAGGGATAACGTAATAATATGTAAATATTACGCTAGCGCAGATTATAGTTTTGAAATCCTTCTGGTTCCAGAGTAAAACCAGAAATCTCTTTGTTTTTTATCAAAAACAGTCGGAAATCATATGTAAAAAATGGAAAGCCAAATGGCTTTCCATTTAAATTAACAAATAACGTCATGCATTATTCTACTGCGATTACACTGCGCGGAAAGAAATTTCCGTTGGGATTGCATCACCATCCCAATACATTTGAGCAGAAACGGTTGATGCTATTTCGCGATAAATATCGGCAAATTCACCTTCAGGATCACGCATAACAGTTGGCTGTCCACGGTCTAAGTCTTCACGTAAAGAGATATGAAGAGGGACTTGACCTAATAATTGGCAATGATATTTCTCTGCCAATTTTGCCGCACCACCTGTACCAAAGATAGGTTCAAGGTGACCACAGTTAC
The DNA here is from genome assembly GCF_009915985.1 of Proteus sp. G2626. NCBI lineage: Bacteria > Pseudomonadati > Pseudomonadota > Gammaproteobacteria > Enterobacterales > Morganellaceae > Proteus > Proteus sp. G2626. The sequence goes on along the minus strand of NZ_JAABNH010000029.1, from coordinate 198,533 downwards.
TACAAATATGTGCACTCATGTTTTCAATAATACCTAATACAGGCACATTGACTTTCTTAAACATGACAATCCCTTTCATCGCATCCACCAATGCAATATCTTGTGGTGTTGTTACCACAACGGCCGCAGTTACAGGGATGTTTTGGGATAAGGTTAATTGAATATCACCAGTTCCCGGTGGCATATCGATAACGAGATAATCTAAGTCGGGCCATAGCGTATCTTGGAGCATTTGCATTAACGCTTTGCTCGCCATAGGTCCACGCCATACCATCGCGTTATCGTCAGTGACTAAATAACCGATAGAGTTAGACGCTAATCCATAAGCCATAATTGGTGCCATATGTTGTCCATCAGGGGACGTAGGACGCTCCATTGTGGTACCTAACATATTAGGAATAGACGGACCATAAATATCTGCATCAAGAATACCCACTTTAGCACCTTCTTGTGCAAGGGCTAGTGCAAGGTTAACGGCTGTACTTGATTTACCTACACCACCTTTACCAGAGCTCACAGCAAGAATATTACGCACACCATTAACACCGGGCAGATCATTTGCACGACGTAAGGTTGAAATATTATGTTTGAGCTTCCATTCAATCGCTTTTGCGCCAGTGATATTACGAAGTTCAGCTGTTTTTTCTTCAATTAGCACTTGGAATGGTTTTTTCCAAACAAACGGCATCACTAACTCGATATGAAGAACATCGTCAATCATCGCACATTGATGTAATGCTTTTAGAGAAAGCAGATTACGTTTCAATGTCGGGTGTTCAAAAGTAGACAAGACACCTGAAACTTTTTCGTTCAGAATCTCAGGGGTGGTCTGCTCGGGGGATTTATCACTCATCCCGGCTCCTCTCGTTTTCATTATTTATTAAATATATGAGTGTATCTATCATATCAGATAGTAGATGACTACGATAATGCCTTACCTCAATTTGCCAACTGAAATTTCTCTTGCAAAAACTCCATTATTGCCCTAGCGACATCATGACGGATCGGTTAACATCAAAGCCCCTTTATTAATTTTATGGAAGTAAGATCCTTACTATGTCTCACGTCGCGAATAAATTATTGGTAACCTGCGCGTTACCTTATGCTAACGGTTCAATTCATCTCGGTCATATCCTTGAGCACATTCAGGCAGATATCTGGGTCCGTTATCAACGAATGCGCGGCAAAGAAGTTCATTTCATCTGCGCTGACGATGCTCACGGCACACCAATTATGCTAAAGGCACAACAACTGGGTATTACCCCAGAAGCCATGATTGAAGAAATGAGCAAAGAGCATCAACAGGATTTTGCTGGCTTCAATATCAGTTATGATAATTATCACTCTACTCACAGTGAAGAAAGTCGCCAATTATCGACTAAAATTTATCTGGCACTGAAAAAGAATGGCCACATCAAAAGCAAAACGATTTCTCAGCTTTATGATGAAGAAAAAGGCATGTTCTTACCTGACCGTTTTGTGAAAGGCACTTGTCCTAAATGTAAAGCACAAGATCAATACGGTGATAACTGTGAAGTGTGTGGCTCAACTTACAGCCCAACAGAATTAATTAATCCACGTTCTGTCGTTTCAGGATCAACTCCTGTCATGCGTGAAACAGAACACTATTTCTTTGACTTACCTGCATTTAGCAACATGTTACAAGATTGGATACGCTCTGGCGCACTGCAAGAGCAAGTTGCAAATAAAATGCAAGAGTGGTTCGACAGCGGTTTACAACAATGGGATATCACTCGTGATGCACCCTATTTCGGTTTCGAAATTCCAGATGCTCCGGGTAAATATTTCTATGTATGGCTAGATGCACCGATTGGCTACATGAGCTCATTTTTAAACTTATGTGAAAAACGGGGTGACTTAAGTTTCGATGAGTTTTGGAATAAAGACAGCAAAACTGACCTTTATCACTTTATTGGTAAAGATATTGTCTATTTCCACAGTTTATTCTGGCCTGCCATGTTAGAAGGTAGCGAATATCGTAAACCAACGAACCTGTTTGTTCATGGTTATGTCACTGTAAATGGCGCGAAGATGTCTAAATCTCGTGGCACCTTTATTACAGCGCGTGCTTACCTTGATCATTTTGATGCTGATTGCCTGCGTTACTACTATGCAGCCAAACTTTCATCACGCATTGACGATATTGATCTAAACTTAGAAGACTTTGTTCAACGCGTAAACAGCGACATTGTAAATAAAGTCGTTAATCTAGCATCGCGTACTGCGGGTTTTATCAGCAAACGTTTTGATGGCAAATTAGCAGATACTTTAGATGATGCTAAGCTTTATCAACACTTCGTTGATATGCAAGACACCATTGCTCAATCATTTGAAAACCGTGAATTTGGTAAAGCCATTCGTGAAATTATGGCATTAGCTGACGAAGCTAACCGTTATATCGACGAAAAAGCGCCGTGGGTCGTAGCAAAACAAGAAGGTCAAGATGCTCAGTTACAAGCAATCTGTACCATGGGGATTAACTTATTCCGAGTACTGATGACGTATCTGAAACCTGTATTACCTTCACTGACAGAACGTTCAGAAGCATTTTTACAAACCCAATTAACATGGAATGCTCTTGCACAACCGCTATTAGGCCAAGAAATTACAAAATTCAAAGCGCTGTTTAATCGTATTGAAATGGATAAAGCTAATGCGATGGTTGAAGCATCTAAAAGCACCATTGCGCCAGTAAAAGAAGTCACTGGCCCATTAGCAGATTCACCTATTCAAGAAACGATTAAGTTTGATGATTTTGCAAAAATCGATATGCGTATCGCTGAAATTAAACTAGCGGATTTTGTTGAAGGCTCAGACAAACTGCTGAAATTAGTTTTAGACTTAGGTGGCGAAACTCGCCAAGTATTTTCAGGTATTCGTACTGCATACCCAGATCCTAAAGTGTTAGAAGGTCGCTTGACGGTGATGGTGGCAAACTTAGCACCTCGTAAAATGCGTTTTGGTATTTCAGAAGGCATGGTCATGGCCGCAGGTCCAGGCGATAAAGATATCTTCTTACTTAGCCCAGACTCTGGTGCAAAACCAGGTCAACAAGTGAAATAACAACCAAGATTCATTTGCCAAACAAATAAATGGCGGGGTTCTATTAGAGCCCCGCTCTTTTTTTATTGTGATCCATAGCACACTTTCAAAATCGGTGTATGATAATTCTGTTAGTTGATTTGGGACACTTACTTATGAAATCTAAACGGGCACGATTGCAGATTACACTTTGGCATTATCTACGATCTTTTTTGGTTCTTTATCTTTGTCTTTTTGCAGGTAATCTTATTTCCGCCCTTCTACCCTTTGCGGTTCCTGGTAGTATTGTTGGCTTACTCATCCTTTTTGGTTTACTTGCTTTCCAACTTATTCCTTTACGTTGGGTCAAACCTGGCGCCAATATACTGTTAAAAAATATGTCATTGCTCTTTATCCCTATCGGGGTAGCCGTAATGAATTATTATGATTTATTAAGCCAGCAACTTTTCCCTATCGTTTTATCCTGTGTAGTCAGTACTTTTGGGGTTATGGCACTGGTTGCTTACTGTTCACATTATGTCCATCGTGAGCGTGTTATCGTGGGTTCAAAACCAGACTTAGTGGAAGATGTTATTGAAACAAAAGAAAAAGATGATGATAAAGCATTAAGTGAGAAGAAAAAATGTTAGTGTTAATGAATATTTGGTGGTCACTTCCTTTAACCATAATTATCTTTTATTTATCACGTAAGCTTGCTGCTCGTTATAAATTACCTATATTGAACCCTTTACTTATTGGTATTGCGGTTATTATTCCTATCTTGTTAATTACACATACGCCATACGAACACTATTTCGCGGGTAGTCGTATTTTAAATGATTTATTACAACCTGCCGTTGTGGCTTTAGCTATCCCGCTTTATCAGCAATTACACCAAATTCGCGCACAGTGGAAGTCACTGATAAGCATTTGCTTTATTGGTAGTGTTGCTGCAATGGTCAGTGGTACTGCGATTGCCTTATGGGCAGGAGCAACACCTGAAATTGCCGCATCAGTCTTACCTAAATCGGTCACAACCCCTATCGCAATGGCTGTCGCAGACTCTATAGGTGGTATTCCTGCAATCAGTGCTGCATGTGTTATTGCAGTAGGTATTTTAGGTGCCATTTTTGGTCACACTCTATTCAAGATATTGCGTATTCCCACTCACGCCTCTCGTGGTTTAGCAATGGGAACCGTTTCTCACGCAGTCGGAACAGCAAGAGCCGCAGAAGTGGATTATATCGAAGGTGCTTACAGTTCATTGGCATTAATGACCTGTGGGATTATTACATCCCTTACTGCGCCATTTATCTTCCCTATTATTTTGCATCTTTATAGTTGATATCTTTCTTACTCTCCATTCTTAAATCCCCGATTTAATTAAATTTATTTCGGGGATTTTTACTATAAATTTGAGATACATCTCTCAATTAATGAATTTGTTGCAATTGTTTCATTGAAAATATGATTTTCATCACATATAAGAATGGGTAAAGATGCCTAGAATCTTATAATACAGAAAGATTAATGGGAGACTCATGTATGCATACTCGTTTTCAGGCAGTTTGGTCAGATTTATCCCCTCAGTTACAACAAGCACTTGCTCCTTATCTTGAGCAGGATGAATTTCCTGCAATGTTTACGGCAGAGCAGGTCAACGCCATAAAAACACAGTTACAATGTAATGATGATGCCTTAGCCCTAGCACTTTTACCGGTTGCTGCTGCTTGTGCTGTTGCACCCATCTCTAATTTTAAAGTCGGTGCAGTTGCGCGTGGTGAAAGTGGTAATCTCTACTTCGGTGCCAATATGGAATTCGCTGGTGCACCACTACAACAAACCGTCCATGCTGAACAAAGTGCGGTAACTCACGCATGGTTACGTGGCGAATCTCGCTTAATCTCAATCACTGTTAACTATACACCTTGTGGTCATTGTCGCCAGTTTATGAATGAGCTCAACAGTGGCACTCACATTCAAATTCAATTACCAGGTAGAAAATTGGCAACATTGGGAGATTATTTACCCGATAGCTTTGGTCCAAAAGATCTCAATATTACTTCACTATTGATGGATAAAGTTAATCACGACTACAAAATTGATAATCCTAGTGAATTAGCGCAACAAGCGCTACAAGCCACTAATCGTAGCCATGCGCCTTATAGCGAGTCGCATAGTGGTATTGCCGTTCAAATGAAAAATGGCAAAATTTTCCAAGGTAGTTACGCAGAAAATGCTGCATTCAATCCAAGTTTACCGCCATTACAAGCAGCTTTAATTTTGTTAAATATGGCAGGTGAGAGTGTGATGGATATTGAATCGGCTGTCTTAATCGAAAAAGCAGAGACAATTTTAACGCAATGGGATGCAACACAAGCAACATTAACTGCTTTAGGTTGTCGCCAAATGCAACGCATCACTTTGTAAAAAGTTTTAACTTATTCCTCTAAAAATCTCTCTTAAAAAAGCATCAGCATGTAAATTTTGCTGATGCTTACCAGAAAAAGTTGTAACAACCGTATCTATCTCTCATTTCTAAGCATAAAAATCATAAAAAAATAACATAAGCTGTACATATTTTTATTATTTTGTAGGATCTACAATTGTCATGTGACTAACTGCCTTACAAGAGTATTTTTCATGGAACTGGAACACGAAAGTAAACGCCCTCTCTACATCCCGTATGCAGGCCCAATCCTGCTTGAATTTCCCCTGTTAAATAAAGGTAGTGCTTTCAGCGAAGAAGAACGCAGCACCTTTAACTTACATGGTTTACTGCCTGAAGCAGTTGAAACTATTGAAGAGCAGGTTGAACGCGCTTATCGCCAATATCTTGATTTCAAAAACGATAACGATAAACACATTTACCTAAGAAACATCCAAGATACCAATGAAACCCTGTTTTATCGTTTATTGGAATCTCACCTGACTGAAATGATGCCAATCATTTACACACCAACAGTGGGTGAAGCTTGTGAACATTTCTCTGATATTTATCGTCGTGCTCGTGGCTTGTTTATCTCTTATCCTAACCGTGCCAATATCGACGATATGCTACAAAACGCCACTAAACAAAATGTAAAAGTAATTGTTGTTACTGATGGCGAACGTATTCTTGGTTTAGGTGACCAAGGTATCGGCGGTATGGGAATTCCTATCGGTAAACTCTCTTTATATACCGCGTGTGGCGGTATCAGCCCCGCGTACACACTGCCTGTTGTACTTGATGTTGGTACTAATAACCCACAGCGTTTAAACGATCCACTGTATATGGGATGGCGCCATCCTCGTATTACTGGTGATGAATATAACGAGTTCGTTGATGAATTTATTCAAGCGGTTAAACGTCGCTGGCCAAATGTTTTACTGCAATTTGAAGACTTCGCGCAAAAAAATGCAATGCCTTTACTAAACCGTTATCGTGATGAGTTATGTTGTTTTAACGATGATATTCAAGGTACTGCGTCTGTTACCTTAGGGAGTCTGATTGCAGCTAGTCGTGCTGCAGGTCGTCAATTAAAAGACCAAACCGTCACTTTCTTAGGTGCAGGCTCCGCAGGTTGTGGTATTGCTGAGCAAATCATTGCCCAAATGAAATCTGAAGGCTTAAGCGATGAACAAGCGCGTAAGCGTATCTTCATGGTTGACCGTTTTGGCTTATTAACAGATAAACTGCCAAATTTACTTGATTTCCAAAGCAAACTTATCCAAAAAAGTGAAACTCTTGCTAATTGGGAAACTGAAAGCGATGCGATTTCACTGTTAGAAGTGGTTAAGAATGCAAAACCAACGATCCTAATTGGTGTATCAGGACAAGCAGGGTTATTCACTGAAGAAATTATTCGTGAAATGCACAAACACTGTGAACGCCCTATCGTGATGCCATTATCTAACCCAACTTCACGTGTTGAAGCGCGCCCTGAAGATATTATCAATTGGACGGATGGCCAAGCTTTAGTTGCAACGGGTAGCCCATTTGCACCTGTAAAATACAAAGATAAAGAGTATCCAATTGCACAATGTAATAACTCTTATATCTTCCCAGGCATTGGGTTAGGTGTTATTGCCTGTGGTGCTAAACGTGTGACTGATGCCATGTTAATGGTTGCAAGTCGTGCATTAGCTGATTGCTCACCAATGGCAAAAGACGGTAATGGCTCTCTATTACCTTTACTGGCAGATATTCAACAAGTTTCGCGTTATATTGCAAAACAAGTTGCAAAGGAAGCACAAGTCCAAGGTGTTGCTACTGTCACCTCAGATTCGGCTTTAGAAGAAGCGATTGAACGTAATTATTGGCAACCTGAATACCGCATTTATAAAAGAACGTCATTCTAAGTCAGTTTTTGTCACTAAGTACCATTCTGAAAAGCGCGTCATTACTTAATATGAGGCGCTTTTTTCTTGCTTCCCTATCTCCGCTCAAGTAGCCTTAAGCATTATTAAAGTCATGCGTCATTAAGGCAAGGACATGCTAAAACGCCTCATTTATCTCTTTCTTACACTGTTTATTCTACTTGCTGTCACGCTAATTGCCTGCGATCGCTGGATCGGGTGGAAAACAAGCCCTTATATCTTTGAAGATATTGATAAATTACCCGCTAAAAAAGTGGGAATGGTTTTGGGTACATCCAAATACTACACCAGTGGTTACATTAATCAATTTTATCAATATCGCATACAGGGTGCTGTTAATGCCTATAATAGTGGTAAAATTCAATATTTATTGTTAAGTGGAGATAATGCAAAGCATAGCTATAACGAGCCTAATACGATGCGTAAAGATCTCATTAAAGCAGGTATTCCAGCTTCTCGTATCGTAATGGATTTTGCAGGATTCAGAACACTAGATTCTGTTGTGCGGACAAAGGAAGTCTTTGGCACGGATGGCTTTACTATTATTACCCAACGTTTTCATTGCGAACGCGCCGTTTTTATTGCTCTTGAAAAAGGGATTGATGCACAATGTTTCGCTGTTGCATCCCCAAAAAGTATGTTTAAAGTACGTATACGTGAAGTATTTGCCAGAGCGGGTGCAATGATTGATGTGTATATTTTAAACCGTGAGCCACGCTTTTTAGGGCCACCAGAAACCATTCCTGCGATACAATCTATTCCTGATGGCATAAAAGGATATCCTGCAGTTTCACCAGAGGAAGTAGAATCACTTCCTCTGAGTGACAATAATCAGGAGAAAAACTAAAAGAATTGCGCTAATTTTGTAGCTGATTTGCGCCAAATCCACTCTATTGGACCTTGTGGAAAATAACGTAGCCAAATTATGGCAAAAGCAACATTGATTGCCCAAATAACCACAACAAAAGGCATCAGTTCAGGTAGGGTAAATTGGTTAAATAATCCCATGCGCTGAAACAAAATGATGCCAATAAGACTTTGCATTAAATAGGTCGTTAGCGCCATTTTTCCTACACAGCGTAAAGCATAAGCAAAATAGGAGTGCTGAATGATATCCCAGCTCCAATAAAAAAGCGCCACATACCCCAAACTTTGTATTACTTGGATCAACATAGTCAAAGGTTGCGCCCAAACCGCTGCCCAGAGATAATCCCAATCAAGAAAATAATCCACCAGTACAATAACCGTTTGTAAGCTTAAACTGATTGTGAGGAAAAAAAACGCTACATTCCCATAATGGGAACGACTAAATTTCTGCTGTAACCAGCCAGATGCCATTAATGCAGCGCCCATCAGCATAGCACCAAACAAAAACCAGCTATATTGGCGTACTAAATTAAAGATAAAAAGGCTAAATTCACTCAAGCGATAATAGACACTATTTAAATAAGATCCTGTTTTCCAATCTGATTCAGCCAATTGAGAATAGGGTGTGCTATACCAAACAGTATCAATAAAATCGCGATAATAATAAAATAGAGCACCCAATATAAGAGCGCCACAAAAATAGAGTATTGCACCCAATATAAATTGGTGCTTTATTGTCATTGATTTGATAAAAGCAAAAACAAATAAACCACACACACTGTATGGGAATAAAATATCCCCTTCCCAAATAAATAATGTATGAATAACACCAATCAACGCTAACACAATTAAGCGTGATAAATTAAAGCGTGTGCCTTTGCGTAAAAGCAAATAAAGCGTACCACCAAATAGTAATGCAAAAATAAAGAGGAACTTGCCTTGAGCAAAGAGATTTAATGCCATCCATGTTATACGATCACCAAAAGAAGCTTCCCCCGAATGTAAAGGGTTAAAGGAAGCCACTCTTAATAATGCAAAACCTGAAATATTGAGCAATAAAATGCCAAGGATCGCCATTCCTCTCAACGCATCAAGCGATTCGATACGTTGATGAGACGATTCATTCATTTTTATTTAAAATCTCAAAGATGACGAACAGCGCGCAAAAATTCCTGACGCGTATTTTGACTCGATTTAAATAACCCACCTAATGAGGTTGTTGTCGTTGCACTCGTTGCATCGCGAATACCACGAGCTTTAACACAGTAGTGAACAGCATCTATCGAAACTGCCACATTTTTTGTGCCTAATAACGTTTGTAATGCAATCAGTATTTGTTGCGTTAAGCGTTCTTGAACTTGAGGACGTTGAGCAAAAAACTGCACAATACGGTTAATTTTAGATAAACCAATCACTTTATCTTTTGGGATATAAGCCACAATCGCTTTACCATCAATGGTGACAAAATGATGCTCACAAGTACTGGTTAATGTGATATCCCGTACCGTCACCATTTCATCCACTTGCATTTTATTTTCAATGAGCGTGATTTTTGGGAAATTGTGATAATCCAGTCCTGAGAAAATTTCATCAACATACATTTTAGCAATACGACGAGGCGTTTCAGCCAAACTATCGTCGCTTAAATCCAGGTTTAACAGCTTCATCACTTCTGTCATATGATGTTCAATTTGCTGTTTACTCTCACTTGGAGATAGCTTTGATTCACGAAGAGGCGTTTCCAAACCGCGTTCAACTAACGCAGCGTGCACCCATTGCGCCTCTTTACTTAATGATGACATTGGACTCTCCGATAAACACATTAATTAAGTCGCTGTTGTCACGCTCAGCGACAACAACCTACACTTTAGATGACCTGAATCACATTATCCAGCAATACCGCATTTTTCGTTATGAAATTATTGCATTTTTGTGTGAACTATTTTTAGCTTAAATCTAATTTTTTTCATTTAAACACACCAGAAAACCACCGATGATCAACACGATAAAGGCAACGTAAAGCGCGGGTTCTAATTTTCCTGTTAATGCTGTTGAAAGTGAAGATATAACAGGACCAACTAATTGCCCAATGGCATAAAAAGTCGTGAGTAAACCCGCCATATAGCGCCCATGATCAGGCGCTAATTCTCGACCTCGTAAAAAAGCAAGTTGTACTGCACACATCAAACCGCCACCAACTAAAAAAGCACCTATCGCAAGCCCTGTTATTGTTGGTATCCACTCTGCAATTAAAATGCCTAATGCTTGGAGCCAAAGTGTAATAGCTAATCGTAACTGTGTGTTTAATACATTACGCGTTAAAATGGCAATTCCAATACACAATGCAGCAGAAGCACCAAAAACAGGCCAAACAAATTGTGCAATTAAACTACCCGGAAAGCGCTCTGCCGCCATTTGAGAAAGAAATGTGGCCGGTAAAATATAACCAAAACCTGCAAAGGTATAACCCCAAATCAACTTTTTCATTGCTGGGGTCAGTGTTAAAGGTGCAACTTTTACGTTTTCTCGGCTCATCGCCCAAGGTTTAGGAAGGTGATAGCTCACATATATTGCACAAATAAAAGCAAGTGAACCATAAATAATCCAGCCAGCCATCGCCGTCATTTGCCATTTCATAATTAATACAGCAAGCATACCGCTAATGAATATACCCGCTCCTGTACCAGCATAAACAGCAACACTTAAAGCAGGACGATTTAACCGAGCCAGTAACTCATTGGCCCATGAGGCTACCAACACAAGTGTCCAGCCACTTGCCCAACCAATAAAAAAACGGGCAATACTGTGTGTAAAGGCATCATTTAAAAAGGCAGACAACAAGGTAATAACAACGGATCCCCAAAGTCCAGCCCACAAGCGATATCCCACACCGTTAATAGCTCTCATGGCATCATAAGAGCCTGCGAGATAACCAAGGTAATTAAATGCCGCGACAATACCTGCGCTCGTGAGTGTCAATTGAGATCCCGCAATCATCAGTGGCACCTGTGGTGTAAAGGTAAAACGCCCTATTCCCATCGCTACGACTAAAGCAAGAAAACCACTAAACGCGATATGAAAAGCTTGCGCTGAATGACTTTGGTGATTTGAAGTATTCATTGATATCCATTATTTTGTTTTATTGTTTTATACATTTTAAATGTGCTGTTTATTAATAATAGAACAAGCAACATATTAACCCCTGACAGTTAACATTTTTTGCAACAAGATGTTTCATTTCTTTCTAGTCACAAGATGATCTCTGACATGATGATGTTCATCGTGATAGATTAGTATCATGAAATAAAACAGAACATTTCGATAGATCTTGGAGTATATAATGAGTCAATGTCACGTTAGCGGTTTATTATCTCTTGATGAAGCGCTAGAAAAACTACTTGAAAAACCGCTGGCAATTACCGATACCCTTAACATCCCATTAAATAATGCAGCCAATTATATTCTAAGTGCAGATATTACATCTCCACTCAATGTTCCGCCTTTTGATAATTCTGCAATGGATGGTTACGGACTTCGTTACGCTGACTTAGACGCTCAAACTCCTCTTCCTGTGGCAGGAAAATCATTCGCTGGTATTCCTTTTGAGGGAGAACTTCCTGCTGGTCAATGTGTACGCATTATGACAGGGGCAATGGTTCCTACTGGTGTTGATACTGTCATTATGCAAGAAGAAGCAGAGATAAGCGAAAGTGGTATTCGTTTTCCTCATCCAGCGAAAAAAGGCCAAAATATTCGCCGTATTGGTGAAGATATTAAGGAAAATGAGGTTGTATTACCGGCGGGCACTAAGCTTTCAACAGCACAATTACCCTTAATCGCCTCTTTAGGGATCGCCACTGTACACGTTTATCGACGTTTAAAAGTTGCCGTTTTCTCAACGGGTGATGAGTTACAAACTATCGGTCAGCCATTAAAAGCGGGGCAAATTTATGATACCAATCGTTTTGCTGTCCGCCTAATGCTTGAAAAATTGGGTTGTGAAGTTTTAGATTTAGGCGTTATTCCTGACTCACCGGAAAAACTCCGTGAAACCTTTAAAAAAGCAGATCAAGAAGCCGATTTAGTGATCAGCAGTGGTGGCGTTTCTGTCGGTGAGGCTGATTATACCAAACAAATTCTTGATGAAATTGGCGAAATTGGTTTTTGGAAATTAGCCATTAAACCAGGAAAACCTTTTGCCTTTGGTCGATTACATCATGCATGGTTCTGTGGCTTACCGGGTAATCCTGTTTCAGCAACGGTCACATTCTACCAATTGGTTCAGCCTTTAATCGCGCGCTTGTCAGGCTTTAGTCATTGGAAAGCACCACAACGTTTCCAAGCCATAGCTCAATCATCATTGAAAAAATCAGTAGGCCGTCTTGATTTTCAACGTGGTATTGCAAGTATTAATGCTGAGGGTGTTTGGCAAGTGGATACTTCAGGCCACCAAGGCTCTCACGTTTATAGCTCTTTTAGTGTTGCTAACTGCTTTATCGTTTTAGAGCGTGAACGAGGCAAAATCGCAGCGGGCGAAACCGTTACTATCGAGCTATTTAATTCCCTGTTAAAAAGCGAATAGCCTTTATGAGTATAGAATTAACCGATGAAGAAACACTACGCTATAATCGCCAGATTGTATTGCGAGGCTTTGATTTTGATGGTCAAGAAGCGTTGAAAAGCGCTTCTGTACTAATTGTTGGCGCAGGTGGCTTAGGATGTAGCGCTTCGCAATATCTAACGGCCGCTGGCGTAGGGAAACTTACATTATTAGATTTTGATACCGTTTCTCTTTCTAATCTTCAGCGCCAAATTCTTCATCGCGATGCCACGATTGGTCAACCCAAAGTACTCTCTGCAAAAGCCACATTAGAAGCTATTAATCCTCATGTCACAATAGAAACCGTTGATGCATTACTTGAAGATGAGGCTTTAGCACAGCTTATTAGCCAACATGATATTGTTATGGATTGTACGGATAATGTGACTGTGCGCGAACAACTTAATCGTCTCTGCTTTCATCAGAAGAAACCGCTAGTATCTGGTGCTGCTATTCGTATGGAAGGTCAAATCAGTGTATTCACCTACCAAAATGGCGAACCTTGCTATCGTTGTCTGAGCCACCTTTTTGGCGATAACGCCTTGAGTTGTGTTGAAGCGGGCATAATGGCGCCTGTTGTGGGTACTATCGGTACATTACAAGCCGTTGAAGCAATAAAGTTACTCACTGGCTACGGTGAAAATTTGCATGGCAAAGTATTAATGTTTGACGCAATGCGAATGCAATTTCGTGAGTTTAAGCTCCCTAAAAACCCACATTGCGAAGTGTGCTCCGCCAATTTACCTGACAACTAACCACTCTGATACTTTTCGATAAGGTAAGCCTAACGTCTTCAACCTTACCTTATCGACCCTCAAATATAAGGGTGTTCACCTGTTTTATCATCATTTTAATCGCGTTTTAAGTCATATTCCTCGTTAAATCAATGTAACACACTTGTAGTATTCAACTTGATTTAATTCTACTATAACCGCCCGCGTCAAAACGCAACAGGATGCCCGATAAGCACAGATACTCATCTAAGCACAAGTTTAACGTGCTAAAAAGCAATACAAGGTAGAAGAATGACATTTCAAATTGCAGACACTCTTTATTACAACGGGTTTATTTATACCGCGGATCATCATGATAATATTGTTGATGCTATCGCGATAAACCAGGGTGTAATTATAGCTACAGGTAAAAAAGAGTGTTTACTTTCTTACTGTAATGACAAAACTGAACTGATTGATTTACAGGGAAAAATGGCTATGCCTGGCATTATTGATGCACATATGCACCCATTTTGGGGTGGTGCAACATTAGCGGGTTGCCATCTTGATTATCAATCACTCTCTATCGATGATATTTTATCGCGCATTCAAAAATACCTTGATGAAAATTTTATTAATAGTGATAACGAATGGTTAAAGGTCTCTGCATGGTATCGTGAAGGAATGCAACCAGAAGGTGTACAAATGACACGTTATCACCTTGATACCCTAAATACGACTCGCCCTATTTTACTTTTTTCCAGTGATTGTCATAGCGTTCTTGCTAATTCTCGAGCTTTAGAACTGTTAAATATCACTGCTGAAACACCCGATCCTCCTGATGGAAATATCGAGCGTGATGGCGATAGAACTCCCATTGGCATTCTTGAAGATGCCCCCGCAATGCAAGCCATTGATAGCTTGCCTCCACTCACTGAAGCACAAAACCTACACATAGCCCGTCATGTTCAAAAATTATTAAATGAACAAGGCGTAACCACCATTATGGATGCGCGTGCGGGTGAACCTCAATTACGCGCCTTTAATACATTAAGAAAAGCCGGTGAACTGACCCTTCGTGTTGAAAATGCCGTTGAAATCACACCCGATGATGTGCCATCTATTGATGATATTCCAAACGCGGTACGCCATGCTACAACTCGTTTTTCACAATGGCATCAAATCAGCGAAAATGCTCAACCCAGCGTTGCTATCCGTCATATTAAACTTTTTCTTGATGGTGTATTACAAGCGCCGATTATGACAGCTCGTTTACACGCACCATATCGCATCAATGTGGGCACAGATGACACACCACATTGGCAACCATCTGAACATGTTGGTGACCTCTATTTTTCACCTGAAATCTTAACGCCATTAATCATAGAAATTGCTCGTGAGGGTTATCATCCTCATATTCATACCGTTGCTGAAGGTGCAATCAGCACAGCACTGGATGCTATCAGTGAAATGCGTAAAGTCTTACCTAAAAAAGACATTAGACCGGGGCTTGCGCATAATGAATTGATGTGTGAAAAAGATTATGCTCGTTTTACACAACTAAAAACCACCCCTTTTCTCTCCTTCCAATGGGCTGCTGTAGAGCAGAGCAATATCGAAAAAGATATTGAAATGCTAGGTAAATCTCGCTGTGACTATTTGGAAACGGCAGGAAAATTTATTGATGCAGGCGTCACCGTGGCTTTTGGTAGCGACTGGCCGATAGATCCACTTAATGAATGGTACAATTTTAAAGTTGCAATGACGCGCCAAAAAAATGTCACAAGCCCACGCCTTGATAACGATCGCAATCTTACATTAATTGAAGTCTTACGAGCTGCTACCATTAATGCCGCTCAGGCATTGGATATGGAGAGACAAATTGGATCATTAGAAGTCGGAAAATTTGCTGATTTTATTGTATTAGATAGAAACCTGTTTGAAATATCGGCAGAAGATGTTGAAAATGTCAGGGTATTGTGTACGATCATAGCGGGGAAACCCACAATTTAGCTGAATAATATAATTAATAAACCCGTGTAAAGCGGGTTTATTTTTATCTATGCACTTAATCCCATGAGAATTAAGATAAATTTAATCTGCTACAAAGTAATCCCCATTACAGTGCTTACTTCTTTTAATCCTTCTCGCTCGTAAAAACGCTTAGCTGCACTATTTTCAGCTAATACCGATAACTCAAGATGCGTCATTTTCTCTGATTTCGCCCACTCTTTCATGGCGTTAAGCAATAAGCTCCCAGTGCCTTGACTACGAATAGTAGGATCAACAACGATATCATAAATATAGGCGTATTTACGTTGCACTAAGCAGTTAAACATTGGCGTTTCTTGTATTTGCGCCATACTAAATCCAACAATTTTACCGTCTAAATCGGCCACTAACAGATGAAACTTATTATTTTTTATTCCATTAATAATAAAAGCTTCATCTTGCTTACCTGGTTTTAATCGATCGGGTTGTAATTTTGCCATTTCATTAAATAAAACCGAGTAAAGTGCATTAATTTCTTCCACATCAGAAAAAATTGCTTTTCTTATTATTATCATTTTTTACCTTTATTTGTTGTAGGTTTTTACCGGAGGTGCAATATATGTTTCAAACTTATCTAATAATTGAATAGGACATTGTTCTACAATTGCCATATTGCGATATTTTTCATGTAGGAATTGTTCGTCCGCCATTTTATCAATCATCATTAATAATGGTGAATAAAACTGATTAATATTAAGTATGCCCAAGGGTTTTTTATGCAACCCAATTTGGCTCCATGTAAAGACTTCACTAAACTCCTCTAATGTACCAAAACCACCAGGTAAAGCGACAAAACCTTCTGCTAGTTCTATCATTTTGCTTTTACGCTGATGCATGGTCTCAACAACGTGCAGTTCAGTCAGATTTTTATGAGAAATTTCACGCCCTTCTAATAGCGTAGGAATAACCCCAATTACTTTTCCGCCTTCAGCTAATACTGTATCTGCAAGTGTACCCATAATTCCCACACTTGCTCCTCCATAAATTAAGGTAATATTACGTTTAACCAGCTCTTCGGCAAAAATAATGGCTTGTTCTTTATAAATAGGTGAGGCCCCTAAACTAGAACCACAATACACAGCGATAGATTTTATTTTATTCATTTTTTATTCTCATTTTGCTAGTTAAAACGAATGTCGAATTATACTTAAGCCTACTTTGATAAAAAAGGTTAAAAAAAGTGTTTTTGCACTTTTATCATGCATATATCTTTAATTATTATTAAATCTTATATTTAAATTATCCTATTCTTTATTTTATTCAATATTAATTGACTTGTATTTTAACTAAATTTATTCAACTAAATTTAAATAAAAATATTTATTAATAAATAACTATATTAAAGCACGTAATTTTATTTTATATTATGCGATCCTTTGTTATTTCGCTAACAGAGCACACATACGATTGATTATTGACGAGGTTTTATAGGATGTTGTCAGCCAGACACTCAGCTAAATTACAGGTATTTTATCCTGTGCTTCTTTTGCTTCTTTCTATGCTTTCGATACAAAGTGGCGCATCCCTTGCTAAAAGCCTATTTCCTGTTATCGGTGCCCCTGCGGTAACGGCGTTACGTCTATTATTAGGCACATTGATCCTCTTTTTTATCTTTAAACCATGGCGGCTCAAATTTAACCGCGAGTCAATTATGCCACTGTTTTTATATGGTTTATCGTTAGGGGCAATGAATTACCTTTTCTACCTCGCCCTTGAAACCATTCCTTTAGGTATTGCGGTTGCCCTTGAATTTACAGGCCCTTTAGCTGTTGCTATGTTTTCATCGCGCAGAGCCATCGACTTTTTATGGATAATTTTAGTCATTGCAGGTTTAGGATTATTGCTGCCTATTGGCGATAATATTCATGGATTAGATCCTCTAGGTATCCTTTATGCACTGGGTGCCGGTGTAGGTTGGGCGTTATATATTGTATTCGGACAACGTGCAGGTAAAGGTTACGGCGCGGCAACGGTTTCTATTGGCTCATTAGTTGCGGCTTTTATTTTTGTTCCTATTGGTATGTTACAAAGCAGTCCTGACATTATGTTTAGTTGGTCTATTTTACCTATTGCTTTGGCGATTGCGATTTTATCAACCGCATTCCCTTATACCTTAGAAATGATCGCACTTACGCGTCTACCAGCTAAAACATTTGGTACTTTAATGAGCTTAGAGCCTTGTATGGGAGCTTTTATTGGTATTATTTTCTTACATGAACATTTGACGTTAATACAATGGGTTGCCTTAGCCTTTATTGTTTTAGCCTCTATTGGTTCAACAACGACCATGAAAAGCAAAACCAAAATTGAGGAAATAAAATAGATATTTAACTCATTTTACTCAGTAAGAAATTAATATTAGTTTTAAAAGGATCTTATGATCCTTTTTACTTATTAAATAATAACTTTACTGACCTATCATTGCTATTTTTCGCTCATTGTCTTACCCTAAATAGACTATTTCGATAGATTAGATTTTTTTAATAGATGACCTATCAATTTAATAGTATCAATCGATAAGACTAACCATTAATAATTCACTATCATAATTAACAGAAATTAAGATAATGATTTATTAATTATTTAGGGAGAACGATTATGAGTACTGCTAAATTAGTCAAATCCACACCTTCAACTCTGCTTTATACCCGTAATAATCTCGATGATAGTGTAAAACTGCATGCTATCGAATTACTACAACAGATGGTGACGCAGTTTATCGACCTATCTCTCATTACAAAACAAGCTCACTGGAATATGCGTGGCAGAAACTTTATTTCTGTTCATGAGATGGTAGACGGCTTCCGCGATACCATTAATGAGCACACTGATGAATTTGCAGAGCGTGTTGTTCAATTAGGTGGCACTGTATTAGGCACAGCACAGGTTGTCAGTAAGAAAACCCCATTGAAAGCTTATCCTCTGGATATTCACGATGTGCAAGATCACTTAAAAGCACTGGCCGATCGTTATGCTATCGTTGCAAATGATATTCGTAAAGCCATTGATGAAGTTGAAGACGAAGATACCGCGGATATGTTTACAGCCGCATCACGTGATCTTGATAAATTCTTATGGTTTATTGAAGCTAATATTGAGAATTAATTGATAATATAATACGTTATAATTATAACTTAAAAAGGCTACCTTTCTTTAGGTAGTCTTTTTTTATTTATTTTAGGCATATCAGGTTGATAAATAGGAAAAACAGGTAACGCCGTTAATAAACGTCCCCCGTAATTTTTAGTTAGCAAACGCCTATCATAAATGACAATTTCACCGTGACAATGATGACTACGAATAAGACGACCGACTTGCTGAATTAAATTAAATGATGCACTTGGTAAGCTTTGCACTTCAAATGGATAACGTTTCAGTGATTTGAGCCACTCACCTTCTGTCACAATGACAGGATCAGTCACAGGAGGGAAAGCAATTTTATGAATATGCACCTGTGTTAAATAATCTCCTTTTAAGTCAAGCCCTTCAGCAAATGATTGCAAACCAATCAATACACTATTATCACCCGCATCAATACGCTTACAATGTGTTTCTACCAATCGATAACGAGGCTGATCCCCTTGTACTAATAAGCATAAACGTAAATCTTTCACTTCTTCCAAAAAGCCGTCCATTGCCCGTTGGCTACTAAATAAAACCAATTGTCCTCGATGATTATTTTCTTCCATTCCTTGTCGAAAATATTGAGCCATCTCTTTTAAATGTTCACGCTCATAGCTCATCGTAGGTTCATAGTGCATTTTGGGAATAACTAATCTACCTTGCTCTTTATGTTCAAAAGGTGAAGATAACGTAATAAAGCGATCATCAAAATGCTCACTTAGGCCTGTTAATTCTTGAATACGAGAATAGCTATTTAATGAGCGTAATGTCGCAGAAGTAATAACCACATGTGGGATATTTTTCCATAACAATTGCGTCAGTTGTTCGCTAACACGAATGCCAGCACAATGAAAATAGAGATGAGACTGCTTTTTATCGTAACGACGAGTCAGCCATTTTGATACGGGAGCTTTTGACGTCTGTTCTAATGTTGCTAAGCGCCACAGTTTGGCCATATTTTCTAAATAGCCCACCATTCTACTGGTAGTTAAAATAGCACGATGTAAACGCACAACATCTTCTTTGCCTGTACGCTCTGTTAAATCGTTTAAAATCGCCTCACCTAACATTTTTAATCCATCCGTTAACTTAAATAAGGTTTGGCAACTTAGCAAAAGTTGTTCAGGTAATTGGCCTAATGGAAAGAGATATTCATCTTGTTCACTACGCTCTGGTAATAACACGCGCGTAAATGTATCAACCTCTTGATAAGCTTCACGTAACTTAGCGATATGGGCATCAAAACGAATAGGATCAGCCAATTTAGGTGGCCTTGCTGGAATAAATTGCGCTAAATACTGACTAACATGGCGAGTGATATTATCGAGCTGATTATTAAGGGCAACTAAGGTAATTTCCCCTTCCACTTCAAGTGCATCTCGCGCAACATCAGGAATATGATGCCCTTCATCTAGCACCAATAGCATATTTTTAGCATCCGGTAACACAGATTCGCTTTCCATTGCCGCCATCACTAAAGCATGATTGGTGATCACTACATCAACTTCATCAATTTCACGGCGAGCAATAAAAAAAGGGCAACGATGATAATATTGACAATTGCGTCCTAAGCAGTTCATTTTATCTGTGCTAATTTTGCGCCATAAACTATCTGTTAATGCCCGTTTATGATGATCGCGCAAACCATCCCAGCCAAAACTCGTAAAATCATTTTTTAATTCTTGGCAAATTTCTCTTTCTGCACTGGTTGCCACATCCACTTTGTCTTCAAGTAAAAACATTAAGTCGATTTGCTCGCCTTCAGTCGCACAGATAGCATCTAAATTACGAGGACATAAATAACGCCCACGGCCAAAAGCACCTGTAAACGTAAGGTCAGGAATGATTTTTTTTAATAAGGGGAGATCTTTGCTAAAAATTTGATCTTGCAGTGCCACATTTGCCGTACTGATTATCAGTGGTTTTTTCTCATCACGACTAATTGCAATACCAGGAATAAGATAAGAGAGTGTTTTTCCTACACCTGTTGGCGCTTCAATTACTAAATGACGTCCCATCTCATCAGAAAAAGTCTTGGCTACTTCAGCGATCATTTCACGCTGTGGCGCACGGGGAATAAACCCATCAATATATTCGGGGAGAGCTTTATACCACTGACTTATTTGAGTTTTAACTGATTGAGAAAGGGACATAACCACTCTGTAGCTGATTTTAAGAAAGGTGCTATTGTCTCATAATACTGTATAAAAATCAGTAGTTACCTTTAATTACTCTCTTTTTTCATCAAAGAATGGATAACATCTCGAAATTATTGAGCTTTGTTATAGATTATTAATTCAACTCTTCATAGTATGAGTATTCGTTACGTCACATTAAAAATAGCTTTATAAAAATATGATTTATTGGTTTTATTAAAACACAACACCAGTTAAGAGATACCTATAATGACCTCTGCAAAGCGCCCTATTTTTAACTTAGAACTTGATTTACTCCGAACCTTTGTTGCCGTTGTCGATGGAAATACCTTTGCCGCAGCCGCAGAATCTGTTTGTCGTACTCAATCTGCGGTTAGCCAGCAAATGCAGCGACTTGAATCCCTTATAGGTAAAGAACTTTTTGCTCGCCAAGGCAGAAATAAAACACTGACAGAAGCAGGCACGCAACTCCTCAATTATGCTCGCCGTATTTTACGTCTGAACGATGAAGCTTGTCTTTCATTAATGCATGAAGAAATCGATGGGATCTTAAAAATTGGTTCCCCTGATGATACGGCAAACACGATTTTACCAGACCTTCTCGCACGTTTTTCAGGTGCATATCCACGCCTTATTATGGAAATCATTGTTAAACGTAGTCCGTTTTTAATGTCGATGCTAGAAAATAACGAGCTTGATTTAGCTATTTCCACCGAAGAACATGTGGGGTATCCCAAAATTGTCCTGCGTGTCTCCCCTTCCTTATGGTATTGCGGAAAACATTTCAGATTTGATCTTGATGAACCATTGCCATTAGTTGTACTAGATGAACCCAGCACATACCGCGATATGATGATAAATCACCTTGATCAACAAGGCATTCGTTGGCGAATTGCTTATATGGCTACAACGCTTTCAGGAGCTAGAGCTGCGGTACGTGCAGGTTTAGGTATTATGGCGCGGTCAATTGAGCTTTCAGGTGATGATTTGCGTATTTTAGGCGAAAAAGAAGGATTACCCGCTTTACCCGCAATTCGTTATAACCTGTATCTCAATGCCAATAGCCCAGGAAAAGCAGCACAAATACTGTTTGATTCATTAAAAAATGAACAAAATGAAGTTATTAATCATGCCGATATAACTCTTCAACAAGAATAAAATATCTGAATGAAATAATATCGTTAATAACCAAAGTAATAAAATATTAACACCATAGAACAGGACACCGATTATGACCCAATTTCATGGTATTTTTCCTTACCTTGTTTCCCCTGTTGATCAAACAAAAGGCACGATCCTCGAAGTCTCATTACGCCACTTGATTGAGCATTTGATCTCGTGTGGTGTTCATGGACTAAGTCCATTAGGTAGCACTGGTGAATATGCTTATCTCTCTCAAGCGCAACGTAATGAAATTGTGCGTATTACGGTTGATCAAACTGCGGGGCGGGTTCCTGTTATTGCAGGTGTCGCAAGTTTTTCAACCGCAGATGCCTGTCATCAGGCTGAACAATACGCCCAATTAGGTGTAGATGGCATGGTGCTGATATCACAAAAAATGTACCCATTAAGCGAAACAGCGCAAGCGGGTTATTTCAGAACTATCGCTGAAGCCTTTCCTGAAAAATCCATGACAATTTACACAAATCCTGGGCTTTTAGGTGATGTTCTCCCTATCTCTTTATTCAATGAACTTAGCTATATCCCGAATATTGAATATATTAAAGATGCGTCAAGCAATACAGGTCGTTTACTCACCATGATCAACACCTTTGGTGAACGCGCCAAAATTTTCAGCGCCTCTGCTCATATTCCATTGCTTGTATTAAAGCTGGGTGGTGTTGGTTGGATGGCAGGCCCTGCTTGCGTCTTACCAAAACAATGTGTTGAACTGTATGAACTCGCAACAAAAGGCAATTTTGATACCGCATTGGCAAAACAAAAAGAAATGTGGCAACTCAATGAAGCCTTTACTAAATATTCACTGGCATCATGCATTAAAGCCTCTCTCAATATTCAAGGTTTTAACGTAGGTGATCCCATTTTACCGCAAGCGCCTTTAAATGATGCTGCAATAGCGGATCTACGCCAAATTATTGCTCAACTTGATTAATAAACTATTCTTATTTAGAAATAACAAAGGCTAAATTTTTTACAATTTTAGTCTTTGTTATCGCTTTCGCATACCATTCAGTTCAATATGCTGTACGATATTGAATAAGAATGAAATAATAGCCACTATTGTTGCAGGATCCGATTTGTTCTATCACCATAACGAGGAGAAAATATATGCCCATTTCAGTCAGTGAAATAATGGAAATATTACCTCATCGTTATCCATTCTTATTAATTGATGGCGTTATTTCTGAGCCAGCCGAACTTGCCTGTGGCAAATTAATCGCAATAAAAAATGTCACTACCAATGATACGGTTGTTTTTGGTGAGTTTTACCCACCTTTATTACTCCTTGAAAGTCTGGCTCAAGCGGCAGGGATCCTTGCACATTACTACCTTTCTCCTATGGAAGAAGGCCAGCAATGTTATTTTGCCAGTATAAAAAATGCACGGTTTTATGATGCGGTAAAAGCGGGTGATCAGCTACATCTGGATATTCAGTTTCGCCGACAACGACGCACTATTGTTAGCTTTTTTGGTATTGTTCGTATTGGTGAAAAAATTGTATGTACATCTGAATTTATGTGTGCAAGGCAATAAAAAAAGGATTGGATAGACCAAACCAATCCTTCACTTCATCATCTTATTGACGTTATTTTTAACTTAATTAGTGTTTTCTTCAATACGCAATAATTGTGTAATCTCAGAAAGAGTGACATTCTCAAAATCCAACGTTTTTTCAACGAGTTGAGTCAATTGTTTATCTTGCATCACTAATGAAGCATTATCGTAAAATTTACTGATCACATCCTTATCAGTCATTGGATTTTGTGGATTACCATATTGAATATCTAATCTCTCGGTGATCTTTTCACCATTTTTTAATGTCACAAAAATTAATCCTGGAAAATATGTTGGGAATGGTATTTCAGCTTTTTCAGGATAACGATAACTTACACGCTTCGCTAACGATTGAATATCTTCACGTTGTAAGTTTTCGGGTAATAATGAAGATAACGTTAATGCATTATCTAAAAAGCCCACAGCAAATAGCCACGGCAAACTAAATTTTGCTCCATAAGCTGTTTGAGGTGCCCATTTTGTTTCAAGTGGTTCACAAATTAAAGCGGCTGCGACAGGATCAACCACGCACTCCACGCTCTCAATATCATCAGCCGTGACCCCTTTTTTCAGCAGATTACGTCCACAGTCAACAGTCGCATGAGCAAAGTGGCACACCGGATAAGGCTTAATAGAAACATTTAAAAATTCCCATCGTTTACCTAATCCCAATGCCACTTGTTCGGGTTGTGCTTGTTCTCGAATACCGTGAGTTTGGTAGAGACTATAGCGACCTTCGAATATCGTTTCAGGGCCTGTCATTCCACCTTTTGCTAGTGATGCGGCAATAATACCTGATTGTGCAGCCCATCCCGCATGAAAGCATTTAGAAGATGAACTATTAGTAAGATATTCTGCCACACCTCCTGCTTGGCTTCCTGTTAGGCCTATTGCATTCACAGTTTGTTCTGGCGTTAACTTTAATAGTGAAGCGGCACAAGCTGTTGCGCCAAAAATTCCCGCAATTGCTGTGGCGTGAAAACCTCGCTGATGAAATCCACTATGGCTTGCTAAGCCTACTCTTGCTGCCACTTCCCAGCCAATCACCCATGCCGTTAAAATATCTTTTGATGAAGCACCAATAGACTCACCCAATGCAAAAGCAATCGGCGTTAATACCGCGCTACCATGTGCAATCGAATCAGTGTGTGTATCATCAAAATCTAAGGCATGTGATGCAATACCATTTGTTAGTGCCGCCACTGTAGTGCTTGCTGTTAGCGAACTTCCCCAAATCGGAATGTTACCTTGGCTATCAGGTAAAAAAGCCACACCTTGACGACTTTGAATAGCACTTTGTTGCACACTTCCAGCAAGTGCGACACCTAATGTATCTAATAAATGAATTTTGGCTTGACTAACAACTTGAACAGGTAAATCAGAGAAAGTGGTTGTAGTAATAAATTGGGCTAACTGCTGACTCAATGTCATAAACACCTCAGGATAGATAAGAAAAAGCCAGCAATATCACCGGCTTTTAGATAATAAGAAGATTGGATGTAATTAAGTCACTTAGTCATTTAACCAGCCAGAAGCTTTGGTTTGTGCGACAACACGATCAACTTGGGCCGGCGCATTTCCTACATACGTTGTTGGATCTAAAAGAGCATCAAGCTCTTCTTGAGTGATGTGATCACGGATACGCGTATCGCGATTAATCGCTTCGACGAAGGTTATGCCTTCTTCTTGTCCTGACATGGATGCTTCATACACAATTTCATGTGCGGTTTGTTTACCTGCTTTATCAGATAATGCAAACATCACACGCTCTGCCAACATAAAACCGCCCAATATGTCCATATTTTCGCGCATTTTTTCTACATGCACATTTAATCCACCTAATACTGTTTTCATATTATCGAAGATAACAGATAACATCAGGCACATTTCTGGCATGATTTTCCATTCCATTTTCCAAATAGCACCATCACGCTCATGTTGATGTTTCATCATGTCTGTTAGTACAGAAAGATTTGCTTTTAAGGTATTACTAACACAGGCCGCATTTTCTACAATCGCTGGATTACGTTTATGTGGCATAGTCGAAGAACCCACTTGTCCTTTACTAAACGGTTCAGATAACTCATCAATTTCGTTATGTGCTAATAGTAGGATTTCATTGGCAATTTTACCTAAAGTTCCGCTAATTAAGCCAATCAACATACCATATTCACTGAATCTATCACGTGCAGGTTGCCATGAAATTTCAGGTACGCCTAAGCCTAAGCGTTTTAATACGCGAGCTTCTAATTCATCAGCTTTATCACTTAAAGAGGCTTTTGTCCCCACCGCACCGACAACACTGCCAACAAATAAACGAGGCTCAATTTCTTTAAGGCGTTGGTAATGACGTGCTAATTCAGTTAACCAAATCGCCGTTTTATGACCGAAAGTAATAGGTAGAGCTTGTAAAGCTAATGTACGTCCAACCATTGGCGTATTGCGATGTCGTTCACTTAATGAAAGTAATGCACGACCTAATACTTTGATATCACGTAAAAAAGTGTGATGCGCTTCTTTGAGTTGAAGCACAAGGCCGGTATCAATTACATCTTGAGTGGTTGGCCCAAAATGAACATATTCCCCATAGTGTTCTGGGCAAGCATGTTCTAAACCACGAATTGTTGGCACTAATGGATGGCGAGTAAGGCGCACTTGTTCTAATACATAATCCATATCGAGCTTTTCAAGTTTCGCGGTATCTGCAATAACTTTAGCTGCTTCTTTTGGGATCAAACCTAATTCAGCTTGTTCAATGGCTAATGCCGCTTCATAATCAAGCCAATTTTGCATTCTTGTTTTATCAGAAAAAATAGTTCTCATCTCTTCTGTTGACCATAAATTCTTTAATAAAACCGAATCGAAAACGCTGGTTCCCATAATTATTTCCCCTGTTAAAAGAATAATAAAAAAAATCGTTTTTTTAATCAAACGACTTGTTAGATTGTTATTTTATTTATGCAATATAATCTCTAAAAAAACACTTTGATAATTTTAATCTAATTTCAAATATTTCTTATCAATTAAAAAGTAACATTAATTCAATATGTTATAAATAATCTTTTATTTATGAATTATAACTTTTGAATCTTAAATAACATTTAAGATTCAATTAGAATAATTAATGCTAAAAAGTTAGAGGGAGATCATCATTTTTAGAAAATAGCTATTTTAAAAATAAATAAGTTTGTTATAAATAATAGAAACAAAATAAGTACAAACAGTAATTAATCATTTTATTTAATTACCGGGGAACTCTATTTCTATATTTGGAGATATTAATAATGAAACAAAATAAACAAACAAAATTAATCCACAGTGGACGTCAAGAAATTAAGACTTCTGGTCCCATTAATCCACCTGTTATGAGAGCCAGTACTATTGTTTTTGACTCAATTAAAAGCTGGCGTGATGTACGTGATCGTCGTGCGACAGAGCGTGTATTGAGTTATGGCGCTCGTGGTACCGAAACCGCTTTTGCTTTAGAAGCTTTAGTGACAGAACTAGAAGGTGGTCATCGTGCTCAATTGTTCCCTACCGGTTTGGCGGCTATCGCAGTGACCATTATGGGATATGCACGCAGTGGCGGGCATGTTTTATTTGCCGATTCCGTTTATGAACCTGTGCGTAAAATCGCTTCTGCTTTCCTTGAACCCAATAATATTGCTTATAGCTTCTTTAAAACCGACGGTTCAGATTTTGAACAGAAAATTCAGCAAAATACACAGCTTATTTTTGTCGAATCTCCAGGCTCACTCCTTTATGAAATGCTCGACTTACCTGAAATCTGCCGTATTGCTCATGAAAGAAATATTCCTGTCGGTGTTGATAATACATGGGGCTCTGCATGGCTTTATAACCCACTGGAATTAGGCGCTGATGTCTCAGTTATTGCAGCAACTAAATATTTATGCGGTCACTCTGATGTCATGATGGGCATTATGGTCGCCAATGAAAAAGCATGGGAAAAAATTGGTGCATTACCCGAAGCATTAGGTCAAGCCAGTAGTCCTGATGATGCAGCACTAGTACTTCGCGGAATGAGGACATTAGGCCAACGTATTGCCGCTCATGGTAAATCGGCTCTGACTATCGCCCAGTGGTTAGAGACTCGTCCAGAAGTTGAAAAAGTATGGTTCCCTGAATTACCTAATCACCCTCGTCATGATTTATGGAAACGTGACTGCAAAGGCAGTAACGGCCTATTAACTATTGAGTTCAAACAAGAATTTACCACAAAACAATCAGAGCAATTTATTGATGCGCTTGAGCTATTTGGGATTGGTGCATCTTGGGGGGGATTCGAAAGCCTTGCATTACCGGCCAATGTTGTTGGTGCAAGAACAGCATCTGATTGGCGTGAAGGTCATGGTCCTTTTGTCCGTTTACATATTGGTCTTGAGGCAACTGACGATCTTATTGCAGATATTACACAAGCTTTTTCAGCATTAAACCAATAACAAAAAATATTGCGTCATTACCGGGGAATTCACTATGACAGGTTTAATCATTGCCGCGCTGGTAACAGCGTTGGTGGTTTATTTACTGGCGCGAGGTTATAAGCCTCAACCAGTATTATTACTCGGCGGGTTGTTGCTATTACTCTTAACGGCATCTCTCGACCTTAATCCGTTATTGCCAGAAAATAAATCCACTCAATTTAAATATTTTGATATTTTCCAAATCTTTACGAATATTATGAGTTCTCGCCTAGCGGGTCTTGGTTTAACATTAATGGCCATTGCGGGTTTCTCTCGTTATATGGAACACGTTGGCGCAAGCCGTGCTTTATTCGCGATTTTTGAGAAACCATTAAAAGCGATAAAATCGCCTTACTTATTATTAGTGATTTCATTTCTAGTCACCCAAATCTTGGTTATCTTTATTCCTAGCCATGCGGGTTTAGGTATGCTGTTGATGGTCACTATGTACCCGATATTAATTCGTTCTGGTATTAGTCCACTTTCCGCTTTAGGTGTTATTGGATGTTGCCAGTTTATCGACCATGGTCCCGGTTCTGGTAACGTGATTATGGCTGCGAAAACAGCGGATATTGAACCTGCCGTCTATTTTGTTCAACATCAGTTACCGATCACTATTCCTATTATTATTGCTGTTGCCATCACTCACTTCTTTATTCAGCGCTGGTGGGATAAACGTGAAGGATTTGTTTTTGACCCAACAACGATTGATTCTGTAAAAGAAGAAGATAATAAAATTCCGTTATCTTATGCCTTATTACCCGTGATCCCTTTAATTCTGATTATTGGCTTCAGTCCTTTGCTACACCCTTATATTAAATTAGAAGTCACCACAGCGATGATTATTAGTACTGTGATTGCACTTCTTTTTGAATATGTTCGCTTACGCGATGCAAAAGCGGTAATGAATAGCTTTATGCTGTTCTTTGAAGGAATGGGTAAGCAATTTGTCTTAGTAGTATCGTTAATTGTCTCCGGTGAGTTCTTTGCGAATGGTTTACTAAAAAGTGGTGCCGTCGATACACTAATTAGTTCTGCTCAAGATGCAGGTTTCGGAATTGCAGCCATGATTATTGTAATGAGTGCCATTCTTGCATTAGCCGCCTTTTTAATGGGTTCGGGCAATGCCGCATTTTTCTCATTTGCAGCCTTAACACCTAAAATTGCCGCCTTCTTAAAAGTCGATGTGATTACCTTAATTTTACCCATGCAAATAATGACAAGTTTCGGCCGTACTGTTTCACCCATTACCGCCGCCATTGTCGCCATTGCAGGTATTGCGAATGTCTCACCGTTCCAAATAGTTAAACGCACTGCTATTCCTATGGCTGTCGCGGCTATTGTGAACTTAGCGATGACATTCTGGTTTTTATATTCCTAATTAAGTTGCGTTACCCTTCCCCTTAAACTCATTTACTCCTGAGTTTAAGGGATTTTTTCTTATCATTGACTGTAACCTTTGATTGAAATAATTAACGCCAACGTTAACCCTACTCAGACTATTTATAAAAATAAATAGTCTGTTTATTTATCTACTCTCCCTTGCTTTTCCCCAAAAAATAAACTTTCTAACCACCATCATTTGTCGATTAAGCCCACTTAATACTTGTTTCAACTTCATATCTCGATATACTTTTGCGCAACATTCATCTGCAAATGAACATTATGAAAAAAATAATTATTGTCATTATCGCACTCCTTGCTTTTGGTTCTATCGGTGGTGTTTTTCTTGCGGGTTTAAATATCTATACTCGCTCCACTACACCAATAGAAACAGAAAAAGCGCAACATGAAACGTCACCTGCACAACAATTTCCAGCTATCCCAGACAGCTCATCTTCTGCTAAATAAATGAGGTCGCACCGTGGAATACGATTACTTTGTTACTCCCCAATGGCTATTTGAACATCAAAATAACTCTGATCTTGTGATCCTAGATGTCAGTGCACCAATGCCAACACAACAGATTGACTATCAAGCGCTTTATCTTGAGCGCCATATTCCACATGCTCATTTTTTTGATCTTGATGAAATCGCAGATAAAACGACAACATTGCCACATATGTTGCCGTCTGACACACTATTTTCAGAAACGCTGACGCAATTAGGTATCTCTAATACCACGACGGTTATTCTTTACGATCAAGGCAACTTATTTTCTGTTCCTAGAGGTTGGTGGACATTCACAACACTAGGTTGTCGTAATGTGCGCATTCTTGCTGGCGGTCTACAAGCATGGATTGATGCTGGATTTGCTATAGAACAAGGTGAAACTATCAAGACACCAGCAACATCTCCATTTGTAGTTGAACGTCACGCCCAACATTATGCTAATAAACAGCAACTTATTGATAATCTAGCGACAAAGCAAAAACAGATGATTGATGCGCGTTCTGCTGATCGCTTTTATGGTAGAGCACCAGAACCCCGCCCAGGCTTGCGTAGTGGACATATTCCTGGTAGTAAAAATGTGCCTTGGAATGAGTTAGTTGTTGATGGGCAATTAAAAGGTAAAACTGAATTAAAGCAAATATTTGAGCAGGCTGGTGTCGATTTATCACAACCCGTCATTGTTACCTGTGGTTCAGGTATGACTGCCGCAGTGTTATTTTTAGCGTTAACAATATTAGGTTGTCAGTCTATCGCACTTTATGACGGTTCTTGGGCGCAATGGGGCGCAGAGAGTGCTCTTCCTTGCGAATGCTAACTTAATCAGTCTTTGCCTTAAAAAGTAAACCCGCATATTAAGCGGGTTTATTATCATGATTGAGTATAAATGCATTAACTGGCGAATATCTTGGCAAGATAGAGTACAACAATGGCACCAATAACGGCAACAACAAAGCTACCAAAGTTAAAACCATCCACTTTACCTTTACCAAAGAAGCTACTGATTGCGCCACCAACAACCGCACCCACAATACCCAGAATACAAGTCCATATCAGACCAATATCATAAGAGCCTGGCATTAAGAATTTCGCCAAAATACCCGCGATCAAACCAAAGATAATCCAAGCAAGAATTCCCATATTTCCCCCTAAAATAGTCATGATATAAACAACATACCTAAAAATGCCACTTATTGAGTGTAAGTCGAAATAGTTATTTTTTCCAATTATTAGAGATAAGTAACACTATATTTAAGATAAATAGAAATATCATTGCTTAATGAACAAAAAAATAGTGCTGATTAATAAGCACTATTTTTATCAAATAAAATGGTTGTTTAAACTACAGAGCCTCTATTGCGACTGCAATTTCTGGCGACGTTTTTAATGTTCGGATTTGCCTAAACAACGCATCCGCCTCTGGATATTCTTTTCTTAAATAGCTAAACCACTGTTTAATGCGTGATGCATGATAGATCGTCGTATCACCACGTTTTTCTAAACGAATATAACGCTTTAATAATTGAATAACCTCCTGCCATGACATTTTAGCTTCTATGCCTTTTACAACACGACTTAAGTTAGGTGTATTCATTGCACCACGCCCAATCATTATCGCATCACACCCTGTTGTAGCTAAACAAGCTAATGCATCTTCACGGTTCCAGATTTCACCATTGGCAATCACAGGTATTGAGAGTCTTTGGCGAATATCACCAATAGCCTGCCAATTAATTTTGTCTGCACTATAGCCATCTTCTTTTGTTCTGCCATGTACCGTGATTTCTGTAGCACCACCTTGCGCCACCGCATCTGCAATCTCATGACTATACGAGGAAGAATCCCAACCGAGTCTCACTTTAACCGATACAGGTAATTCTAAAGGTACTGCATGACGCATCGCTTTAGTGGCTTGATAAATCGTTTCTGGCTGTTTTAAAAGTGAAGCTCCCCCCCCACTACCATTGACTGTTTTTGAAGGGCAACCACAATTTAAATCAACTCCCCAAGAGCCTAATGACACCGCTCTAAACGCATTTTCAGCCAACCATTGTGGGTGTTGCCCTAATAATTGCACTCGCACAAGTGTGCCACTTTTTGTGCGACTTTCAGTCTGCAATTCAGGACATAAGCGATAAAAAGCTTTTGTTGGCAGTAATGAATCAACAACACGCACAAACTCTGTAATACAGAGATCGTAATCATTAATCGAAGTGAGCAACTCTCTCACAAGGGGGTCTAAAACCCCCTCCATTGGCGCTAATAGAACTCGCACGGTTTAACCTCAAAACTCTTTTTTAGCTTTTGACCAAGGGCTTTGATTATCACTACCTTCATCACTTTTACGTGAACGACGAGGCCCTAATTTACCGGTACGAGAGCCATCTTTATTACGGTAGTTTTCTTTGTTTTTTTTACGATCACCTTCTTTACCGCCTTCACTCCCCGCCTCTTTACGGGGATTATTGCGATTATCTTTGCCACGAATATCTGCACGGCCATGGCCACCACCACTTCTACGTGGTGCATTGTTTTTTGGCTTTTTATGTAATGGGGCGGCTTTAATTGAAGGATCAGGATCATAACCTTCTAACGCTAAACGTGGAATTTCACGTTTTAATAAACGCTCAATATCGGCTAATAATCCATGTTCATCAACACAAACCAGTGAAATAGCTTTACCTGTTGCCGCCGCTCGTCCTGTTCTACCAATACGGTGAACATAATCTTCAGCCACTTGCGGTAATTCAAAATTGACAACATAAGGCAGTTGGTCGATATCGAGGCCACGTGCTGCAATATCTGTTGCCACCAGCGCTTTTAATTTACCGTCTTTAAAGTCAGCTAAAGCACGGGTTCTTGCACCTTGGCTTTTATTACCATGAATAGCAGCTGATTTAATACCATCGGCATTTAAATGTTCAGCAAGCTTATTAGCACCGTGCTTAGTACGTGTAAAAATAAGCACTTGTGACCAATTTTCTAAGCCAATTAAGTGTGATAACAACTCTGTTTTACGTTTTTTATCCACTAAATGAACATATTGATCAACAGATTCAGCAGCCGAATTTTTTGGCGCAACTGAAATACTCACAGGATGATTTAATAAAGAATTGGCCAGTCCTGTGATCTCTTTAGAGAATGTCGCGGAGAATAATAAATTTTGACGCTTTTTAGGTAATTTATTGATCACTCGGCGAATATCATGAATAAAGCCCATATCTAACATACGATCAGCTTCATCAAGTACTAAAACTTCAACACGAGAAAGATCGACCGCATTTTGATGTTCAAGGTCGAGTAAACGCCCAGGGGTTGCTATCAATACATCAACGCCACCACGCAATTTCATCATTTGCGGGTTAATACTCACACCGCCAAAAACAACAAGTGAACGGATCGGTAAATAACGGCTATACGCTTTCACATTCTCAGCAATCTGTGCTGCGAGTTCACGTGTTGGCGTTAAAATGAGTGCTTTAACAGGTTGGCGACCTTTGGTTTTTTCTGCCGATTGAGCTAACTTTTCCAAGATAGGCAATGTAAAAGCGGCTGTTTTACCCGTTCCTGTTTGCGCACTGGCTAATACGTCTTTACCTGCCAAAATCGGCTCAATCGCCTGCTGTTGAATAGGGGTTGGGGTTTTATACCCTTGTTCATCAATAGCGCGGAGAAGCGCCTCACTTAAGCCAAGCGATGTAAAATCGGTCAAAACAGTAGTCTCCTACAACCAGAACGTATAACACGGTGATTGAAAATTAAAAATGACGGGCTTTCATACTGTCAATCTATAGATATTATTGCTCTATAGGTACTACCATTTATAGGTATAGACAGTGATAAAAGAGAATGAACCTTGCTAGGTTAACCTAATAACCCTTATTTTAACAGTTTTTGCTATGTTCAGAATACAAAAATAATTTTCAATAATAGATAGCGTTGTTTTTATTATTACAAATCACCTTTATTTGATTATTTATTACAAAATTTCCCTATTGTTCAATATCATCTAATATAATACTCCTTGTTATCTCTGTTTTTAATATCATTGGTTTTGTTACATTTTACTTAAGTAAGGTATCTTCTATTATGTCAGAAACCCATCAGAAGACGACACGTGGTGAACTAGCAAAACGACAACTATTGGAAGCAGCATGTGAGATCTTTGGTAAGAATGGCCCCGATGCAGCCACAACACGCCAGATTGCACAAGCCGCTCAACAAAATATTGCCGCTATCGCTTATTATTTTGGCTCCAAAGACGGGTTGTATCTCGCCGTTGCACAACATATCGCTGATCTTATCCGTCTTGATTTTGAACCTACTGTTGCCATCCTCGACGAATTTCTTGAGCGGCCAAACCCAACCGAACATCTGCCATTGCTACAAACACTGATCACGGATAGCTTTTTACAATATGCTCAACTGGTACTTGATAAAGCCAATATTCATCTTAGTCGTATTATGGCGAGAGAACAGCTTGTCCCCACAGAAGCATATTCGCTTATTCATCAACAAGCGTTATCGCCACTTTTAACACGCGTAAATAAATTATTAGCTCTCTATATTGGTTTAGATCCCACACTTCCGACGACAATGTTACACACTCACGCTATTTTAGGAGAAGTGCTATCATTTCGTTTAGTGAGAGAAACCATTCTAAGACAAACAGGATGGGATAGAATTGGTAAGAATGAATATCAAATTATCTCCAATACTTTAAAAACACATATTACGTTATTACTCAATGGATTAAGAGAGATTTACACTCACCCACATCATGCATAAATAGAGTTATTATGAAAACTAAAAAAATCAGCTTCTTTATCATCTTAATGATTATTATCGGTGTTGTTGCAGGTATCTATTATTACGAAGAAAACAAAGAGTCTGAATTAGTACTCTATGGCAATGTCGATATACGTACTGTTAATCTAAGTTTTCGTGTTGCAGGAAAATTAGATTCATTGCTTGTTGATGAAGGTGCTTCTGTCGAAAAAGGGCAACTGCTAGGAAATCTCGATGATGCCCCTTATCGTAATGCACTCGATAAAGCTTATGGTGAGCGCGATAGTGCTATTGCTGCGTTAGCCTTAATGGAAGCGGGTTATCGCAGTGAGGAAATTGCACAAGCTCAATCTGATGTGTCATTAAAACAAGCCGCTTGGCAATATGCCGACAACTTTTATAAACGCCAACAAGATTTAGCTAATCGTAACGTGATTTCGGCCAATGACTTAGACAGCGCAAGAAATAATCGTAATCAAGCAGCAGCTGCCTTAAAGGCAGCCCAAGATAAATTAAATCAATATAAAAATGGTTACCGAAAAGAAGATATTGATGCAGCTAGAGGCCAAGTTATGCAGGCAAAAGCCGCCGTTGCTCAAGCTGAGTTAAACCTTCAAGACACGCAGTTAATCTCACCATCACAAGGTACAATATTAACAAGAGCCGTTGAACCTGGCACTATTTTATCCGCAGGTAATCCCGTATTTACAGTGTCTTTAACCAACCCGGTTTGGGTTAGAGCGTATATTAGTGAAACCCACTTAAGCGAAGCTATCCCTAATCGAGACGTTTATCTCTACACCGATGGACGTAAAGATAAACCTTATCATGGCACAATCGGTTTTGTTTCACCGACAGCAGAATTTACGCCGAAAAGTGTCGAAACACCGGAATTAAGAACTGACTTAGTTTATCGACTTCGAGTCGTTGTGACGGATGCTGATGATGCATTACGCCAAGGGATGCCCGTGACTTTAAAATTTGCACCCACTCATTAAGTGGGAGGCAAAATGGAACACACTGATTACACTATCGAACTACAAGGTGTTGAAAAACGCTTTACTGGACTAGAAAGCCCAGCGGTTTCTGCATTAACCGCCACCATTACTGGTGGCTCTGTCACGGGTTTAGTCGGCCCAGATGGTGCGGGTAAAACGACACTCATTCGTATGCTTGCAGGGCTATTAAAACCTGATGCAGGTGATATTCGTATTTTGGGCATGGATCCACAACGCCAAAGCGTGGATGTCCGAGCCATTCTTGGTTATATGCCTCAGAAATTTGGCCTCTATGAAGATTTAACGGTATTAGAAAATCTCAATCTTTATGCTGATTTAAAAAATGTCATCGGTGAAGAGCGCAAAAAAGTTTACCAGCAGTTGCTCTCTTTTACCGATCTCACTCGCTTTACCTCTCGCCTTGCGGGCAATCTTTCAGGAGGAATGAAACAAAAATTGGGGTTGGCTTGTACTTTATTAGGTAGCCCTAAAGTCTTGTTACTTGATGAGCCTGGTGTTGGCGTTGATCCCATTGCACGGCGTGAGCTTTGGCAAATGGTACATGCCTTAGCCAGTGATGGTATGTTGATACTGTGGAGTACTTCTTATCTTGATGAAGCAGAGCAATGTAAAAATATTCTCTTACTTAACAAAGGGGAGTTGCTTTATAGTGGTATTCCGCAAGATTTAACAGCAAAAATGGCTGGTCGCTCTTTTCTGCTTGATGTTGAAGGGCATCAGCGAAGAAAAGTATTACAACAAGCCATTATTCAACCTCAAGTAACAGATGGTGTTATTCAAGGACAATCTGTCCGTTTGATCTTGAAAAAACAAAGCAATCAATCCGAATTACTCAATGCCTTAGGTAAACCTGACGCTAAACTTATTCCAGCCACTCCACGCTTTGAAGATGCTTTTATTGATTTATTAGGGGGAGGCCCTTCTCATAAATCTGAATTAGCTGAAATCATGCCTCAAATCCCACCTGCGCCCAATGAGACCGTCATTGAAGCACAACAACTCACCAAAATGTTTGGTCAATTTGCAGCAACTGATCATGTTGATTTTCAAGTTAAACGTGGTGAAATTTTTGGCTTATTGGGGCCTAACGGTGCGGGTAAATCGACAACATTTAAAATGATGTGTGGCTTATTGGTGCCCTCCAGCGGTAAAGCACTGGTATTAGGTATGGACTTAAAAGAGAGTTCAGGTAAAGCACGCCAACATTTAGGTTATATGGCACAAAAATTCTCACTTTATGGCAATCTTAAAGTGGGACAAAACTTAAAATTCTTCTCTGGTGTTTATGGCTTACATGGTAAGCAACAGCGCGATAAAATCAACGATATGATAACCGCTTTTGGTTTACAACCAATGGTGAATCAAATCACGGAAACTTTACCTTTAGGTTATAAACAACGCCTTGCTCTTGCATGTTCACTCATGCACGAGCCCGATATTCTCTTTTTAGATGAACCCACATCGGGTGTTGATCCCTTAACACGGCGAGAGTTTTGGCTACACATTAATGGTATGGTTGATAAAGGGGTGACTGTGATGGTGACGACCCACTTTATGGATGAAGCCGAGTATTGTGATCGCATTGGTTTGGTTTATCGCGGAAAAATCATTGCTGCTGGCGAACCTGATTCGCTCAAGAAAATGGTTGCCAGTGATGATAATCCAACGCCTTCAATGGAAGATGCCTTTATTGGCTTGGTGCTAGATTACGATAAAAAACTTGAACGTGAAAATGATAAAGGGAGCGAAACACATGCCTAATTCAGCTCAATCCTCTCATGCCCGCTTTTCTTGGCGACGTTTATACGCACTGTGTTTAAAAGAAACAAAACAAATTACTCGCGATCCCAGTAGTGCCTTAATTGCCATTGTTATTCCGCTTACTTTGCTGTTTATATTTGGTTATGGCATTAATTTAGACTCAAGTAAATTAAATATCGGTATTTTAACCAATCAACAAAGCCAACCTTCGCAAGCGCTCGTTTATACCTTTACAAACTCACCTTATATCAATGCAACCATTAGCGATAATCGACAATTATTAATCGATAAAATGCAGGCGGGGCAAATTAGAGGTATTGTGGTTATCCCTGTTAATTTTGCTGAATTACTGGCTCGCCAGGGCACGAAAGCGCCCATTCAAGTGATCACCGATGGTAGCGAACCCAATACCGCAAACTTTGTACAAGCTTATACCAAAGGGGTTTGGCAAATCTGGTTACAACAACAAGCTATCAGCAAAGGTATTGATACTCCCCCCTTAATCGAAATAGAACCTCGTTATTGGTTTAACCCTGCGGCAATAAGTCAGCACTATATTATTCCGGGTGCCGTTACTATTATTATTACCGTCGTAGGCGCTATCCTTACCTCGCTAGTGATTGCGCGTGAATGGGAACGAGGTACGATGGAAGCGCTACTTTCTACCCAAATAACACGCACAGAACTCTTACTTTCAAAGCTTATTCCTTACCAAGTGTTAGGCAGTTTTGTCATGGTGTTATGTATGGTAGTCACCGTGTTTGTGCTTGGCGTACCTTATAGAGGATCGTTGTGGATTTTAGGCGGGATCACCTCGCTCTTTTTAGCTACCGCTTTAGGCATGGGATTGCTTATTTCCACGCTAACGCGTAATCAATTTAATGCCGCGATGATTTCGCTAAATGCCGCATTTTTACCCGCAATTATGTTATCAGGCTTTGTTTTTGAAATTGATAGTATGCCCATATTTATTCAAGTGGTGACTTATTTTATTCCCGCGCGTTATTTTGTCAGTAGTTTACAAACACTCTTTTTGGCTGGTGATATTCCGTTGATATTAATGCTAGATATGTGGTTATTAATTGTATCGGCGATATTTTTTATTGGATTAACGGCGTTAGCAACACGTCGTCGATTAGATTAAAGGGAGAGCTTTTATGTTTTATCGCCTTCTCACCCTGATAATGAAAGAGTTACAGTCATTATTACAAGAGCCTCAAACGCGTATTATTTTAATAATGCCAGTTATCTTTCAGATGATTTTATTTCCTTTTGCAGCAACGTTAGATGTTACTAATGCCTCTATTGCCATTTTTGATGAGGACAATGGTAAACAATCTATCGAGTTAACCCAACGTATCGCCAAAGCGAGTGCATTCTCTCAAACTCTTTTGCTTAAAAATGAACATGAAATAAAAGAGACTATTGATAATCGTAAAGCGCTTTTATTAGTTCGTTTTCCGCAGAATTTTAGTGCTGATCTAGAAAGCCATGTTCCTGTTAAATTGCAATTAATCTTAGATGGCCGAAATTCAAATAGTGCACAAATTGCTGCAAATTATGTACAACAAATCGTACAAAATTATCAAACTGAATTAGCAGGTAATACACCTTCTTTACTAAATAAAACAGAACTGGTTGTTCGCAATTGGTATAACCCGAATTTAAATTATAAATGGTTTATTGTCCCCTCTTTAGTAGCACTGATTATTACTATTGGGGTTATGATAGTCACTTCACTTTCTGTTGCGAGAGAGCGTGAACAAGGCACATTAGACCAATTATTAGTTTCACCATTATCAACATGGCAAATCTTTGTAGGTAAAGCGGTGCCAGCAATGGTAGTGGCGGCCATTCAAGGCACTATTGTATTGATTATAGGGATATTTGGTTACCAAATACCTTTTTCAGGTTCACTATTGCTGTTTTACTTTACCATGCTAATTTATGGTTTATCGCTGGTGGGTTTTGGCTTATTAATATCAGCATTAAGTTCAACACAACAACAGGCTTTTATTGGTGTGTTTGTATTTATGATGCCAGCCGTTTTACTATCAGGTTATATTTCCCCCGTAGAAAACATGCCCGTTTGGCTACAACATGCCACATGGATAAACCCTATTCGTCATTTTACCGATATCACAAAACAGATTTACCTTAAAAATGCCGATATTACCGTAATATGGCACAGTTTATGGCCTTTATTGGTGATTGCAGCAGGTACTGGCTCTTTTGCATATTATCTTTTCCAAAGAAAAATAGCTTAAAACGATAGCCATTAATTTATTAAATAAAAAAATCCCACAACTTATTAAGTTATGGGATTTATTGTTTATGCTGTTGTTAAACTACGTTTGCACGTAAATATCGTTAAAATTAACGACGGTCGCCTAAAATACGCAATAACATTAAGAACAGGTTGATGAAATCTAAATAAAGCGTTAATGCACCCATAATGGAGTAACGGCGCATATTTTCTTTATCTTCTTGATTAATCTCATTACCCATGTCTTTTAATTTTTGTGTGTCGTAAGCAGTTAAGCCAGCGAAAATTAACACACCCGCGTAAGAGATAACCATGCTCATCATTGAGCTTTGCATAAAGATATTAACGATAGAAGCAATAATGATACCGATAAGCCCCATAAACAGGAAGCTACCCATACCCGTTAAGCTACGCTTAGTGGTGTAACCATAAACACTTAATGCACCGAACATTGCCGCACAAATAAAGAATGTACTCGCAACTGATGATGCAGTGTAAATAATTAATACACTAGAGATAGTTACCCCTGTTAATGCGGAATATAGCATAAATAATGAGGTTGCAACTGCACCACTCATTTTATGAACCATACCTGATAACACGAAAACTAACCCTAACTGAGCAATGATCAGACCAAAGAAGACGACCTTGCTAGAAAAAATCATTGATAATAATGCTTCGCTTGATGCAACGTAGAGTGCTACAAACGCAGTTAATAACAGACCAACAGTCATCCAACCATAAACCTGAGCCATAAAGGTTTGTAGGCCAGAACCTGTGCGCTGTACGATTGAATCATTAGAACGTGAAAATCGATCCATGATGATTACCCTTTAATCATAGTGATAACGTTAGGTTTAACGATAACGTTTATTTCAGTAAAGAGCCCATTATGGGCTCATTAGAATTTAATTTTATCACACTGATTTTACATTTCCATGAAATAAACTGTATGAAATGTCATCGTAAAATAAATTGAGGTAAAGTTTTGTAGCATTAAATTGAGTGTGGTGATTTATTCCCAGCGCTCGGCTGAGTCATAATCACTTTGACGCGCATCAACCCATCTGTTTTTATTTTCAGAGAGCCCTTCTTTCTTCCAAAATGGCGCACGTGTTTTTAAGAAATCCATAATAAATTCCGCAGATTCAAACGCACTATTACGATGAGAGCTGGTCACACCGACAAACACTATCTCTTCACCGATATGCAATGTTCCTACTCTGTGAATAACACTGACACGTTGCAAAGGCCAACGTCCTCGAGCTTCATTGACAATGTCATTAAGCGCTTTTTCTGTCATGCCAGGGTAATGTTCAAGTGTGAGCGTACTCAC
Organism: Proteus sp. G2626; assembly: GCF_009915985.1. Classification (NCBI taxonomy): domain Bacteria; kingdom Pseudomonadati; phylum Pseudomonadota; class Gammaproteobacteria; order Enterobacterales; family Morganellaceae; genus Proteus; species Proteus sp. G2626. Next base: position 157,344 of record NZ_JAABNH010000029.1, on the reverse strand, counting down.
TTCATCACCTAAATTGTGATTGCGAACTTTCCCCGTAAAGGTCACAACAGCACCATCACTGTCGCACTCTGAAAGCCATTGGTATTCATCACCAACGCTAAAATTGTCGGTTTGTACTGATATGCGTGTTGATGCGTTCATTCTAACCCCCTGTAACAGGTGGGAAAAAGGCGATTTCATCTCCATCATTAATTATATGAGCGCCTTTAACAAAAGATTGATTAACCGCAGAAAGTAATTTGCCATCTTCAAGTGCCAATGACCAACGTTCGCCTTTGGTAATTAATGCATTACGTAAATCATCTACCGTGTGATATTTACATTCTAATTCAAGCGAGTCTACACCAACTAACTCACGCACTTGTGCGAAAAAGAGAACTTTGATCATGCTTCCACCTTAAAGTGACCTGATTTACCGCCTGTTTTTTCTAATAAACGCACAGGACCTATCACCATATCCTTTTGAACCGCTTTACACATATCATAAATCGTTAATGCTGCGACCGATGCGGCAGTTAATGCTTCCATCTCAACGCCTGTTTTACCGGTTAAACGACAAACAGATTCAATGCGTACACGATTAGATCCAGTGAGTGCTTCTAAACGCACTTCGACTTTAGTTAATAATAACGGATGGCATAATGGGATTAACTCCCATGTTCTTTTTGCCGCTTGGATACCTGCAATTCTTGCAGTCGCAAATACATCACCTTTATGGTGCTTACCTTCCGTGATCATATTTAATGTTTCTGCTGACATTTCAACAAAGGCTTCAGCTCGCGCTTCTCGCACTGTTTCAGCTTTAGCGCTAACATCCACCATGTGAGCTTCACCGGCAGCATTAATATGAGTTAGTTGAGACATGCACAACTCCTGAAATTAACGAAATAACAGAGCGAAAAACTATCCACCAATAACAGATAAATTCGGTGTAATACCGCTATCGCCTTGATGAAGAAAATGCGTTTCTCGTTTATGAAGAAGACCACCCTGAATACGTTGTTGTAATGCCTCTTGTTGACTATCGTCAGCAAGTAGATCACGTAACGGAATGCCATGTTCACCAAATAGGCAAAGATGAAGATTACCAATAGCTGAAACACGTAAACGGTTACAAGTTAGGCAAAAATCTTTTTCATAAGGCATGATCAGACCGATTTCGCCTTGATAATCAGGATGGGTAAATACTTGAGCTGGCCCGTCACTACGGGCGCGAGGGATCTGCGACCAACCTTCATTAAATAAGCGTTGGCGAATAACTTCACCAGACAAATGAAAGCGGTTGAAAATATCACTACCGTCACCGGTTTCCATTAATTCAATAAAGCGCAATTGAATAGGTCTGTCTTTGATCCAATGAAGAAAATCAGGGAGATTTTTGTCATTGACATTGCGCATCAACACAACGTTAACTTTGACTTTTTCGAACCCTGCGGTAAATGCGGCATCAATACCTTCCATCACTTGGCTAAATTTATCTTGTCCAGTAATAGCGTGGAATTGACGGGGATCGAGACTATCAACACTCACATTAATCGCACTTAATCCCGCATCACGCCATTGTGCAACATCGCGTGATAGACGATAGCCATTTGTTGTCACTGCGATTTTTTTAATCGCAGCATTATCTTTAATTGTCGCGATAATATCAGTAAAATCGCGACGCATTGTGGGTTCACCACCTGTTAAGCGGATTTTTTCTGTCCCTAATGCGGCAAAAGATTGTGTAAGTCTGCTGATTTCATCTAATGAAAGAAATGATTTGTGGCCATTAGGCTTATAACCATTGGGTAGGCAATAAGTACAACGGAAATTGCACACGTCTGTAATTGAAAGACGTAAATAGAAAAACTTGCGGGAAAACGCATCAACGAGTTGTTGCATAATAACACCTTTCCAAATCGGGAGATGCAGACATTTCTACCTTGCACCCTGGTGACTTATTGTCACGGCCAGAACATCATATCTTGTCAATACTCGACTTAGACGTTAAGGCTAGGAGTTTATCTTTACCTGTTTTGCACAGGTTTCTAATACCTATATATTTATTGTGGATTCTACCTGCTAATGATATAAAAAGCGAATAATGTTTTCGCTATATAATTTACAATACAACGACTTACAACACTTTAGTTGCGTTAATAACATAAATAAAAACACTTTCATTGGTTAAATATTTGGCTATCAAAAGTAAAATTAAACTAGGAATGTGATGAAATCACGTCGTGATCATAGGCTTAAAATTTAATTGTGATAAATTAGCGACAAATTTTTAAAGATGAGTAGAACAAATATGCGAAATCGCACGCTAAGTGATTTAGATCGTGTTGTTGCCCTTGGTGGTGGTCATGGCCTTGGACGTGTGCTTTCAGCACTCTCCTACTTAGGCACTCGCCTTACTGGTATTGTTACAACAACAGACAATGGCGGTTCTACTGGCCGTATTCGTCAAGAAGAAGGTGGCATTGCGTGGGGTGATATGCGCAATTGTATTAACCAGTTAATTACTGAGCCTTCAGTGGCTTCTGCAATGTTTGAATACCGTTTTTCAGGGACAGGGGAACTTGCTGGTCATAATTTAGGGAATTTAATGCTAAAAGCATTGGATAACCTAAGTGTTCGCCCCTTAGAAGCGATTAATCTTATTCGGGGATTATTAAGAGTCAATGCGCACCTTATTCCTATGTCTGAACAAGCCGTTGACCTGATGGCAATAGATGACCAAGGTAATGAGATTTATGGGGAGGTCAATGTTGATAATTTGCCTAAGATCCCACAAAAACTTGATCTTTATCCTAAAGTACCAACGACAAGAGAAGCCATTGAAGCCATTGAGCAAGCTGATCTTATCTTAATTGGCCCCGGTAGTTTTTTTACCAGTTTAATGCCTTTGTTATTATTGCCAGAGCTTGCACAAGCATTACGCCGTAGTAGTGCAACAACCATTTATATTGGTAATTTAGGCAAAGAGCTAAGCCCTGCGGCTGCCAGTATGACGATGTCTGATAAAATCGCCATGATGGAAAACTATATTGGCCTACAAACGATAGACGCTGTCATTATTAGCCCTGAAACACAATATGAGTCGATGAAAGGCCGGCTAATTGTGCAGGCTCAATTGGAAGCCAAAGATATTCCTTATCGCCACGACCGTCATCTATTAGGCAAAGCGATTGAGTTAACGTTGCAACAATTAGGACAACGTAACGCTTCATCTCAAGCCATTAAATAGAATTTAATCACGTAATTTCATTAAAAAAACCGCATCTGCAATAAACAGCAAGTGCGGTTTTTGTCGATAAAAACACAATATCGCTATTGGTTTTTAACTCATTTTAACTATTAAGGTGTTTTAACGTAATACGTTGACTGATGGTTTCTTCAATTTCAGATAATGTCATTGGCACATCATTTTTCATTAAACCCAGACCTGCCACAGTACGAGAAAACGATGTTAAATCCAGTGGCGGTAAATCCATTATCCAATTTTCTTCTGTTGCCAACGTATCTTCTGCATTAAGAATAGTTTGTATAACATCCGTAAAAGCTTGATGAGAAGATACCCAATCTTGATCGCCACTCGCCCAAAACCAACGCGCAGCAATAAAGTTTTTCCACATATCTTCCCAGCCATCGTAAATTCGACGTAACATTGAGGCACTCATTAATGACCATGTTTGTGCTTCTTGCTGGGTTATATAACCTTGCTGACAACCTTCTAAGCAAAGCTTGTTAAAACGACAGAGATCCCAAATAAGGTATTTCACATTTTGGATATTCATACGATTAGTGCTCATCATATCGATTTGCCATAAACGCTCGTTTTTATCATGTTCCGTCAACTCTGAAAGCAAAATATCATTTTTTAATGACTGAATATCCTCTTCTTTGCTCTCTAAAATTTGGTCGCGTAACTGATAAAAATCATTAGTATGACCCTGAGTCAGCAACCAAAACAGTTGATACACTAAATCCCAACGGTCATTAATTCCCCAACCAGCTGACAACCCACCATCATCTTTTCCTGGATTATATTCATTATATGCCCACTCATTCATTACGGCATAAGGCGCTGCTACATACAATCCCCATTCATGAGGCAATAACTGATCTGATGGCGTATTTTTTGCTTCAGATAAAATGGGCTCCTGCCCTGCTGTTAATGGTTTTGATAATTCACTATCTTGTACAGCAAATTTGCGTAACCATTTAAAAAGCAAAATAAGAAGAATAACACCAATAATGACCCCTGCAGAGCTAGGAAACCCTGCATAAACATAACCACTCATTCACTGTCCTTAATGTCTTTTTTATCTTTGTAAATAATTGACGCTTTGTTTGTGGTGATATTTAAACAGTTGAACGCCATTAAGGGAATATAAAACTAGGGAAAAAGTGAAAGATAAAAAGGGAAAAGGGATAATCCGAGGTAAATATGCAGTTATCCCTTCATTGTTCTGATTTAAATTTAGTGATTAAGAGTTCGCAATAAATTGAGCGCGCAACGCTTGCAACTTATCACGAGTGCTTGCTGCTTGTTCAAATTCAAGATCTTTGGCATGTTGATACATTTCGGCTTCTAAACGTTGGATCTCTTTTTCTAGTTCAGCAGTCGATAACAACGGGTAATTATCATGAATATCTGTTGCTTTATGCCCTTTTTTATTTTTATTACGTCCTTGGGTAGGCTGACCAATCTTAAGAATATCGCCCACTTTTTTATTTAATCCTTTAGGCACAATACCGTGTTCAAGGTTAAATTGTTGCTGTTTCTCTCGACGACGTTCGGTTTCACCAATTGCTTTCGCCATGGAGTCCGTAATTCTATCGCCATATAAAATCGCTTTACCTTCAAGGTTACGAGCCGCACGACCGATAGTCTGAATTAATGAACGTTCTGAACGTAAGAAGCCCTCTTTATCAGCATCTAAAATCGCCACCAAAGAGACCTCTGGCATATCCAAGCCTTCTCGAAGTAAGTTGATACCCACTAATACATCAAACTCACCTAGGCGTAAATCACGAATAATTTCGACACGTTCAACAGTATCAATATCAGAGTGTAAATAACGAACTCGCTCACCATGCTCTTCTAGATATTCTGTTAGATCTTCCGCCATCCGTTTTGTTAATGTGGTAACCAATACACGTTCATTTTTTGCAGCACGAATACGAATTTCAGAGAGTAAATCATCAACTTGTGTAGCAACCGGTCGCACTTCAACAATCGGATCAAGTAAGCCTGTTGGTCTTACAACTTGTTCAACAATTTCATCACCTGATTTTTCAAGCTCATATTTACCCGGTGTTGCTGAAACATAAATTGTTTGTGGTGCTAATGCTTCAAATTCTTCAAAACGTAATGGACGGTTATCAAGCGCTGAAGGCAAACGGAAACCATATTCAACCAAGGTTTCTTTACGAGAACGGTCACCTTTGTACATTCCACCAATTTGTGGAATAGTAACGTGTGATTCATCAATTACTAACAAACCGTCAGCAGGGAGGTAATCAAACAGGGTTGGTGGTGGCTCGCCCGGGCCTCTACCTGATAGATAACGCGAATAGTTTTCGATACCAGAGCAATATCCCAGCTCATTCATCATTTCGAGATCAAACTGGGTACGCTGTGTCACACGTTGTTCTTCAACGAGTTTATCATTCGCTAAAAGTACTTTGCGTCTCTCTGCAAGTTCTTTTTTAATTTCTTCCATCGCTTCAAGAATGCGCTCACGTGGTGTGACATAGTGTGTTTTGGGATAAACCGTAAAACGAGGCACATTATAATGGATTTGCCCTGTTAAAGGGTCAAATAAAGACAGGCGCTCGACTTCTTCATCAAATAATTCAACACGTAAAGCGTAATCATCAGATTCAGCAGGGAAGATATCAATAACCTCACCACGGACACGAAATGTCCCGCGCTGAAAGGCTTGATCATTACGGGTATATTGTAGATCAGCAAGACGGCGCAAAATTGCACGTTGATCGATTATCATGCCATTTGTTAGGTGAAGCATCATTTTTAAATAGCTATCAGGATCACCCAAACCATAAATCGCAGAAACAGACGACACGACAATGACATCTTTACGCTCTAATAAAGCTTTTGTCGCAGACAGACGCATTTGTTCGATATGTTCGTTAACTGAAGCATCTTTCTCAATAAAAGTATCAGAACTTGGCACATACGCTTCAGGCTGATAATAATCGTAATAAGAAACAAAGTATTCCACTGCATTTTCAGGAAAAAATTCTTTCATTTCACTGTAAAGCTGTGCTGCTAAGGTTTTATTTGGAGCAAGCACCATCGTGGGTCGATTTAAATTGGCAATTACATTAGCAATAGTAAAAGTTTTACCTGAACCTGTTACCCCTAAAAGAGTTTGATGCGCAAGCCCATCGTCTAATCCTTCACAAAGTGAAGCAATAGCTGTAGGTTGATCGCCTCCAGGCTTAAATTCAGAATGCAGTTTAAAAACTTTGCTCATATTTTCTTCTCCTCGCTGACACTCCTTATGATACTGGATAAAAATCCAGCTTCAATCTCTATCTACTAAAAATTGTATGAATAATTAGCATCAGTTATCCCCAGTTTTGAAACTGGAAAAAATTTAAAAAGCAACCCCCTATTTTGTGAATTATTCAAAGAGACGCGCAGACATCACTCGCTCTATTGATTTTATTTAATTAATTGATATGTAAGAATTAAAAATAAAAGTTGAGAATAACACCAATCTTTAGCAATGCCTTGTATTCTCTCTATTCAGAGTATTTTTATAATGGTAATACACAAGGTTATCCACAGGAATAGTGGATAACTACACAAAATTGTTATCTCTCGGTAAGTTACGTCTTTTTTTTTGCCTTAAAATATTCCTTAAAAAGGACAAAATTTATTTTTTTTATTTTTTTATTGGCTTAAAAAATAGACTTTTATTATTTACCAGAGAGAAGCTTATCAACCTAGTTTTAAACAAGAAAGATCAAGATAAGGCCTAAAATTATGCTCTTTTGTTTCATTTAAATAGGGTATCTTGCCTAAGAACGGAGCTTTAATATGTTTTTTTAATGTTGCCAGATATTCCTTCTGATATCGCCCTGCTGGCTCAACTTCATTAGCAATCCAACCCGCAAATGTTAAACCAGACTGAATAATTGCTTGTTGCGTTAATAACGCATGATTAATACAACCCAATTTAATCCCTACCGTTAAAATAACGGGAAGCTGTTCACTAATAACCCAATCAGAGAAAAATTGGTTTTCCGACAATGGCGTAAACCATCCACCAGCCCCTTCGACTAAAACCCAATCTGCTTGCTGTTTTAAGTAAGATAAACCTTCTGACATTACATTAAAATCAATAGGCTGATTCATTTCGCCGCTGACAATATGAGGCGATGTAGGTATTTCAAAACAGTAAGGATTAACACGGTGATAATCCAATTTTACTGTACTGAATTTTTGCAGTGTTAATGCATCCGAATTACGCAAACCTTCCTTTAGCCACTCACTTCCTGAAGCAACAGGTTTATAGCCTACGGTTTGATATCCTTGCTCTGTAGCACATTGCAATAGTGCACTACTCACAACGGTTTTACCCACTTCTGTATCTGTACCTGTTAAGAACACTATTTTAGCCATGTGATATTTTTCCTATAACAATTTGATAGGTAAGTAAATATTTACCTGAATCTGTTTTCCACACCTTTTCTAGTGCACGAAATTTTTGTCGAGTCATTAACCCTTTTTGTCTATCACCTTGCACAAAATTGGCACCAACGCCCTTTAAAGAAGCAAACAACGCATGTAATGAATCATAGTGTTCGGTGATTGTTTCAGTAGAAAATTGACAATGAAAACCACAACACGCTTTCTCAATATCTTGAAGAGATAAAAAAGGATTAACATGCGGATGGTTATCAAGAGATTGCCAAGCATTTCTGACTTCTTGCAAAGTCAATGTAGCGAGTGTTGAAAAATAAAGCGCGCCTTTTTTATTTACCACTTTCATGAGTGAGTTAATTGCAACGGATAAATCATCACACCATTGCATCGCTAAATTACTAAATACGATATCCATACTTTGTGGCACAATCGCACAGTGTTCTATATCACTTTGTAGATAACCATCTGCCCGTCGTTGTTGTTTTGCTACTTGTAGCATCGTATGTGATAAATCGAGTGCAATAACAAAGCGCCCGCGTTGTTTCCATTTTTGGCTAAAATACCCGGTTCCGCATCCTGCATCTAAGACAATATTGCCACTATCATAACGTGCTAAATCCATTAATTTATTGCCACTGTAGCGCTGAATATTAGCGTGATTATCATAATGAATCGCCGCTTTACCAAATGTTTGAGCTATACGTTGTTTATCTGTTTTGACTAAAGAATGCATGAAGCGTCTCGATTAACAGCTTAATATCTGAAAGGTGATGGCGAGTGGTTAACGTTATTCGTAAACGTGCACTATGAGGTGGAACTGTAGGTGGAAAGATGGCTTTTACCCAAAGCCCTTTAGATTGCAGATAATCTGAAAGTGTTTGGCATAATTGCTCATCACCAATAATTACTGGCTGAATAGCCGTTTGTGAAGGTAATAATTTAATAGGAAGCGAAACAACACCTTGGCGAAAGGTATTAATTAATTGCTGTAGATATTCTCGCTCATTATCCGCTCGCTTAATGACATTTAGAGTAGTATTTAAAGCGATAGCTTGTGCTGGTGGCATTGAGGTACTGTAAATAAGATGACGAGCATATTGTTCAAAAAATTCCGCTGTCGACTGGTTACAAAGCACTGCCGCCCCACTGACACCAAAAGCCTTACCAAAAGTCACCACTAATAGCTCAGGTTTGATACCCGCTTCATCACAACTACCTCGACCTTCTTTACCTAAAACACCAATACCGTGCGCATCATCGACCATTAGCCATGCATCATGTTGTCGGCTTATTGTTGCCATTTCTGTTAATGGCGCTTGATCTCCATCCATGCTAAATACCCCTTCGGTAACCACTAAGGTTTTACTAGCCAACGTTTTATTAAGTCGTTGAGATAAAGAGTCAGGAGAATTGTGTAAAAAACGCCATAATGTGGCTGGTGATAATACGGCGGCTTCCATTAACGAAGCATGGCAAAGTTTATCTGCAATAATGGCATCGCCTTTTTCAAGTAATGCCGAAATCACGCCTTGGTTAGCACTATAACCAGATGAAAATAGCAGTGCATTATCGTAACCCAGCCAACCTGCGAGATGTTGCTCTAATTGCGCATGAGCTTGTGTAAATCCGGTGATATGACCTGATCCACCGCTACCTACACCGTACTTATCAGCACCTTGTTGCCATGCTTTAATGACATCCGTATGTTGACTGATACCTAAATAATCATTGCCTGAAAAATTAAGGTACTTTTCACCTGATATTGTGATCAAAAAGCGCCCCGTAGCCTGTTTGATCACTTTGCGTTTTCGCCATAATGGCGTATTTCTACGCCCATTAAGTTGTTTATCTAAATAGGTTTGCCAACTCATTACAGTGCCGCGTTATAAAATTGTTCAGTGTCTTTATTGGCAACAGCTTGCATCAAAGCATCTTCTTGCTGATTGTCGCCCATAGATACTGCTAATCGTTCAGGATTTAAGCCTAATTTACGGAATAATTGGTGATCTTTATCTTCGGTCGGATTGGTTGTTGTTAATAATTTGCAACCATAGAAAATAGAGTTCGCCCCAGCCATAAAGCAGAATGCTTGTGTTTGTTCACTCATTTGCTCACGACCGGCAGAAAGGCGTACATAAGAGCGTGGCATCATGATACGAGCAACGGCGATTGTACGAATAAAATCAAAAGGATCGACATCTTCATTATCAGCTAATGGCGTACCTTTGATTTTGGCTAACATATTAATCGGCACACTTTCTGGAGGTTGTGGCAAATTGGCTAATTGCACCAACATTGCCGCGCGATCTTTCACTTCCTCACCTAACCCTAAAATTCCACCAGAGCATACCTTAATGCCTGCATTGCGAACTTTATCAAGTGTATCTAAACGATCTTGATACGTTCGCGTTGTCACGATACTGCCGTAAAATTCAGGGGAGGTATCAAGGTTATGGTTATAAAAATCCAGCCCCGCATCGGCTAATCGATTAGCTTGTGAATCATCTAATTTACCCAGAGTCATGCAGGTTTCCATACCCAGTGCTTTCACTTCTTTTACCATTTGCTCAAGGTAAGGCATATCACGTTCATGCGGATTTTTCCAAGCGGCCCCCATACAAAAACGGGTTGAACCCGCCGCTTTTGCTTTTTTTGCCGATTCAATCACTTGTTGCACTTCCATTAGGCGCTCTTTTTCTAATCCTGTTTTATAGCGCGCACTTTGAGCACAGTATTTACAATCTTCAGGGCAAGCCCCTGTTTTGATAGAAAGCAACGTACTGACTTGAATTTGTGAAGGGTCAAAATGTTGACGATGCACTTGTTGTGCTTGAAAAACCAAATCTAAAAATGGCATATCAAACAATGCTCTGGCTTCTTTTAATGTCCAGCGTTTTAGTGTGCTCACAATACAATCTCCTGTTTAAAAGTGATTGCCAGTTTAAATAATAGGGTTATCATGTCAACTAAAATTGATCACCCTTGGTTTACATGATTGAGTGAAAAATAAAATGACACCTGAAGATATCGCTTTCGATTTACGCCACATTTGGCACCCATACACCTCGATGAGTCATCCGTTACCTGCTTATCCTATTGTTAGTGCTAAAGGCGTTGAATTAGTCTTAGCTAATGGCAGAACATTGATAGATGGAATGTCTTCATGGTGGGCCACAATTCATGGATATAATCATCCAGAGCTTAATCATGCGGTTACCACGCAACTAAACAATATGTCTCATGTTATGTTTGGTGGCATTACTCATCCCCCAGCAGTATCACTTTGTCGTAAATTATTGGCGATAACACCAGAGCCTCTTGAATGCATATTCTTAGCGGATTCAGGTTCGGTGTCCGTTGAAGTCGCACTGAAAATGGCCTTGCAATATTGGCAAGCTAAAGGTGAAAAACGTCAACGTATTGTGGCGTTAAAACAGGGATATCATGGTGATACCTTTGGCGCGATGTCAGTATGTGATCCGGATAACTCCATGCACAGTCTTTACAAAGGTTACTTGCCTAATCATCTCTTTGTAGATGCACCCAAAACAGGCTTTTATGAAGAGTGGGATCCAGCTGATATCAACTCATTACGCTCAACACTAGAGCAACATCATCAAGAAATTGCCGCCGTTATGCTTGAACCCATTGTTCAAGGCGCGGGGGGTATGCGGATTTACCATCCTGAATATTTAAAATGCGCAAGAGCCCTGTGTGACGAATTTGATGTATTACTCATTGCCGATGAAATAGCTACGGGTTTTGGCCGAACAGGTAAACTTTTTGCCTGTGAACACGCTGGAATTTCTCCTGATATTATGTGTGTAGGTAAAGCATTAACGGGGGGTTACATGACCTTATCAGCAACTTTAACCACGCGTCATATTGCCGAAACCATCAGTCAAGGTGATGCGGGTTGCTTTATGCATGGCCCTACTTATATGGGAAATCCTTTGGCTTGTGCTGTTGCTGATGTCAGTTTATCTCTATTAGCAAATGGCGATTGGATAAACCAAGTTGCAGAAATTGAAAAACAACTAAAACGCGAGCTATTACCGTTAAAACAGGCTAAATGTGTCAAAGATGTGCGGGTTTTAGGTGCGATTGGCGTGGTCGAAATGAACGAGCCCGTTAATATGGCAAAATTACAAAAAATCTTTGTAGAGGAAGGGGTTTGGATCAGGCCTTTTGGCAAGCTTATTTATATTATGCCACCATTTATTATACCACCAGCAAGCCTAACTAAACTCACTCAAGCTATTGAGAAAGTGGTTAATATCTCATAAATCTTTCATCAAAATAAACCTCTAGCAAGGTAATGTTTTGCTAGAGGTTTTCAGTGATTTTTATTTCGTCACAACGGTAACCCACATTGCACCTTTACCTACTGGGTAACACGCTAATTCAGTTAATGCACCCGTGTGTTTATCAATACGAGAAACAGAAGCAAAATCTGATTTTTGACCACAAGAAATCAGGTAATTGCCTGTATTATCAAGATTAAAGCCACGAGGCTGTGCCTGTGTTGGGTAATGTCCTACAGGTTGTAGATAATCACCAGCCTCAGAGATTGCCATCGCACAGATAAAGCTTTCAGAGCGTTCGCTGGCATAAAGAAAACGACCATCAGGTGTGATATGAATATCTGATGCCCAACGAGTACTGTTAAAGGTTTCAGGCACAATATCAACCGTTTGCATTAAACGATATAAATCCCCCATACGACAATAAACATTGATTGTCGCATCTAATTCATTAAGGCAATAAAATACATTACCATTAGGGTGGAATGCCATATGGCGAGGCCCTGCATTTTGTGCTGTTGTCAGCTCTTCAGTACCCACTTCTGTTAAATGCCCATCTTCTAATAAATTAAATAAACGAATATGATCTTCACCTAAGCAAGGTACAATCAGTTGTTTATTATTCCAATCAATATTCGACGAGTGAGGTTTATCTAATCCTTCAATCAGTTGAATAGGTGATTGCGGGATCCCCTTCTCATTAATAGGTAAAACAGCCAAATTGCCTTGATGATAAGAAGGAACAAACAAGAAGCGCTCTGTTTTATCTAGGCATAAGTGGACAGGTGTGCTTGGAATGGAAGTCATCGCCTTTTGTTCTAACTGACCATCGGCCGTAATCGCAAATGTCACTACACTAAAATGAGGACGGATCCCAACATAAAGGTATTTTCCATCCGCACTTGCAATCATCGGTTGTACTTGCCCTGCAACCTCAACAATCTGCAATAAATCCATTTCACCTTCAGCATTTAATGCATAAACATGGATTTGCTGACTCTCTGGACATGCTATGTAGACTACCTGTTTCATCCCTTCTCCTTAAAACCGATTACCCATTGATTTGTAAAGAATAATAGAATAACTAACGTTTACTTGTCACGATTAAGCTAGTTTATCTTTTATTGGTTAACGTGTACCATCAGCAACATTGCATCTTAATACTATCAAGGGGCTTATTTATGTCATATCGCGTTATTGCTTTGGATCTTGATGGCACACTGCTTGATGACCAAAAACGTATCCTGCCAGAATCTTTAGAAGCACTCAATCTTGCAAGAAAAGCAGGTGTTAAAGTTTTAATTGTAACAGGTCGTCATCATGTTGCTATTCATCCATTCTATCAAGCACTCGATCTTAATACCCCTGCGATCTGCTGTAATGGGACTTACCTTTATGATTATATTGGTAAAAAGGTACTGGAATCCGATCCATTAACGACTCAAGAAACCAGCGCAGTATTAGATCTTGTTAAACAAACAGATGTACATCACTTAGTTTATGCTGATGATGCAATGATGTATGACCAACTATCAGCCCCAGTGCAACGCACTTTAAAATGGTCAGAAACATTACCTACTGCACAGCGTCCAAATTTAATCAAAGTCGATGATTTCTATCAAGCCATGCATGATGTTAATGCCATTTGGAAAATTGCAACAACAACGCCTGATCACGATGAATTACGCACTTTAGTTGAAAAAATTGAGCAACAAGTCGGTTTAGAGTGTGAATGGTCTTGGGTTGATCAAGTTGATATCGCCAAAAAAGGCAACAGTAAAGGTCGTCGTTTACAACGCTGGGTTGAAGCGAATGGTATGAATATGAGTGACGTTATTGCCTTTGGTGATAATTTTAATGATCTTAGCATGCTAGAGCATGTTGGCTTAGGTGTTGCAATGGGTAATGCTTCAGATGAAGTAAAAGCACGCGCAAGAATGGTCACTAAAGTGAATTCACAACCAGGTATTGCTGAAACTATTCATAAATATATTTTGTCTTAGCCTTATTTTTACCTCAGCTAAAAGAAAAAGACCTCGTTTTTAATGAGGTCTTTTTATCGACACATATAACGGATAAATCAAAGATGGCGGCTTAGTGAAATACTCTTAATTTGCGCATAAAGCCATTGCCCTTCTTGAATATTCAATTCATCTTTTGCCCAAGGCGTGATCCTTGCCCATAAATAATTACCATCATTGACAAGTTTCACATCAACTTGGCCATCATTTTTAATGGTTTCAACCACTTTCATATGCAAAATATTACGAATACTACTATTTGATGGGCGAGTGGTAGTCAGTGACACATCAGAAGCATCAATACGAACACGAACATCACGACCAATTTTAGTCTCGATTTGAGGCAACCACAGCACTTGATTACCGAAAGCCGTTGCTGTCATATCGTAATGGCTATGGTGTTCTACTACCATCACATTCGCGATACTGCTGAGTGTCTCTTTTTGTAACCAAGGACGTAATGCACTGCTTGCCCATACATCTTCCAGCTTACCTGTCGCCTTAATTTTTCCTGCATCCATCACAATGACGTTATCTGCAAGTCGAATAATTTCATCAAGGCTATGACTCACATACAAAATAGGAATTTGTACATCTTGTGAGAGCTTTTCTAAATATGGCAGTAACTCTCGTTTACGCGGTAAATCAAGTGAAGCCAAAGGCTCATCCATCAACATAATATCAGGCGCTGTTAATAACGCTCGTCCTATGGCAACACGCTGTTTTTCACCGCCTGATAAAGTGATAGGAAAACGAGTGAGTAAATGACCAATCCCTAATAAATGAATAATGCGATCAAACTGCACTTTCATTGTCGGCGACATACCGTAAAGCAGATTTCCTTTTACAGTGTAATGAGGAAACAGTCTGGCATCTTGGAATACATAACCCACTTTACGTTTTTCAGGTGGCAGATAAATTTTCTTTTCTGTATCAACCAGTGTGTGATTATTTAATATAATCCGTCCTGAATCTGGCTTGGTTAAACCGCCAATCACATTAATCAATGAGGTTTTACCGGCTCCAGATAAACCAAAAACAGCGGTAATACTTTCTGTTGGTAGTTCAGTATTGACTTCCAGACGCAGTGATCCTAGCGTCTGTTTAAAATTCATCTCTAGCATACGCCCCCCAATCTTTTACGACCCCAACGAGTTAGCCACTCTGAAGCCATTAAAGAGACGAGCGCCAAAATAATTGCAATAACACACAAACGAGCCGCATCCATTTCCGCACCCGGTGTTTCAATCAAGGTATACATTGCTAGAGGAATAGTTCTTGTTTCCCCCGGAATATTGGAGACGAAAGTGATTGTTGCGCCAAATTCTCCCAATGAGCGCGCAAATGCCAACACAATTCCTGCGATGATCCCTGGCATAGACAAAGGTAACGTTATGGTAAAAAAGACGCGTATCGGTGAGGCCCCTAAGGTTCTCGCTGCTTGTTCCATACGTTGATCGACAGCTTCTAATGCTAATCTGATCGCTCTTACCATCAATGGAAATGCAACGACTGCGGATGCAAGTGCTGCGCCTCGCCAACTAAAGGTAAAGCTAAAACCAAACCAGTCATACAGCCATTCACCAATAAATCCACGTCTCCCCATACTGATCAGTAAAAGATAACCAACCACAACAGGAGGTAGAACTAAAGGTAAATGGATAATGCTATCAAGCAATGATTTACCGGGAAAACGTACCCTAACTAAAAGCCAAGCCATAAAAATACCAAAAGGTAGACTAATAATAACTGCAACAGTCGATACCTTAAGGCTTAGTATGATGGCTTGCCATTCGTATTCACTTAACATCTCCAAAAGTATAATTCCTACAGTGGGCTAAAGCCGTATTTCTTAAAGATTTCTGCGGCTTGAGGTGTTTTCAGATAGTCATAAAAATCACGAGCTGCTTTATTGTCCTGACCTTTTACAACTGCCATTGGATACTCAACAGGTTTGTGGCTATCAGCTGGGAATACGCCGACCACTTTCACTTTATCACTCGCAACCGCGTCAGAACCGTATACGATACCTAATGGTGCTTCATCGCGTTCAACCAGCGCCATACCGCTACGCACGTTATTAGTACGAGCCATATCTGGGCTTACTGTATCCCATGCGCCTAAATATTCTAATGATTCTTTCGCATAGATACCAACAGGCACATGGTCAGGATCGCCAACGGCTAGTTTTCCGCCATTAAGTAAGGATTTCCATTTAGTTTCCTTATTAATAACAACGTCATTTAATTTACTATCTTTAGGGGCAATGAGTACTAAATCATTACCTAATAGTGTATGACGTGAATCTGCAACCATTAAATTTTTATCGATAACGAAATCCATCCACTGCTGATCTGCTGAAATAAACAGATTTGCAGGTGCACCCTGCTCAATTTGACGAGCCAGTGTTGAAGAAGAGGCATAAGATGCAACAACTTCAGTTTTATTTTCTTGCTTATATTGTGCCGAAATTTCATTAAGAGCATTGGTCAGAGAAGCGGCAGCAAATACCGTTACTTTTTCCGATGCAAAACTTTGGCTTACTAAAGCAAAAGAGATAACTGCGCCAGCAAGTAGCTTGCCTGATAATTTTTTCATGTTCTAATTCCACTTAAATTAAAGGATGACACGCTGTATATACCAAGATACAGCGTAAAATGAAAGAATTAGATGTTAGAAACTGGTTATATATCAATAAATATAACCATAAAAATAGAGGTAAAAAATAGAAATAGAAGCGTACTCAACAACACGACAATTTAAAATGTGTGAATAGATACTCTAAATAATTCAAGTCACAGCTAGGCGACAAGTGAATGAGTCGCTAGGAGCATACATAAGTATGTGACTAGTGCGAATGAACGCAGTCAACAACGCTGTGGCTTGAAGTATGACGAGTATCATGAGTATGTGGCTAATGCGAATGAACACAGCCAACAACGCTGTGGCTTGAAGTATGACGAGTATCATGAGTTATGTGGCTAGTGCGAATGACGCTGTGGCTTGAAGTATGACAAGTACGCGTAGATAAAAAAACAGCCCTCTACAAAATAAAGGGCTGTTCTAAATCAGGAAGGGAGAAATTATGATTTTTTGTCTGCTTTTGGCTGACTTGGTGAAATCAAGTTAAACACTTCACCTAAACCATAAATGATGCCCATAATCAGTACCATTACAACAGGTACCATCAAGAGAGCAAACCCTAAACTTTTCAATAATTCAAGCATGATAACCTCTTTATCATGGTATATTCGGAAAGCCAGAGTTGGCATTTCTTCACGAATGACGAATAATAACGCTATAGATGTATATATTCTAGAGAATTATCGCTTTGTGTCGGCACAAAAAATGCGATAAACACACAAAAAAAGAAGAAGCCTATCATTATGCAAGCAGAAATATTATTAACTCTTAAACTTCAAGATAAGCTCTTTGCCGATCCTCGTCGTGTTGCATTGTTAAAACAGATCAAGGCGACAGGTTCAATTAGCCAAGGGGCAAAAATGGCGGGCATTAGTTATAAAAGTGCTTGGGATGCCATTAATGAAATGAATCAACTCGCGGACGAACTTCTTGTTGATAGAGCAACAGGCGGTAAAGGTGGCGGTGGTGCAACTCTCACACATTATTGTGAGCGCTTACTTCAACTTTACGATCTGCTCGGTCAAATTCAGCAAAAAGCCTTTGATGTATTGAAAGATGATTCACTCCCTCTGGATAGTCTTTTAGCGGCTATTTCTCGTTTTTCATTACAAACCAGCGCTAGAAACCAATTTTTTGGTACGATTATTGAGCGTGACAACCTGCAAGTTCAACAACATGTTAATGTGCAACTTGCAGATAGAAAAACGATCATTCGTGCTGCTTTAACAGAGAAAAGCGCTGATCGCCTAGGGCTTAAAAAAGGTAAAGAAGTACTGATTTTAATTAAGGCACCTTGGGTCAATATTGAAAAAGGAACTTCTTTAACACAGCAATATGACAATGCGCTTTCAGGCACACTCACTCAAATTGAGACAGGTAGTGAAAACAGCGAATTAGTGGTGACATTAGAAGGTGGACAAGAAGTTTGTGCCACATGTTCTAATCAGCATGTTAAAGAGCAAAAACTACATATTAATGACAGCGTAACGGCTTTATTTAATGCTGATCAGGTGATTGTTGCAACACTGTGTTAATCATTAATATGATTACTTTTAAATAAAAGATAAAACCATCACTTAGTTATTATTTTAACAATAATATTAAGTGATGGTTTTTAATTGATTAAATTATATAAAATTACCTTACACTTGATTGATATAAGGTAATTTTAATATCCATTTAAACTTTTCGACTAATACAACGCGTAAATGCTTCTTTTATTGAGGCACCTAAAACCTCGTCACTACAATTGCTTTTTAACGTAATAATTGCGCTATCAGGTATTCCCTCGCCGACCCAATGATCCATACGTAAATGGTTTTGAGGCTTAATAATAATTTCATTACCTATAAAGCTTAAACCACATAAGTTCATATTTTCAAATATGAGCTATTTTATTTTTATAACTATATTCTTTAATTATTTTTTTTACCCACTCTGAATAATATTTTTTATCATTATACATCTCATTAAATTCTTGTGAGTTACTTTCTATTTTTCTACTATTACTTAAAGAAATTTTTGAATAATGACCTAACTTATCATCAGTGATATTCTTAGATAAAACGTTATATCCATTTTTTAAATCCATAAAGTGGATATAGCATCCCGAGATAGTTACTATAATATAGTAATCATAATTAAAGTAAATATCCGCATATAAATTATAGCCCTTCGATATAATCATTAACTACTCCTCAATTACAGTAATATTAAACCTAATATTCTTTGAAGATGCATTTTTAATTGAATAGCTAATTATTTTCCATTGATTAATTCCTGTCATTCAGTAGTTTATAATCATCTTTACTTCCCTTTTTATAAACAACTTAGATAATTATCGTTAAATAAAAAACCATCACCTAATTGTCATATTAAGCAATAGTTTTTGGATTAAATAATTTTCTCATTAAAATTTAGTAACTAAAATTATTTTGAGTACATACGAGTAAAATAATCATTAATCTTATTATTATCGAGTAATCTATCTTTAGTAAAATCAATATTATCAGAGACTACAACATATTTTCTTAAATCTTCAGGAATATCTTCAATCGAAGCATAAATACTAGGGACAATAAAACGAAAATAATCACCAATTTTATTTTCTCCTTCATACCCTACTGGGCGGTACTCATATAATTCATTAAAAACTCAAAAAAGAAAAATCCCTATCAATTCAATTAAAAATCAAATTAAAAACATTTAATTATTTATTGCCTAATAATTCACATATATATTATATTTCAATTATACAAAAATACTCACTTTCATTAAGTTAAAATCTCTTCGTAGTACACCGACTAAATGCAAGCCGAATACCCAAACCTATCTCATCAGATGAGCTATCTAGCGATAAAATAACCTTATGGGATGCCCCTATTCCTTCCCATCCTTCAAGACTTGAATGGTGAGAAGGTGAAATTAATATTTTGTTATTAGAAAGATAAACAGAACAATTTAGCATATTAGCTAAAAGTTGACGTTTTGAGCGATAGTTATATTTATACTGTAATAATTCTAGCCATGAATCCCAGTTTTTTTTTATATTTTCCTTTTTAAAGAGTTTGTCATATTCCTCATCTTTGAGCTGAGTTCGACTATTCTCTAAAACTTTAATTAAACTTTCGCCAAGCTCCTTATTTGAACATGTTAAAGAAAGTATAATTGATGAAAAATTAGGATCGAGTGTCATTAGCCCATAGCCAGATTCCGTATTTAAGCAAAAAAATTTATCTGTCATTACTATCAAAGCACAATACTCATTATCGTTAATAAACGTCATCATTTTACCTGCGTTATTTTTACTTCAATATTCATACTTTCTCCATAAGCTACCGCACGATTAATTTCAATCCATTGGGCCTTTGTTGTCGATTGTGGTACAGCAAGCCAAATTTCTCGTTTTGCTATCATTTCTGAATGTAAATTAACTCCTGACAATCTATAACCTTCAAATTTTGCAGCATCATCTATATTACCTTTAATTGTATTATAAATTTGTTTTGGTCGATTAAGTTTACTCATCGTTTGAGTATCTAGGCTTTTTGCACTTATTGCTACTTTATCTTTAGCAATATAAAAATCAAATGTTTTAAAATTTTTTGGCAATCTAGTGTGAACAGGTAAGCTTTTCGCAATAGAGTTTTCCCATGACATTCCTTGTGTATTTATATTTCCTCCCCCAGAAGACCATTTCATACCAATTTCAGAAGCAGAAATTGTTTTACTTGCTGAATTTCTACCAAAATATCTAATAGCAAAATCGCTTAATTCTTTAACTAAAAAACCAGCACTAACAAGAAAAAACTGGTTATCTGGCTCTGAGATCCACGATGAAAACTTTAACCAAGAAGGAGTGTTTACATCTATTTTATCTAAATCTTGCGAATTCCAATATTGAACATATTGTTTAGCTATCTCAGTTTGCATTGTATCAGCACCAAGATAGCTAGCCCAATATGGTCTTTTAGTTAATTCAAGTGCATTTTCAATTCTTTTTTTCTTGATCTCTATAACTGCTAACGGATTAGTATTTAATTCAACATCTAGTTTTAAACTATTTTCATTGCTAAAAACTGTATATTTGTCGATTATCTTTGATAGGCATTCAGCATTAGACCCACATTTATGTATTTCTCGATCGAAATCCATCGAAATATCATGAAATAAATGGTTGAAACGGAATATATTCTCAGCTGAACTAGCACCACTATATACACCACCTGGCTCACCAGTAAAAACACCACCGGCAATACCACCAAATAATCTAACAAATTGCGCTTGTGATTCTGATTTTCTCTGCCATTCCTCAGCCTTAATAGTGTTATCACCCAATGAAATAGCAGCAATTTCAGCAGCTAAGCTACCTATAACTGCACCATTAATATTTCCTCCACTAATTTGGGCAGATAAACCAGATAATGTTGCATGACTTAAAACCTTTCCTGCATGCCCTAATACCGCGCCATTATCACCAATTAAATTGGCGCCTTCGGCATGAAGCTGACTACCGATATTGCTTAATAGCGCGGTTTTAAAATTATCAATAAAACTGCCACCTTGTATGGTAGTGCCCAATGTTGAACTGACGACTGAATGAGAGGCAACGCGTTGTGCAACTTGATTCCATGTTGCGCTATCGGTCGCAAGTAACTTACCTGTTGAAGGTAATGTTCCACCTTGGATTGCTTGATCCCACCCCATAAATTGGTCAAGGCCCTGAAGTGCCCCCGCAACAACCATACTCGTCACCACAGACTTGACCGTGTCGCTACGCCCCAGTGATTCAAGTGTTTTAGAGATGTTGCCTTGGTTTTCAGCTAAAGAGACCGCCGCTTGCGAAACTAAAGAGGCAAAACCTGCTTGTGCTGCAACCGATGCCGTTGAAGCCACGCTTGCTGAAGCGCCCGCCGCAATGGTTGCCTTACTTGCCATTCCACCAATAGTTGCCGCGGTTGCTGTACCGTAAGTGGCAACTCCCACTGCAATAGCGATAACCGCACCAACAACAGGATTTAATTGTTTTGTTTTATCATCCCAATCAGAATAGGTATCCTTAACTAAATTCCAATTGACGTTTTGATGATGTTGAAGATCTTTAAGCCATGCATATTCTGGAGTGTTACTTAAAACTGTTAATGCTTGTTCTAGTGATTGTCCTTTTTGAGCTTTAATATCAGCAGATATTCCTTTAGGAGCATCAATAGTCAGTTTTCCACCAATATAAAGTGTCGGTAATGCCCAACTCTCTTTTATATATCCCTGATCGCGCTGAGTAATATAAATATCTTTTGAATTAGTAATAACTTGCTTAAATGCTGTATTTTTAACTGCTTTAAAATTAACTTTTCCTGTTTTACTGGTTAATTTTGCATTCTTCGCTGTTTCTAGTTTGCTCGCTTCTAAGGTAATATCATCTTTAGCAAATAAATTAATATCGCCATTAGCGATGAAATCGGTAACTTTATTATTTGTATTATGACGTTTTTTCGTATATTTCTTTTTGGTAGTACATAAAGTCCATCGATTACATTTTTTCTTCTCTTCTTCGTAATAACTCGATTCTTCCATCGCTTGTGCGTAAAGAAATCCACCTTTAGCAGCAATATCTATCTCTTTATTGGCAATCAATTTTGATGCCTGAAATAAAATACTGCCTTCAGATAATAGAGTTAAATTATTACCACTATTAATTTCAGTACTGACTTGTTTGCGAAGTTCTTCTAACTTAGAACCCGACTCTTTACGAAAATGTGTTTTTACCGATCCTAATTGAATATTACCACCACTGGATATCGTAATGTTATCGTCTGATTTGAGTGAACTACCTTCTGTTATTAACGCACCTGATGACGCAATCGAAATACCTTTATTTCCTATAATGGCCGCTGTGCTATACTGGATATCTTGAGAATCTTCGTGGGGATCTTTGATGGCAGAATAAGCATTTGTACCCAGCTTTATATTCCTACCTGCTAATACAATGACTTTATCTTTTGAATTTAATACTGTTGAACTTAAATCAATATCACGCGCTGCATTTAAGATAAGGTTATTGTCTGAAAATAACTTAGATTGTAATTGAGGATAATGAATATCACTAAAAAAAGGATCGGCTTCTTTTATTGATTTTGAGGCAAGGAAAATATCCTGTCCTGCATTAAAGGTTATAGCTTTATCGCTGTGATATTTTATTCCTTGACTAATAATATCTTTACCAGCCGTAAATATAATATCACCTCGCGTTTTCCAGCTTTCCGTTTTTGATAATGCAGGCTCTTTATTATACAAATGAAAATATGGTAATATCTTAAAAAGTTCCGATTCATTTCTCTGAATTTTTATATCACCTTGTGAAATTAAGCTTAAGAAGTTAGCATTATTAATTTCAATATTATTAAAAGTTATATCTTTTCCAGATTGAAATAAAATAGAATCAGAGACATTAATAGCCGGTGGAGTTAAAACATCATTTTCATTAAATGCAGAAATGGGATTTAATGTATAATCAATGTTTCCATTCTTAGCAAGAACAACACCGTCTTTTGCTGTTAGATCTACTTGGTTAAGCTCTATATTTTTATTTGAAATTAAGCTTAATGATTTTTTAGATGAGAGGTGTGAATCTTTTACAATAATATCTCCACTAGAGATAACAGATAATTCATTATTTGAATTTATATTTGACGATATATTAATAGAATTAGAATTAATCAATATGTTATTAGCTAAAACATTATAACCTGAGTGTAACTTGTTTATTGATTTTTTTATTGATGAATACTTAGATGGGGGATTAGTTTCTATATTAATGCTATTCTTAAAATCTAAAATTAAATTCTCTTCTGCTCTGATATGTTCATTGTTTTTTCCAAATTTAAAATGGTAACTATAAATATCAGTGGAAATATATGGTATATATAAATATACTTTTTTATACTTTGATTTTTCAACTAAATTATTTGGTATCTCAAATAGTGAATTTATTTCTGGGAAAGGACTTCTATTTTCATATATCACCCACTTATCTAACTGACCTATTGAGTAATTTAAAAAAAAAGCACTCTCTCCAGTTAAAATAGAATTATTATTTGCTAAAATATATGATTGACTATTTAAAATCCTATTGGATTGAATGTATAAATTATTACCAGAAATAATTTTAGAACCGATATAACTTGAAATTAAATCTACTTTTTCTCTCTCAGTATTTATACCATAATCATCATTTAAATTTGCCACACCAAACCATTTTTTATTTTTCTCATCGATTAATTCAGGTATGTAAGAAATAATATATGCTTCATAATTACCCTGAGAAAAACTACTACTTGGATAAGATGGAATAAATTGATTTCTAACACTGTAAAATTCTTTAGAATTAGGCTCTTGTTTTATCTCTTTAAATAAAGGTGTTATAGATTCATTAACCAATTTCTTAGTTCTAATAATCAAATCACCCTTTTCTGTTTTTATCGTGGCTGATTGATTTTCAATTAAAGTGCTTGGTTCACCCTGCGCATTTCTCTGTATCCATAAATTATCTTTCGCTTGAATAAGTGCCTTTTCATTTTTATTAGTGAGTTTATCTGCAAATAAACGCATATCTTTCTCTGAGATAACTTTACTATGATTAATCAGCGTATTAGTTGCTAAAGTAATATCTCTTTTTGCTTTTAACTTTGTATTACTATTAATTTGTAGTTCTTTACTACTAACATTAATATCTTGATCAGATTGAATATTGCCATTAAAGGTAATTTTTCCATCAACGGTTAAATTCACACTGTTTTGGTTCGTTTTAATATCACTTAAATTAACACCGACACCTTTTTCTGTACTAACTAGACGTATTTGATTGGCATACATTCCACCTAGCGCTTTCGTATCAATAGACAGCGTAGGTTTAACGCCTTCACCATTAATGCTATTTACTGTACCTTTATCAAAATCGATACGGTTATTTCCTTGCATTAAAGAAAGGGTTTTAGCGTTAATTTTTCCATTTAACTCAATACTGCGGCTGATAATGTCGGCATAATCCTGAGTTCGGAGATCTATGCCTTGCTTGCCAATAACAACACCACCTTTTTTCACTTCTATTGCCGAATAAGCACCTTGAGGGTTAAAAAGAGGTTTTCCTGTTGTTAGCGTAATTGTAGGAGTATTAATAAATGAACAGCCATCACACGTAATGCCATTTGGATTAGCAATAACAACTTTCGCTTGTTCTCCCGCGACTTCAAATTTTCCTTGTAATTGTGAGCGCCCATTTCCCACCACTTCATTAATAATTAAATGAGCAGCACTTCCTTTTAAATTAGTATTGGCATTTACTTGTTTGGCTAATTGTGTATTAACAGAAGTTGTCGCATTATTAATTACAACACCTTGCTTGCTAACATTGAACGAATGAAACTTATTATGAGAAATACCAAGATCATTAGGTGCTACAATATTAATAATAGGAACAGTATTGTGCTGATTGACTTTAATCGTTTTATCGGAGGGCGTAATTGCTAAACTCCAAGCTGGATGTAATGGATAAATAGCAATTACATAAGCTATGCTATAACTTATTAAACGTTGTTTCCAAGAAATATCCTTTTCACACATAAAAACTCCTAACATTTAAATAGCAAGAGAAATGGACCAATAAAAAGACCAGCAATCTGGCTTTAATGATTTGGGATAAAACACAGGTTTATTAATTAAAATTTGAGAAGAAAAAGTGGAATGATAAAAAGAAGCACCTATTGAACTTCCAATTATTTTATTCTTTTCTGTTTCATATTGATCTGAATGGGCGACACCATAATCAAGTGCAAAAATAAAATTCCATTTACTTAAAAACGAAGTTATTGGTGATATATTTATTTCATTGCGCCAATAAAACCCATTATTAGCATTAAAATTTGTTTCTTTATATCCACGAACAGCCTTTATTCCATCTATTGCTATTTTTTCCGAACCATAAAGGTTATCAGGCGTATATTGACTATGAAATGAAGTGAGATAGGAAAACTGATCAGTCAATAAATATTGATAGCTTAAATTTAAACTCAATTTTCGATAATGACTTCGAGGTGAATTATCAGCAATATAATCAGGTGTCGCGCCAAAAAGAGAGATCCCAAACTCAGCAGTTGGATTAATAATTAAATATCCATTATGTAACCTTAAAGTATATTCAGGGCTAAATGATAAAGAAGTTAATGTGGGGCTATTTATTAATAATTTTTGTTGTGCTAATTGTGTTTTTGCTTTCTTATGCTTTAACATTCCCTTTAGTGTTATTCGTTGTTTATTATCTCGATAGACTAGACGATTAATATCAAATTGCTGATCTCTATTTTTGTTTTTATAAATATATTTTTGATTATCATGGAAGGAATAAGATGAACTACTATGAGATAACTGGTATTGATAAAACCAATAACCATAAGGGATATTCACACTTGCAGTATAAGCACGAGAATAGTGAGTATGAAGGAAATCTGTATTTGTTTTTAGTGAAAAAATCCACTGCTCACCCAAGCCAAACAAAGAATCTATTGTTGTTGTATTAGTAAGTAAGATCTTTCCTGTTGTTTCTGTTCCCGAATTATCAATTGTTAATCGATTCTTTAAAGGAAGTTTTTTAGCTTTTCGATTAATGGTTACAGATGAATATCCCACACTATCGCTTGGTTGAATATCCAATGTATATTGCGTTGTTGTTAATCGATTAAGCTGTTCTAATCCATGTTCTAAATCTCGTAGGTTTAAAATTTTCTCTTTGAAGGAAGGAAAAATAATATCAATTAATCTAGATGAAACACCATTGATAGAAATATCTTTTATTCTACCTTCAATAATCTTTATTACTAACTTATGATTAGAAAGATCCTGCTCTGGAATAATAGCTTGTGAGGTTACATAACCTTTTTCAATATAATTATTAGTAATTGATTTAGCGATCTCATGCATATCATTTAATGTTAGACATTTTTGTAGATACGGTGAAATTAATTTAGATTTCTGTCTATAATCTAATAGAGTATTTTCTGTAAGATCAACTTTATCAATAAGAAAGCAATTACTATTTACATTTTTATTATTCGAAGAAAAACTATTTTTGCTAATGAGTAAAAATATAAAAAAGAATAAGTTTATTTTTTTAAATTTATGCATATATAAGTCATCCTTAAAGAGATGTTTATATATTTACATAGGAAACGCATTTTAAAGGTTATCATTAAATAGTAGATGTATAAGGCTTTTGGAAAAAGTTCTTTCAGCAAATATTGACAAGTTTCTATTAACCCTATATTGCTAGATACTTAACTTGCACTTAGCTTACATTAAAAAAATAAGGCTAATAATAATGAAACACTTACAACTCAACAAAACACAATTTCGCTTAAGCGATAAACTCTGTTTACAAATTGACAATTTAGCCATAAATGAAGGTGAAAGTTGGGCATTTGTAGGCAGTAATGGAAGTGGCAAAACCGCCTTAGCAAACGCATTATGCCAAGAAGGTATTTTGCTCTCTGGTGAATTTATCAGCACATTTTCTCGTCCAATTAGCCTCTCTTTTGAAAAACAGCAAAAAATGATTGAAGAAGAGTGGCGTCGTAATAACACAGATTTATTAAGTGAAGGTGAAGAAGATACTGGCTTAACCGTTGCTCAAGTTATTCAAATGCAGGTTAAAGATGATGACAGATGCTTTTTACTAGCAAAGCAATTTGGTGTTGAATACCTTTTATCAAGACGTTTTAAATATCTATCTACTGGTGAATCTCGAAAAATATTGCTTATTCAACTTTTAATGAATAAACCTGATTTAATTATTTTAGATGAGCCTTTTGATGGATTAGATGTTGATTCTCGCCGTGCTTTAAATGAATTGCTAACACTATTACATCAACAAAATCTGACTATCGTACTCATTCTAAATCGTTTTAATGATATTCCTGATTTTATTCAGTATGCAGGTCTACTCACTAATTGCGAATTAGTCGCCAACGGTGAGAAAGAGCAGGTTTTATCTGACTCTGTAATAGGGCAATTATCTCACAGCGAAACGCTGGAAAATCTCACATTACCTGAACAAGATCTACCTGATGCCATTCCTCAATTATCACCGACTCTTTCTCCTATCGTGTTAAAAGATGGCGTAGTGAGCTATAACGATAAACCTGTTCTTCACCATTTAAGCTGGGAAGTAAAACCTCAGCAACATTGGCAGATTTTAGGCCCTAATGGTGCAGGGAAATCGACGTTATTAAGTTTAATTACGGGCGATCACCCTCAAGGCTACAGCAATGACTTGACGCTATTTGGTCGTAAAAGAGGAAGTGGTGAAACAGTATGGGAAATTAAACGTCATATTGGTTATGTCAGTAATGCCTTGCATCAAAGTTATCGTGTTTCTTCAACGGTAAAAAATGTCATTATTTCAGGCTTTCATGACTCTATTGGCATTTATCAAGCCATTACAGATAAGCAGCTTAAACTTGCTGATGAATGGTTAGCGTTAATTGGTTTAACCTCACATGCTAATCATCCATTCCATTCTTTATCGTGGGGTCAACAACGCTTAGTGTTAATTGTTAGAGCCTTAGTTAAACACCCTACCTTGCTTATTCTTGATGAACCACTACAAGGATTAGACACAACGAACCGACTCTTAGTACAACGTTTTATCGATATCATGATAAGCCACAGTAATACGCAACTTTTGTTTGTAAGCCACCATCAAGAAGATGCGCCATCGTGTATTACTCATCGATTGACTTTTATTAAAGAAGGCGAAATTTATCGCTACCAGCAAGAAATTTGTTAAATGATGATTTTTACTGTCATAATCAGGGCAATGATTTTAGAAATTAACGCTAAACTTAGGTCTGAATTTTTATTTAAATCGACATTTTTTGCTTGTTATTTAAACAATAATAAATAAAAGATCTGTCGTTTTTATGGACGTCATTTTCGTCTATTTTTTATACAAAACGGATATTTTGTTTTTTTACGCCGATCCCGCTAGATTAATAGCTTGAACGATTAAGCAAAAGGTGTGACAACTGTGCAATAATTCATCGAACAAACGACATTTTTGACTTAATCCCCCTTGTTTTGTCACTTATGTTTGGCGTTCTTGTCGATGATCCATATAATGATTGAAGTGCTAATTTTAAACTTATATTAAGAAAGTAATTATAGGAGTCTAAACTATGGCAGTAACTAAGCTTGTGCTAGTTCGACACGGTGAAAGTGTATGGAACAAAGAAAACCGTTTTACAGGCTGGACTGACGTTGAGCTGTCCGAAAAAGGCCGTAATGAAGCGCAAGAAGCAGGTAAACTGCTGAAAGCTGAAGGTTTCGTATTTGACTATGCATATACTTCTGTTCTGAAACGCGCAATTCACACCCTGTGGAACATTCTTGATCAAGTTGATCAACAATGGCTGCCAGTTGAAAAATGCTGGAAATTAAACGAACGTCATTACGGTGCTCTGCAAGGCTTAAACAAAGCTGAAACTGCTGAAAAATATGGTGATGAGCAAGTTAAACAATGGCGTCGTGGTTTTGCTATCACTCCACCAGAATTAACTAAAGACGATGAACGTTTCCCAGGTAAAGATCCTCGTTATGCATCTTTAACTGCGGCAGAACTGCCATTAACAGAAAGCCTAGCATTAACTATCGACCGTGTAACACCATACTGGGAAGAAGTTATCAAACCACGTGTTGCTTCTGGTGAGAAAGTGATTATTGCAGCTCACGGTAACTCACTGCGTGCTCTGGTTAAATACCTAGACAACATGAGCGAAGATGAAATTCTTGAGCTGAATATCCCAACAGCTGTACCTTTAGTTTACGAATTTGATGAAAACATGAAACCAATCAAACGTTACTACTTAGGTAATGCTGACGAAATCGCAGCAAAAGCAGCCGCTGTTGCTAACCAAGGTAAAGCGAAATAATTTTGCTTTAAATCTATTTATTTAGGTTTATATTATAAATACCGCTAGAAATAGCGGTATTTTTTTATATTAAATTTCTAGATTTCAATTTTTTCACATTGTTGTTTATTTTACATTAAAAATATAATATTTAACTCGATAGTATTAATTAAAAAATATTAAATTATCACTTGCAGTTATTAAGTATTTAATATTAGATTTTAAGTAATTTAATTATTTATAAATATAAAACGCTTATAACAAACGCATATTAAAATAGGGATATTTTATGTCTGAGTGTAATTATAACTCTTATGGATCTTGGTGATATTGTTCTCCAGAAGGGTCAATTTTAGAACTTCATGAACAACCTTTTTATACAGAAAGACAAGCACTATCTCGCTCACTCAGAAAAGGGTATGAAAATCTAAAAAATAAATCATTAGAAGAAATGGCCGAGGCTATTTCAGATCAAGCCGTATCAGGTACTCTCGGCCTCATTGAAACAACAGCACTGGGTCTAGATAGATTATCTGATGTTTATCTTTATCACCATTTATTACGAGCACCTCCCTCAAAAAATCCCGTTTTTGATAGAGATGTCGAAGCGATACATCTTTTAGTTTATGCTAAAAATCCTTCTGAAGTTGTAAATATTGCAGGAACTATTATTGGTGAGTATATTTATGAAAATTTAGATGAACAACAAAAAAATGAATTGAATAAAATACTAAATACAAGAGAATTATCCATTGATACAGATGCAACCAAATATAAAGTTAATGAACTTGCATACTATAATGGATTTAATGAAGTACCATCCTTTATAGAAAATACCGTAGTAAGAAAATTACTATTATCCATAATTATTTACCTAATTACCAGAAGTGCAATTTTAAGATTAAACATATTTAAATCAAAAGCAAGTTTAAAAAACAAAAAAATTATCAAAAGGATGGATAGATATTACAATTGTTTTAGTGAGCTCTTATGGTTTTATAGAAAAATTAGATAGAGCATCTAGACGATTACGAGCTCTTAGTCCGGAGTTATATTATAGATTAGATAATAAGCAACTATCTTTAACTTATCTTTTTTTTGAAGAAGATATTAGCCCTATTCTAAATATAATAGAGAATAAAAACTCGCATGATACATACGAGCTTTTACAAGCTTATGTTGCTTTATTAAATTCAAAAAATAATTAATCTGCGATACTATATCCTGATGTTCCTGCAATATGGTGGCTACAAGTTATGTCTCTATATTGCACAAGAACAGACTCTTCCGGTTGGGAACTATTACTATTTATACTATGTGGATAACGAGTAGAATAATCGACAATAGAAGCTTGATTTAATACAATAGTATAATATTTTTCATTTTTACCGTGCTGTGAAGTTCTATAAAAATCAAATGTTAATTTAAGAACTTCATTATTAGAAATAGCAACTAATCACAAAGGTGATGATTTATCAATATTTTTAATAAACTCTATTGGATGATGAGATACATTTTGATTTCTTGTTATCGTGCTACTATATTCAATAATAATAATTTCATCTTCCTTTCCTTCTTGGCATTTATTTCCAATAGAGTCAACTGTTCCACATCCTCTTGAAATCAAACCTTGTTGTTTTCCTTCGATTGTTAAATAAATTAAGTTTCCCATTTTATTTTTTTAATCCTTTAATTATAATAATCTCAAATATACTACTATAATAAAACATTAAAAATCAAATAAAGAATAGGGACATTAATATGAAATTAAAAATAGCTACCATTCTATTTATCATTATTATGATTATAATAATGTTTGTTTTATTTCCATTTAAGGAGAATAAATGATCCTTCTCCATCTCTATTTAAACAAAGTCTTTCACATTATCAACTTTACTTAGGCGATATTTATTTTACTAAGAATGATAAAAACAAAGCCCGCAAGTTTTATTTATTATCTGCTTATAACGAGAATGCGGAAGCTCAAGCAAAAATAGGTTCTTTCTACATTAATGGAAATTTATATTTCCCTAAAGATTATGAACTGGCCATGAAGTGGCTATTAAAATCGTCTAGTAAAAATAATCCTACTGCACAGTTTTATATAGGATATATGTATGATGATGGTTTAGGTGTTATACAAAATTACTATACAGCAATTGAATGGTATTTAAAGTCTGCAGAGCAGAATTTTAGTAGAGCACAGAATAATCTAGGTCTTTTATATTTAGATGGTCTTGGTACTAAACAAGACTACGAAAAAGCAATGGAGTGGTATTTAAAAGCAGTTAGTAATGGACATATCAAAACAAACAATAATATTGCTTATTCATATCAACATGGCTTAGGAGTTGAGCAGGATTATCAGAAAGCAATGACCTTCTATTTAAAGGCGGCTGAAGATAATGATCCCTCAGCTATTTATAATATCGGTTATTTGTATGAAAAAGGATTGGGTGTCATTGCTGACAAAGAAAAAGCATGTGAATGGTATCAAAAGTCATATGAGCTTGGATTTAAACCCGCTAAATTTAGGCTTGATCTACTGAAGATACATGATTAACTTATTTTTTCATAAAAAAATACCGTTGATTAATTATCAACGGTATTACAGTTTGTGTGCTGAAATAATATCAGTTAACCGCGACGAGCGACAACTGCATCTGCTAATTGGCGTAACAGCGTTTCAGTATCATCCCAACCAATACAAGCATCAGTGATACTTTTACCGTAAACCAAAGGTTCACCGCTCTCTAATGACTGGCTACCTTCCACTAAATGGCTTTCAACCATAACACCAATTAATGCTTTTTCACCTGAACTAATTTGTTGACAGATATCAGCACCAACTTCCATTTGTTTCTCAAATTTCTTGCAACTATTAGCGTGGCTGAAGTCAACCATCACATTTTGTGGTAAACCTGCTTTTTTAAGCCCTTCTTTTACTGCTGCAACATGTTCAGCGCTGTAATTTGGCTCTTTACCACCACGTAAAATAATATGACAATCACCATTACCTGCTGTGCGCACAATGGCTGAATGGCCCCATTTAGTGACAGAAAGAAAACAGTGTGGCGATCCCGCGGCATTAATTGCATCAATAGCAACTTTAATGGTTCCATCTGTACCATTTTTAAAACCAACAGGACAAGACAAGCCAGACGAAAGCTCACGGTGTACTTGAGATTCTGTAGTACGAGCACCAATGGCACCCCAACTCATTAAATCAGCAACATATTGAGGCGTTATCATATCTAAAAACTCGCCAGCTGTTGGCAAGCCACTATCGTTGATGGTTAATAAAAGATTACGAGCAATACGTAAACCTTCATTAATATCAAAGGTATGATCCATATGAGGATCATTAATTAAACCTTTCCAGCCTACGGTTGTACGTGGTTTTTCAAAATAAACACGCATAACAATTTCAAGTTTATCTTTAAGCTCTTCTCTAATGAGGCTTAACCGTTGCGCATACTCCAACGCAGCTTTCGGATCATGAATAGAACAAGGTCCAATTACTACTAATAGACGATCATCTTTTCCTGCTAGGATTTGATGAATAGCTTCACGGGCATGACGAACTGTAAAAGCCGCATTATCAGTCGCTGGAAACTTTTCCAATAAAGCGACGGGCGGTAAGAGTTCATTAATTTGTGTTATTTTAAGGTCATCATTTTGATAATTCATTCCCGTGTATCCACTCTTTTATGTTATCTAGTCAATGTTATTATTGCTTTCCCAATCTAACCATTCGTTTTCTATCTGTAAACACCCTTTCACCCTAAAGTATCTATAGTCACCTTTCTAAAAAATCGCCAAAAATGGAAATAGCGCACTTAAGCAAAATAATGATTTGAAATTGCGTTAAAGATAAGAATAAAAACAATGAATAGTAAGGCTGGAGAGAAAGATAACTCTACCAGCCTTTTTTATTAGGAGAGATAATTATTTCTGCTAGTACGTTTTGCTGTTTTGATCCACAAACGAGAGCCATTAATCGCGATGGCCAATAAAATAATATATTCAACAGACATGGCATAAACACCTTGCTTGTAAAATATAACGATACTAATCACGTTGATCACGGACCAAATTAACCAGTTTTCAACTAATTTCCGCGTCATTAAGATCATCGCCACAATAGAAAGAACCGTCATTGTAGAATCCCAGAATGGGTAAGCATCAGGTTCAAGCACTGGCGTAGCTAAATTTGCACCAAAGACATTTAAGATATCAACAGCAATAATGGCTAAATAACCAAATACAGTATCAATATTAAAGGTCAAAGCGACAATAGCAGCTATTGAAACAATAATTAAAAAAAGACGATGGCTTGGTTTTAACCAACGAATTCTTAGTTCAGCTTGCTCAAAATCATTTACTCTGCTCCATGCGTACCATCCATAAATATTGGCTGCAAAGAAGAAAATTTGAAGCAATAAACTCGCATATAACTGAATTTGGAAAAAGATAATGGCAAATAAGGTGACGTTAATCAGTCCAAATAAGTAATTAATTATTTTTTCCTGACTTGCAAGCCATATACATAAGAGACCTGCTATAGTGCCCACAGCTTCAATCCACGAAAGTGGGTATCCACCTTGCCCAAGTGGAATATTGACTAAAATATTATTGATACTAAACCAACTCATGACATCCATTTTACAACCCCGACTTAATCATAGAAAAAAACAAAGAAAATATGGGTTATTGCGACATCTTTGCAAAGTAGTAAAGATATATTATAAATTCATATTTATAATGGTACTTAGTTTTTAATACTAAACATTATATTATTGAGCTATAAAAATAACAAAAAAGTGTTTTATATACTAAACAAATTATTCTAATTTACGCTTTAAACAATAAAAACGACAAATAACTTTATACATTTTAATTATTAGAGAGAAATATGGAGCCAACAACACGCTTAATCGATCGCACACTATCTTTTGCTCTCCTTGATCCCAGAATTGAAGCTGTAATACTGACAGGATCATTAGGGCGTAATAAAAAGATAGACAGTTATTCTGATATTGATATAGAGCTTATCGGTTATGGCGCGACAGAGCTCGCAAAAAACCAACATTGGCTATCACAATTTGGAAATAGCCTTGTCAGCTTACAATTGGACTGTGAAGATCCCAAAGGTCAATTTTGGCCTATCTACCTACATGTTTTAGCTCAAGGTCGCAAAATGGATATTATGATGGCAGAGCCTGAGCGTATTTTTAACATGAAAACAGAAGGACTTAGCCCAGTTTACCAGCGTGGATACCAAATCTTACTTGATAAAACAGGTTTATGTGACGGACTTCCTGAAATTAGCACCATAACGCCACCTACGCTCACTAAAGAGCAAGCTTACAATAATGCTCAAGAATTCTGGTTTGAAGCGTCACAGGTCGCTATAGCCATTTTACGCCATGAATTTTGGTTTGCTAATTATCGCATGAACGATATGCGTGAATGGCTAATCGCGTTACTTGAACAAGTTGCGTTACACACCGCACCAACACAAGATGTGTGGTATCAAGGAAAAAATCTGAAAGAATGGCTACCTAAATTTTATTCATTACGATCATTAGAAAGTACACTTGCAATGAGTACACCTTATGAATCAGCCGCAGCCCTTTCGATTATGATGGCTTTTTTTATTGATGCATCAAAACGGCTTGATTATTCCCTTGATACCGCAAAAAAAACCCAAGAGCAAGTGAGTAATTGGCTTATTGACAATGAACTTTTGACTGAAAATGAATATACCCAGATTACGTCATCAATTATTTGCCATTACTGATTTCAAAGTGATTTTTAATTAAAGTGTGAGGTCTTTTTTTCAATTTTGAAAAAACTATCTTAGTTATTCAGTCCAGAGATTAGATAGCATTATCAGAAAAACTGGAGAGACATTAATTGATAATGTGGCTAATTATTAGAACGATGGTAAATAATCAAGGAAGGGTTTGAAATGGTGGGTCGTGGGCGATTCGAACGCCCGACCAATTGATTAAAAGTCAACTGCTCTACCGACTGAGCTAACGACCCATTTCAATAAAAACGGATTGGTATTCGAAAATGGTGGGTCGTGGGCGATTCGAACGCCCGACCAATTGATTAAAAGTCAACTGCTCTACCGACTGAGCTAACGACCCTTTTTCGAATTTGCCACATTCTCTGTGGCAACGGCGGGTAATAATACTGATTTAATGTTTTTGTGCAATGTTTTTTTTCAAAAAAACAATCGAGCGTTTAAAAAACAATCATTTAACCCCGAAAATGTAAGATTTTACATTACGGGGTCAATAATTAGAGTGCTGCTAACTGCTTTTGCGCTAATTTAGCGCCCGCACTATTTGGATATTGCTTAATCACTTGTTGATAAATAGCTTTAGCATTATCCTTTTGCCCTTTCTCTTGCATGATCAGACCAATTTTATAAAAGGCTTCACTTGCTTTTTGAGATTTCGGATAGTTTTTAACAACGATAGCAAATGTACTTGCTGCCTGATCCTTATTACCTTTTAAGTAATACATCTGACCCAACCAAAAATGTGCATTTGATTGATAGCTAGACTTCGGATAGTTTTTGATAAAGTTGTTTAATTCAACAATTGCCTTATCGTAATCTTTTGAATTCAATACGATATCAATTGCAGCATTATAATCGGCCTTCTCATCACCTTGCCCAGAATTAGTTGTAGCAGAAGGTGTTGAAGAAGTAGCATTATCAGGTTGAGTGGCTTCTGTCGATGTTGAAGCTCCGCCACCTAGGCTATCCAATTGTTGATAGATATTGCGTTGGCGTTCGACAACTTGATTTAGCTGGTATTGGTTTTCCTGAATTTGACCACGTAACATATCAATATCACGCTGAGAATCAGCAAGTTGTTGCTGTAATTGAGTCAAAAGCTGGCTGTGAGCATTTGAAAAACGCTCAAGTTGGGCGAGTCGTTCATCGGTCGAACCAGAACCGATATTACTGATTGGCGCTTGGGCAATAGCGGCTACAGGAGCCGCTACGCCAACCAGTAACAACAGACTCATCAAGAAAGGTCTGAAGTTACTGTTGTTCATGCCGTTCTCTTAGTAATCCAGTACTGCACGACGGTTTTTCGCATAAGCGGCTTCGTCATGACCCAGTACAGCTGGTTTTTCTTTACCGTAAGATACGATTGACAGTTGATCAGCAGATACGCCTTTACCTTGTAGGTACATTTTCACAGCGTTAGCACGACGTTCGCCCAGAGCGATGTTGTATTCTGGAGTACCGCGTTCGTCAGCATGACCTTCTACAGTGATACGTACTGATGGATTAGCACGCAGGAAGTCAGCGTGTGCATCTAATAGGCTAGCGTAATCTGAGCTAATGTCATATTTGTCAAAACCGAAGTAAACGATGTTTTGTTGTTTCAGTTGTTCTAATTGCTGACGAGCTAACTCTTCAGCAGTAGGACCTTGTTCAACAACTGGTACATTGTTTGTGTCAGTTTGATCTTCGTTTTTGTTTGAGCTACATGCTGCTACAGCAACGAGTGGTAATGCTAACATCAACCCTTTAAACACTTTGTTTAATTGCATCTCTATTTGTTCCTTTATTTTGTTTGCCATACATAATTCTTATGCATCACATAAACGGTGACCAGGCAGGTGATTTAACCTGACCATCAGTCGCCGGAAGACGCGCTTTGAAACGTCCATCAGTCGATACTAGCTGCAAAATGGTGCCTAAGCCTTGTGTAGAGCTATAAATAACCATTGTGCCGTTAGGCGCGATGCTTGGCGTTTCATCCAGAAACGTATCTGTTAAATATTGTACGGAATTCGTTTCTAGATCCTGCTTAGCGATATGTTGCCTACCGCTTTCAGAACTCACCATAACTAAGAAACTACCATCTGGGCTTACTGCTGGGTTTTGGTTTTGTTTACCTTCCCACGTAATACGTTCAGGCGTTCCACCGTTAATATTAACTTTGTATATTTGTGGACGTCCACCTTGATCTGAAGTATAGACCAAGGTTTGTCCATCTGGCATCCAATTTGGCTCGGTATTGTTGCTTCTGCCATTGGTTACCTGTGTCATATTCCCACTTGCTAAATCCATCACATACAGATTTAAGCTACCACTCTTAGAAAGAGCAAAAGCAAGTTTAGAGCCATCTGGTGAAAACGAAGGTGCACCATTATGTCTTGGGAATGATGCAATTTGGCGAATTTCACCTGTTGCTAATGTTTGTACAACTAAAGCAGATTGACCGCTTTCAAAAGTTACATAAGCCAGTTTAGCACCATCTGGTGACCATGCTGGTGACATTAATGGCTGTGATGAACGATAAACACGATCTTGGTTAAAGCCATCATAGTCAGAAACGCGCAATTCATAAGGATATGCGCCCCCATTAGTCACAACAACATAAGCAATACGTGTACGGAATGCGCCACGAATACCAGTCAGTTTTTCAAACACTTCATCACTGGCCGTGTGAGCAGAATAACGTAGCCATTTAGATGGGACTTTAAACTCGCTTTGAGATAAAACCGCGCCTGGAGAGCCAGCAACGTCAACTAACTGATAGCTTACTAAATATTGGCCATCCGCTGACGGTTGTACGCGTCCAACAACAACAGAATCAATCCCTAATGCAGTCCATAATGCAGGTTGGACTTCAGAAGCCGTGACAGGCTGTTGAGGCATACGTGATACATCAATAGGATTAAACTTTCCGCTATTACGTAAATCAGCTGCAATCACACCAGCGATATCTTCTGGCATTTGACCAGTACCTTCCCATTTAAAAGGAACGACACCGATAGGGCGTGCAGTATTCACCCCTTGTGTAATTTCAATTCGAACTTCAGCGTTAGCCAGAGTGGTTACGCATAAAATTAAAAGTCCGAAGATAACATTTAATGCCTGCTTCATCATGTCTCCCTTTTATTATTGCGATTATTACGCAATAACGCACAGAATAGTAACAAACGCTTTTCAACAACACCATACAACGCATCAATAACATTCTAAAATAGCTATAAATTAGTGTATGTTTTCCTACAATCAGATAGTTTTATGGTTTAAACTCAATTACTGACGATTTTACTTCTTCATAAACATCTTTCGGTGGTTTCGGTAATTTAGCGGTATTTGCCGCTCTTAATGCCACTTGGCATAATGCGGGATCACCACCTACAATCTTCACATTAATTAACATCCCATCAGGTGCAATACTAATTCTTAGTTCACACGTTTTACCTTTATATAACTCTGGATCAATGAACTTCTGTTCTATTGCAATTTTCAGTTGACCTTTATAGCGATCAACACCTTCACCATTGGCACCAGTACGATTTCCACCACCTTGTCCCGCTGCTGATGCACCGCTTTGTTTGTTACCATCAGCCATTAAGCCATCAAGCAAGCTATCAACAGCTTTACTCTGTTGTTGAGCTGCTGCTTTTGCTTTGGCCTCTGCGGCAGCTTTCGCTTTGGCTTCAGCAGCGGCTTTCGCTTTAGCATCCGCCTCAGCCTTCGCTTTTGCATCTGCTTCAGCTTTTGCTTTAGCATCAGCCTCAGCTTTTGCTTTGGCCTCTTCAGCTTTTTGCTTCGCGGCTAATTCTGCTTGTTTTTTTGCTTCAGCTTCAGCTTGTGCTTTTGCGTCTGCTTGTTCTTTTAAGATACGATCACGCTCTGCTTTCGCTTGTGCAGCCGCTTCTTCTGCCACTTTTTGCTCTTCTTTCGCTTTGGCGGCAGCTAACGCTGCTTCACGTTTTTGAGCTTCTGCTGCCTCTTTTGCTTGTAAACGCTCAACTTCTAAGGTTTTCAATCGTTCTTGTTCTTTCATCTGCTGCTGACGCAACTCTTCTTCTTGTTGCTCAGCACGCGCTTTACGTTCTTGCTCTGCTTTTTGGACGTTAGCTTGTTGTGCTTTTTGCTGATTATACTGTTGCACGACAGCATTAGGATCAACCATAATAGCATCAATAACTTGCCCGTCTTCACCACCGCCGCCACCTAAATCCCATTTCTGAGTTAATGACCCCCAGATAAGCAATGCGATAACAAGCAAATGCAAGGCGGTAGACAAGATAACTGAACCGCTCAATTTACTTCGGATTGGCTTCGTCTTCTTTCCCACGCTATTATCCAAACTTATTTCAACCTATTACATAGGTTGAGTCATTAAACCTACAGATTTGACACCTGCTTGACGTAACATGTTGAGCGCTTTAATTATCTCATCATAAGGAACATCTTTAGCACCGCCAATAAGAAAGACAACTTTCGGATTTTTTTCCAATTGTCGTTTCGCTTCAGCCATAATCTGTTCTTCAGGCAATAATTCTAATATTTCCTGATCAACACGAATATTATATTTTCCAACACCTGCAACTTCGACTATCACTGGGGGATTATCGCTACTTGAAACAGTTTGTGTCTCTGTTGCTTCAGGAAGATCAACCTCAACACTTTGCGAAATAATGGGTGCTGTAGCCATAAAAATAAGCAAAAGCACTAACAATACGTCAAGCAAAGGAACAATGTTAATCTCTGATTTTACGCCTCGGCGGCTACTGCGACCCCGTGCCATCAGCTATCTCCTTCTGCGTTAACTATTTCTTTTCTGCTGAGGCAAAAGCTTGGCGATGTAAAATCGTCAAAAACTCTTCCATAAAGTTATCGTAACTTTGTTCCAGTTTAGTTACACGTTGTGTAAACCGGTTATAAGCCATAACTGCGGGGATCGCCGCAAATAAACCGATAGCTGTTGCAATCAACGCTTCAGCAATGCCGGGTGCGACCATTTGTAATGTTGCTTGTTTAACACTACCTAATGCAATAAATGCATGCATGATCCCCCATACTGTACCGAACAGACCAATATATGGGCTGATAGAACCAACAGTACCAAGGAAAGGAATATGAGTTTCTAGAGATTCTAATTCACGATTGAAAGAAACACGCATTGCTCTTGATGCACCATTTACGACTGCATCTGGGGCATGAACGTTTGCTTGATGTAAACGTGCAAATTCTTTAAAACCGGAATGAAAAATTTGCTCTGAGCCTGATAACTCATCACGACGAGCTTGGCTATCTTTATATAAACGAGCCAAATCAGTACCTGACCAGAATTTATCTTCAAAATCAGCAACTTCACGATCGGCAGCATTCAGGACTTTGGTTCTCTGAATAATAATCGCCCAAGATGCAATAGAAAATCCGATTAAAATCAACATGATCAACTTAACTAAAAGCCCTGCTTTCAGAAAGAGATCGATAACATTCATGTCAGCCACTACTTAAACTCCGCGATAATGGACTTAGGAAGCGCTACAGGCTTCATTTTTAATGAATCTACGCAGACAACGAGCACATCTGCGCTACACAAAACACAACCATCTTGATTAATAAGCTTTTGAGAAAATGTCATTGAAGCACCACGTAATAGGGTAATTTCACTTTCTACTTGTAAAAGCTCATCGAGTCGAGCTGGCGCAATATATTCTATTGATAATTTACGTACAACAAATACAACATGATCATACTCCCGTAAATCATGCTGATGAAAACCTTTTTCTCTGAGTAGTTCTGTTCTGGCGCGTTCAAAATATTTTAGATAGCTAGCGTGATAGACTACACCACCAGCATCAGTATCTTCATAATAAACACGAACAGGCCAAAGAAACTGCATAATATCTTCCTTACATTTTCCGAGTTAAGTCCATAAATAATTAAGCTATAGGTTACTTAACTATACTTAAGAGGTCGCTCTAAGGGAATCATAGTAACGTAAAGAATAGAAAACACAGTTTTCAGGCGCCAATCATAAACTCTTCTTTGCAACACGCAATATGCTTTGTGCTCCGAATAGAAAAAATATTTTTATTAAGACAGCATAAAAATGCTTGCTAATTAGAAATTCATAGATTGTCTTATTTATTAGTATTATTTTTAATGACAAAAAAAACCAGTAACAAGACTGGTTTTTCATATAAATCAATTAATTATTCATGATTTGTGTTTCATGTAGGTAGTGCCATTGCCAACTCATCTCATGAGAATTGCGTCTCAATAGTGCCACTGACTCCCTCATAAGAATTTTCTCATTTTCACTGTGTGTTTCTTGATATCTGACAAAAGCCAAACAATCTGATTGATAAATTATTTTATAATTATCTGTTTTTATTTTCAGACCATGTCTTTTCCCTACATTTTGTCTGAACATCGCGATAACATCATCATAATTCACTGTTTTTCCGTTGATTCCCACCATCGAAAACTCACTAGATAAAATATTTTCTATCTTAGCTATTGCATCAACAGAAAGTGGAGATTGCGTAAAAACAGCTTCAATCTCATCATGTAAAGATTTAATGCTTTCTATAATTGAATTAGTATTAAATTTCATCTTGTATTTCCTGTGTAATGCTTTTTTTCTTTAACGTAAATAATAATGTAAGAGGTAATAGGCCAATTAAAGCGCATATTAAAAACGTCATGCTATAAGCAGTTTGTGGTAAATAAAAAAGAGAGATAATATTAAACAACATAGCGACCATCGTTGCACCAACACTAAAAACCACCTGTCGATTAATATTCCAAATGACACTTGCTTGAACTAATTTTTGTGAACTAAAGTCGTATAATGCCGTTGTTTGTGCAGTATTTGCACCTATTCCCCCACCTATACCAATAATTAAATAAGCAATAACCAATAAAGGTATATCGGTATTACTATTCACAAACGTTAATAAAAAAATACCAATGCTGTGTAATAATAAAGCAAAAATAAATAAGCACTTCATACCTAATTTATTATAAATAGCACCACTTATGATTATTGAAATAAAAGCGCCAATTGCATACAACAACATAAAAATTCCTGTGCTTTGACCTGTGAATTTTAAATATTGTTGTAAATAAAAAATAGCGAGAATATTCACTCCAGTAAAAATACCAGGAATACAATAATAAATAAAAATAGAGAGTGATAGATTTCTATTTTTCAATAATGCTAAATTAATAACGGGTGATAAATGATGTCGATAATGGCAATAATAGAGTACGACAAAGCTCACTAAAAATATGGCTATAAGTAAAGCAAGCAATGTTGAGTGATATTCACCATAAGCAGATAAAGCGAACAACCCAGATACAATGATCAAGCTAATAAGAATGACACCTTTGATATCAGGTATCGTATTTTCTTTAGATAATGGCTCTTTTACCCAAATAAATGCTAGAAATGCAGTTAATAATGAGAACGGAATATTGCTATAAAAGACCCAACGCCATGAAACTGTATCAACAATAAATCCACCTAAAGTGGGTGATATTGCTGGGGCTATCAGGGCTATTCCCATAATAAAAGTTGAGATCTTGCTTCTCTCATCCCCTTGAAAATATTGAAAAGTTAATGCCTGCCCAATTGGAATTAATAGCCCCCCGCTTACCCCTTGAATAAAGCGCCAAAAAATAAGCTCACTAAAAGAGTGTGAATATCCCACTAGTGCTACAGACAAACTAAACATCAACATTGATATTACCATTAATGCTTTAATTCCAAAGCGTTGAGATAGCCAGTGACTTAATGGAATAATTAATGTTAATCCCAAAATATAACTATTTGAAACCCATGTAACAGAAACGATTGAAATCTGCATATCGTCAGCGATTGCAGGTAATGCAATCGCTGACATAAAAATATTAATACAATCTATAAAGAAACCTAGTAGAAATATAGATGCAATTCGATAGCGATAAGTCATAAAAATCCTCCGTACATAGAGTACGGAAGATTGACGAATTTCGTCTATCTGACAAAATAGAACTTATTGTTTAATCAGAGTAAACAATCATGCAAAACCAAATTGATCGCATTCGCTCTTTTATTGCTGTTGTTGATACAGGATCATTTACTCAGGCGGCAAAATATCTGCGCCTAAGTAAATCGATGGTAAGTATTCATATCAAAACATTAGAAACAGAATTAGACGTCTCACTCCTCAATCGTAATACTCGACGCTTTTCACTGACTGAAACAGGTGAAATGCTTTATCAAGATTTTCGCCTTGTATTAAGTCAATTAGAACAAACCTTAGATAAAGCGCGATTAGGACAGCAAGATTTGCAAGGATCGTTGCGATTAAGCTCAACGGCTGAATTTGGCGAACATTACATTTTGCCATTACTTAATCGATTTATGCAATTACACCCAAAACTAAAAGTACAATATGCATTTAATTCTTCTATCGAAGATTTAATCAATCATAAACTTGATCTTGCTGTTCGCCTTGGTTTATTAAAAGACAGTAATTATCGTTCTACAAAATTGGCCAATTATGAGATAAATTTAGTGATAACACCTGATTTGTTGAAAAATTTTTCAATAAAAACAATTAACGATTTAAACACTGTTCCTTATTTAGCAAATAGTAATTTACGTCAAAGTAAGCTTTCATCGTCTTCAGAATTTAATACCCTACTCTCTCAGTTAGCTCAAGATGCTTATTTTGAAACAAACACTATTGCAGCATTAAAAAAAATGGTGCTAGCCCACTCTGGGATGGCTATTTTGCCACATTGGTATATTCATCAAGAATTATTAGAAAAAAAATTAGTCGTGTTATTTCCTGAAATTCCACTCTTAAAACAATCCGTTAATATTATTTTTCCTTATAGTGAGTATATTCCAAGAAAAACGCGTTTATTTATTGATTATCTGAAAGAGAATATCCAGTTATAACGTGAGAATATAGAAGTGCTTAAAAGGAGAATTTAGAAAAGAAAACACCTTATTTCTTTTTCATTACATGATCAGAAATAAGGTGTTTTTTTATAAGAAGAAATAAATTAGCCCAACAACTAGAATAATAATTGCAGGGATTGGGTGTAATAAACATTTTGCGATGTTATGTTTAGGCCGGAATGCTAAACCAAAAGTCGCACCTGCACACACAGACCAAATTAGTAATATACCTTGCCAAATAGCCAATGAACTTGTGTTCGCTGCAAATCGACTAGGATCCCACATAACACAAAATGCCATGACCAACGCCATGATTAAAACAAGAGCCCTAATAGGGCCCTTGTCTAATAGTTGGTAGCTTTTATCCAACATTATTCTTCACTTTCTGAAGTTTTTTTTGCTTCAGCATGCTCGTAAGCCAGTCCTGCGATCACCGCAATACTACAAGCGAAGAGTGTG
Source organism: Proteus sp. G2626 (assembly GCF_009915985.1). Taxonomy (NCBI): domain Bacteria; kingdom Pseudomonadati; phylum Pseudomonadota; class Gammaproteobacteria; order Enterobacterales; family Morganellaceae; genus Proteus; species Proteus sp. G2626. The sequence continues at coordinate 112,542 of NZ_JAABNH010000029.1, read as the reverse complement.
CCTAGAAGCCATGCAAAATACCACATTCTCTATGCTCCTTAGTAAAGAGTATGATTATTACCTTCGATAAATTTCTTATCGAGGCGACCATGCATTTTCCAGTAACACCAGATAGTGTAAAGGAGAACGATAGGTACAAAGATAATCGCAACAACGGTCATTACTTGCAGAGTAAACAAGCTAGAAGTTGCATCCCACATTGTTAAGCTCACATCTGGGAATGTGCTCGACGGCATCACAAATGGGAACATAGTTGCACCACAAGTCAGGATAACACATGCAATTGTCAGTGAAGTGAACAGGAATGCCCAACCACCTTTATTTGCTTTAGTGGCAACAATTGCCAGTAATGGAGATAACAGACCTAAGGCCGGCAATACCCATAATACTGGATAGTTGTTGTAGTTAGTCATCCAAGCACCTGCTTCGTGAGAAACAGTTTTCAGTAGTGGAGATGAAGGGCCTGCTGTATCAATAGCACTAGTCACAATGAAGCCATCGATACCATAGATTAACCACACACCCGCTACCGCAAAAGCAATGAAAGTAATTAAAGAGGTAATGTAAGTTGCTTTACGAGTACGCTCATGTAACTCACCAGTAGTACGCATTTGAAGATAGCTTGCACCGTGTGCAACGATCATCATTAAGCTAATAATACCTGCGAGTAAACCGTATGGGTTTAATAGACTTAACAGGTTAATCAGCGCATTAGTCGTACCGTTATAAGATACACGTTGCATACTATCGACTTCTAATGGAACACCTTGTAACAGGTTACCAAAAGCGACACCGATAACTAGCGGCGGAACAAAGCTACCAATAAAGATACCCCAATCCCACATACCACGCCATTTCGGAGACTCTAGTTTAGAACGGTAGTCAAAGCCAACTGGACGGAAGAATAATGCTGCCAGTACGAAAATCATACCGAAATAGAAACCAGAGAATGCCGCAGCATAAACCATTGGCCATGCAGCGAATAACGCACCACCCGCTGTGATTAACCAAACTTGGTTACCATCCCAGTGAGGCGCAACAGAGTTAATCAAAATACGGCGTTCTGTATCATCTTTCGCGATAACGCGTAATAACACACCAACACCCATATCAAAACCATCAGTGACTGCAAAGCCGATCAGTAAGATACCAATCAGTAGCCACCAAACAAACCGCAATACTTCATAATCAAACATAGTGGACTCCTGTGTTACTTACTTTGTGCAGAAGAAGCTGTCTTCTGTTCAAAGTGATAGCGACCCGTCTTCAGGCTACTTGGGCCAAGGCGACCAAATTTGAACATCAGGAACATTTCAGCAATTAGGAACAAGGTATACAGACCACAGATAAGTCCCATAGATACTAGAATATCAGCCTGTGTCAATGAAGAAGTTGCTACTGCTGTAGGCAAGATTTCACCAATCGCCCATGGTTGACGTCCATATTCTGCAACAAACCAACCTGCTTCCACTGCGATCCATGGTAATGGAATACTAAACAGGGCAGCACGCAGTAACCATTTGTAGTTACCAATGCGGTTAGACAGAACAGTCCAGAAGGAAATCGCAACAACCAGTAACATCAGGAAGCCTGCGGCAACCATGATACGGAATGACCAGAACAGAGGTGCGACATTAGGGATGGTGTCTTTTGCAGCAGATTTGATTTGCTCTTCTGTTGCATCAACAACTTTATCAGTATAACGCTTAAGTAATAAGCCATAGCCTAAATCTTGTTTCGCGTCATTAAATGCGGCACGAATAGCAGGATCGGTATTACCGGCGCGCAGTTCGCTTAATAATTCGTATGCTTTCATACCATTACGAATACGAACTTCATGCTGGCTCATCAGATCATTAAGACCTAACACTGGCGTATCAAAAGAACGCGTTGCAATAATCCCCATAACATAAGGAATTTGTAATGCGAACGAGTTTTCCATTTTTTCTTGATTAGGGAATGCAATCAAATTGAATGCAGCTGGCGCTGCTTCTGTATGCCATTCACCTTCAATCGCAGCCAGTTTGGTTTTCTGTACGTCACCCATTTCGTAACCAGATTCATCACCCAGTACGATAACAGATAATACAGCAGCGATACCAAAAGTAGCAGCAACTGCGAAAGAACGTTTTGCAAAACCAATATCACGACCTTTGAGTAGGTAGTAAGAGCTGATACCCAAAACAAAGAATGCACCAGTACAGTAACCCGCAGCAACGGTGTGAACAAATTTAACTTGAGCGACAGGGTTTAAAACCAGATCAGCAAAACTCAACATTTCCATTCGCATGGTTTCAAAGTTGAAGTCTGCAGCGACAGGGTTTTGCATCCAACCATTCGCAACGAGGATCCACAGTGCAGAGAAGTTAGAACCGAAAGCAACTAACCAAGTTACCATTAAGTGCTGCTTCTTGCCTAAACGATCCCACCCGAAGAAGAATAATCCGACGAAAGTTGATTCTAAGAAGAATGCCATCAGACCTTCGATTGCTAAAGGCGCACCGAAGATATCACCAACGTAATGAGAGAAATATGACCAGTTAGTACCGAATTGGAACTCCATGGTCAAACCAGTTGCGACACCCAGAGCAAAGTTAATACCGAATAACTTACCCCAGAACTTTGTCATATCTTTGTAAACTTGTTTGCCAGACAGGACGTATATCGTTTCCATGATCGCCAGCATAAACGCCATACCGAGCGTTAATGGGACAAACAGGAAGTGATACATCGCTGTTAAGGCAAACTGTAACCGTGACAGTTCGACAATATCAAACATCTTGACTCCTTGCTCCTAGCAGGAAGACACCGACTTGCGGCAACCCGACTTTATTAAATTATAAAGCCTCATAACTACCAGCAATAAATGCCTCTAAAAACAACAACGAATATTAAAGACCAAAAACACAATACCTTACAAATAGTACGCTTATATTTACATATAATAAATATATTTTGCGTGACCCAGATTTGAATTCTGAGCTTAGGTCAACAATACGACTTTTAGGTTTGTAACAGCATATTTGATCGTGTGCCAATTTAAGCATATTCAGAAATTTTTGCCACAATTAATAACTTGACCTACATCAAAAAAACACTTTAATGTTAACTAGTTGCGAATAAATTACCCAATAGTTACCATTGTGTTAATGCCATGTTGTTTTTATTTTTAAGTGTAATTTATCTCCTTATATTTTCCATAATAAAATTAACTTTTTATTTTCATAAAAGACCTAAAAATAAACACATTTAGTTGTGTTTTATTAATTTTAATATCAAAATCATTTTTTTTCAGGTAAAAAATAAATATTTTAAAAAAATAATATATTAATTAATAAGTTGAAATTTACAAATATGTAAATACAGAAAATGATTTTTTATTAATTTATCAAATTAAAATAAAAATAAAACCTAATAGTGATTATCTATTTTTAATATTAACTACTATTTACTTTGTTTTATATTTTAGATTAGTAAATTGTAATAAATCTGTATTATATATCTAAATCGCAAAATAACAATTTAATGACTAGAAAAATAAACATTTAAATCAACAAGATAGATGAAGTCAAAAAACAATCAATTCAATACTATAAAAAAGAATTTTCACTTTTCTTTATTGAATTTTATTCTTTAAGTGGAATATTCTTCATAACAATTATAAGCATTTCATCATTACATTTTATAGGTGTAAATGGACACCTGTTCGGCGTTAATCCACTTTTTGATGCCCAATCATAATAAAAGAATTTTTTCTCATATAACCCCTCTTACCACTCCTCCTTTTCGCTAACTCATTAACATGTTTAAAAAAACATCTTCTTAGTAAAAATGAGCCTTACAGCGATATCTAAGCGTAGATGTAGACACTGTTATTACAATATTTATAGAAAAACACATGATAATATCAACATAAAATAACGATTTATTTTCTTTTGTTAGTATGTTTTGCATCTAAAAACATGCATTTAAAATAGTATTTTTAATAATACATAATGAATATTCATAACATTTATCATTATTTTTAGTTTATGAAAAAAACTATGAAAAGAAAAAAAGAACTTTTGTATAGATATTCATATTAAAAAAGACAATATAAAACAATATGTTAGTATAAAACGATAGAGATACTTGATGTATTAATTACCGACTCGTAATAAGTATAGGTATTTAAATGAAACTAGATATAAAAAATGCCAGTCTCCTTTTAAGAAACTGGCATTTAAGATAGTATCAACCTGAAATTATTAACAGTATTGTTACTTACTTAATCATTGATTTAATTGCTTCACCAATGTCTGCTAAGCTACGCACTGTTTTAACACCCGCAGCTTCAAGTGCTGCAAATTTCTCATCAGCGGTACCTTTACCGCCCGCAATAATAGCTCCCGCATGTCCCATACGTTTACCTTTAGGGGCTGTCACACCAGCGATGTAACCGACAACTGGCTTAGTTACGTGATCTTTGATATAAGCAGCCGCTTCTTCTTCCGCTGTACCACCAATTTCACCGATCATCACAATGGCTTCTGTTTGAGGATCGTCTTGGAATAGCTTCAGAATATCAATAAAGTTAGAGCCTGGAATTGGGTCACCACCAATCCCAACACACGTTGATTGGCCTAAGCCAACATCCGTTGTTTGCTTAACAGCCTCATAAGTTAATGTCCCTGAGCGAGATACAATTCCCACTTTACCAGGCAAATGAATATGACCAGGCATGATACCAATTTTACATTCACCTGGCGTGATAACACCTGGGCAGTTAGGGCCAATCATACGTACGCCAGCTTCATCTAATTTTACTTTTATCGTTAGCATATCCAGTGTAGGAATACCTTCTGTAATAGTAATGATGAGTTTAATGCCAGCATCAATCGCTTCTAAGATTGAGTCTTTACAAAATGGTGCAGGTACATAAATAACTGTCGCCGTAGCACCTGTCGCCTCAACCGCTTCGCGTACAGTATTAAATACAGGAAGACCTAAGTGAGTTGTCCCCCCTTTACCCGGTGTAACACCACCAACCATTTGTGTACCATAAGCAATTGCTTGCTCAGAGTGGAATGTTCCTTGGCTACCAGTAAAACCTTGGCAAATTACTTTAGTATTTTTATCGATTAAAATAGACATTATTTTGCCTCCGCTGCTGCAACAACTTGTTTCGCGGCATCAGTTAGACTTTTCGCTGCGATAATATTTAATCCACTATCCGCTAATTTCTGGGTGCCTAACTCTGCATTGTTTCCTTCAAGACGAACAACCACAGGAACATTAACGCCAACTTCTTCAACTGCGCCAATAATACCGTCTGCGATTAAGTCACAACGAACAATACCGCCAAAAATGTTGACTAATACAGCACTGACATTTTCATCTGACAAAATAATTTTAAATGCTTCTGTTACACGCTCTTTTGTTGCGCCACCACCTACATCGAGGAAGTTAGCGGGCTCGCCACCGTGAAGTTTAACAATATCCATCGTCCCCATTGCTAAACCTGCACCATTGACCATACAACCAATGTTGCCGTCTAATGAAACGTAGTTCAATTCCCACTGTGCAGCTTGCGCTTCACGCGGATCTTCTTGCGATGGATCATGCAGTTCGCGCATTTCAGGTTGGCGATATAATGCATTGCTATCTACACCTAATTTGCCATCAAGACAAATCAGATCATCTTCTTTCGTAATAACCAGAGGATTAATTTCAATTAGCGCAAGATCACGCTCTAAGAAAATAGTGGCTAATCCCATAAAGATTTTAGCAAATTGACTAACTTGCTTACCTTTTAAACCCAGTTTAAAGGCAAGTTCTCTTCCCTGATAAGGCATAGGGCCTGTCAGTGGATCAATAATTGCGCGATGAATAAGTTCTGGCGTTTCTTCCGCCACTTTTTCAATTTCTACGCCACCTTCAGTTGAAGCCATAAAGACAACGCGACGGGTACCACGGTCAATAACCGCACCAAGATAAAGCTCTTTAGCGATATCAGTTGCAGCTTCAACCAAAATCTGTGTGACAGGCTGACCGTTAGCGTCTGTTTGATAAGTCACTAAACGTTTGCCTAACCATTGTTCAGCAAATGCGCGGATCTCTTCTTTAGATTTAACGACTTTTACGCCGCCCGCTTTACCACGTCCACCCGCGTGAACCTGACATTTCACAACCCAAGGGCCTTGACCAATTTTTGATGCAGCTTCTTCTGCCTCGCGCGGTGTGGAGCAGGCGAAACCAGCAGGTGCTGGTAATCCATACCGTGTGAAAAGCTGTTTTGCCTGATACTCGTGTAAATTCATGATGTTCTATCCATAATCTTGTTGAAAGTCGGGCTTTCTTATTTTTTTGACTATAAGCCAGAGAAATCTGACTTCACGAACACACTGTACTTCTTTGATGCTTGTGTCTGTTGCTAAGTAGGCAGGAGGAGCATCTCCTGCCTAAAAGCGATATTTATTACCTATACATCCAGTAATAAACGGGCTGGATCTTCTAGCATCTCTTTAACGGTGACTAAGAAACCGACAGACTCACGACCATCAATTAAACGGTGGTCATAAGACAACGCTAGATACATCATAGGAAGAATAACAACCTGACCATCGACAGCCATTGGGCGATCTTTAATAGCATGCATCCCTAAAATGGCACTTTGTGGTGGGTTGATAATAGGTGTTGACATTAATGAACCGAAAACACCCCCATTTGTGATAGTGAAGTTACCCCCCGTTAAATCTTCAACGGTTAACTTACCGTCACGACCTTTTACTGCTAATGCTTTGATATTTTTCTCAATATCCGCCATGCTCATTGCATCTGCATCACGTAATACTGGCGTTACTAGCCCACGAGGTGTTGATACCGCAATGCTGATATCGAAATAGTTGTGATAAACCACATCAGTGCCATCAATAGACGCATTCACTTCTGGATAGCGTTTCAGTGCTTCAACAACCGCTTTAATATAGAAAGACATAAAGCCTAAACGAACACCATGACGTTTTTCGAAAGCCTCACCGTATTGAGCACGTAAATCTTTGATGGGTTGCATGTTGATTTCGTTAAACGTTGTCAACATTGCAGTAGTGTTTTTCGCTTCTAATAAACGCTCTGCAACACGTTTACGTAAACGTGTCATTGGTACACGTTTTTCACTACGGTGAGATAACAGAGCTTGAGAAACCTCTGCTACAGGTTGTGCTGTTGATTTATTAGCAACATGACCTTCGATATCTTGACGAGTTAAACGTCCACCAACACCACTGCCTTTTACATCCGCAGGGTTAATATCGTGTTCAGCGACTAAACGACGCGCTGTTGGGCTGAGTGCATCATTATTGCCTTTTTCAGCGATATCAGCACTTTGGCGCTGGGCTGGTGTGCTATCTTGAGCGGGTTTTACATCAGCTGGAATGCCAGTGCTATCACCTAAACGAATTCGACCCAATAGTTGGCGAGAGCCAACAGTAGCGCCTTCTTCTTCAAGAATACTTTCTAAAACCCCTGCTTCACTGGCAGGTACTTCTAAAACGACTTTATCTGTTTCAATTTCAACCAGCACTTCATCGCGTTGAATGCTATCACCAGGTTTTTTATGCCAAGTTGCGACCGATGCGTCAGCAACTGATTCAGGGAGATCCGGTACTAGAATATCTACACTACTCATTTTCTATCCTTATTTATTCAACTTTCAGTGCGTCTTCAACCAGAGCTTTTTGTTGCTCCTGATGAACAGAGGTATAACCAACTGCTGGAGAGGCTGATGCAGGACGTCCTGCATAACGTAATGTTGCGCCTGTAGGAATAGCATCACGGAAATTATGCTGACTACAGTACCAAGCACCTTGATTCAGAGGCTCTTCTTGACACCAAACGAAATCTTTTACATGAGTGTAAGGAGCAAGAATTTGCGCAATATCTTCGTGTGGGAATGGATAAAGCTGTTCAATACGAATAATGGCAACGTTATTTTGCTCATTAGCACGACGTTGTTCTAATAAATCGTAGTAAACTTTACCGGAACACATCACAACACGTTTCACTTCAGCAGGTTTTAAATCATCCATTTCACCAATGACTGGTAAGAATTTACCATTAGCTAATTCATCCAATTCAGAAACAGCTAATGGATGGCGTAACAGTGATTTTGGTGACATAACGATAAGTGGGCGACGCATACCACGCAACGCTTGACGGCGCAACATATGGTAAACCTGTGCCGGTGTTGATGGCACACAAACCTGCATATTTTGTTCTGCACACAATTGTAGATAACGTTCTAAACGCGCAGAAGAGTGTTCTGGTCCTTGACCTTCATAACCGTGTGGTAACAACATCACTAAACCACACATACGACCCCATTTTTGCTCACCAGAACTAATAAATTGGTCGATAACAACTTGAGCTACGTTAGCGAAATCACCAAACTGTGCTTCCCAAATAGTCAGCCCACGAGGTTCTGTTGTCGCATAGCCATATTCAAATGCAAGCACTGCTTCTTCTGTTAATACAGAATCCCAGACATTAAATTGTCCTTGAGCATTGTGAATATTCGCCAATGGCACATAAACAGAACCATTAGTTTGATTATGAATAACGGCATGACGATGGAAGAACGTACCACGTCCCGCATCTTCACCAGAAAGGCGAATAGTAATACCTTGATCAACTAAAGTGGCATACGCTAATGTTTCTGCGGCCCCCCAATCAAGAAGCTTCTCACCTTCCGCCATAACGGCACGATCAGCGTAAATTTTCTCAACACGGGATTGCATCACAATTTCTGACGGAACAGTACTGACTTTGCGAGCAAGATCTTGTAAGCGCGTTTTTTCTACTTTATGTGGGTATTCTTCATTCCATTCGTGATTCAAATACGGTTCCCATGTGTAAGAATGTAACCCCATTGGACGATATTCTTCAACAACACAATCACCGCGATCTAACGCATCACGATAAAGATTAACCAGCTCTGTTACATCATTAGCATCAAGCAATGATTGCTCAACCAGTTTATCTGCATAAATTTTACGTGGTGTTGGGTGTTTCTTGATTTTTTGATACATCAGAGGCTGAGTCGCATTTGGCTCATCCGCTTCGTTGTGACCATGGCGACGGTAACAAACTAAATCAATCATCACATCACGTTTAAAGGTATTACGGAAATCCAATGCAAGGCGAGTCACAAAAGCAACGGCTTCAGGATCATCTGCATTAACGTGGAAAATTGGTGCCTGAACCATTTTCACAATATCAGTACAATATTGTGTTGAACGAGCATCTTTTGGATTTGATGTTGTGAAACCAACTTGGTTATTGATAACAATACGAACTGTACCACCTACTTCATAACCACGCGCTTGAGACATATTCAAGGTTTCTTGAACAACCCCTTGACCTGTCACCGCCGCATCGCCATGAATAGTGATAGGAAGCACCATATTGCTCCGTGCTTCATCTAAACGATCGCGACGAGCACGCACAGAACCAATAACAACTGGGCTAACAATCTCTAGGTGAGATGGGTTAAAGGCTAGTGCAAGATGGACTTGAGCCCCTTCTGTCGCAAAATCAGATGAAAAACCTTGGTGGTATTTAACATCACCTGTTCCCAGATGTTCTTTATGAATACCCGCAAATTCATCAAATAAATCAGCGGGTTTTTTACCCAGGATATTAACAAGAACGTTCAAGCGACCGCGGTGCGCCATACCAAGAACCACTTCGCGAGTGTCTTGTTTACCTGCATGACGAATTAAATCTTTTAACATTGGAATTAATGCATCACCACCTTCTAAAGAGAAGCGTTTTGCACCAGGGAATTTTGCACCTAAATAGCGTTCTAACCCTTCAGCGGCTGTTAGCTCTGCTAGGAAGCGTAACTTTTCTTCTTTAGTGAACTGATCAGCAACATTGACTGATTCTAAACGTTGTTGGATCCAGCGTTTTTCTTCAGTATTAGTGATGTGCATATACTCTGCACCGATTGAACCGCAATAAATACGTTTCAGTGCTTCATATAAATCACCTAATTTCATCGTTTCTTTGCCGATAGCAAAAGAACCGACGTTGAAGGTTTCTTCAAAGTCTTCTTTAGTGAGGTTATGAAAAGCAGGATCTAAATCTGGAACAGATTCTTGTTTCCATAAACCAAGCGGATCGAGATTAGCATTTTGGTGACCACGAAAACGAAAGGCATTAATGAGCTGCAAAACTTTAACTTGTTTTGAGTCCATTGCCGGATCGCTTACCGAGGTATGATATCGAGTGGATTCTTTTGCGAGGCGTCTGAAGTAGTCGCGGGTTTGAGAATGCGACTGTTCTACGCCTTGATTTGCGGGCAGTTGTTGAAAAATTTCTCTCCAACTTTCGTCAACAGAGTTTGGGTCAGTTAGGTAATCTTCATAGATATCTTCTATGTAAGACTGATTCTCTCCTGCTAGAAAAGTTGATTCTAGCCAGTCCTTCATTGCGCCGTTCTGCATTATGATCCCTTAAGCTATACAGCTTTAGTTCGCCGTGGATAACTAATACCGTGATTAAACGGTGTCGATTGCAAGGTTCTCTTATGACCCGCTATCTCGCAGGTTCTTTAAATATGGAGCTTTAGCTCTCAAGGAACCTTTAAGCACTGTCTTACAGTGTTTAAAGGCGCCTTATTCTTTTTACCGCAAACGCCCAACTTAGTTTTTCCATTAACCGCCCTAACTATTTTAGGGCGGTTATTATTTTATGCACTACGTTTTAACAACATCGACTTAATATGACCAATCGCTTTCGTCGGATTGAGTCCTTTTGGACATACGCTGACACAGTTCATAATGCCATGACAACGGAATACGCTGAACGCATCGTTAAGATCATCAAGACGAGATTCTGTTTCTGTATCACGACTGTCAATCAAGAAACGATAAGCAGCTAACAATCCAGCAGGCCCGATAAACTTATCTGGATTCCACCAAAATGACGGGCAAGAGGTTGAACAACAAGCACAAAGGATACAATCGTAAAGTCCATCAAGCTTTTCGCGTTGTTCTGGTGACTGTAGGTTCTCACGAGCAGGAGGGTTTTTGCCATTATTAATTAAATACGGACGAATTTTCTCATACTGTGTATAGAACTGAGTCATATCCACTATTAAATCACGAATGACTGGTAAACCAGGTAACGGTCTGATCACAATTTTCTTACTTCCTTTCTGTAAAGATGAAATAGGTGTGATACAAGCCAAACCATTTTTACCATTCATGTTTACGCCATCTGAGCCACAAACACCTTCACGACAAGAACGACGGAACGATAAGGTAGGATCTTTTTCCTTTAATTGAATTAATGCATCCAATAGCATCATGTCACGCCCTTCAGGAACTTCGAGGGTGTAATCTTGCATATGCGGCGCATTGTCAACGTCGGGATTGTAACGATAAATAGAAAATTCAAGTTTCATATTTGAGTCTCCGCAACTTCAATAACACCGCTAATTAATATGTACGCACTTTTGGTGGGAAAGCTTCACGCAGTTTTGGCTGCATATTCACTTCACGGCGTGTCATTGTTTCGGTTTGCGGTTGATATAATGTATGGCATAACCAGTTCGCATCATCACGTTCTGGGAAATCGAAACGGCTATGAGCACCACGACTTTCAGTACGGAAATTCGCAGATACCGCAGTGGCATAAGCTGTTTCCATCAAGTTGTCTAATTCTAAGCATTCAATACGCTGTGTATTAAATTCACTTGAATTATCATCGAGTCGTGCATTTTGTAAGCGCTCACGAATGACTTTCAGTTCTTCTAAGCCTTTTGCCATTGCATCACCTTCACGGAATACCGAGAAGTTATGTTGCATACAAGATTGCAGTGCTTTACGGATCTCAACAGGATCTTCACCAGAACGGTTGTTTTCCCAGCGGTGTAAACGAGTTAATGCAGCTTCAACATCGGAGTCACTGGCATCGCGCATTGTGCCTTGTTCCATCAGTGATTCTTTTAAATGAACACCGGCTGAACGACCGAATACAACGAGGTCTAACAGTGAGTTCCCCCCTAAACGGTTTGCACCATGAACAGAAACACAAGCGATTTCACCAACAGCAAACAATCCTGGAATAACCACATCTTCGCCCTTTTCATTCACACGAATGGCTTGACCAGTCACCTTCGTTGGGATCCCTCCCATCATATAGTGACAAGTAGGAATAACAGGAATTGGCTCTTTAACTGGGTCAACATGTGCGAATGTACGAGAAAGATCGAGAATACCCGGTAAACGTGATTCAAGGACCTCTTTACCCAGATGATCAAGTTTCAATTTCGCATGAGGACCCCAAGGGCCATCACAACCACGACCTTCACGAATTTCAATCATGATTGAACGAGCCACTACGTCACGACCCGCAAGGTCTTTGGCATTTGGTGCATAACGCTCCATAAAGCGTTCACCGTCTTTATTCAACAGATATCCGCCTTCACCACGGCAACCTTCAGTCACTAATACACCTGCACCTGCGATGCCTGTTGGATGGAATTGCCACATTTCCATATCTTGTAGTGGAACACCTGCACGAACGGCCATACCGACACCATCACCTGTATTGATATGCGCATTCGTGGTGGATTGATAAATACGACCAGCACCGCCCGTAGCTAAAATAGTGGCATTAGCTTTGAAATAAACCACTTCACCGGTTTCAATGCAAATTGCAGTACACCCGACAATATCACCATCTTGGTTTTTCACGAGATCCAGTGAGTACCACTCAGAAAAGATAGTTGTGTGATTTTTTAAATTTTGCTGATATAGGGTATGCAATAATGCGTGCCCAGTACGGTCAGCCGCTGCCGCAGTACGTGCCGCTTGTTCGCCACCAAAGTTCTTAGATTGACCACCAAATGGACGTTGATAAATACGGCCATCATCTAAGCGAGAAAATGGAAGCCCCATATGTTCCAGTTCTAAAATTGCTTCAGGACCGGTTTTACACATATATTCGATAGCATCTTGGTCACCGATATAGTCGGAACCTTTTACGGTATCGTACATGTGCCATTCCCAGTTATCCTCATGGGTATTACCAAGTGCAACAGTGATACCTCCTTGAGCGGAAACAGTATGAGAACGAGTAGGAAAAACTTTAGAAATCAGTGCACAAGACAGACCCATTTGAGAAATCTGTAAAGCGGCACGCATACCGGCACCACCTGCACCAATAACAACTGCATCAAACTCTCTTACTGGCAGATTCATTACACACCCCACACCACAATTGTTCCATAAATAAGATAAACCAACAGCGCAACAACAATAATCAGTTGTAAAGTCAGGCGTAATGCCAGAGGTTTAATATAGTCCGTTAACACCTGCCACATTCCGATCCACGCATGAATAAGAATAGAAAGCAGGGTCAAAATGGTGAACACTTTGGTTAAGGATGAGCTAAAGAACCCACGCCATACTTCATAGGTAATTTCTGTGGTTGCAATAAAACCCACAAGGTAAAGAACATATAAAACGATGATGATGGCTGAGGCACGCAGAAATAACCAATCCTGTATGCCAGTACGGCCTAAAGTAGAAGAATTACTTACCATACTAAAACCCCCGCCAATATTGATAAAATAACCGTAATAATCATGGATGCAGCCGCCGAATTGCGACCTACAACCAAGGTTTCATCAATAAAGCCGAAGTCCATTAGCATATGGCGAATACCACCACAAATATGGTAGGCCAATGCCGTTAGGATGCCCCACAAAATAAACTTTGCGAAGAAACCAGTCATGATTTCAGCTGCTTGCTGAAAACCTTCAGGAGAGGAGAGAGAGGTGCCAAGTAACCACAGTAAGATACCCACTGCGACTAACATGATAACCCCAGAGACACGATGCAAGATCGATGCGATAGCAGGGAGTGGAAACTGTATCGTCTGTAAATCCAGATTGACAGGTCTTTGTTTTTTCACAATTTATGCCCACACAGCTTTTATAATTTTTCCTTCCTCCGGACCTGGATGGAAATCAAACAGCGAATGGGGTACAAAGGCACATTTTAAGTAAAATGTTAAATCCGTCTATTTTACAGAAAGTGTGGATTCGTTACGCTGGTTCTCCATACAACAACGGTTCCGGAGACCTGCGCGCAGTATAAGTGCTTCACAAACTTATTACAATTACCACACAACTTGTGTGCCCGACATTTGCCTCGAACAGTGAGAAGGATCACTATTTAATACATCTGATGCAAAAATGATTATCACTTTTGACACATGTACAACATTTTTATTACATTTACTGCATTATTTTAATGTTTATGTTTTTTTTGTGCGCAAACTCGCTTCCAGAAACCTCAAACTTGTGTAAAAGTGTTAGCAGTACTAATTCTAAGAGCATTGCATAAAAAAGCACCTAAAAAACATAACATCAAAAGCTCCTTAACATAAGTGACACACTATAGACCTAGGCATGACGGGCATTAAATAAAACTCATCTGGGTACCTTACATCAACTATAGTTTCACTATCGAAGTGCATCTTTATGAAGATACCCTCGACTTTGTTAGGAGACATATAAGCGCTAAGGAGATTATAAATGGCTGATAACAAAGCTAAGCTAACGATTGATGAAACATCTGTAGACTTGGACGTTCTATCCCCTACACTCGGTTCCAAAGTTATTGATATTCGTACTCTCGGCTCCAAAGGTTATTACACCTATGATCCCGGCTTTACCTCAACCGCATCTTGTGAGTCAAAAATCACCTATATTGATGGTGAAAACGGTATCTTACTTCACCGTGGTTTCCCTATCGGGCAATTAGCGACAGAATCAACATACTTGGAAGTTTGCTATATCCTTCTATATGGTGAAGCACCAACGCAGGAGCAATACGATAAATTTAAAACGACGGTTACTCGCCATACCATGATCCATGAACAAATTACTCGGCTGTTCAATGGGTTCCGTCGTGACTCACATCCAATGGCTGTATTGTGTGGTGTGACAGGGGCTTTAGCTGCGTTCTATCATGACGCACTGGATGTCAGTAACCCAGTCCACCGCGATATCACAGCTTATCGTCTATTATCCAAAATGCCGACAGTCGCGGCAATGTGTTACAAATACTCTATTGGTCAACCGTTCGTTTATCCAAAAAATGACCTTTCTTATGCTGGTAACTTCTTACACATGATGTTTGCAACACCGTGTGAAGAGTATGTGGTCAATCCAGTACTTGAACGTGCAATGGATAGAATTTTTATTCTTCATGCTGATCACGAACAAAATGCATCAACATCTACAGTACGTACCGCAGGCTCTTCTGGTGCAAATCCATTTGCCTGTATTGCAGCAGGTATCGCGTCACTTTGGGGACCAGCTCACGGTGGTGCAAACGAAGCGTGTCTACGTATGCTAGAAGAGATCAAAACCGTTGAACACATTCCTGAATTCATTAAACGTGCAAAAGATAAAAATGACTCCTTCCGTTTAATGGGCTTTGGTCACCGTGTTTACAAGAACTATGATCCTCGTGCAACAGTTATGCGTGAAACCTGTCATGAAGTGTTAAAAGAATTAAACCTCAATGACAGCTTACTTGAAGTGGCAATGGAATTAGAACGTATTGCCCTAAACGACCCGTATTTTATTGAGAAAAAACTGTACCCTAACGTTGACTTTTACTCTGGTATTATCCTTAAAGCGTTAGGTATTCCATCGAATATGTTTACTGTTATTTTTGCTATTGCACGTACAATTGGTTGGATTGCTCACTGGAATGAAATGCACGAAGATGGTTTGAAAATTGCGCGTCCTCGTCAGCTTTATACCGGTTATGATGAACGCAAATTTAAAAGTGAAATTAAAAAGAAATAATTGAGGTTTATTAATTATTTATCTTGCTAAGCCCCGTTTAAATCGGGGCTTTATGTTTTAAAGTTATCGATAAAATCCAATCAGCTTTTCAAATATTCTTGCGGTGTTTGCCCTGTCATTTTTTTGAAAAAAGTAATAAAGGCGCTGTCACTGGCAAATCCTAATATCTGGCTAATATCAATATAGCGATGATGGGTAGCTAATAATTCAATTGCTTTCATTAATCGCCATTGTTGGCGCCATTGTTGATAACTCAACCCCGTTTCTTTGTAAAATAAGCGTGTAATAGTTTTTTCACTCGCCCCGACACATTTCGCCATTTCTTGTAACGGTGGTGGCAAATCATCAAATGATAAACGCTTTAATCGCCTATCTTTCGGCATAGATAAATGATTAGGTTGCCGTTGTGCATATGCTATTTCATCAAAGAAAACCGCTAATAGATTTGCATAACGCCCTTCTTCCCATTGCGTATCAAAATCAGCAACAGAAATACGCTCAAGTATTTCCCGCAAAAGAGGAGAAAGCGTAAATATCTCACTCTCACTTGGAAATTTATCATGATATTTATCGGAAATATAAACAGAGCGATATCCCACAGAGGCATACATTTCGACTCGATGTTCTAATTTTGCAGGGATCCACGCAATTCTCATGGGGGGTAATACAGAAACGCGAGAGGCCAAAGTGATTCGCATACACCCTGACTGCGTAAATAATAATTGCCCTCTATCGTGAGAATGAAACCCAGAGTCGTGCTTTCCCATTTCTGCTGCAATACCGACGACTGATGCAAGATGCTCTTCTGGCACAAAGTGGTCGTATTGATTAAGCCAGGCCATTATTTGTCCTATTTGAAATATAATATGTCTTTATGTTTATAACAAGACACTCATTATCTCTGTATTCTGTCATTCAGATTTAAAGATGTAGGATAAAAAAAATGAACAGAAAACTCTCTTTATGGTTAGCAATTGCGTTAATGATGTTTCCGCAAATTGCAGAAACCATTTATAGCCCAGCACTGACTGACATCTCAAATGGCTTTCATGTCAGTGCAAATGAAGCAGGGCAAACACTTTCGCTCTATTTCTTTGCGTTTGCATTAGGGGTCATTATATGGGGTCGATTATGTGATGTCATTGGGCGTCGTCCGACAATGTTAGCTGGATTGGTTATTTATGCTATTGCTTGTCTTGGCGTATTTGTGACAAAAGATTTTTCAGTCTTATTGGGATTACGTATGCTTTCTGCTTTTGGTGCTGCGGTAGGCTCAGTGGGCACACAAACTATTATGCGTGATGTCTATAGTGGTGATGAATTAGCGAAAGTTTTCTCAGTAATGGGCGCTGCTATCGCATTAAGTCCAGCAATAGGTATGTTAAGTGGTTCATTATTAGTCAGTTATGCAGGCTATCAAGGCGTTTTTAGTGGTCTTGCCTTTCTTGCTATTATTTTATTGTTATGGAGTACTTTTGCCTTACCAGAAAGTCGCCCTGAAACGATAAAAACTACGCCTATTGGTAAAACTGCAATAAAAATGCTGAAAGATAAGCAAATTGCCAAAACAATATTATTAATTGCCTTTTTTAATATCAGTCTATTTGCTTATTATCAATTAGCTCCTTTTATGTTTGATAAACAAGGATATAGTACAAGTACCTTTGGCTATAGTGGCATTATATTAGCAATGGGAGTAGGCATAGGCTCTTATATTAATAAAGCACTATTAAACCACCATTGGCAATGTGAGAAATTAGTGTTACTTGCTAGTTTTATTGCGTTGATTAGTGCAGTCGGTGTTTATTTATTACGTAATCACATTAGTTTTATTATTCCAATGATGACAAGTGTCGTTGCTTATGGCATTGCTATTCCAAATATCTTGGCCACTGCCCTAGCACAATATAAAGATCGTTTAGGCACTGCGGGGGCATTATTAGGCTTGTTCTACTATTTATTAATTGGTGGTGGACTTGCACTTGCAGGATGGGGACAAAGTTTATCAATCACCTTACTAATTTGTAGTCTAGGTTCATTGCTACTCTCTTTATCTCGCCAAATAGAAAAATAATTAATTTAAAAGAGCCTCTTATCAATATAAGTGGCTCTTTTTATTTTATGATATTCATATAAAATCAAAAGGAACAAAATCCCTTAAAAATACGGGATTGTTAACACTTATTTACCTTTATTTCTGACTGTTATTTTTTTAATCAATTTAGCTAAGTGTTAACGCTTATTTTATTAAACAGACAATTCTTAATCTTTTTAAATCCCACAAAAAAACACCTTTATTATCACCTCTTCATTTTCAGCACTTTTTCCTGATATAGCGTTTTATATAATGAAGAATTGAATATTAATAAAGTTAGATCGGCTTTTTCAGTGTTTATATCTATAAATTTAACAAATGGGATGCCTAGGTTTTATTTTCAATAGTGATAATCAAATTGTTCGTTTTGCTATTTCATGGTAAAAAAAACTGTTTATCCATACATAGCTTAAGGAACTGGCGTGATAAAAAAAATCTTAGACCTCCTCCCTCTTTTTGGGAAAAAAGACGTCGATATTACTGAAAAATATCTTCAAGAATCTCTTGTACTGCTTGCTATATTTGATGAAAGTTTACCTAAACGTGCATTAGATTATGTACTTACAGGCAAAAACCCAGAAATTCTTTTTGAATTAAATAAACTGGATGCAGCAAAAGCAGCCGTTTATTTTCATCGTGCAGGAACATTAGAATGGTGGTACGCCAGTAATGTTGATACAGGAAAATATAATAAAGTTATCACCCAAGGTCTTAATGCCCGCCATAAACTTTACTCTAAAGTTGGCGAAAGCTTTTCCTTAGAACAAGTCGCTCGTTATGCAAAAGTCATTGCCGCTGCATGCCAAGATATCAATATCAAAGTGACAACAACTGAAGTACCGACTTGGGTTATTTACCTGTTAGTTGATGCGTTTTACACCACTTATGATAATGCACGTAATCTTAATTTAGAACATCGTAAACATTGGAGTATGGAATTTATCGCCAATATGGTCGAAGCTGAGGCCAATATTGCGGGTGAAAATGCATTATTCGCCGTATTTGATAGAAAAGATATCTCTGAATACTATGCTTCTAATCTTAAGCGTATTTATGAACTTCGTGATTTAAAAGATTATCTGCTTTCACATCAAGAATTTATTAGAACAGCACTCATTGAAAAACTATCAGCAAATGGTTTAGTCGAGCTAATTAATTACTTAAATAAAAATACAGTATTACGTGACACTTTTGCAGATATTATTGTTTTACTGGCCACCAGCAGTTTAAAAACAGTAAAAAAAACCGCGGAACCTATTTTAAATACTTTACCAGCAGAGATCGTAAAAGAAAATTTAACTCATGTTTTAATGAAGGGTACACCGAAACAACGTGCACAAGCTGCTGACTTATTTGCTCGCCAAGGTGAAAATCGCGGTGTACTTGAAGAAGCCTTAAAACATGAAACCTCAAAAACGGTCATCAAGAGCATTGAAAGTGCCCTACAACGTTTTAGTGTTGCTGATAATGCAAATACTGTTGAAGCCATCGAAGTGCCTGACTTTACACCATTAGAAGATACGCCGTTACCCGATAGTGCCCGTGATATTATGGTCAATAACTTCAATGAAATGTTAGTTAAAGCAAAGGAAAATGCAGAACGTGAAATTGAAGAAAATAAAACGGCTAAACACTCTTATAATTGGGCACAACGCCATTATAAAGATTTATCTAAAATTGATGAAAAACAGTGTCGCGCATTAGTGGATAAACTCAATAGCGGACAGGGCACAATTCAATCAAATGAGATCCAAATAATCAAATACAAAAACCGTATTCCTAATTTACCTGAATACACGTTTTTCCATGCAGTACGCGTGATCACCAATAACCGCCAACATGCCGATCACTTTTCCTCTTACTATTTTAATGGTGAAATTCCTGAGCGCTTATTTAGTAATATTGAATTACGTCATATTGAAGATGTGCTACAACGTTGCAACTTTAAAAATGCAACCCGCCTTACTGCTGCATTATGTTTAGAATCTTATGAAGATAGCTTACGCCGTTTTCGTAAACCAGAACAAGTTTGGCCTTTCTTCTCTCAACATACTGATTACATTGCAGAAGCGTTAAACTTAATGC
Source organism: Proteus sp. G2626 (assembly GCF_009915985.1). Lineage (NCBI taxonomy): Bacteria > Pseudomonadati > Pseudomonadota > Gammaproteobacteria > Enterobacterales > Morganellaceae > Proteus > Proteus sp. G2626. The sequence goes on along the minus strand of NZ_JAABNH010000029.1, from coordinate 92,491 downwards.
CAAATCAAAGTGAACACCGCTATCGCCAATTTGAAACATCACAAGGTATTGAAGTATTAAGTCGTTTCCCAACAATTCCTGCGCAATTTGTTCCACGCATCATGGAATTGGCATTAGGTGAAAATAAAACACACCGCGTTTCTGCACAAAAGTTATTAGAAACACTGCCTAATATTCATTTAAGTGCACAAGAAGGATTAACCTCTAGTAAACAAGAAATTCGTGTTACAGCCATTGAATGGCTAGCTCGCTTAAATAATCCGGATTCCTTACCTGCGCTTAATGCCTTATTGAAAAAAGAAAAACGCGAAGTAGTACGAGCCTCTTTACTTACTGCGTTAGAGCAACTAGGTGAAGATATTTCAAGCTATTTATCACCAAAAACATTATTAGCAGAAGCTGAAAAAGGCCTTAAAGCCAAAGCACCAGCAAGCCTTGCTTGGTTTAATTTCGATGCAATTCCCGCATTAACATGGGAAAACAAGAAAGCGGTTGATCCCGCAATTATTCGCTGGTGGATTATTCTGGCAGTAAAGTTAAAAATGCCTGGAGGTAACGCACTATTACAACGTTATATCAGCCTGCTTTCTACGGATAGTCAACATAAACTTTCAAGCTTTATTCTGCATACTTTTGTTGCTCAGGATATTAAAGGGCCATCACTAGAAGAAGCGATGATTGAAGCCCAACGTGAAGCGCCGGGGCGTTTAAGTAATTATCAAAACTGGGCTAAACGTTATCCTGAATATTATGCTAAATATGAAAACTTCACATTAGAACAAGTGGTTGAAGAGATTAAAAACGAGGTATTACGTCGTTATTTAGGCTCAGCAATCAGTGATAAAGGTATGCTTGCGCTTATCTGTGGCATTGAAGGCCATGTTGCGGTATCTGTATTACGCAACTATATGCGCGATCATTATCAGCGTCGTGCTCAAATTGAAGCGATGATTGATGCCGTTGCTTCAAGCAATGATCCGATTATCATCCAGCTTCTTCTTTCGTTATCTCGTCGTTATCGCACTGCATCTGTTCAGGAAAAAGCCCGTAATTTAGTTACGCAAATTGCGGAACGTAATGGCTGGAGTGCAGATGAGTTAGCTGATAGAACTATTCCAACCGCAGGTTTTGATGATACTGGAACATTAGTGCTGGAATATGGTGAACGTATTTTCACTGCAAAAATGGATGCAAAACAAAAACTTGTTCTGTTTAATCCAGAAGGCAAAGAAGTTAAGGCGTTACCTGCTGCGCGTAAAAATGATGATGCTGAGCTGATTAAAGAAGCGAAAAAGCTCTTCACTTCGAGTAAAAAAGAACTTAAACAAGTTATTGAGCTACAAAGTGTGCGTTTATATGAAGCGATGTGTGCTCAACGTCAATGGTTAAGTACAGATTGGCAAGAATACATTTTAGCTCACCCAATTATGCATAAATTAATTGAACAATTAGTTTGGCAGGAAGTTAAGGATGGCGAAGTGATCAATACGTTCCGCCCTTCTGATGATGGTGCATTACTTAACCTTGAAGATGACGAAGTCAGTTTACAAAACGATTCATTTATTCAATTAGCCCACGCGGCATTAGTTAATGAAGATGAACGCAAAGCATGGATTGCTCACTTTAAAGATTACAAAGTGAAGTTTTTGTTCTCACAAATGGAACATAAGATCCCTGAATTAGATCTAACGCAAACAGAGGTTGAAGACCGAAAAGGCTGGCTCACAGACACCTTCACTTTACGCGGTATTTTAACCAAAATGGGATATCAACGTGGCCCTGCTGAAGATGGTGGCTCGTTCTCCCACTATTACAAATTCTTCTCTAGTTTAAACTACTACGTCAATATCGGTTTCAGTGGTAGCTATGTGCCAGAAGAAAACATTCCTGCGGTCTTATTTGATTTAAGTTTTGAGAAAAATCAGCAAGATTACTGGGATCGCAATAATATTGAGCTAAAAGAAGTTCCGCCAATTTTATTAGCAGAAAGCTATGCTGATTATCTAAAAATCGCTGAAGCTTGTGCAGGATTCGATCCTGAATGGGAAAAGAAAACACCTTGGTAATAATTAGGGATAACTAGGAAAGAATATGGCTAAAAAAGCACCCGCAGATCAACAAGCAATCAGGGAAAGTGCTGAGGTTCGATTTGCTCAAGAGTTAGCGCGCTTAACAAAAGCAGATGTTAATAATCCTAAACCACAAGGATGGCTTCGCTCTCCTCGTGCTGTACGACAATTTATTTTAGGTGATGATGCATTAGGCGTCACACCTAAGTTTTTCGGCGACGATGCCTTGGTTGATCGCGCAATTGTCACATTATTAGGCAAGCAAGGTTTAATGCTAGTTGGTGAGCCAGGTACAGCAAAATCGATGCTCTCAGAGCTTTTTGCCGCTGCCATCAGTGGTGATTCAGGGCTAACTATTCAAGGCACTGCGGGCACTACAGAAGATCACATCAAGTACTCATGGAACTATGCGTTGTTATTAGCAGAAGGCCCAACAGAGCGCGCTTTAGTGGGATCGCCGCTTTATCAAGGTATGTTACAAGGTAAAATTGTTCGCTTTGAAGAGATAACCCGTTGTCCTCCTGAAATTCAGGACGTACTGGTTTCTTTGATGTCAGAAAAACAGTTAATGATCCCCGAAATGGGGGATGGTGCGCGTATTAGTGCAAAACCTGGATTTAACCTTATCGGTACAGCAAACTTACGTGATCGTGGTGTCCACGAGATGTCTGCCGCATTAAAACGTCGTTTTAATTTCGAAACGGTAAAACCCATTCGTGATCCAGCATTTGAAATCAGCTTAATTCAATCACAGCTAGAAAATGAATTAGGCTCTTTAGCTAATGAAGTGACGATACCTGTTGATGTAGTGGAATTACTGGTAACCACATTCCAAGAACTACGTTCAGGTAATACACAAGATGGCGGTAATATCAAAACCCCTGATGCGGTTATGTCAACCGCAGAAGCGGTGAACATTGCTTATGCTTGTGCCTTAGAAGCACATTATTTAGGTGATGGCGTAATGAATGCAGGTGCGATTGCGCGCCAATTAATCGGTGTTGTATTAAAAGACAATGCTGATGATATTAAACGTATTCGTTATTACATGGACAATGTCGCTAGAGAACGCGCAAGAAACAGCAAAGAGTGGAAAGCGTTCTTTGATGCATCAAAAGAGTTTTGGCAATAACACGCTGAAACTCATTGCTACACAATAAAATACGTTATTTATCAATTAAAGGCAGAGTTCACTGACTCTGCCTTTTCACCCAGAAAAGGGATCGACACGGTGACGCTACCTTCAATACCTTTGCCAGAAAGAATTGACCAAGCACGACTGAAATGGACGTCGTTACAGCAACAACATCTCTATTTTGCCCCTGTACGCCATCACAGCCCTGCTTGTGCTTATGCTGTTTTATCACTAATTGATTCGGTAAAGCCTGACTATATATTAATTGAAGGCCCTGATACCTTTAATTCTCTTATTCCAAGTCTGACTGATAAAGATACCCTGCCTCCAGTGGCTATTATGGGGCAAGCAGAATATTTGCATAATGATGGTAACCAAGAAGAGCGAGAAAAATCACTGCATTCTGCTTATTTCCCATTTTGTGAATATTCACCTGAATGGCAAGCATTGCGAGGTGGTTTACGCATCAATGCAAAAACACGCTTTATCGATTTGCCATGGGCGGCTCAAGTTAATAACGAAGAGTATAGTGATTCACAAAGTCGTAGCTTACAAAAAGAACGTTATTTAGCCCATAGTCAGTTTATTGCACAATTAGCCAAAAAATGTCATTGCCGTGACCATGATGATGTTTGGGAGCATCTTTTTGAGCTACGCAACATTGAAGCTTTAGCTGATTGGCAATCCCTCTTTAATGATACCTTTATTTGGTGTGCACTTGCGCGTCTTGATTATGAGCCAGAAGTACTTGGATCAGAAGGTTCTTCGCAACGTGAAGCACATATGCTCACTCATATTCAAACCATCAAACAACAAGAGCCCAATGCCAAGATTTTAATTGTAACAGGCGGATTTCATACCCTTGCATTAATTGAAGGTCTAACCAATTCACAATCTCAATCTTTCGCTATTTCTAGCACAGAGCAAAAGCAATTCACTAAAATGCAAAGAATGGCCGAAAAAGAACAAGCTTGGCTTATTCGCTACAGTTTTGACAGATTAGATGCACTTAATGGCTATGCTTCTGGTATGCCATCTCCAGCTTTTTATCAACAAGTTTGGCAAAGTTTAATGCAACAACATCATGATAAATTAGAAAATAATGGTCTTGCTAAACAGCCAACCCAAATTTATCGCAATAAAATGGGGATCGCATTTTTAAGCTCAGTGGCTCAATCTATTAGAGAAAAACAATTTGATAATCCACCTAGCTATTTAGCCGTAAAACTGGCTGCCGAGCAAAGTTTACGCCTTGCTTTACTTAGAGATCACGCTGGTATGGGTCGCTATGATTTGCTTGATGGTTTACAAAGTGCCTTTATTAAGGGCAGTTTAGATGATAGCCAAAGCGAGTTATGGACAGAAATTAAAACCTGTTTTTCAGGCTATCTATTAGGCAAAATTCCATTAGGTACGGCAACACCACCGTTGGTAAATGAAACCTATGAACGTGCCAAAAGTTTTCGTTTTAAACTTGATGATACATTAGTAAAAACCACGAAATGTGATGTTTACCGCAACCCTCAACATCGCTTAAGAAGTCGTTTTTTACATTTATTGGCTTTCTTAGAAATTCACTTTGCACATCGAATCAATGGCCCTGACTTTCTTTCTGGCCATCAATTGGATTTGTTGTTTGAAGAGTGGCAATACGCTTGGACACCCAATGTCGAAGGTGAATTGATTTCATTATCAGAGAAAGGCTCTCAACTTGAAGCCATCGCCTTAACTAAGTTGTTATCTATGGAAAAACAGCTTGAAGAACAAGGCCAAAGTCGTTCAAGCCAAAGTGCTGTCACTTTATTAACACAAGCAGCATTAATTGGGCTCCACCAGCGTATTCCATCATTATTTAAGTTGTTAGATAACTATATCCAACAAGATTTTCGCCTTGGGTCATTAACCCAATGTGGCCACAAATTAATTCATTTATGGCGAGGTCGCCAATACCTTGATATTACCGATGAGCTGACGCTTGAAAATCGCCTGCATCAAGTTATCCCTCAAGCATTCTTTTGTTTAGAACAACTCGCTCAAAGTGATGAGCAACAACAAGAAAGTAATTTACAAGCCCTACTCTCTTTACGTGAATTAATTGAATTTATGCCATCTCTCAATAATCAACATGATTATAAAAGCGACCTTTATCAGCAACTCAATCGCCTTGATGGACAACTAGATACTGTTCCTTTATTAAAAGGTGCTGTTGATGCATTACGTTATTTAGGCTCATATATTGACGAAACCACACTGACAAGCGCATTGAATGCCACTTTTAGTACGGGAAGTTCTCCTGAACAAGCCATTGGTTATTTTGTGGGAATTATGCGAACAGCACCAGAGCTTGTGATCCGCTTACCTTTATTGGTTGATCACTTAAATACCTTGTTACAGCAATGGGATGAAGAGCGTTTTATTCAGATCTTGCCTGATCTGCGTTTTGCATTTAGCCAACTTAATCCCAAGCAAAACACAGAGCTTGCACAATATATCGCCAGCGATATTGGTTTAGATACGCAAGCATTATCATTATGGCAGTCAGAATTTAGTGCTAAACAAATGATTGAAGCGACTAAGCTTAATCAAAAACTACAACAACGTATAATGGAACAAGGCATCATTTCTTGGTTTGATACTAAGAAAGCAGAGAACGGAGACAATGCCCATGAGTCAGCATAATGACGATATGCCTGAAGATAAAATACGACAAGCAAAACGCTGGCGCCTGATTTTGGGCCAATATGCTGATGACGCTCTTGGGCAAGCCACATTTAATGCCGAAGATCTTAAAGTTGAACGTACGCTCGATTTTCTTTATCGCCGAGAATACCAGCGGCGAGGCTTGCGCCAAGAGCGAGGACGCCATGGTTCACTCGATGCATCACAACTTACCGCGGTAAACTGGCTCAATCAAGCACGTAAGCTATTCCCTAATAGCACCTTTGAACGTATGCAATCACAAGCTATTGAACGTTATCAAATCAGTAGTTTTCTTAAAGATCCCAATACGTTAAAAGCAATGGAGCCCACGAAAGCGTTAGCCAAAACATTATTAAGCTTACGTGGGCGCATGAGTGAAGAAACGCGAGATGCCGTTAAAACCATTATTCGCAAAGTAGTTGAAGATATTTTACGTCAAATTCGCAATAACTTTCGCCAATCATTAACAGGTCGCCGTAATCGTTTTAGACGCTCTTTAGTGCCTAATAGTCGCAACTTTGATTGGCGTGCGACCATTGCTGCAAACTTAAAACATTACGATACTCAAAACCGCCGTTTAGTGATTGAAACACCTTACTTTAACTCACGGATGCAACAGCATTTTCCATGGGATGTTATTCTCTGCGTTGACCAAAGCGCGTCAATGTCTAGCTCCATTATGTATGCAGCTGTTTGTGCCAGTATTTTAGCCTCATTACCTGCCGTTAATGTCTCTTTAGTCGTTTTTGATACTCAAGTTGTCGATTTATCGCATTTGGCAGACGATCCCGTTGAAGTTTTAATGACGGTACAATTGGGAGGCGGTACTGATATCGCAGGTGCAATTCAATACTGTGAAAGTTTAGTCAAAAATCCCAAACGCACCGTTATTTCTCTTATCAGTGACTTTGAAGAAGGTGGCTCATTAAACCGCTTATTAGATTGCACACAACGTCTTAATAGCCAACAAGTTAAATTATTAGGTCTCGCGGCACTTGATGATGAAGCTCAACCTGTTTATGACTCTGCGATTGCACAAAAACTCGCAGACAGAGGTATGCAAGTTGCCGCCTTAACACCAGAACATTTCGCGCAATGGCTAGCTGAGGTAATGCAATGAGTTGGCAAACGGTTTACTTTCATTACGATGAAGATGCGCTCACAGTTTTTGCAAATGCAGGATTATTAAGACGCGCCAAAAAAGACCTTGATAACGAAAAAGTATCTCTCACTGATAGCAATACAGGGCAGTTCAGTAGTGATGGGCAAAATGTTGTTTTACACGAAGCGGGTATTCAACAAGCCAGTTGCGATTGTTCTGCATCAGGTTGCTGTAAACATATTTTAGCTGCTATTTTATGGCTCCAAGCTAATAATAATACTGATAATTCAAATAATGATAATAGTAGTGAAATATCATCAGAAGCCATTACTGAGCCTGTTGCAATCGTTCCTCTGTTACCCACATTATTTGCTCTTGATCCAGAAGCATTAATCAAAAAAGCGGGTAAACCTGCCTGTCGAACAGCGATTAAATTAATCGGACAGTGGGAAAACTCAACATTCAGCCTAGAAGACACAGGGACTCAATTAAAAATCCAACTTCCTGATGTTGATGAGCCTGTTATTTTCTTACAAGGTGGCGGATATGATGGCATGTTATCGCCTTTTTCTGACTCACAGAAAAAAGCCTTTCATCTCGCTATCGTGGCTAAATTATTTGAGCAACACACGAAACCTTGGACGTGGCCTGAAGATTTAATTACGGTGCAATCTTCTAAACATCCCCTGAATGATGAAGAAATAGCTCTAATTAATACCATTGAACAATTTATTGATGATTTATTACGCCAAGGGCTATCACATATCAGCTTAAGCAGTGCCACACAGTTACACTTATTAAATATGTCCGCTCGAGCGGAAGGTTTACCTCGTTTAGCGTCTTATTTACGAACATTAAGCACTCAAGTCAAACTGTTGGCAGAAAGACATTTCACCATGGATGAAAGCCATGTCTTGCGTTTATTAGCCCATGTTTCTGCCTATCTATTCCAATTATCTCATGCGACACCAGAGCAGTTAAAAACGTTACGAGGGCAACTTCGCCGTCAATATGATAATAAAAAAACTAGCCTTTCTCTTATTCCGGTTGGGGCAAATTGGTGGACAGCACAAAGTGGCGCATTAGGTGCAACCTTTACCTTTTGGGATAGCGAAGAAAAACAGCTATTACAAGCGACACAAGCACGTCCTAATCAGCTTGATACCTTATTTAATCGTTATGGTGTTTGGAACAGTTTGTCATTATGGAAACAAACTGCGGATAAATTAATGCGTCGTCCTTTTTTATTACAAGAACCCCGTATTTCTGATGAAGGAAAACTAGCCACTATTGGCGAGAGCTTTGCTCAAAATCACGCGGATTTTCTTGATATTACGGACTACAACAATTTGCAAACTGAGCTAGGCATCAATAACTGGCAAGATTTACCCGATTATTTTGCCCATCAAACAGAAGGATTTCTTTCCCCTCTGGTTCTGCATATCAAACACTACAAACCGTTAATTTGGTATGAAGTAGAGCAATGTGTGATTTGGGAAGTATCAGATAATCATAAAAATTCAGCTTTCTTGCGCCTTTATTGGGAAGGAACAACACAAAATAATCTAGAAGAATTGCGCTTTCTTACCAAAAAAGAGTTAGAAATTGTCGCAGTCACTGTGCAACCCGTTCGACGTGATCTCAATATAGACTTGTTGCCAACGACTATTTGGATCAGAACAGAGAGAGGCATCGAACTGTTTTATCTCGATTTTGACCAATTTCCACGTAAGAAAAAACAATCAGGCTTTATTAGCCGTATCCAAGAATATATGGCTAAACGTAAGCAACAAACAGTAATGCATCACAGTGAACCGACGTTAACACAAAAATTCTGTCGTCCTATTTTGTCCGTATTAGAAGCTCAAGCCTGTACTGGACGGGAATTACTCTCTGAAATGCAAAAAGAGCAATTAGAAATAAGCAAACACACCGCAGATGATTTAGGAATGACATTAATTGCTGAGCAATTAGCTTATTATTTGGCATTAACTTCCCGTGATCCACGGGCATTATTACAGTTAATTTGGCTATGCGATAATCTGCAACAATTGCAAAGTCCGTTACCTATTCAACTTAACGAGTAATTGGTATTAGCGAAAAAGCTACCTCTCTAATTAAAGAGAGGTAGCTTTTAAGATAGAAATAAGTGGGCTTATGCTGGATTATCAATATCAATAAACGTTACATCCAAGTTATGTGTTTGAGCTAGCCATTCACCTAATGCTTTAATACCATAACGCTCCGTTGCATGGTGTCCTGCAGCAAAAAAATGAACGCCCATTTCTCTTGCAATATGAATAGTCTGTTCTGAGACCTCCCCCGTCACAAAAGCATCCACTCCAGCATCTGCTGCATCTTGAATAAAGCCTTGTCCCCCTCCAGTACACCAAGCAATACTGCGGATCGCTTCAGGTGCATTATCACCACAATGCAATACATTACGTTGCAATGCTTTTTCTAAACGTGCTTTTAATTCAAGAGGCGCTAAAGGCAAATCAAACACACCTTTCGGCACTAAAGGTAATATTTCACCTTCAACTTTAACGCCCATTTTTAATGCCAATTGAGCATTGTTACCTAAAATTGGGTGCGCATCTAACGGTAAGTGATAACCAAAAAGATTAATGTCATGACAAAGTAATGTCTTCAAACGATTGCGTTTCATTGAGCGAATGACAACAGGCTCATTTTTCCAAAAATAACCATGATGAACTAAAATTGCATCCGCATTTAATGCGACTGCTTCATCAAGTAATGCTTGGCTGGCAGTCACACCCGTAACTATTTTTTGAATATGTGGACGCCCTTCTACTTGAAGGCCATTAGGTGCGTAGTCCTGGAAATTCTCAATACTGAGCTTTTCATTGATGATTAATTCTAGAGCGGTATTTTTCATCTCATTCTTTTCCCTGTTATCACGAATGCCACTATTTATATAACAATCGAATAAATAGCAATAGGTTAAAGGTATCCGTTTAAATAAATCATTATTCTTTATTGTAACGTAAAACTTGAAGGTTATTTGAAAGTGAGGAAAAACAAGCAGATTGCATTGGAAAAATGCTTTAAAGAAGTGATAAAAATAACGCCTACTTACTAGGCGTTACCTTGATGTTCTGTTATTTGTGGCTATTTAACGCCACTTCTGATTTTGCCAACCAAACAGGTTTATCACTTGTTTTAGACCATACACGGTGTATATAGCTATAAAATTGTGCACGTTTAGGATGGAAAATCATAACAGGAAATGCCACAACACCTAGCGCAATAGCACCAGTACGACGGGCCAATACATGTGTTTTTGTATATTCGTTATAAGCTGGCATAGTGTTCTCCTGCATAGCAATTAATTGATGTTGAAATTTTACCTCATTTGATGAAATTTTACTACTGATCAGACCACTCAATTCGTGCGAAAAATCACCTTTATTTTTCTTGATATGTAATTAAATTTCATTATGGAAACAAAGTTGAAACATAAATTACACAACTATTAACAAAATGAGATCGGTATTTTTACTTGATAAAAGTTGTAGTAAATAATTTTGAGAATAAATTATCAAAAAAGAAAAAAATCAAATAAAGAAAGAGAGGTTGGATATTCAAGAATGCGGACTGTAGTATTAATAACATAGAGCTACTGCTAAATTATCTACGACTGAATAATATATTTAGCAGTGATTAATGAAATATTTATGCAGGGAAATCAAGATAATACCATAAAAAAACACCCCAATATTGAAAACCAATTTTTGGGGTGTCATCAGTAAATAGATAATTTTATAACTTAAAGTACCCTGAACTTATTTCTTCACTGCTTTACCTTTACCACGCAGGGTTTCGGTTAATCCTTTCAGGAAGTATCTTACAAGTTGATCGCCACAATTACGGTAGTTTTTATGTCCTGGTTTACGAAATACAGCACTTAACTCTGGCTTAGAAACACGGAAATCCGCAAGCTCATAAATCTTTAGAATATCCACATCTTTTAGCTCAAAAGCGACACGTAATTTTTTTAAGATAATATTATTAGTTATACGCTTTTCAACTTCAGGTGCTGGGAAGTTTTCATCTTTTCCACGACGATAAAAAATTAAGCCATTTAAAAAATGTCCCATCGCATTATCGTCACACTCGACAAATTCAGGTTCATCGTCTTTTTTCAGCCAACTATTGACTAATTCTTTCGTGACGGTGTAATCAGCTAGTTTCATGATTTCAACAACATGTGCATCACTTAGATCCAACATGTAACGTACACTGCGTAAAACAAAATTATTTTGCATTGATTATCCACTCTATTTTTAATTCTAAATCAACCTCAATGATGGATATCAATGCTGTGATCTAAAAATATGTAATGATTAAAAAAATACACTCTACCTTTTGGTAGAGTGTATTCTATATAAATAGCTTATTACACTAACTTATTTGTTAGCAAAGACATTATTTACTATTTCAATGGCTTCTTTTTCAATTAACTCACGATGCTCAGGGCCACGGAAGCTTTCGCAGTAAATTTTATACGCTTCCTCTGTGCCTGATGGACGAGCTGCAAACCAGCCGTAATCTGTCATCACTTTTAAACCACCAATAGAAGCACCATTACCTGAAGCATGTGTTAAACGAGCAGTAATTGGGTCGCCCGCTAACGTGCTTGCAGTTACCATTTCTGGCGATAAACGTGACAACAGTGCTTTTTGTTCATGGGTTGCTGATGCTTGAATACGGTTATAGCTTGGGGAGCCAAAACGCTGTGCTAGTTCATTGTAATGCTCTTGTGGATCTTTGCCTGTCACTGCTTTCATTTCAGCAGCTAACAAACATAAGATGATACCGTCTTTATCAGTTGACCATGGTTTACCGTTAAAACGCAAGAAAGAAGCACCTGCGCTTTCTTCACCACCAAAGCCAAATTCACCGCTAAATAAACCTTGTACAAACCATTTAAAACCAACAGGAACTTCAACCAGCTCGCGTCCTAAGTCAGCCACAACTCGGTCAATCATCGCACTTGAAACCAGAGTTTTACCTACTTTTACATCATTAACCCATTGTGGGCGATGACGGAAAAGATAGTTAATTGCAGCTGCTAAATAGTGGTTAGGATTCATTAAACCAGACGGTGTCACAATACCATGGCGGTCATAATCAGGATCATTAGCAAAGGCTAAATCAAATTTATCACGCAGTTGTAATAAACCTTCCATTGCCCATGGTGATGAACAGTCCATACGAATAACACCATCATGATCGAGTGTCATAAAACGGAATGTTTGATCGACTTGATCGTTGACCAATTCAAGATCAAGATCGTAATACTCACCAATGCGCTTCCAATATTCGATACCGGAACCACCTAATGGATCAACACCTAATTTTAGGCCTGCTTTCTTAATTGCTTCCATATCAACAACGTCACCTAACGCTTTGACATAAGGCATAATTAAGTCTTGAGCTTCAATATAACCACTTGCCAGCGCTTCATCATAAGAAAGACGTTTGATCCCTATTAAGTTATTTTCGAGCAGTTCATTCGCACGTTTTTCAATAACAGAAGTTAAATCGGTGTCAGCCGGTCCGCCATTTGATGGATTATATTTAATACCACCATCTTCTGGTGGATTATGGGATGGAGTGATCACGATACCATCAGCAATATCTTGATGTGCGTCGTTGTATGTCAAAATAGAAAAAGAGACTGCCGGTGTTGGTGTATAGCCATTATTTTCTTGAATAATCACTTTCACTTTATTGGCAGCAAGTACTTCTAAAACAGAAATAAATGCAGGCTCTGATAGTCCATGGGTATCTTTACCCACATAACATGGCCCTGTTACTCCATTTTTTGCACGGACTTCAGCAATAGCCTGTGCAATTGCCAAAATATGGGCTTCATTGAAACTATGGCGATTTGCACTTCCGCGATGGCCAGATGTACCGAACTTCACACGATGAGCATTAATGCTAGCTTGTGGTTTAAGTGAATAATATTGCGACGTTAATTGTGCCACATTAATCAGATCACTTTGACGAGTATGCTGCCCTGCTCTTGGATGAATTGCCACAAATCTTCTCCTATTTGACATCACAATCACGCTTTAAACAAAAGCCTTTGCAATGCATCAATTAACAATAGTGGTTAGATAGTTCCACACACCTTATCAATCTCATTCGCAGGAAATTGCATATCCTGCATGATGCTTTGTACCATTGTTCTTTTACGCTCTGTATTCGAGTTAGTAATAACCCAAAATGGCGTACCTGGAATATGGCGCGGTTTTGTATGACGTCCGCTATCGAGTAATGTTTGTTCATCACCAGCAAAATAGATGCGTGTTCGTCCATGTACTGTTTCAGCTGATTGAGTAAAAGTAGCGCTATCTAAGCTATATAACGTAGAAAGGATCTGTAAAAAGCGATCAACTGATTTTGTTTTTTCAGCATAACTGTCAGATAACAATAGTTCTCGCATTTCACGGACCGGATTTTTTGCTGGTGTAATCGATTTAGGTTCAGCGTCCTGTTTAATAACAGGTGCTTGTACTGACTCAGTGACAACGACTGGCTGTACGGGCTGTTTGGCATCAAGCTTCAGTAGACGCCTTAAAATATCTGAAGCGCTTTCACCGATATGTCTAGTTTCGCTAGCAATATAGCGGTAAAGTTCGTCATCAATTTCTATCTTTTTCATTGCTACCCAGTACTGTTTTCAAAAAAAAGTAGTTAGGATTATAAGATATAATCTTTAAAAACAAAATAGGTAAAATTTCAATAACTTAAAGAAGATCTATACAAGATCCAGCCATTTCAATGGCTAAGCTTGGTATTTATCCTATTGTTTATCTCGGTATCATCTTCTATTCTTTGAACTTATTCAAACAAACCCTGTGTCAAATACCGCCTTCTCACATACACCAACCATTAAATGATATAAAATTCTAAGTATTTATTTTTGAGTAATGTCAATATTTCAACTTTTTATATTACTTTGGAATAAAAAGCCATAAAAATACATTTATATAGTTTTTTATAAATTACTTGTGTTAATTATTTCCACTCTTAATTACTGATGTATATTATGACGATAAGTTGGCTTAGCACCTAGTGCATGTCATCATAGAAAAAATCGCACTTATTTTGGTCATTTACATGAAACTCAACACATTATTAAATTATCAATTACATCAACCAGAAACAGTTCCTGCATCTGATTTACCTATTGTTTTGATCCATGGTCTTTTTGGCGACTTAAATAACTTAGGCGCAATAGGACGTAATCTGCGTCAAGACAACACCGTGATACAGATTGATGTACGTAATCATGGGCATTCACCTCATAGTGAAAGTATGAATTATCAAGATATGGCACAAGATGTACTTACATTGCTTGATAGTTTACAGATCTCAAAAGCTATTATTATCGGCCACTCCATGGGTGGAAAAATTGCAATGGCAATGACCGCATTAGCACCTGAGCGAATTGCTCGCATTGTAGTCATTGATATGTCGCCAGTAGCTTACAATGTTCGTCGCCACGATAAGATTTTTGCAGCGCTAGAAGCCGTCACTGAAGCTAAAGTCACACGACGCCAAGATGCCGCAGAAATTATGCGCCCTTTTATTAAGGAAGAAGGGGTTATTCAATTTTTACTTAAATCCTTCAAAAACGGTGAATGGTTATTTAATTTACCTGCAATCAAAAAAGCCTATTCAGATATTATTGGTTGGCAAAACGTTCCTGCTTGGCATTATCCTGTGTTATTTATTCGTGGTGGCTTATCACCTTACATCTTAGATGAATATCGTCATGATATTGCACATCAATTTCCGCTTGCTAGCGCTTTTGTCGTAGCCAATACTGGGCACTGGGTACATTCAGAAAAACCTGACACGGTTATTAACGCTATTCGTCGTTTTTTATCCAAAGTTTAATTAATTACCTAAAATGACCTCATTAAGAAAGTAATAACTTACCTGAATGTATAATTATTGTACTTAATCACACCATGTGTCGATAAAAAGACCAAATGACAATAGGTTAAACTCAGGAAGCAGTGGCAGGACGCCACTATGTGGGGTATTATTGGGCGTTTCGCAATTTAGTCATTGGTATACGCCCTTTCACAGCAAAATTTATGGCAAAAGAACAAACTGATCGCACCACACTGGATTTGTTCGCAGATGAACGCAGACCTGGGCGACCTAAAACAAACCCGCTTTCTCGGGATGAACAGCTTAGAATTAATAAACGCAATCAATTAAGACGAGACAGAGTCAATGGTTTACGTCGAGTTGAGTTGAAATTAAATGAAGACGCTGTGAATGCACTTAATGAGTTGGCGACAGCAAGAAATGTCAGTCGTAGCGAACTTATTGAAGAAATATTACTAGAGCAATTAGCACAAAATTACGCCTTAAAAATGCATCAAAATGAGAATAGCTAGCAACTAAACCACACAAATTCGACAGAATTACCCTGCTATTTTCGTCAAAATACATTTTTTAGTTTTCTATCATGAAAACATGAAGCTTATTTTTCACTAGTAATTGTTCAAACACAGACAAATATAATCTAAATATTTCGAGGTATAGCTAGGCAAGCGTTAAATGAATCACTAGTAGTATACAAAGTATGTGATTAGTGAGAATAAATGTAGCCAATAATGCAACATCTTGATGTATAACGAATATAGAATAAAAGAGGTTATCTCACTTTATGGCAATCATAGGTATATTCTTCGGCAGTGATACCGGCAACACGGAAAATATTGCCAAAATGCTTCAAGAACGATTGGGCGCGGATAATGCCGAAGTTCATGATATTGCAAAATCTAGTCAGGAAGATATCGAAGCATTTGATATTCTGTTACTTGGTATTCCTACTTGGTATTATGGTGAAGCACAATGCGATTGGGATGACTTTTTCCCGACATTAGAAGATATTAATTTTGAGGGTAAGTTAGTTGCATTGTTCGGTTGTGGTGACCAAGAAGACTATGCTGAATACTTCTGTGATGCAATGGGTACAATCCGCGATATTATCGAGCCTCGTGGTGCAGTCATTGTGGGTCACTGGCCAACTGAAGGTTATCATTTTGAAGCCTCTAAGGGGCTTGCAGATGATAATCACTTTATCGGCCTTGCAATTGATGAAGATCGCCAACCAGAACTAACCGAAGAGCGTGTTGACGCTTGGGTTGCTCAAATTAAAGAAGAAATGAGCCTAGACGAAATTCTGGGATAAAATAAATACTCAATATTGAGAATGATAATTATTCAATGGTGTGCTAAGATAGTGTGATAGGTAGGGGTGTTTATTTTTAAATATCATGCCTATAATCAATAAGGTTATTTATTCACCCGAGCGTTAATGAATAAACCCTATTAGTGAGCACAAAAATTAAATTCACCATTAGCAACAGGATTAAATCCGCATGACCGACAATAATAAAGCGTTAAAAAATGCTGGGTTAAAAGTTACACTTCCTCGCTTAAAGATCTTGGAAGTGCTCCAGGATCCTGAGTGCCATCATGTCAGTGCTGAAGATCTCTATAAAAAACTCATCGATATCGGTGAAGAGATTGGTCTGGCAACCGTGTATCGCGTCTTAAACCAATTTGACGATGCTGGTATTGTTACCCGACATAATTTTGAAGGGGGTAAATCAGTATTTGAATTAACTCAACAACACCATCACGATCATTTAATTTGTCTTGATTGTGGTAAAGTTATCGAGTTTACAGATGATGCGATTGAAGTGCGCCAAAGAAACATCGCTGAACGTCATGGTATCAAACTTTCCAATCATAGCCTTTATTTATATGGCCACTGTGCTGAAGGCAATTGTAAAGAAGATAGCCACGCACATGATGAGAAATAATTCATTCTGGATAATCTCTCAGTAGAAAAAAGGAACTGTTCACAGTTCCTTTTTTATTGCCCTAAATTTGAAGATAAAATAACTCTATTTAGCCACACTGATACTCTGTTTAATATGTTTTAAATGAACCACAATAGTAAATGTAACAATGACCAATAATGACCAAGAGCCCCATTTGCCTGCATGTACAGCAGACCAAGCACCAATTTGGTTGGGATATTGCCAAACACCAAAAAATGTACCGAAATTCTCAGCAAGCCAAATAAAAAAACCAATCAGAACAAAAGCCAATAATAGTGGCATTTTTCGCTCTGTGTCATAAGGCGTAAAATAAACGACACTACGCGCATAAAGACCTAAAATAAAGGCGGTTAAATACCAACGATAGTCACCAATAAAGTGATGAGAAAAGAAATTAATATAGATAGCAAGTGCGACCAACGTTGCCATCCAATAAGGTGGATAATGTTCAATTCGTACTTTTAAAAAGCGCCATGCTTGAATTAAATAACTCCCCACAGCTGAATACATAAACCCTGTAAATAAAGGCACTTCCCACAACTTTGTGTAAGCAAAATCAGGGTATTTCCACGATCCTATCGCAGCCGAAGTTTTAAATAACTCCATAACAAAACCCACAATATGGAAAAAACAGATCGCTTTTAATTCATCCCATGTTTCGAGTTTTCCCCATACCATCCACAGTTGGAAAGCAATAGCAAGAATAAGTAAAACATCATAACGAGGTATACCTAATATTCCTTTACTGGGTGTCGTAAATAAAATAAAAAAGAAAAAACCGGCAAATAAGCAAGAACGCGCTTCTTTTACACCAAAAAAAAGAAACTCAACAATAAATCGTTTTATACCTTTAAAAGGCCTTAATGGAGGTTCTAATAAAAAATCATCCAATCGTTTTAACATGCTTCTTCCTGAAAACGTGCATTATTAAATAACATTAAATGCAGAATAATAAATAAGGAGTGATAAAATGAATGAGAAGAAATTTGCCATAGAATGAAAAAACGCACAAGGATGAAAAAGAAAGGATTTAAAAATAAAGGTATTTACCCTCCCACTACAATACCCACTCTGACTGCCTTTTAGGGTAAATACCTTACGCAAATTCTGCGAAATAACTGAAGCACAAGAGATAAAAATAACCTACTCACATTTATCTCAGACGACATGACATGACGACTTTACTTCATTACGTTTTACGACATACTGCGATTTTTAAACAACACATTACTGCTTTTTAATACAACTCTTTTACTTTTACAGATGACTACGACTGACAACTTCACTTTATTAACGAAGTTAATTTTTAAGAATAATATCTATGCTTTTTAATTCTCTCATCTCAACTCTTTCTATTACTTATTTTTACTTATCGTAATCGTATTTAACTTTTTATTTTTATAAAGGATAAAGTGCAATAAT
The DNA here is from genome assembly GCF_009915985.1 of Proteus sp. G2626. NCBI lineage: Bacteria > Pseudomonadati > Pseudomonadota > Gammaproteobacteria > Enterobacterales > Morganellaceae > Proteus > Proteus sp. G2626. The sequence goes on along the minus strand of NZ_JAABNH010000029.1, from coordinate 74,155 downwards.
ACACCTTACCCTCACACTAATATTAGAAAATAGTAAATGGCATAATTACGTTAAATTTAACGTCTTTTTCGTCTTGGAAAATATTACCAAAACCACCTTCATAGCTTGGAATATCGGAATGATTATCATAACGGGTATAATGAAGCTTAAAGAGTGTTCCTTTAGCGCGACCTTCTTGAACCGTATACATAATATCCGCATTCCATGCACTTTCTCTGATGCGTTGTCCTTGGTCATAAATGGCTTTACCACTTGGCTTAGCATCCCATGCGTAAATATAAGAAGTTCCTACTGCCCAGCCTGATAGATCCCAGTTTTTCAGATCATACATCACGCCAGCATAAAGGGCTTTTTCACCATTCGCGTTAAAGTCAGAACGACCATCCCACCAAATATCAAGACGACCATTTGATGTCGCCCAACCTGGCGTCATACGTTGTAAAAAATAACCTTGATTACCTTCTGCTTTAACCCATGTACCTTCTACTTTGAAATCAAAGACATTGTAGGTATAACCGAAAGTCAGCGCTTGTAGCCATGCCAGCCCATCATAGACGTCATTAACCCCTCCTCCCGTCACTTTATCTTTAGCACCATAGAATTGATAAGATGTTCTTAATGCATTATCAGCAATTGGGAAATCATAAGAGACTTTACCAAAATACTGGTCGATATAGCCATCAGCCTGACCGAATGCCGCTTCTAACACTAAGCTATTTTTAAAATCATATTTAGCGCCAAAAGAGTGAAGATAGCTGATATTCGTTTCTAGATCAGCTTTACGGAAGTTATACATATTCCGATACCACGGTGCTTTATATTCATCAGTCCACATATAGGAGAAAGATAATTCACCACTTTTATCGAAATCAAAAACGGCACCTGCTTCCGCGCCGCGATAAGTTCCCGGTAAGAAACTCCAGTGCGGACGCAATAAGCTTTGACCTTTAGGTTGAATATAGCCACCTTGGGCCCAAAAGTTACCTAATTTGAATTTTGCAGCGGCTTTATACACGCTCATACCACTGCGATCGCCTGTCCATTTTTCATCCCAACGACTTTTAGCATCGCTAAAGCCGATTTCATTAGGTGCCGCTGGGCCACTATTATTCAGCTCAGCTGCGCCAAAAGCCGCTAAATCAAAACCAATAAAATCGCCTAGATAACCGGAAGAAAAATCTAAATTAGCGTTGAATGTAGAATGATGTAGGTTAGCTTTGTATTTGCCGTAATCAGGACTATTTGGTGTTAACTCTTTTCTGTCACGATCACGTTGCCAATAAAAAAGGCCACCCGTTAAAGTTGAGTCATCAATAAACCCTTCAGCATGAGACATTTTTGCAGGTAGTGCAGTTACAAGCAATGCGCCTATAACAGCAAGTGCCACCCTGCCTGGTTTAGCATGTTGCATAACCATAGCATTGTTTCCTCTTCGACTTTGACTAAAAAAGAAATAAGCACGATGCCTATTTCCAAATATAAAACCCCAATTGGGGAAAAAACCTAAATTAGGTTAGAAACAGCATATTTTTCGCGACGCGAATTATCAACCCCAAAAAAAGAATTTTTATCAAAATATGACCAAGGGCACATAACTAAATGATCGTTTCACTTTCTTACGTTTATAATACTCTATTTAAAAAAAATATAATGCATTGATTTAAAATAATTTTTTAAATCAATCTTTAATTGATATTAGATTTCGTTTTTATAGAAAGGAATAATAAGTAGTATTTATAAATAATCTTTTTTAACAATATAAAATATGAGGTATGAATCACATTTTTCTTATTACAGCTTTATTTAGCGTGATGATCTGAAAAAACAAAAGAATAAAGCGATAGTGAATAAACTATTTCAAACGAAACAAATAGAAATTTATCACCTAAAAAAGAGAAAACGAGAGACTAATTAAATTAAGAATAGTAAATATTTAATATCAATAGATGAAAAATCAGTCAAGATAAGCGGTAAAACAGATAAAAAAATGCTCGATAAATAATTACCGAGCATTCTATTAATTTAAGCTTTAATTATACTCAATGTAACTTAAAAAAGTTCAAATTAACCTTGCTGAGAAATCTTCGCCCAAGTGTCACGTAAACCCACGGTACGGTTAAACACTAACTTATCTGCTGTTGATAGTTTATCAGCACAGAAATAGCCTTCACGCTCAAACTGATACGCTTTTTCGATAGCCGCATCTTTTAAGCTACGCTCAACAAAACCTTCACGAATAACTAAAGATTCAGGGTTAATTGTTGATAAGAAATCTTCTTCTGCAGCAGGATTAGGTACGCTAAACAGTCGATCATAAAGACGAATCTCAGCAGGAATGGCATGTGGAATGCTAACCCAATGAATAACACCTTTTACTTTACGTCCATCCGCAGGATCTTTATTTAAGGTCTCTGGGTCGTAAGTACAGTAAATGGTTGTGATTTCACCTTGTTCGTCTTTTTCAACACGTTCTGCTTTAATCACATAAGCATTACGTAAACGTACTTCTTTTCCTAAAACTAGACGTTTATATTGGCGATTTGCTTCTTCTTTAAAGTCAGCACGATCAATATAAATTTCACGACTAAAAGGTACTTTACGAGTCCCCATTTCAGGTTTATTCGGATGATTCGGTGCAGTTAAAATCTCTTCACCTTCTGGCATATTCTCAATAACTAAACGAACGGGATCGATAACAGCCATTGCACGTGGTGCGTTTTCATTTAAATCATCACGAATACAAGATTCTAAAGCCGCCATTTCAACATTATTTTCTTGTTTCGTTACACCAATACGTAAACAGAATTCACGAATAGAATCAGCGGTATATCCACGACGACGTAAGCCTGAAATCGTTGGCATACGAGGGTCATCCCAACCATCAACAATGTTTTCTGTCACAAGTTGATTCAACTTACGCTTTGACATCACAGTGTATTCAAGGTTAAGACGTGAGAATTCATATTGACGAGGATGGCAAGGGATAGTGATGTTATCCAACACCCAATCATATAAACGACGGTTATCTTGGAATTCTAACGTACATAAAGAATGTGTGATATTTTCCAGTGCATCAGAAATACAGTGGGTAAAATCATACATTGGGTAAATGCACCATTTATTCCCAGTTTGATGGTGTTCAGCGAATTTAATACGATAAAGTACTGGATCACGCATAACGATAAAGGGTGATGCCATATCAATTTTCGCACGTAGACACGCTTTTCCTTCTTCAAAACCCCCTGCACGCATTTTTTCAAATAGTGCCAAGTTTTCTTCTACGCTACGTGAGCGATAAGGGCTATTTTTGCCGGGCTCTTTTAATGTACCGCGGTATTCACGAATTTCTTCAGCGCTCAACTCATCAACATAAGCTAAGCCTTTATTAATCAACTCAATCGCATATTGGTAAAGTTGATCAAAATAATCTGAGGAGTAATGAACGCTACCTTCCCATTGGAAACCTAACCACTGAACATCTTTTTGAATTGAGTTGATATACTCAATATCTTCTTTTACTGGATTGGTATCATCAAAACGTAAATTACATTTACCCTGATAATCTTTAGCAATACCAAAATTCAGACAAATTGATTTCGCATGGCCGATATGAAGATAGCCATTAGGTTCAGGTGGGAAACGCGTATGCACGCTATCATGTTTCCCTGTTGCCAGATCTTCGTCGATTATTTGACGAATAAAGTTAGTTGGGCGGGCATCTGCCTCATTCATGGTCATTTTTTCCTCAAAGCAAAACGCATAATTAACCCACTATAATCCAATAAGCAGGTTTCATAAATACCTTAGCGAAATACACCCCTGAGATATTTATCAAAATAGAGATAAAAAAACGGGAAGTTTGAAAGACTCCCCGTTTTATCGTCTTATTTAACCATCTCTTTATAGAGGATTAAATATCTGTATAGAATTTATTTTAATACTTTGTAGATAATGGTTTTATTTCCAACCACATCACCAGTAACTTGTTCAGCAATTTTATCAAAATCATCAATATTGCTGACAATGACAGGGCTTATCATCGATTTAGCATTAGCGTTCAGATATTCTAGATCTAATTCTAAGATAGGTTGGCCGACTTTAACGTCTGCGCCTTCCTCAACTAAACGCTTAAAGCCTTTACCACCTAATGCAACAGTATCAATCCCCATATGAACGATGATTTCAACACCATTATCAGTTTCAATACAAAATGCATGGTTAGTCTCAAAAATCTTAACGACTGAGCCCGTTGCAGGTGCCATCACAATATTAGAGGTTGGTTTAATCGCAAGGCCATCCCCTACAACACCACTTGAGAAAGCTTCATCAGGCACATCGTTTAATGCCACAATTTCACCATCAAAAGGTGCAATCATTTCAAGTAATACTTTTGCATTAGCATTAGCTTGTTTTACAGGTGTTTTTTCAGTAGACACGGTTGAAGCAGATGCACCTTCATAAGCGGCAACGGGACCTTGCGTTAATACATCACGCATTGCGTTAGCCACAAGCTCTGCGCGCGTACCCACAATCACTTGAACACTTTGTTTGTTTAAGCGAATAACACCTGATGCACCTAAGCGTTTTGCATAGGCATCATTAACAAGCGTGGCATCTTTTACATTTAAGCGTAAACGTGTAATGCAAGCATCAATACCAGTTAAGTTATCAGAACCACCGATAGCCGCGATATATTGACGAGCTTCCTGCTGGATACCTTCTTTGCTATTTGCAGGCGCTGTTGTGATATCTTCATTATAACCATCTGCGGTTTCATCACCAGACACGTCATCTTCACGACCCGGTGTTTTTAAGTTGAATTTCGTGATAGTGAAACGGAAAATACCGTAGTAAATGAAGAAGAACACAATACCTTGGACAATCAGCATGTACCAGTGCACAGCAAGTGGGTTACGAGAGGATAAGAACATATCCACTAAGCCCGCACTAAAGCCAAATCCTGATATCCACTCCATACTTGCAGCAATATAAACAGAGATTGCCATTAAGAATGCGTGAATAACATAAAGCACTGGCGCAACAAACATAAATGAGAATTCGAGCGGTTCAGTGATACCGGTGAAGAATGCAGCAAATGCACCCGCCATCATAATACCAGCCACTTTTGCTTTATTTTCTTTACGTGCACAGTGATAAATTGCAAGCGCAGCACCTGGCAAACCAAACATCATTACAGGGAAGAAACCTGCTTGATAACGACCTGTTACCCCCACAGTCGCTAAGCCCGCATCGATAGATTTCTGACCCGCAAGGAAATTAGGAATATCATTAATACCCGCAACGTCAAACCAGAATACAGAGTTCAACGCGTGATGTAGACCAACAGGAATTAATAAGCGGTTAAAGAATGCGTAAATACCGGCACCCAATGCCCCCATATCTTTAATACTTTCACCAAAGCTGACTAATCCGCCATAAATAACAGGCCAGACATACATTAAGATAAAGGCGACGATGATCATGAGGAATGACGCTAAAATAGGAACTAAACGTCGACCACTAAAGAAAGAGAGCGCGAGAGGCAATTCAACTTGGCTAAAGCGGTTATAAAGTTCCGCTGAAAGCACACCCACTAAAATCCCCACGAATTGGTTCTCTATTTTACCAAATGCAGCAGGTACTTCTTCTAATGGAATACCTTTGATCATGGAAACCGCCGCCGGTGAACAGAGCGTTGTGACAACCAAGAAACTCACAAACCCCGTTAAAGCGGCAGCACCATCTTTGTCTTTTGACATACCATAAGCAACACCGATGGCGAACAAAACTGACATATTGTCGATAATAGCAGCACCAGATTTGATGAGTAAGGCAGCAAGCGCGTTATCACTACCCCAGCCTACTGGATCAATCCAGTAGCCAATCCCCATCAGAATTGCTGCTGCAGGTAATGTAGCAACTGGCACCATCAGTGCCCGTCCTATCTTCTGCAGATAACTTAAAATATTCACAAACTCCCCCTTGGATAGCCCCTATACGGGATCTTATTCATACTCATTCATATTTTATAAAAAATTGATGAGCTAATTATTTAATTCCATTTTCAGTCTAAAAAATTTATTTCGTATCGCAAATTAATTAGTCATAATTTGTGATTTAAGTCACCAATATAGTATATTTTTTAGCTGAAATGCTGGCTAAGTCAGAAAGCTTATTTTATGATTAAAAATATCTTTTGGCGGGACAAATTAGATCATCGACTAAAAATGAAAAGAAATTCGTGTTATAGATGAGCCACTGATAATCACACAATGAAATAACACCTTCATGAATTATCAGATTTGTCTTTTTTCTATGAGGTTACTATGAGGTTAATCCCCCTATCTACGGCAAAACAAGTTGGTAAATGGTCTGCAAATTATATCGTTGAGAAGATCAACGCATTTAACCCAACCGCAGATCGCCCTTTTGTACTTGGTTTACCGACTGGTGGCACGCCATTGGCAACATATAAAGAACTGATTGAATTACACCGTGCTGGAAAAGTCAGTTTTCAACACGTGGTGACATTCAATATGGATGAATATGTTGGTATTCCATCAAATCATTCACAAAGTTATCGTACTTTTATGTATGAAAACTTTTTTAATCATATTGATATTAAAGATGAAAATATCAATTTATTAAACGGCAACGCAGAAGATCCAGAAGCAGAATGTGCCCGTTATGAGGCTAAAATAAAGTCTTATGGCAAAATCAATCTGTTTATGGGTGGTGTTGGTAATGACGGTCACATCGCTTTTAATGAACCGGCATCATCACTATCTTCACGCACTCGCATGAAGACACTCACCGAAGACACGCGTTTAGCGAATTCACGTTTCTTCGATAATAATGTTAATCATGTTCCTAAATACGCACTGACTGTGGGTGTTGGCACATTATTAGATTCTGAAGAATTAATGATTTTGGCAACAGGTTTTAATAAAGCACAAGCTGTACATGCCGCCACTGAAGGCGCAGTTAACCATTTATGGACCATTTCGTGTGTTCAGCTTCATCCGAAAGCAATTATAGTGTGTGATGATCCTGCCACAATGGAATTACGTGTTAAAACATTGCGTTATTTCCAACAGATTGAAGCGCAAGAGTGTCAGAAATACCAAGACTAAGTTTAGTAAAATAAGTACCTACTGATTAAGTAGTGGAAAAGGCTAAGCTCTCTTACTTATCAGCCAGAATTTGCTGGCTGATATCGGCTTTTTAGATTGACTTCCCTTATCAGGAGACAAAGGTATGTTTGCCTTAACAAATGCTGTTATTTATACAGGTTACGACCGTTTAGAAAACCACGCCATTATCATTAACGGCTCCCGTATTGAGCAGGTTTGCCCACAGGATCAGCTGCCAAAAGATATCACTGTTCGTGATATGAAAGGTGCAATTGTCTCTCCCGGTTTTATCGATTTACAAGTTAATGGCTGTGGTGGCGTACAATTTAATGATACTCCAGAAAATGTTACCGTTGAAACGCTAGAAATCATGCAAAAAGCAAATGAGCGTTTAGGCTGTACCAGTTATTTACCGACACTAATTACCTGTTCTGATGAATTGATGAAAATAGGCATTGAAGCAACTCGTGCCTATATGAAAAAACATGCAAACAAAGTGCTGGGATTACATTTAGAAGGTCCTTATATCAACGTGATTAAAAAAGGGACACATGATCCACAATTTATTCGTCAACCTAGTGCTCAGATGATTAACTATCTGTGCGATAATGCTGATGTCATCGCAAAAATCACTCTTGCACCTGAAATGGTTGATGAAAAGTATGTTCGTCAATTAATCAAAGCAGGTATCATTGTTTCTGCAGGCCATTCAAATTCAACTTATGAAGAAGCGCGTAAAGGATTCCGTAATGGTATTTCATTATCAACTCATCTTTACAACGCGATGCCCTATATCACAGGCAGAGGCCCTGGCCTTGTAGGCGCCATTTATGATACACCCGAGGTTTATGCTGGTATCATTGCAGATGGTTTACATGTTTCATGGGCAAATATTCGTAATAGTAAACGTTTAAAAGGCGAAAAATTACTTTTAGTCACAGATGCAACTGCCCCAGCGGGACTAGACCCTAATAAAAATGAGATGGATAGCTTCGTTTTTGCAGGAAAAACCATATATTATCGTAATGGCCTTTGTGTTGATGCCGATGGCACATTAAGTGGGTCATCACTGACTATGATTGATGCTATTAAAAATAGTGTTATTCATGTGGGTATTCCATTAGATGAAACATTACGAATGGCTACACTTTATCCTGCTCGTGCGATTGGAATAGAAAAAGAACTCGGTACAATTGAATCAGGTAAAATTGCTAACCTTGCTTCTTTTGACAAGGACTTCAACCTTTGCACAACGTTTGTCAATGGTATAGAAATAACTGATAACTAATGGATGTATATGCTGATGAGTCACAACAACACTGAAACGCAAATTGGCAATATCGATCTTGTTAAACAACTTAACAGTGCGATTGTATATCGACTTATTGATCAACACGGACCAATTTCCCGTATCCAAATAGCCGAACAAAGCCAATTAGCACCAGCCAGTGTGACTAAAATTACTCGTCAGTTGCTTGAGCGTGGACTAATTAAAGAAGTTGACCAGCAAGCTTCAACAGGTGGGCGCCGTGCAATTTCCATTATTGTTGAACATCGCAATTTTAATACCGTCAGTGTGCGACTAGGACGCAATGATGCGACTGTCGCACTCTATGATCTGAGTGGTAAGGTCATTATTGAGCAACACTATCCCATAGAGCAAAGCACGCAAAATGAAGTTGAAGCGCTACTTATTAACGCAATTAATGACTTTATTAAACAAAATCAACGTCGTATTCGTGAACTTATTTCAATTTCAGTGATTTTGCCCGGCCTTGTTGATCCTAATAAAGGCATTGTCCGCTATATGCCTCATATGAAAGTGGATAACTGGGCTTTAGTCAATAGTCTAGAAAAGCGCTTTAACCTCCCGTGTTATGCTGGCCATGATATTCGAAGCCTTGCATTAGCTGAAAACTATTTCGGCGCCACAAGAGATTGTGAAGATTCACTGTTAGTGCGAATTCATCGTGGGGCAGGTGCTGGTGTTATTATTAACAATAAAATTCTCCTCAATCAGCGCGGTAACCTGGGAGAAATTGGCCATATTCAAATAGATCCTCTGGGCGAACGTTGTCATTGTGGTAATTTTGGCTGTTTAGAAACAATTGCATCAAACACGGCAATTGAAGCCAAAGTACGTTATCAATTAGAGCAAGGCTACCCAAGCCAATATTTATCACCGACACAGTGTCAAATCCAAGATATCTGTCATGCTGCGGTTAAAAATGATCCATTAGCGGTCGAAACCATTAAACAAGTTGGTCTACATTTAGGTAAAGCGATTGCAATTGCGATTAACTTATTTAACCCACAAAAGGTTGTTTTAGCAGGTGAGTTAACCGAAGCCGCTGAAATTTTGCTTCCTTCTATTCAAAGTTGTATTAATACGCAAGTATTAAAAGAATTTAGAGAAGCACTTCCTGTTGTCACATCAGAGCTTGATCATCGTTCTGCAATAGGGGCTTTTGCATTAACTAAACGTGCAATGCTCAATGGAGAATTGCTTCAACAGCTATTAGAAAAGTAAGTTATTGATGATAAATTATACTTTTTGAGTTAAACAAATACTTTTTCTTATTTTAATGAAAAAATAAGTCTAAAATTCAAACAGTAAACGATTAAAAAAAGAAATGTTACGTGATTTTTTTACTGCATTTCTTTTTTTTATCTCTTTTTATCGCTACGTCTTAATCGTATTTACACCTATCTTCTCCGCTTACTGCTTTGTTTTTTCTTTTTATTCACACTTTACACCCTCTTATTTTCGAGGATATTTTTGATCAAGAAGGTTGTTTTTTGGATCTTTTTTCGACAAAATGATTAACCATCGAGCAAACGGACACGTTTCTCGAAAATTAATGCAAAAAGCAGTTGACGGATTTGTCTGTAATACGCATAATGCGCCCCGCAACGCCGACGAAGGTTATGCAAAAAAAAGATGGCTATGTAGCTCAGCTGGTTAGAGCACAACACTCATAATGTTGGGGTCACAGGTTCGAATCCCGTCATAGCCACCATCTTTTTTGCGGGAGTGGCGAAATTGGTAGACGCACCAGATTTAGGTTCTGGCGCCGCAAGGTGTGCGAGTTCAAGTCTCGCCTCCCGCACCATTTTAACCTCGTCAAGAATTTATCAGTTGGGATATCGCCAAGCGGTAAGGCACCAGGTTTTGATCCTGGCATTCCCAGGTTCGAATCCTGGTATCCCAGCCATACTTCTGATAAATAAGTGTGTTGACAATTGAATTAGCGGATGGGGTATCGCCAAGCGGTAAGGCACCAGGTTTTGATCCTGGCATTCCCAGGTTCGAATCCTGGTACCCCAGCCATCTTTCGCTAGATTCAATATGGCTATGTAGCTCAGCTGGTTAGAGCACAACACTCATAATGTTGGGGTCACAGGTTCGAATCCCGTCATAGCCACCATTTTTTGGGATATCGCCAAGCGGTAAGGCACCAGGTTTTGATCCTGGCATTCCCAGGTTCGAATCCTGGTATCCCAGCCATATTTCGAAAGAGAGACTCGCTGAGCGAGTCTTTTTTTCTGAACGTTGTATGCGGGAGTGGCGAAATTGGTAGACGCACCAGATTTAGGTTCTGGCGCCGCAAGGTGTGCGAGTTCAAGTCTCGCCTCCCGCACCATTGATTACTAACGTGTTTATCACGAAATCAACAAAAAAGACTCGCAATAGCGGGTCTTTTTTGTTTTTGTCACTGACTTTTTCCTATCAGTTTTCTAAGCACTATTCTCCCCTTCTTTCCTTATGCCTCTGTTCTCAAAGGCCATCACGCTACATATCTTCATTTTTTATTTATTTTTCATCATTTCTCATTTTATTGATCGTTCTGTACATATATTCATGTAAATACTATACTCCCCTATAGTATACTTAAGGATTATATATGCCACACTCACCAGCAGAAAAAAAAGCCGCATTAACTCGTGTAAGAAAAATCAAGGGGCAACTTCTTGCATTAGAAACTGCACTTGAAAATGAAAATGAATGCGGCCAGGTGTTACAACAAATTGCCGCCATTCGAGGCGCTATCAATGGCCTAATGGCAGGTGTACTCGAAAGTCATTTACGTGAAGGTCTTATGGATGCTGTCGCGTCTCCTGAAGATCAAAAAAATTCTGTTGATGACGCTATTTCACTTATCCGCACTTACCTGCGTTAATAACAAAAAAGGATACACCATGAAATCTCGTGCTGCGGTCGCATTTGGGCCAGGAGAACCTTTAAAAATTGTTGAAGTTGATGTGATGCCACCAAAAGCTGGTGAAGTGCTAATTAAAATTAGCCACACTGGCGTTTGCCATACCGATGCCTTTACGCTCTCTGGTGATGATCCTGAAGGCGTATTCCCCGCTATTCTTGGCCATGAAGGTGCAGGTATTGTGATCGAAGTCGGTGAGGGTGTCACAAGTGTTAAACCCGGTGATCATGTTATTCCACTCTATACTGCTGAATGCGGTGAATGCCTATTTTGTAAATCAGGTAAAACTAACCTGTGTGTAGCAGTCAGAGCGACACAAGGTAAAGGTGTGATGCCAGATGGTACAACACGTTTTTCTTATAACGGGCAGCCTATTTATCACTATATGGGATGTTCTACTTTTAGCGAATACACCGTCGTCGCTGAAGTTTCTCTTGCAAAAATCAATCCTGAAGCTAACCACGAAGAAGTTTGCTTATTAGGCTGTGGAGTGACAACGGGAATTGGAGCTGTTCACAACACGGCAAAAGTACAAGAAGGTGATTCAGTTGCTGTCTTCGGTTTAGGTGGCATTGGTCTTGCTGTTCTTCAAGGCGCAAGACAAGCCAAAGCCGGTCGTATTTTTGCCATTGATACGAATCCTGAGAAATTTGCATTAGCACGTCAGTTTGGTGCAACAGATTGCTTAAATCCTAATGATTACGATAAGCCTATCCAGCAAGTTCTTGTCGAAATAACCCAATGGGGTGTTGATCATACTTTTGAATGTATCGGCAATGTCAATGTAATGAGAGCTGCATTAGAAAGTGCACATCGTGGTTGGGGTCAGTCTGTCATCATTGGTGTGGCAGGCGCTGGACAAGAAATCTCAACCCGTCCTTTCCAATTAGTGACGGGTCGCTCATGGAAAGGTACTGCTTTTGGTGGTGTAAAAGGCCGTAGTCAATTACCTGGCATGGTTGAAGATGCAATGAAAGGTAATATTGAACTTAAACCTTTTGTTACTCATAAACTTCCATTAGAAAAAATTAATGAAGCTTTTGATTTAATGCACGAAGGTAAATCAATCCGAACTGTTATTCATTTCGATTAATCATCCTCAAGCCTATACCTCATAGGCTTATCTTTGTTTTTAAAGGAGTCAAAATGGAAAGGATTGAACGTCACGCCTGTTTTGGTGGCTGGCAAGAAGTTTATCAACATACATCAAAGGCGTTAAATTGTGAGATGAAATTTGCCATCTATCTTCCGCCTATGGAAAAAGGGCAAAAATCCCCTGTTTTATATTGGTTATCAGGCTTAACCTGCAATGAGCAAAACTTTATTACTAAAGCAGGCGCTCAACAATTTGCATCACAGCATGGCATTATTTTGGTTGTACCAGATACCAGCCCTCGTGGTGAAAATATCACTGATGATAGTGCCTATGATCTAGGGCAAGGTGCGGGTTTTTATCTTAATGCCACCCAATCCCCTTGGAATGATCATTACAAGATGTATGACTATATTGTTGATGAGCTTCCGGCACTGATTGAAACACATTTTCCTGCCACAGAAAAACGCGCGATTAGCGGGCATTCAATGGGAGGACATGGCGCCTTAACAATTGCCTTACGAAATTTGGACCGCTACAGCAGTGTGTCCGCATTTTCTCCCATAGTGGCACCTTCTATTGTTCCTTGGGGCCAAAAGGCGTTTAGCGCTTATTTAGGCGATGATACGACACAATGGCAACAATATGATGCGGTTGAATTAGTTAGCCAAACAGAAAGTGTATTACCTATGCGTGTTGATGTCGGGCTCGATGATCCGTTCTATCAAGAGCAACTTAAACCTGAATTATTCGCGCAAGCTTGTGACAAAAAACAGTTCCCTTATCAATTGAATTTACATCAAGGGTATGATCACAGTTATTATTTTGTCATGAGTTTTATTGGTGAGCATATTGCTTTTCATGCTAAGCACTTAAACGCTTAGCCATAATGCGATGATCTCTCCAAAGAGATCATCGCATTTCTAATTATTTAATACCTAACGCATAACGCAACGCTGCCTCTTTCGCTTTTCCTGCATGTTGAGCTGCTAAAAGGCCGATATTTCTAACGACTTTTAAACCCGGTAGTTGGTGACTAAAGGCGTGATAAAAGACATCCATACCCGCTTGCATAACTAAATTATCAGGCATACGACGACGCTGATATTTTTTCAATAACGCCATTGAATCCCAAGGCTCGAAATGTTTTTTAGCCTCAGCCACTAAGTTCAAGAAACAATCCACATCACGATAACCTAAGTTAACGCCCTGTCCTGCTAATGGATTAATGGTGTGAGCCGCATCTCCCAACAAAATAATGCCTTTATCAACATAACGACTTGCATGTTGACGCGTTAAGGGAAATGAACCCGTAGCAATAGGTGTCGCTTTTCCTAAACGTTCAGGAAAAGCATGTTGAATTTCTTTTTCTAACTGCGCCATTGACATGTTTTGTAGTTTTCTAATTCTGTCAGGCGAGTCATACCAAACTAAACAAGCCCAGTTATCAAAAAGCGGTAAATAGGCGCGTGGCCCTGAAGGATAAAATCGTTGCCACGTTCCCTTTTCTGGAGGTAATTCTGTTTTTACTGTAATCAACATACACGATTGGCGATATTGCCAACCATTGCTACCAATACCTGCAAATTTGCGCACTTGAGAGTTTGCACCATCAGCACCTATCACTAAATTTGTGGTCACCTCCTTACCATCAGAAAGCGTTACTGTCCATTTATCATCTAAATAAGTCATTTTACTTAGACTATTTGGACATAATAAAGTGATATTGCTATAACGTTCAGCCTCTTGCCAAAGCGCTAATTGCAAAATACGGTTTTCAACCATATATCCTAATTCGGGTAGCCCTAAGCTTTTTGCATCAAAAATCACATGGGCGTTTTCTTCTTCCCATGTTTCAAGAGTCAGATAAGGTGCAGAACGCATAGCCAAAACATGTTGCCATGCACCTAGTTGTTTTAATAGACTAACGGACGCACAACTAATCGCAGAAATACGGATATCAGGATGAGATGACGCATCAAAAGGTGCTGGAGACTGTCGCTCAATCATGGCGACACGCAATCCTTCTTGCGCCAGTCCAATTGCAACAGCAGCGCCAATCATTCCGCCACCCGCGATGATTGCATCAAAATCGTTTTTTACATTACTCATCATTGTTATGCCATAACTCATTACTTTAATAATTAGGTAAGCGCTGTTTCAGTTTATTTTGATTAAACTAAACGCCATAAAGAATTAGCACCGACTTACTCTAGTCACTGACCACACAAATGACTACAATAACCGCCTTATTGGCTTATTACACGCAACGTTTTCCAGTGATTAGCTATTGTCTCACTGAAAATACCGGATTTACACAATGTCGACGATAAAAAAACTGTACATTAAAACTTGGGGCTGTCAGATGAATGAGTACGATTCATCCAAAATGGCAGACCTACTCGAAAGCACCCACGGTTATCAGTTAACCGATGTCGCCGAAGATGCGGACATTCTACTGTTAAATACCTGTTCTATCCGTGAGAAAGCACAAGAAAAAGTCTTTCATCAGTTAGGACGTTGGAAATATTTTAAAGATAATAAACCCGATATTATCATTGGCGTCGGTGGCTGTGTTGCCTCTCAAGAAGGTGAATACATCCGTCAACGTGCGCAGTGTGTCGATATTATCTTCGGACCACAAACCTTACACCGTTTACCTGAAATGATTAATCAGGTTAAAGGCACCAAAAGCCCGGTTGTCGATATCAGTTTCCCTGAAATCGAAAAATTTGACCGTTTACCTGAGCCTCGTGCAGAAGGCCCTTCTGCTTTCGTTTCTATCATGGAAGGCTGTAACAAATACTGTTCTTTCTGCGTTGTTCCTTACACTCGAGGTGAAGAAGTCAGCCGCCCTTGTGATGATGTATTATTTGAAATAGCACAACTAGCCGCTCAAGGTGTACGCGAAGTTAACCTATTAGGTCAGAACGTAAACGCCTATCGTGGTGCCACTTTTGATGGCCAAATTTGTAGCTTTGCTGAGTTAATTCGCTTAGTCGCGGCAATTGATGGTATTGACCGTATTCGCTTTACCACTAGCCACCCTATCGAATTTACTGACGATATTGTTGCTGTATATGAAGATACGCCAGAATTAGTCAGCTATTTACACTTACCTGTGCAAAGTGGTTCTGACCGTATTCTAACATTAATGAAGCGTAACCATACGGCACTTGAATATAAAAGCATCATTCGCAAATTACGCAAAGCACGTCCTGATATTCTGATAAGTTCAGACTTTATCATCGGTTTCCCCGGTGAAACACAAGACGATTTTGAAAAAACCATGCAATTAATTGCTGATGTTAATTTCGATATGAGCTTTAGTTTCATCTATTCAGCACGTCCGGGTACTCCAGCAGCCGACTTACCTGATGACGTTAGCGAAGATGAAAAGAAACAGCGTTTATATCTGCTACAACAGCGCATCAATCAGCAAGCGATGAATTTTAGCCGAGCGATGCTAAACAGTGTGCAACGTATTCTTGTTGAAGGCCCTTCACGTAAAAATGTAATGGAGCTTTCTGGTCGTACTGAAAATAACCGTGTGGTTAACTTTGAAGGTACACCCGATATGATTGGTAAATTCGTTGATGTTGAAATTGTTGACGTTTATGCCAACTCACTACGTGGTAAAGTGGTTAGAACGGAAGATCAAATGGATTTACGTACCCATGAATCACCAGAATCCGTCATTGCACGTACTCGTAAAGAAGATGAATTAGGGGTCGGTGTTTACCAACCTTAATTGATCAGATTTAACAAAAGGATAATCAGTGACAGTAATAGCACATGCACAAGTAGCGACCCAAGAAATTTTCTTAGAGCCAGCTGACAATGCCCGTTTGATGAGTCTATGTGGCCCATTTGACGATAATATTAAGCAACTTGAGCGCCGTTTAGGTATTGAGATTAATCATCGTGATAACCGTTTTAAACTCACGGGAAAATCATTATGTGTCAATGCGGCCGCAGGAATTCTACGTCGCCTGTATGTGGAAACCTCGCCGATGAAAGGCGTGATCCCCGATATCGACCCTGAACAAATTCATCTTGCTATCAAAGAAAGCCGTGTGCTTGAACAAAGTGATGAGCATGTTCCTGAGTTTGGAAAATCGACCAATATTCGAACTAAACGTGGTGTGATAAAACCTCGTACACCAAATCAAGCACAATACATTGCCAATATTCAGACTCATGATATTACGTTTGGTATTGGGCCTGCGGGTACAGGGAAAACTTATCTAGCTGTTGCTGCCGCTGTTGATGCCCTTGAACGCCAAGAAGTGCGTCGTATTTTGTTGACGCGGCCTGCAGTTGAAGCGGGTGAAAAATTAGGTTTTTTACCAGGTGATTTAAGTCAAAAAGTCGATCCCTATTTACGACCACTTTATGATGCGTTATTTGAGATGTTGGGTTTTGAAAAAGTTGAGAAACTAATAGAGCGTAATGTTATTGAAGTTGCACCTCTCGCTTATATGCGTGGACGTACACTCAATGATGCTTTCATCATTCTTGATGAAAGCCAAAACACCACCATTGAACAAATGAAAATGTTCTTAACGCGTATTGGTTTTAACTCTAAAGCCGTGGTCACTGGGGATATAACTCAGATTGACTTGCCAAGAGGCAATAAATCGGGCTTACGTCATGCCATCGAAGTTTTATCAGATGTGAATGATTTAAGTTTTAATTTTTTCCATAGTGAAGATGTTGTTCGTCACCCTGTGGTTGCCAAAATTGTTATCGCTTATGAAGCTTGGGAAACCGAAGACCAAAAACGTCGTCAAGCTATCAAAGCAGAAAAAGAGAAGCTTCAGAGAGAAAATCATGAGTGAAGTTATCCTTGATTTACAAATTGCAAGTGAAAATACGCAAGGGCTTCCGAGTGAAGCCCAATTTATGACATGGCTCGAAGCGGTATTACCACAGTTTCAGCCAGTCAGTGAAGTCACTATTCGTATTGTTGATGAAGCAGAAAGTCACGAGCTTAATCTCACTTATCGCGGTAAAGATAGACCCACTAACGTGCTTTCTTTTCCTTTTGAAGCACCGCCTGAAATTGAATTGCCTCTATTAGGTGATTTAATTATTTGTCGCCAGGTGGTAGAAAAGGAAGCGGTTGAACAGAGTAAGACGGTTGAAGAACATTGGGCACACATGGTGATTCATGGTTGCCTACATCTTTTAGGTTATGATCATATAGAAGATGATGAAGCCGAAGAAATGGAAAGTTTAGAAACAGAAATCTTACAAAATTTAGGTTATGCAGATCCCTATTTAATTGAAAAAGAGTAACAGTTATCTTATTTTTATGATAAATATTATATCCAATTAACCATTCAATGAGGAAAAATAGTTAAAACGCCATGAGCGACGACCAATCTTCGAGTAACGATAACCCTGGTCCTAAGAAAGGGTTTCTCACACTGCTTAATCAGTGGTTCCACGGTGAACCTAAAAACCGTGATGATCTGATGGAGCTTATCCGCGATTCTGAACAGAAAGAATTAATTGATCCTGATACCCGCGACATGCTTGAAGGGGTAATGGATATTGCTGAACAGCGCGTTCGGGATATTATGATCCCGCGCTCCCAAATCGTTACACTAAAACGTAATCAAACTCTTGATGAATGTTTAGATGTAATTATTGATTCAGCACATTCCCGTTTCCCAGTCATAAGCGAAGACAAAGATCATATTGAAGGCTTATTGATGGCAAAAGATTTACTGCCATTTATGCGTACTGACGCAGAGCCATTTAGTATGGATAAAGTCTTACGTTCAGCGGTTGTTGTACCTGAAAGTAAACGGGTCGATCGCCTATTAAAAGAGTTCCGCTCACAACGCTATCATATGGCGATTGTAATTGATGAATTCGGAGGTGTATCAGGGCTTGTCACAATTGAAGATATTCTAGAACTTATCGTAGGCGAAATTGAAGATGAGTATGACGATGAGGATGATATTGATATTCGTCCACTAAGTCGCCACGCTTACTCAGTTCGAGCTTTAACCCAGATAGAAGATTTCAATGAAGCGTTCGGTACACATTTCAGCGATGAAGAAGTTGATACTATTGGCGGTTTAGTTATGCAAGCCTTTGGTCACCTTCCTGCTCGTGGTGAAACTATTACTATTGATAATTACCAATTTAAAGTTGTTATGGCAGACAGCCGTAAGATCATTCAGGTTTATGTGCATATCCCCGATGATGCGCCCATTCCTGAACTAGGTAATGATGCATAGGATATCAATGAATAATATCTCTTTCTTAAACCGCCAGTGGGTTCGTGCCCTTCTGGCGGTTTTTTTCGGTGCTATCGGCACATTTGCGTTTTCGCCTTTTGACTTTTGGCCTGCGGCTTTAATTTCACTGCTTGGTCTATTACTGATAATCACACAGCGCACATCTCGACAAGGTGCATTCCTTGGCTTTGCTTGGGGTTTTGGCTTATTTGGTACTGGCGTAAATTGGGTTTATGTCAGCATTGCTGATTTTGGTGGTATGCCGTTTGCAATAAACATCTTTTTAGTGATTTTATTAGCACTCTATTTATCACTCTATACGCTGTTATTTGCAGGCTTACTAAATAGATTTTTTCCAACCCCCACACTATGGCGGTTTGTATTCGCAGCCCCTGCACTATGGCAAATTACAGAGTTTTTAAGGGGTTGGGTATTATCTGGTTTTCCATGGTTACAATTCGGTTACAGCCAAATTGATGGCCCATTAAAAGGTATTGCGCCTATTTTTGGTGTTACCATGATAACACTACTACTTACCGTTATCAGTGGCCTTCTGGCATTTGCACTCTATCGAAAATCAATTTACAGCCTTGTCGTTGCTCTTCTTTTATTAGTATTACCGGTCAGCTTTAAATCTTATCAGTGGTATCAGCCTTTACAGGATGAAACGCAAGAAATTGCATTAATCCAAGGCAATATCGCACAATCATTAAAATGGGAACCGGGCACATTAGAAAGTACGCTAAAAACCTATCTCACCTTAAGTCGCCCTTTTATCGGTAAGGCGAATCTGATTATTTGGCCTGAATCTGCGATCCCTGATGTCGAAATTCAACAACAAGGTTTTTTAGCGGAGCTTGATAAGCAACTAAGAGAGCAAGACACCCATTTAATGACGGGAATTATTGATGCTCGACCAACATTAAAAGGTTATCGTTTCTACAATAGTGTTATCACATTAGGTGAACACTATGCTTATCAATATCCAGCAACGGATCGCTATAATAAACATCACCTTGTTCCTTTTGGTGAGTATGTACCACTAGAATCACTATTACGCCCACTTGCACCTTTCTTTAATTTACCGATGTCATCATTGAGCCAGGGTGAATATGTACAACCTCAGCTTACTGTCAATGATGCCAAAATAACCGCAGCTATTTGCTACGAAATTATTTTAGGTGAACAAGTTCGTGCTAACTTCAAACCTGATACTCGGTTTTTGTTGACGATTTCTAATGATGCTTGGTTTGGTAATTCAATCGGCCCTTGGCAGCATTTCCAAATGGCGAGAATGCGTTCTCTAGAGTTAGGAAGACCCTTATTACGTTCGACAAATAACGGTATTACAGCCTTTATTGCAGCTAATGGTGATGTAATTTCTCAACTTCCTCAATTTGAAGAAGGTGCTTTAGCGGAAAAAATCACACCAACAACAGGATTAACCCCTTATTACAAATGGGGTAATACACCATTGTGGATACTGGTTGGATTATTTTTTATTATCGCCTTTATTAAACGCCGTAATTAAAATGAATAAAGCCCAACCCTATTAAGTTAATATTAATTAGGTTGGGCTTTCTCTAATCGTTATTCCTATTAATATTGTGCCAATACACATAAATACCTCAAAACGCATTACTGCTGAAAAGGCGTTAATGACTCAACATACACAAGAAAAAAAATTAAACACAGACGTAAGAATCTTCTTTATGAGATAATCTATTTTATTGCGAGCTTACCTGGCATCATTTTTTCTTCACTTAAACTCTGATAACCAATTTAAAAAGAAGCCCACCATAAACGTAATTTTAGTCCCCATGAAGAAGACCAACCACTCGTAAAGCCGACCATTTCACCTTTGTAAACAATCACAAATGAAGGTGTAGCACTAATTCCCCACTGCTGCGAAATGTTTCCGCGCTCATCATTAATAACAGGGAAAACAAGGCCTTTAGATTGAATACCGCGCTCTAGCTTTGCACTATCACCAGATCGAATTGCCACTGATGTCACGTTATAACCATCTTGGGCTAACGAATTTACGGTCGGTGTCGTAAATTTACAAACCCCACACCAAGTTGCCCAAAAATAGACTAATAAAGGCTTTTCAGCACTCAATTCTGTCAATGAAACAACTTTATTATCAACCGTATAAAGTTCAGGTAAATTCGTTAAGGAGGGTGGCGTAGGTTGTCGCCACCAATCCATTGCAAAAGAGGCTACAACGAAAATGACCACCAGAACAACCAGCTCTTTACTCCATTTTCGTAAGCGACTATGCATTATTTTTTCACTTTAGCCAGTTGTTCTTTAACAATCACTTCTAGCTGGGCGTAATCTACTGCACCAGGGATAACCATGTCGCCAACAACCGTTGCAGGTGTCCCCTGAATACCTAATTTACGAGAAAGATCTAAATTATTCTGTAACGCTTTTAAGCTGTCATCCGTTAATTTTACTTTGCTTGTATTGGTTGTTTTCATTGCATCATCAATACTTGCATTATCTAGCATTGTTTTCTTCTGCATTAAACGTTGGTGTAACGCTAAGAACGCTTTAGGATCTTCTTTCCATACAGAAAGTACCGCTTGAGATGCTTTCGCAGAACTTTCGCCTTTAAATGGTAATGGTTTAATTACCACAGCAACTTCAGGATAATCTTTTGTGATTTGTTCTAATAATGGATCGAAACGTTTGCAGTAAGGGCAATTATAATCAGTAAAAGAAACCAACACTAACTTAGCGTCTTTTGCACCAATACGAGGACTTGCTGCATCGTTATATAATGCGTCGTGTTCTGCCTTTAAGGCAGTACGAAATTGAGCTTGTTGCTCATCGGCTTTTTGTGCTTGTAATGCAGTAATAGCTTCTTCCAAAATTTCTGGATTTTTGATTAAGGTATCACGAACCAGCGCACGAACTTCTTTTTCCTGATCAGCGCTTAATGCCGCCGCTTGCACATTTGCACCCAAAAGTAATGACGAGATAACCAGTGCAGAAAGTGTTTTTTTCATTATTGGGCTCCTTTAGCCTCTGAAAGAATAGTCAATGTTGAATCTTTATTTAAAAGTGGGGGTAAAACCACGCCATCTTTATGGCAAGGTCCATAAATTTGGTTAAAAGGCACAGCAACTTGACCACGTTGTTTTAAAAACTGGGTGATTTTATCAGAGGGTTTAGTCCAATCCCCCCTTAATGCAACGACATCCGGTGCTGACAATGCCGCCTGAATATCTTCTCGCAATAATACATTGTATTTGTTTGCTTTGCAGGTTACACACCAATCTGCCGTCACATCAACAAATACACGTTTATTATCAGCCAATGCTTGGTGTATTGCTTCTTCAGATAAAGGCTGCCAATTGACTGAATCTTGACCTGTAAATGTATGGCTTTCTGGTTGAGCAACAAAAAAGTAAGTACTTCCCCCTAAAAATAGGGCAATCACCGTAGAAATAAGTACCGTTTTTTTACCATAGTGCCGTGCAATTGCGAGTAATAAAAGCAAAGTAATCGTAATAAAAATACCGGCAACAATAGGCATTCCCAAATGAGGGATTAAAAGTGTAATAAGCCAAATACTAGACAGTAGCATCATAAAGCCTAAAACAACTCTTAGACGATTCATCCATTTTCCGGGTTTTGGTAGCACTTTTGCAACAGATGGGAATACTGCCACTAAGATCCAAGGCAAACTCATTCCTATCCCTAATGCAGTAAAAATAAGCCATAACTCACTTAACGGAGCAATCAGAGCATAAGCGACTGCGGTACCTAAAAATGGTGCGGAACAAGGTGTGGCTAGCAAAGTAGCAAAAGCACCTTCCCAAAAATGACGACCATATCCCTGTCCTCCCGCCGTTGCCATTTTAGTATTCATATTGCTACTTAAACGTAACTCAAATAAACCCAATAAATTAGCTGTAAAAATAGCGGTCACCAACACCATAAACCCAATAAACCAAGGGCTTTGGAACTGAATTCCCCAACCTAAAGCTTCTTGGCTATAACGTAAGCCTGTCATAAATAGAGCAAGTGCCCAAAAAGAAACTAAAATACCTAAAACAGACACCGAAAATTGCTTACGAATAACTCCTTTATCACGATTTTCAAGATGTAAAATCGAACCCAATTTCATCGCGAGCACTGGCAATACGCAAGGCATTAAATTTAGGATCAACCCACCTAATAGTGCAAAAGCAAGAATACTCCATAGTCCAACACTTGAATGAGAAGAAGAAACAGTACCTATTTCTCCCTTCCCTATTGTGTCGTTAACTTGACGAGAAAAACCTTGGTCAGTAATAACAAATGAGAGAGCTTTACCTGAAATATCACCCGCATCATCGCCCCAATCATCAGTCACATCAACAGAGACAATCAAATTATTATCTTTATGATTTAACTTGGGAATACCGTAAAGCATACCTTCTGGAGGATCGAGATAAATATTAGGTTTAACCCAATCTCCTTGCTCTTTTTGTAAAGAGATTGTGAGCTGACTATTATTATAAGCAGAAGAAACCGAAGAGATGAGTCCTGTACCAACAGGGATTTTTGCCATCGCCTGACTATATTGCCATTCAAAATCAGAAGGGGCAGGCTCTGTGAGATCCAAATCTAAAGTGTAGTCCGTTAAAATACAGACATTACTGCATGTTGATAACGTTAAAACACCCGTTAAACGTTCAGCATTAACGGATGTTAATTCAATAGGAAAAGTAACTTGTTTGTCATAGCCTTGAGTGTGAATACCTGCAACATCAAAAGCTGAAGGTGATGGCCAATGCCATATCATCGTACTCACATCTTGTGACCAATTAATTTCAGGTGCAACGCCACCTTCCCCTGGTGAACGCCAATAGGTTTTCCACCCAGATTCAAGTTGTACTTCAAGTAACATTTTCACATCACCCGTTGGTGACTTTTGTGCTGTCGCCCTAACTTGTGCGTGAGAATTATCAGGCATGGCTAACCAACCTGTATCTGCTGCTTGAGATGGAGATAACGTAAATAGCGTTAATACCAACGCTATAACAAAAGAACGAAACATAACAACTCCCTAAAAATTCCTACAACGCTACACACAAAGCGACGTCCTAAAATAGACGTGCAATTTTTTAGCTAAAAGGAAATTTCTAATCCCTCAAAATACAATAATGAAGGTGAAGTCTTATCGGTGGAGGTGGATGATGGTGTTTTTTTTGGCTACGCTGACGTGAAACATAGATAGCAGCCATACTCAACAATAATAGTACTGCCCATGAATGGAAAAACGGCTCTATGGTTATTGGAGGTACAGATAATAATGATTTAGCACTTAATTCACAGGTAGACAGTGAATAAGTATGTTCTATTGCACTATTCTCATCAGCAATTGGTATTGATAGTGGGTATTGTGTTTGGGAAACAGCCGTTGCTAAGCGCTCACTAATGATGTGGGCACCTAATGAACGCTGAACAATACAACACAATATCAGCAAAACTGTTATCACCACTAGCCAGCGACCTGACCGCCAATTACTCATAGATGTTCCTCATCAATATGACCCGTTATCTTAACGGTAATCTACAGACAAACAACTCCTTAAGACAAACTTTACAAATCCCTACTTATTTTATTTTTTCTATTATCTCAATTTTTCATCTTTAACCTTTATTTCTATAAGGTTTCTACTACAATAATTTTAAATATTGAAAACAACTTCCAAAAAAACAATCAATCATATTTGATTTCATTCTTTTATTGAGAGATACCTCTCGTATTTCACAAATTGCACTTCCCAACAGTATGTTATTTGTTCTATCTATTAACATTATCAAAACAAATTAAAACAAAAAAGCAACACAAAGCAAATCACCAATATCACTTATCACTACGACAGGAGTTATTATGCGCATGCGTAAACTAGCATTATCATTAATGATTTTAGGGGCTGCAGGAGCTGTGCAGGCAGAAGAACTCACTGGAACCTTAAAGAAAATCAATGACAACGATATTATTATCGTCGGGCACCGGGAATCCTCAGTTCCTTTCTCTTACTATGATAATCAACAAAAAGTGGTGGGTTATTCCCAAGACTATTCCAACCTGATTGTACAAGCTGTGAAAGATAAAATAGGCAAACCTAACCTGCAAGTTCGCCTCATTCCTATCACTTCTCAGAATCGTATTCCATTATTACAAAATGGCACCTTTGATTTTGAATGTGGCTCAACAACCAATAATGAAGCTCGCCAGCAACAAGCCAGTTTCTCTAATACTATTTTCATCGTAGGTACACGTTTACTCGCAAAAAAAGACAGTGGAATTAAAGATTTTGCTGATCTATCTGGTAAAAACGTCGTTGTCACCTCAGGAACAACGTCTGAAATATTACTCAACAAACTTAATGATGAGAAAAAAATGAATATGCGCATTATCAGCGCAAAAGATCATGGAGACTCATTCCGTACACTTGAATCAGGACGTGCTGTTGCCTTTATGATGGATGATGCATTACTTGCTGGAGAACGTGCTAAAGCGAAAAAACCAGGTCAATGGGAAATTGTAGGAACCCCACAATCTGAAGAGGCTTATGGCTGTATGTTGCGTAAAGACGATGCCCAATTCAAAGCGTTAATTGATGAGACTATCGCGAATGCACAAAAATCCGGTGAGGCAGAAAAATCATTCAATCGCTGGTTTAACGCCCCTATTCCACCTAAAAACCTTAATCTAGAATTCACTATCTCTGATGAAATGAAAGCCTTATTTGCATCGCCAAATGATAAAGCATTGAATTAAAAATACATACGTAGTTGATACAAACAAATAATTATAAAGTATCTGTTGGACAGACAGATCAGTGAAGTTTGGGGCAGTCGTTCCCTGCCCCTATTTTTCACCGGAGGTGAAATCATGTCGATTGATTGGGATTGGGGGATATTCTTCCAAGAAGCCCCATTCGGAAACACCACATACTTAGGATGGCTGATTTCCGGTTTCCAAGTCACCATTGCCTTATCGTTATGCGCTTGGGTTATTGCCTTTCTTGTTGGTTCTCTATTCGGAATTCTACGGACTGTACCTAATCGTTGGCTTTCTAGCTTAGGCACTGTTTATGTTGAATTATTCCGTAATGTGCCACTTATCGTACAATTCTTTACGTGGTATTTAGTCATCCCTGAACTTTTACCTCAATCTATTGGCGACTGGTTTAAAATGGACTTAGCGCCAAATGTACAATTTTTTGTCTCTTCAGTTCTCTGCTTAGGCTTATTTACTGCGGCACGTATGTGTGAACAAGTCAGAGCAGCAATCAACTCATTACCTCGTGGACAAAAAGCTGCAGGGCTTGCTTTGGGTTTAACCTTACCTCAAACCTATCGTTATGTTTTATTGCCTAATGCTTATCGTGTCATTATTCCCCCCATGACTTCAGAAATGCTTAACCTCGTAAAAAACTCGGCGATTGCCTCTACTATCGGGTTAATTGATATGGCTGCACAAGCAAACAAGCTACTCGATTATTCAGCGAAAGCGTATGAGTCATTCACAGCCATCACTCTTGCCTATGTCTTCATCAACGTCGTCATTATGTTAATAATGCATTGGCTTGAAAAACGCGTTCGCTTACCCGGCACAACAGGAGGTCAATAATGTACGAATTTGACTGGAGTTCCGTTGTTCCAAGCCTACCATTTTTAATCGATGGCATGGCAATCACTTTAAAAATCACTATCACCGCCATTGTGGTTGGTATTTTATGGGGAACGGTGCTTGCTGTTATGCGCCTGTCTACCTTTAAACCAATTAGTTGGTTTGCGGTTGCTTACGTTAATACCTTTCGTTCTATTCCATTAGTCATGGTATTGCTGTGGTTTTATTTAATTGTGCCTAACATATTACAAAATGTTCTAGGGCTTTCACCGAAAAGTGATATCCGTTTAATTTCAGCAATGATAGCGTTTTCTTTATTTGAAGCAGCGTACTACTCTGAAATTATAAGAGCAGGTATTCAAAGTGTGAGTAAAGGACAATTTTCCGCCTCACTTGCATTAGGAATGACCAAATCACAAACAATGCGTTTAGTGATTTTACCTCAAGCATTTAGAGCTATGATCCCGCTTTTACTCACCCAAGGTATTGTCTTATTTCAAGATACATCCTTAGTTTACGTATTAAGCCTCACTGACTTCTTCAGAACGGCGGCAAATATTGGTGAACGAGACGGTACACAAGTTGAGATGATCCTCTTTGCAGGTTTTGTTTATTTTGTCATTAGCTTCGCAGCTTCAATGTTAGTGAACTTTCTTAAAAAAAGGACTACCTAGATGATTTCCCTAAAAGATGTATCAAAATGGTATGGTCAGTTTCAAGTACTGACTGAATGTTCCACTGAAGTTAAAAAGGGGGAAGTTGTTGTTGTCTGTGGGCCTTCAGGTTCAGGTAAATCAACACTGATCAAAACTGTTAATGGCTTAGAACCCATACAACAAGGCGAGATCCTCGTTAATGGAACCCTAGTTAATGATAAGCATACGGATCTTGCCAAATTACGCGCAAAAGTTGGTATGGTGTTTCAACATTTTGAGCTCTTCCCTCACCTCTCTATTATTGAAAATCTTACACTGGCACAAGTCAAAGTACTCAATAGAAATAAAGATGCGGCAAAAGAAAAAGGCTTAAAGTTATTAGAACGTGTTGGCTTATCAAGTCATGCGAATAAATATCCTGCTCAACTTTCTGGTGGCCAACAACAACGTGTCGCAATTGCTCGTGCTTTGTGTATGGATCCTATCGCAATGTTGTTTGATGAACCGACTTCCGCACTTGACCCTGAAATGATAAATGAAGTACTGGATGTTATGGTTGAGCTAGCTAATGAAGGTATGACCATGATGGTAGTAACCCATGAAATGGGATTTGCTAAAAAAGTTGCTGACCGCATTATTTTTATGGATGAAGGACGCATTGTAGAAGATAGACCTAAAAATGATTTTTTTGATAATCCAAAATCAGATCGTGCAAAAGATTTCCTCGCAAAAATTCTACACTAATTATTCACCTCATCATGATTAATATTTGCTGACGTACTTTATGTGCGTCAGCAAACAAACTGATTTAAATAAACCTTGCAACTTAATATCAATTAATTCTTATTTTCCGCAATATCAAAACATTTTCACCAAAAATCACGCATTTATTACACTAAAATAGTGTTTATTTTCAGCATATCTCGCAATTCTCTAGAAAAAGTTAGGCAAACAATGGCTTTCATTAAGAAAGACTGTTGTGGCTATTAGACAAAATCAGCTATGCTATGCGAGTCTTAATTTCATTATAGCGGTTACCCTCCGGTAGCCATTAATTCACCATAGGATTATCGGTGCCATGCAAGAACAATATCGTCCCGAAGATATAGAGCAAACTATCCAGGAACACTGGGAAAAGAACAATACATTTAAAGTGACAGAAGATAATAACAAAGAAAAATATTACTGCCTGTCAATGCTACCTTATCCTTCTGGTCGACTACACATGGGACACGTCCGTAACTACACCATTGGTGACGTGATTTCCCGTTATCAACGTATGCAAGGTAAAAACGTCTTACAACCTATCGGTTGGGATGCGTTTGGTCTACCCGCTGAAGGTGCCGCAGTAAAAAACAATACCGCGCCTGCGCCATGGACTTACGAAAACATCGATTACATGAAAAACCAGTTAAAGAAACTGGGTTTTGGTTACGATTGGGATCGTGAAGTCACAACATGTACACCAGAATATTATCGTTGGGAACAGTGGTTCTTTACTAAGTTATATGAGAAAGGCTTAGTGTATAAAAAAACCTCTGCTGTTAACTGGTGTCCACATGATTTAACCGTATTAGCTAATGAACAAGTTATTGATGGCTGTTGCTGGCGTTGTGATACCCCTGTTGAACGTAAAGAAATTCCACAGTGGTTTATCAAAATTACCGATTATGCAGAAGAGTTGTTAAACGATTTAGATACGTTAGATGAATGGCCAGAACAAGTAAAAACCATGCAACGTAACTGGATTGGCCGCTCAGAAGGTGTCGAAATCACATTTGATGTTGCCGATAGCAACGACAAAATGACAGTTTACACAACACGTCCTGATACTTTTATGGGCGTGACTTATGTCGCTGTTGCAGCTGGTCACCCATTAGCACAAAAAGCCGCTCAAAATAACCCTGAAATTCAGCACTTTATTGATGAATGCCGCAACATGAAAATGGCAGAAGCCGATATGGCGACAATGGAGAAAAAAGGGATTGCCACTGGTCTTTATGCTATTCACCCATTATCCAAAGAAAAAGTGGCTATTTGGGTTGCTAACTTTGTATTAATGGAATACGGCACAGGTGCCGTGATGGCAGTTCCGGGTCATGATGAACGTGACTGGGAATTTGCAACCAAATATAACTTACCTATTAAAGCCGTTATTGCTGATGCTGAAGGTAACCAACCTGACTTATCTGAAGGTGCATTAACCGAGAAAAATAGCCTAATTAACTCTGGTGAATTTTCTGGTTTAGATAATCAAGCTGGCTTTAACGCTATTGCAGATAAACTTGCACAAATGGGTGTTGGTGAACGCAAAGTTAACTATCGTTTACGTGACTGGGGAGTTTCTCGTCAACGTTACTGGGGAGCGCCAATTCCAATGGCAACCTTAGAAGACGGCACTGTTGTTCCTGTTCCTGAAGATCAACTCCCCGTTATCCTGCCAGAAGATGTAAAAATGGACGGTATCACCAGTCCAATCAAAGCCGATCCTGAGTGGGCGAAAACCACCATTAATGGTCAACCCGCACTGCGTGAAACGGATACTTTTGACACCTTTATGGAATCATCTTGGTATTACGCTCGTTATACCTGCCCTGATTATGATAAAGGCATGTTAGATCCAAAAGCTGCTAACTATTGGTTACCTGTTGACTGGTATATTGGTGGTATTGAACACGCAATCATGCACTTAATGTATTTCCGTTTTTTCCATAAACTGATGCGTGATGCAGGTTTGGTAAACTCAGATGAACCCGCCAAACGCTTACTATGCCAAGGTATGGTACTCGCTGATGCGTTCTATTACACGGGTGAAGATGGTGCTCGCCACTGGGTATCACCAGCAGAAGCGATTGTTGAACGTGATGAAAAAAATCGCATCATAAAAGCGACTGACAGTGCTGGTCATGAACTGACTTATGCCGGCATGAGCAAAATGTCTAAGTCTAAAAATAACGGTATCGACCCACAAACAATGGTTGAACGTTATGGTGCAGACACCGTTCGTTTATTTATGATGTTTGCGGCGCCACCAGAATTAACACTTGAATGGCAAGAATCTAGCGTTGAAGGTGCTAACCGCTTCTTACGTCGTTTATGGCGTTTAGTGCACGAGCACACTCAAAAAGGAGCGACACAATCGCTTAATCTGTCTTCATTAACAGAAGAACAAAAAGATTTACGCCGTGACTTACACAAAACTATCGCAAAAGTATCTGATGATGTAGGCCGTCGTTTAGCCTTCAATACTGCGATTGCTGCTATCATGGAGTTAATGAATAAATTAACTCGTGCAAGTCAAGAAACAGAACAAGATCGTGCATTAATGCAAGAAGCATTAGAAGCCATCGTTCGTATGCTTTCACCTATCATCCCTCACGCTTGTTTTGTGATGTGGAAAGCATTAGGTGGAAAAGAAGACGTTGATGTTGCACCATGGCCTATTGCTGATAAAGAAGCCATGATTGATGACACTAAACTGATTATCGTTCAAGTGAATGGTAAAGTTCGCGGTCGTGTCACTGTTCCGGCTAATTCAGAAAAAGAATATGTTCAGGAAATGGCAACAAAAGAGTACAGTGTTGCTAAATACTTGGAAGATGTGACTATTCGTAAAGTCATCTATGTTCCAGGAAAATTACTGAACATCGTTGTTGGCTGATAAGGAGGCCTAGTGCGATATCTACTTTCGCTATTTTTCGGTTTAGCGGTGTTAATCACCGCTGGTTGCGGTTTTCATTTACAAGGGAAAACTCAAGTTCCAGCAGAATTAAAAACGCTTTATCTCAGCTCTAGTGACCCCTATGGCCCATTATCTCGTGTAATGCGTCAACAACTCAGATTGAGTGGTGTTCAGCTTGTTGAAAACCCAACAGCAGATATCCCTATTCTCAAAATTGTGGGATCGTCAGAGAGTAAAGAAACCGTTTCTGTGTATCAAGACGGTAAATCAGCAGAACGTCAATTAACATTTGTACTAGATACACAAGTGATTATGCCTGACGGAACGATTTACCCTATTTCATCACAGGTTTCACGCCCATTCTTCGATAACCCATTAGAAGCGTTAGCAAAAGACGCAGAAAATGACATTATCAAACAAGAGATGCGTGAACAGGCGACAGCCATTTTAGTGCGTAAATTGTTGGTTGTTCACAATGCTGAACGCCAAAAAGCCGCACAAGCTGAACAGGCAAAACAGATAATCTCACCAGCCCAATGATCCGCTTATATCCAGAACAACTGAATGCGCAACTCCAAGAGGGGTTGCGCCAAAGTTACCTACTCTGGGGCAATGAACCATTGTTGCTCCAAGAGTCTCAAGATGCCATTCAATCTATCGCTAAAGCCCAAGGATTTATTGAACATTATCAATTTACTCTTGATAATAATACGGACTGGAATGAAATTTACTCACTTTGTCAATCATTAAGTCTTTTCTCTCAAAGACAATCTATTTTGTTGCATTTACCTGAAAATGGTCCTAATGCAGCCATGTCAGAAAAACTCACAAGATTGTCTCAAGAATTACATCAAGATTTATTGTTGATTTTACGTGGCAATAAACTGACTAAGGCTCAAGAAAACAGTGAATGGTTTAAAACATTAAGCCAAAATGGGACTTATATTTCTTGTCTCACACCTGAGTTTGATAAATTACCTAATTGGGTTGCTCGACGAGTAAAACAAAAAGGATTAACGCTAGATGAACAAGGTAACCAACTGCTTTGCTACTGCTATGAAGGTAATTTGCTCGCATTAGCACAAGCTATAGAGCGTCTTTCTCTGCTTTACCCTGATGGTAAGTTGACATTGCCTAGAGTCGAAGCAGCTGTCAATGACGCGTCACATTTTACTCCTTATCACTGGGTTGATGCATTACTCGCAGGTAAAACACAACGCGCATGGCATATTTTGCAACAACTCAAAAGAGAAGATAGCGAACCGGTTATTTTACTCAGAACCTTACAACGTGAATTAATGCAATTAATGACGTTACACCGTGAATCAAAAACAGCTTCGTTAAAAACCATTTTTGATAAGCATCGAATTTGGCAAAACCGACGCCCAATTTTTACAGCTGCATTGCAACGTTTATCAGAGCATCAACTACTGACCGCAATACGGTTATTAACCAGTATCGAAATAACCATTAAACAAGATTATGGTCAACCTGTTTGGCCATCACTTGGCGCATTGGGCTTATTACTTTGTGGGAAAGCATTACCGGAAGGATTTGTGGATCATGCCTAAAAATCATCACTCAACGCCTTTAATTAACCAAGCTATCGCCTTATACGGAGGCACATTTGATCCTATTCATTATGGACATTTACGTCCTGTTGAAGCCCTTTCAGGATTAATTGGTTTAAAAGAAGTGGTGTGGCTACCCAATAATATTCCCCCTCATCGCCCACAACCTGAAGCATCTTCTCAACAACGTCTTGATATGGTACGTCTTGCTATTGAGCCATATTCTTCATTTAAAGTGGATACTCGTGAGCTTGAGAAGCCAACACCTTCTTATACTATTGAGACATTAAGAGACTTCAGACAAGAAATTGGTAATAAACAACCTTTAGCATTTATTATTGGTCAGGATTCATTACTTTCAATTAATACTTGGCACCAATGGGAAAAATTATTAGATGTATGTCATTTGTTAGTTTGTGCTCGCCCTGGCTATCAAACACATTTTGAGTCTGCACAAATGCAATCATGGCTGGCTAAACACCAAACGAAGCAACAAGAAGATATCCATTGTTTACCTGCGGGTAAAATTTTTCTGGCTGATACGCCTCTTTATCATATTTCAGCAACCGATATTCGTTCTCGCCATAAAGCAGGATTAGATTGTCACGATTTACTACCAAGCCCCGTTGAAGACTATATTCGCCAGCAACAACTCTATAAATAATGTATTTATCCTAAAGTTGATCTCTTAAATAATTAAAAGCAGGTGGATAAGGCGAAAAATAGCGTTGGTTAATCAAATAATCATCAGGATAAACAGTTAACCAATATTGGAGCAATTCATAAGGCTTAGCAAAAGGCACAACACCTTGACGATATTGTAAAATTGTTTGTGCCATTGTTTGTTTTTGTTGTGAATTTAAACTTCGCTTAAAATATCCCGCCATATGCATTAAAGCGTTTGTTTGCCCTTCCCGATTTGGTGCTATACTCAATGCCTCCATTAGCTTTCGTTGATATTTCATCGCAATGTTCTCAAGAGGAATATCATCAGATAAATTAGCAATATAACGCCCTAACTCTCGATAAGCGACTTGTGAATAAGCCATAATCAAATATTTATATCGGCTATGAAACTTAACTAGCGCCCCTTTGCTTAATGATTGATAAACCTGTTGTTGATAATCTACTCGTGTAAAAAACCAGGTAAGAAAATTATCTAATGCTTTGGGTTGCGAGAGTTGTTCAACGCAGAGTTGTGGAAATACAGCATCCAATGAAGAGGCAAAATGATCGCCTTCTTTTCCTATATATCCCTGAATTAGAAATGGGTTATTTGTATCATGAGCATCGATCTGCACAATACCTATATTCTCAGTCCCCATAATATGACAAAGTTGCTCTAATTCTGCTTGTAATTGGCTATTGTTGTTACTCATGATTTCTGAAGATAGCCCAAGATAACTCTCTTTTCTTTCCATTATTTTTCTCTCCAACCCAAAAATATAAGCAATAGGCGGTATAATATGAATTTAACAAAGTTAAAACACCGTAATTAGGTGTTTCATGAGCATTGACAGACGATGTTTAGCTGTTATTCTCACCCTCTGTTCCCTTAAGGGAACTGCAAGGTAAAACTGTCGTCTAACTGAAAAGTTCTTATCTGCCTTCTTTTTGTTATTTATTATGGCGCAGTTAATGGGCATATATGAAATTTTCTAAATCAAACGTCGAAAAACAAGAAAATGAGGTTTATGTTCTTGTTATCGCTAACTGGAATTAATCATCAAGTAAAATAGATTTATTGGTATAAATTCCTTTAAAATAGCGTTTATTATTTTTTCGATTGAATTAACTCATTAGATTAAAGGTGATCCTTTTGCAAGGCTCTGAATTACAGCAATTTATTATTGATAAACTTGAAGATTCTAAAGCTCAAGACATTATTGCATTAGATGTCCGTGGAAAATCAAGTGTAACTGATTACATGATTATTTGTACGGGTACATCAAGCAGACACCTCATGTCTGTTGCAGATAATCTCGTTGATGATTGTCGTCAAGCGGGATTACAACCTTTAGGTGTTGAAGGACAAGGCATTTCTGACTGGATTGTCGTCGATCTTGGTGAAGCCATGGTACACGTGATGCAAGAAGACAGCCGCCGTATGTACGAACTTGAAAAACTCTGGAGCTGAGTTTGAAATTACAGCTCATTGCCGTTGGTACAAAAATGCCGGACTGGATACAGACCGGCTTTATGGATTATCTTAACCGATTCCCAAAAGATATGCCTTTAGAGCTCATCGAAATCTCCGCAGGTAAACGCGGAAAAAATGCGGATATAAAACGTATTCTCGAAAAAGAAGGAGAACAAATGTTAGCCGCTGTCGGTAAAGGGAATCGTATTGTTACTCTCGATATTCCTGGCTCTCGCTGGGATACGCCAAAACTTGCAGAACAACTTGAACGATGGAAGCTAGATGGTAGAAATGTCAGCTTACTCATTGGTGGCCCTGAAGGATTAGCACCCGCTTGTAAAGCTGCCGCTGAACAAAGTTGGTCTTTATCCCCGTTAACAATGCCACACCCTCTTGTTCGTGTCGTGGTTGCAGAAAGCCTTTATCGAGCATGGAGTATTACGACAAACCATCCTTATCATCGTGAATAATCAATAAATTGGCGGGTCAGTAAGTGAAGTCAAATGGGATGAAGAGAAAAAAACGTACCCCGTTTCGAGATTATACTGCGGAATCAAGATTGTTTATCCGCCGTGTAATTGTCGCATTTTCAGTAATTATTATACTAAGTGGTATTTTGGTTTTTAACCTCAATCACTTACAAATCGTTCGCCATGACGATTACCAAACACGTTCAAATGATAACCGAATTAAACTCGTCCCAATTGCACCTAGTCGAGGTATTATTTATGACCGCAAAGGGATCCCCCTTGCTCTTAACCGTACTATTTATCAGCTAGAAGTTGTACCTGAAAAAGTCACAAACTTACAAGAAACGCTTGAAAGTTTAAGAGATGTTGTTGACTTGACTGATGAAGATATTGCGACCTTTGAAAAAGAGCGTAAGCGTTCTCGCCGATTTAGCTCTATAGCCTTAAAAACTACACTTAGCCAAGTACAAGTCGCGCGTTTTGCTATCAATCAGTATCGTTATCCTGGCTTAGAAATCAAAGGCTATCAACGCCGTTATTACCCTTATGGCTCAGCCTTGACACATGTCATTGGTTATGTAGCAAAAATTAACGATAAAGATGTTGAACGCCTTGATAAAGAAGGCTTATCACCTAACTATGCGGCGACTCATGATATTGGTAAGTTAGGTATTGAGCGTTATTATGAGTCAGTATTACACGGAACAACTGGCTATGAAGAAGTTGAAGTCAATAGCCGTGGCCGTGTTATTCGCCAATTACACGAACAACCCCCACAAGCAGGTAAAGATATTTATCTTACCATTGATCTTGAATTACAGACTTATATTGAAACATTACTTACTACAAGCCGAGCCGCGGTTGTAGTGACTGATCCTCGCAATGGTGAAATTTTAGCCCTAGTCTCAAACCCAAGTTATGACCCAAACTTATTTGTAGGCGGTATTTCTAATACAGATTATCAAGGATTACTAAATAACCCAGATAGGCCTTTAATAAATCGAACAACACAAGGTCTTTATCCTCCAGCATCAACAGTTAAACCTTTTATGTCTGTTGCTGCATTAAGCGAAGGTGTTATCACTGCAAACACGACTATTCACGACCCCGGCTGGTGGCAACTTCCTGGCTCTGAAAAACGTTATCGCGACTGGAAACGTTGGGGACATGGCAAACTCAACGTCACAAAATCGATTGTTGAATCTGCAGATACTTTCTTTTACCAAGTTGCTTATGATATGGGAATAGACCGAATATCTACATGGATGAGTCGTTTCGGCTATGGTGAATATACGGGGATCGATTTATCAGAAGAGCGAAACGGTATAATGCCAACACGAGAGTGGAAGCAACAGCGTTATAAAAAACCTTGGTATCAAGGTGATACAATACCGGTTGGTATAGGACAAGGGTATTGGACAGCAACACCTATTCAAATGACAAAAGCCTTAATGACATTAATAAATGATGGACAAGTGAAAACCCCTCACCTGCTTTATGGCACGAAGCTTGGTAATGAGATGTTACCTTATGTTGATACTGAAACGCGCCAAATTGGTGATATCAACTCAGGTTATTGGGAATTAGCAAAGCATGGTATGTATGGTGTTGCTAATTTTCCTAATGGTACGGGTCGTCGTAGTTTTGCTGATGCGCCCTACAAAATTGCGGCTAAATCAGGAACAGCCCAGGTCTTTAGTTATGAAACTTATAACGCTAGCCAATTAGCTGAGCACCTTCGTGACCATAAACTAATGATTGCATTTGCCCCTTATGATAATCCAACTGTAGCGATTTCAATTATTTTAGAAAATGGTGGTGCGGGTCCTTCAGTCGGTGATATTACAAGACAAATTCTTGACCACATTCTCCTTGGTGATAACAACACAGTATTACCTGATTCACCCCCCGCTCCGCGTGGTTCAGAGGAATAATCATATGACTGAAAATAATAAGAAAAAATCCTTCTGGACTCGAATTCATATCGACCCTTTATTCTTGCTCTGTATTATTGCTTTATTGGGATACAGCGCATTTATTATGTGGAGCGCAAGTGGCCAAGATCCAGAAATGATGCAACGCAAATTAGGGCAGATTGCAATGGGTTTTATGATCATGATTGTCATGGCACAAATACCACCACGAGTCTATGAAAGTTGGGCTCCTCATCTCTATTTTTTTTGCGTTATCTTGCTTATCCTTGTGGATGTTTTCGGTCAAATTAGTAAAGGGGCACAACGTTGGTTAGATTTAGGTATTGTGCGTTTTCAACCTTCAGAAATAGCTAAAATTGCGGTACCTTTAATGGTAGCGCGATTTATGAATCGCGATATATGTCCACCGACATTACGTAATACAGCCATTGCATTGGTACTTATTTTTGTTCCAACCTTATTAGTTGCGGCACAACCTGACTTAGGAACGTCCATCCTTGTTGCTGCTTCAGGGTTATTTGTTCTTTTCCTTGCAGGAATGAGTTGGCGTCTTATCACTATAGCTATCATTCTTGTTGCTGCCTTTATCCCCATACTTTGGTTTTTCCTGATGCATGATTACCAACAAGCACGGGTAATGATGCTTCTCGATCCGGAATCAGACCCACTTGGTGCTGGATATCATATCATCCAATCTAAAATTGCCATTGGTTCTGGCGGATTACATGGAAAAGGATGGTTACAAGGCACGCAATCTCAATTAGAATTCTTACCAGAGCGCCATACAGACTTTATTTTTGCTGTATTGGCTGAAGAACTCGGATTAATTGGTGTTTTGATACTATTAGCTCTTTATATACTCTTAATTGCGCGAGGCCTTTACCTTGCAACAAAAGCACAAAATACATTTGGCAGAGTAATGATTGGCGGATTAATGCTAATTTTCTTTGTCTATGTCTTTGTCAACATAGGAATGGTGAGTGGTATTCTTCCTGTTGTCGGTGTTCCGTTACCGCTTATGAGTTATGGAGGCTCTGCCCTAATTGTCTTAATGGCAGGATTTGGCATTGTTATGTCTATTCATACACACCGAAAACTATTATCAAAAAGTTTATAATGAGGTTTCTATGCGTCTGCAATGGGTTTTGATAGGTATCAGTGCATTGCTACTTTCGGGGTGTGTTGTTAATAAATCCAACACCAATAAACAGCCAGCACCATTACCTAATGTGCAAGCTCAACGTGTTCTCGGTGCTGAACCTCGTTACGAGCCTTATCACCCAACGGCAAATCAAGATTACAGAAAAAATGGGGTGATCTATCGTATTGTCACTGATCCTGCTAACTTTAGTGAACGAGGAGAAGCTATTGTTTATGATAGTTTAGCAATGAGTCGTTTAACAACGATTGGTGAACGAATCAATCCTTATGAGTTTGCGGCCGCACATCCCACATTACCCATTCCGAGCTATGTGAAGATCACCAATTTACTTAATGGACGCACCATGGTTGTCCGTATTAACGATCGAGGCCCTTACATCAATGGCAAACAAATCCAAGTCACTCCGGCTGTTTCTGATAGCTTACGTTTGATGCCAACAACCCCCTTACAAATTGAAGGAATTGTCGTTGATCAAAATGGTCATATGAGCGGTATTGGCACACATGGAGCGCAGATCGAGAAAAAAACAACCGCCTTACCCGAACGCCCTAATTTTAATGTTCAGCCAGCAACACCTGCACCATTAACGACATCAACGCCAATCAATAACAATAGCCCCATTGAGCCACCAGCCCCAGCAAAAACGTCACCCCCTGCACCAGTTTTAACGCCTACTCCAGTAGAGACAAAAGCACCAACCTCAAACGCGATACAACAAGGCTTTTATGTACAGGTTGGCGCACTCAGTAACGAAAATAATGCTCAAATTTGGCTCAATGATTTGTCGTCATCATTTAGTACTCAAGGTGTGATTAATAAAGCAGATGGACTATATAAAGTACAACTTGGCCCTTATTCCTCAAAAGATCAAGCCGAAGCAATAAGAAGCAAACTGAAACAGATTAAAGATATCTCTGGGTTTATTATTACCCAATAAAGGTAAGGTGACGTAAAATCCTTTTTATATCAGCAAACTCAAGCGTAGAATCGTCTGAGTTTGCTGATGTTTTATTTATCAGCCCCTATTTTTCCCTGAATTTTCGGATTAAACAAACAGAATGAAACAAACACTACCCGCTAAATCACTAAGAACGAGCCTATTAAGTGCCACTTTTGCTTTATTGACAGTAACGCATCAAAGTCTGGCTGATGATTCACTAAAAACAATGATACCCGCTGTTCCTAATATTGAAGCCGAATCTTATATTCTTATTGATTATAATTCTGGGAAAGTGCTGGCTGAAATGAATGCGGATGTTCGTCGTGATCCTGCGAGTTTAACCAAAATGATGACCAGTTATGTTATTGGACAGTCTATTCGCGCAGGTAAAATTACTAATAATGATATTGTCCCTATTGGTGAAGAAGCTTGGGCAACAGGTAATCCAGTTTTCCGTGGCTCTTCTTTAATGTTCTTAAAACCAGGCGACCAAGTTACTGTTGCACAATTAACCCGTGGTATTAATTTGCAATCAGGTAATGATGCTTGTGTGGCAATGGCCTCTTATATCGCAGGTAGTCAAGATACATTTGTGACTATGATGAATGATTACGTTAAGCGCCTCGGTTTACAAAATACGCAATTCCAAACAGTACATGGTCTTGATGCCCCGGGGCAATATAGCTCTGCTCGTGATATGGCGCTGATTGGTGCCGCATTAATTCGTGATGTACCTGACGAATATGCCATATACAAAGAAAAAGAATATACTTACAACAATATCCGCCAAGTAAATCGCAATGGATTGTTATGGGATACCAGTTTAAATGTGGATGGTATTAAAACAGGTCACACCGCATCAGCAGGTTATAATTTAGTCGCTTCTGCAACCGAAGGCGACATGCGCTTAATTTCAGCAGTAATGGGGGGGCATTCATCTAAAGGCCGTGATGCTGAAAGTAAAAAACTACTGACTTGGGGATTTCGCTTCTTTGAAACGGTAAAGCCACTACAAGTGGGTAAAGAATTTGCGGCAGAGCCAATTTGGTATGGCGAAACAGATAAAGTACAATTAGGTGTAGATAAAGATGTTTATTTAACTATTCCTCGTGGCCGTTTAAAAGACTTAAAAGCGAGTTATGTACTTGATAATGTAGAACTGCATGCCCCCGTCACTAAAAACCAAGTTGTTGGAACCATTAATTTCCAACTTGATGGGCAAATTATCGAACAGTCCCCTCTCGTAGTGATGAATGAAGTAAAAGAAGGTGGTTTCTTTAGTCGCATTATCGATTACATCAAATTATTATTCTCCCACTGGTTTGGCTAAGAGTTGAAAAAGGTAAATGTGACCACATATAGCTTATATAGATATTGGCATAAATACATTTATCATTCCTTTATTTACCCTAATTACCAGTATCGCATTCCTTATTAATAAAGGAATGCGCTTTTTATTTATTACGATTAGGTGTAAAAATAGATTATTAAAACAACAGTATCTGTTGTCTTAAGGAATTACATTATGATGAAAACAAAATTAAACGAACTGTTAGAGTTCCCATGTTCTTTCACTTATAAAGTGATGGGTCATGCAAAACCAGAATTAGTTGATCAAGTCGTTGAAGTTATTCAACGTCATGCCCCTGGTGATTACACACCTTCGGTAAAGCCAAGTAGTAAAGGTAATTACCATTCCGTGTCTATTACCATCAATGCAACTCATATCGATCAAGTCGAAACGCTCTATAAAGAGTTAGGTGAGCTTGAACTAGTTCGTATGGTTCTTTAATCCCTTTACTTAAAAGATCATTTTTTCAAAAGCGCCTTCCTAAGGCGCTTTTTCTTATCTTAATCCCTCTCATTTTCTCTCTTCTTCGGAAAAAAAACATCTCAATCTGGTAGTTCATTTACTGGGGCGTTATACTGCTCTTCACAATTACGCTACAAATGAAGATTTTCACGGTGCAAGACAAAACAATCATTATTCGCCAATTAGGTGTGAAACCCTATTTACCGGTTTCTGATTCTATGCATCAGTTTACGGAAAAACGGGAAAGTCACACGCCTGATGAAATATGGCTCGTTCAACATGAACAAGTTTTTACTCAAGGTCAGGCTGGTAAAGCTGAACATTTATTAAACACAGGGTCTATTCCTGTTATTCAATCTGATCGTGGAGGTCAGGTGACTTATCATGGCCCAGGCCAACAAGTCATGTATGTTTTAGTGGATTTAAAACGTAACCATATTGGTGTTCGCCAATTAGTCACAGCACTTGAAAATACCGTTATTAAAACGCTAGCGGAATTTAATGTAGAAGCCTATGCTCGCGCGGATGCACCGGGTGTGTATGTTAAAGGCGATAAAATTTGTTCATTAGGGTTACGTATCCGTAAAGGTTGCTCCTTTCACGGCTTAGCCCTCAATATCGATATGGATTTATCCCCTTTTGCACGAATAAATCCTTGTGGTTATTCTGATCTGAAAATGACACAGTTAATTGATTTTGCTCCTAATACGACAACTACACAGGTAGCACCATTATTAGTTAAGCATTTTTGTACACAACTAGGATTCCAACCACAGTAATAAAAATGCTATAATTTTTTTAACATTTGTCATTTTTTTTTAAAACCCTGATTACCTCAGTCACATCGTGTTAATCACTCTAGATAACTGGAACTGGCACAATTATGAGTAAACCTATTCAGATGGAACGCGGAGTCAAATATCGCGATGCCGATAAAATGGCACTTATTCCTGTTAAAACAGTCGCTACAGAACGTGAACAACTGCTACGCAAACCTGATTGGATGAAAATAAAGCTGCCCGCTGATTCAAGTAAAATTCAAGGCATCAAAGCAGCAATGCGTAAAAATGGCCTTCATTCTGTGTGTGAAGAAGCATCTTGCCCTAACCTTGCAGAGTGCTTTAACCATGGAACAGCGACCTTTATGATCTTAGGCGCAATCTGCACACGCCGTTGCCCGTTTTGCGATGTCGCACATGGTCGCCCAAATGCACCCGATCCACAAGAGCCAGAAAAACTTGCTCAAACCATTAAAGATATGGGATTACGCTACGTCGTTATTACCTCTGTAGACCGTGATGATTTACGTGATGGTGGCGCTCAGCATTTTGCTGATTGTATTTCAGCTATTCGCGCAAAAAATCCCACTATTCGTATTGAAACATTAGTTCCTGATTTTCGTGGCCGTATGGATAAAGCTCTTGAGATCCTCACAGATACGCCACCTGATGTCTTTAACCATAACTTAGAGAACGTTCCTCGTGTTTATCGCCAAGTACGTCCAGGTGCTAACTATCAATGGTCATTAACATTGCTAGAGCGATTTAAGCAAGCACATCCTGATATTCCGACAAAATCAGGTTTAATGGTTGGCCTTGGGGAAACCAACGAAGAAATCATTGACGTTATGCGTGATCTGCGTAAACATAGGGTAACGATGCTGACATTAGGGCAATATCTACAGCCAAGTCGTCACCATCTTCCTGTTCAACGCTACGTCAGTCCTGACGAGTTTGAATATATGAAAGAGCAAGCACTTGCGATGGGTTTTACCCATGCAGCTTGTGGGCCGTTTGTTCGCTCATCTTATCATGCCGATCTTCAAGCTCAGGGGATTGAGGTTAAATAACAATTAATCTCTCATGCTTAATATTGCAATTGCTGTATTTATAGGTGGTGGTTTAGGTAGCGTATTACGCTGGCTGATTAGCTACCGCCTAAATTCTATTCTTCCACATTTTGCCACAGGCACCTTTATTGCTAACTGTATTGGTGCCTTTATTATTGCTTTTGGTATTGCTTGGTTTAGCAAAGCACCGCATATTGATCCTATTTGGAAAATTATGCTAACAACGGGCTTTTGTGGCGGTTTGACAACCTTCTCAACCTTTTCGGTTGAAGTGGTTGCACTCTTAACGGAAGGTAAAATTGGATGGGCATTAAGTACAATGGGCGCTAACTTAGCGGGATCATTTTTAATGACTGCATTTGCATTTTGGTTATTACGTGAAATGTAATACTAGAAACATAAAAACCCGTTATTCAACGGGTTTAACTATATAAGAACATAAAAACCCGTTATTCAACGGGTTTTTACTGTCTCAAA
The DNA here is from genome assembly GCF_009915985.1 of Proteus sp. G2626. Lineage (NCBI taxonomy): Bacteria > Pseudomonadati > Pseudomonadota > Gammaproteobacteria > Enterobacterales > Morganellaceae > Proteus > Proteus sp. G2626. The sequence goes on along the minus strand of NZ_JAABNH010000029.1, from coordinate 31,116 downwards.
GAAGTCGTTAATTAGATAGCGACAACGTTTGCAGCAGATGGCCCTTTCGCGCCGTCAGTAACTTCAAACTCTACTTTTTGACCTTCAGCAAGGGTTTTAAAGCCTTCTGATGTAATAGCGGAAAAGTGTACAAATACATCTTTACTGCCATCTTCTGGAGTGATAAAACCAAAACCTTTAGTTTCGTTAAACCACTTAACGTTACCTTTTAATTTAGACATCAAGTTTACCTTTAAAATAGAAAATAAACGCAAGCGTTTTGCGTTGGCTATAGTAAAACAAAAATGATGATTCCCTGTCCACAGTCTAGATCACGAAACTCACATTTTTTTTCTGCCAAATGATTAATATTCAGACAAATCCCATGACTTAACACAGCGTTCACTTAAGAAACAATACTTAATACTTACAATCTGAACTATTCATCAATCTCTATTTTTTCATATTGAAGTAGCCAACGCTTAATATCCACCCCCCCCGTGTAACCGACTAACTTGCCGTTATGGCCAATAACACGATGACAAGGAATAATTAAAGAAATCGGATTTCGTGAATTCGCCATTCCTACCGCTCTGCAATAATTGACTGAACCTAATGTAAGTGCCAATTTTTTATAACTCCAAACTTCGCCAAAAGGAATAGTTTGTAATGTTTTCCAAACTCGACTTTGGAATTCTGTTCCCTCTGGCGCCAACGGGATAGAAAAAGTTGTACGATTACCTGCAAAATACTCTTTTAGTTGTTTTATGCACTGTTTAATAACAGTGCTTGAATTCACAGCAATATCTTTATCATTTACAAAATAGAGGCTGGTGATCCCTTTTTCATTTGCTGTAATAGAGATATAGGGTTTTGGGAAACCTATAGGTGCATCGAGATAGTCTTGGTACATAATATTTTCTCTGCTGATTTGTCTGTAACAATAAGATTAAATCATGCTGGATTGATAAAGCAATCATCTAATTACTCGTATATCTAATAAAAATTGATCCATCGAGTGATGAAAAAATAAAATTAGTGCGCTAACCTTTTAATTTTAATGATAATCATTATCAAAATACAAAAACACCATATATTGTATGGTTGAAAATAAATAACTCTATATATAGTATTTAAGTACTTCTCATTATGGATGTGAAAACAGACGCATCCATATTTTTATAAGGGTTATTTTTTATGTCTGTTATCCTCTATACCAAGCCAAATTGCGTTCAATGCAGCGCCACAGAGCGTGCGTTAAAACAAAAAAACATTCCATTTGTTGCAGTTGATCTGACCCAAGATACACAAGCCTTAGCGCAAATTGTCTCTATGGGATATCGCCAAGTTCCCGTCGTTGTTCATGGAGAACAACATTGGTCCGGTTTCTGCCCTGATAAGATAGGACAAATTACGCTCTAAAGGAGCCTCTTATGCAAACTGCACCTTTGATCTATTTCTCAAGTCGCTCAGAAAACTGTCATCGCTTTGTGCAAAAGCTCAATTTACAAGCGACTAGAATTATTGAAGATGAAATCTTGCTCGCAACACAACCCTTTGTGTTGCTTTGCCCTACTTATGGTGGCGGTGGAACTAAAGGTGCAGTTCCTAAGGCGGTTATTCAGTTTTTAAATATTCCTGAAAATCGTCAATTAATACGTGGTGTTATTGCTTCTGGAAATACAAACTTTGGTGCAGCTTATGGGTTAGCAGGTGACATCATTGCACAAAAATGCCAAATCCCTTTTTTGTATCGATTTGAATTATTAGGCACACCAGAAGATGAAAAACGCGTAAAAACCGGCTTAAGGACGTTTTGGTCTAATCTGGCAGACCAATGTGTCACGAGATAATTAACATGACAACATCAATAGAACAACTTGATTACCATGCCTTAAACGCCATGCTAAATCTCTATGATGAGCAAGGTAATATTCAGTTTGATAAAGACAAATTAGCAACGCATCATTTTTTTCGTCAACATGTAAATCAAAATACGGTATTTTTTCATGATCTAAAAGAAAAGCTCGAGTTTTTAGTACAGCAACACTATTACGAAACTCAAGTGCTAGAACAATATGAATTTGCCTTTATCAAACAGCTATTCAAACATGCTTATAGCAAAAAATTTCGCTTTCAATCTTTTTTAGGGGCTTTTAAGTACTATACCAGTTACACCTTAAAAACATTTGATGGCGAGCGTTACCTTGAACGCTATGAAGATCGCGTCTGTATGGTTGCCCTCACCCTTGCAAAAGGTGATACCGAGCTTGCCATTCATCTTGTTGATGAAATTATTAGTGGTCGTTTCCAACCCGCCACACCAACATTCCTAAATTGTGGAAAACAACAGCGTGGTGAGTTGGTTTCCTGCTTTCTATTGCGTATCGAAGATAATATGGAATCTATTGGTCGATCGGTAAATTCGGCATTACAGCTTTCTAAACGGGGAGGTGGTGTCGCATTTCTACTCACTAATTTACGTGAAGCCGGTGCACCCATTAAACGAATTGAAAATCAATCTTCAGGGGTTGTCCCTGTTATGAAAATGCTTGAAGATGCGTTTTCCTATGCAAACCAATTAGGTGCAAGGCAAGGCGCAGGAGCAGTTTATCTTCATGCCCACCACCCTGATATTTATTATTTTCTTGATACAAAAAGAGAAAATGCAGATGAAAAAGTCAGGATCAAAACACTCTCTTTAGGCGTAGTAATTCCAGATATCACATTTGAGTTAGCGAAACGCAATGAAGATATGTATCTCTTCTCACCTTATGATGTAGAGCGTGTTTATGGCGTACCAATGTCAGAAATCAGTATTAGCGAAAAATACAGTGAGATGGTGAATAACTCACAAATTCGTAAAAAGAAAATTAAAGCGAGAGAGTTCTTCCAAACACTTGCCGAAATTCAATTTGAATCTGGCTATCCTTATATCATGTTTGAAGATGCGGTAAATCGAGCAAATCCTATTGCGGGTAGAATTAACATGAGTAATCTTTGCTCTGAAATTTTACAAGTCAACAGCGCAAGTCAGTATCATCCAGATTTAAGCTATCGCCATATCGGTCATGACATCAGTTGTAACTTAGGTTCTATGAATATTGCTATGGCAATGGACTCCCCTAACTTCGCTCATACCGTCAGCACTGCAGTTAGAGCATTAAGCAATGTCTCTGAAATGACGAAAATTGAGTCTGTTCCTTCTATTGAAAAAGGTAATCTCACTTCTCATGCGATTGGTTTAGGGCAAATGAATTTGCATGGCTACTTAGCACGTGAAGGAATTTATTACGGCTCTGAAGAAGCATTAGATTTCACCAATATCTATTTTTATACCGTCACTTATTATGCGTTATTAGCTTCAAACCAATTAGCTATTGAAAAAAAACAACACTTTAAAGGTTTTAAGAATTCAAAATACGCAACAGGTGAATACTTTAATAAGTATGTATCACAACAATGGTTGCCTAAAACACAAAAAGTCCACCAGTTATTTAGCCAATCGAATATTCATATTCCTACACAAGAAGATTGGCAAACACTCCAGTTGTCTATTATGACATATGGGATTTATAACCAAAACTTACAAGCGATCCCCCCGACCGGATCTATCTCCTATATCAATCATTCCACATCAAGCATTCATCCTATTGTAGCCCCAATAGAAATCAGGAAAGAAGGTAAAATTGGACGGGTTTATTATCCAGCCCCATTTATGACTAATGAAAATCGCCAGTATTATCAAGATGCTTATGAAATTGGTGCAGAAAAAATTATCGACACCTATGCAGAAGCGTCACAACATATTGATCAAGGTTTATCACTAACGTTGTTCTTTTCTGATGAAGCCACAACAAGAGATATTAACAAAGCGCAAATTTATGCATGGCGTAAGGGTATTAAAACCTTGTATTACATTCGTATCCGACAATCCGCATTAGCAGGCACTGAAATAAAAGGCTGTGTTTCGTGTGCACTTTAATAATTACAAGAAGGAAAATATAACATGTCATCACCTTTATTAAGTCACGTTAATGCAATTAACTGGAATCGTATTGAGGATGAAAAAGATTTAGAAGTTTGGAATCGTTTAACCATGAATTTTTGGTTACCTGAAAAAATTCCACTCTCTAATGACATTCCTTCTTGGAGCACCTTAACACAAGCCGAAAAACAGCTCACTATTCGTGTTTTTACTGGATTAACATTACTGGATACTATTCAAAATACTGTGGGGGCGCCGACATTGATACCCGATGCACTGACGCCACATGAAGAAGCGGTATTATCCAATATCTGTTTTATGGAAGCGGTTCATGCTCGCTCTTACAGTTCAATATTTTCCACCCTCTGTTTAACAGCAGATGTTGATGAAGCATATCGTTGGAGTGAAGAAAATCCTTATCTACAAAAGAAAGCTGATATTATTCTGCGCTACTACCAAGACCCTGATCCTTTAAAGAAGAAAATCGCTAGCGTATTTTTAGAATCATTTTTATTTTACTCCGGATTCTATTTACCTATGTATTGGTCAAGTAGAGGAAAATTAACGAATACAGCTGATTTAATTCGACTTATTATTCGTGATGAAGCCGTTCATGGTTATTATATTGGCTATAAATTTCAAAATCATTTATTAAGTAAATCTGAATTAGAAAAACAAGATATTAAAGATTTTGCGTTCTCATTATTATTAGATTTATATGACAATGAAGTTAAATATACCGAAGATCTTTATGACACAGTTGGTTGGACTGAAGATGTAAAAAAATTCCTTCATTATAATGCAAATAAAGCATTAATGAATTTAGGTTATGAGGCCTTATTCCCTGATGAAATAACAAATGTCAGTGCTGCTATTCTATCATCACTGTCACCTGATGCTAATGAAAATCACGATTTCTTTTCTGGCTCGGGTTCATCCTATGTTATTGGAAAAACCATTAACACCGAAGATGATGATTGGGATTTTTAATTTCTCTTATTAACTATCAAATATGACCACAGAATAGCAATACATTCAAATTAATTATATATCAACATAAAAACATAATGCATTGAAAAATATAATTTATTTTTTAATGCATTTTTTATTGTTCATAAAAGCAACTAATTGTATGATTTTTACCGTTCGATTTATTCAAATAACCAATTTTTTACGAATGATTTTTCAGTTTTTCTTAAATAGCCACTCAGATCAGGGTAACATTAATTAGATTATCTAATGTATTTTGGTTTTTTTTCATTTTTATTTTTCTTACTTTCTGCTGTTTCTTTACTCTTTCATTATTCTTTTTATTGAGATCCTAATTAAAATCTCAATATCTAAAAAAAGAAAGTTATTTCAGTTGGTTAACCAATATATCAACGCTTAACAATAAATTTATATTTCACTTTATTTAATTATTAATCATTAAAAAAACAATTAAAAAAAGAGATTTTTTTTAATTAATTATAATGAACATAGGGTTGTCAGACTCGATCATTGTGGTAGGGTATTTCCCTTACTAAAAATTTTATTTTAGGAAAATAACGATACTCATTAATTAATATTTAATTTATTCCTTCTAATATTTAAATAGGAAACTATATATTGCATGGCAATTAAACTTGAAGTGAAAAACCTCTACAAGGTATTTGGCGAACATCCTAAACGTGCCTTTGAATTATTAGAATCTGGTATGAATAAAGATCAGATTTTTGATAAAACAGGGCTTACAGTAGGCGTTCAAAATGCAAATCTGGCAATTGAAGAAGGCGAAATATTTGTCATTATGGGCTTATCTGGCTCCGGTAAATCCACACTAGTCCGCCTTCTCAATCGTCTGATCTCTCCTACAAAAGGAGAAGTGCTTATTGATGGCGAAAATATTGCGACTATGTCGGATAAAGAGTTACGCCAAGTACGCCGTAAAAAAATCAGTATGGTATTTCAGTCATTCGCCTTAATGCCACATATGAACATACTTGATAACACAGCCTTCGGAATGGATCTCGCAGGATTAAGCAAAGACGAGCGTTATAAAAAAGCAATGGATGCATTAGAGCAAGTCAATCTTGGTAGTTATGCTCATTCTTGGCCTGATGAGCTATCAGGCGGAATGCGTCAACGTATTGGCCTAGCTCGTGCTTTAGCCAATGATCCCGATATCTTATTAATGGATGAGGCTTTCTCAGCACTTGACCCTTTAATTCGTACCGAAATGCAAGATGAATTATTGAGCTTACAAGGCGATAAACAGCGTACTATTGTATTTATTTCTCATGATCTTGACGAAGCAATGCGTATTGGTGATCGAATTGCCATTATGCAAGGTGGAGTTGTAGTCCAAATCGGTACACCGGATGAAATACTCAATAACCCAGCTAATGATTATGTGCGTACATTCTTCCGTGGGGTTGATATTAGCCACGTATTTAGTGCCAAAGATATCGCCAAACGTCGCCCTGAAACCTTATTGCATATCGCACCTGGCTTTGGTCCTCGCTCAGCATTAAAAGTGCTTGAAGATGAAGATAGAAATTTTGGTTATCTCATTGAGCGAGGTAGAAAGTTTATCGGTATTGTTTCGGTAAATTCTCTTGAAGAGGCTCTCAAAAATAAACGGTCTATTGAATCAGCTATTTTATCCGAACCCTGTGCCATTAATGGTGATACCCCTCTAAATGAGCTGATTTCAACGGTTGCACAATCTCCCTGTGCTATTCCTGTTATTGATGAAAAAAACCGTTATATAGGTTTGATTTCTAAAGGAATGTTACTACAAGCACTGGATAAGGAGACGCCAAATGAGTAATACAAATAATCAAGATACTGCATGGGATACCACTTCCCAAGAAACAACCACAAGCGATACCACACAAGAGACACCCCATAGCGTAAATGATGATCCTTGGGCAACAACCAATACAAGTACAACCGAAAGCGACCCTTGGAGTAGTACTGATAGTTCATCAGCAGATACCGATCCATGGGGAACAACAGGTAGCGGTAGTGAAAATATTAATACATCATCTACAGGCACTGACTGGTTAGATGCAACACCTACCGATGTTACGTCAGATTCTTTTAATCTTATGGATCCCTTTCACAACACACTTATCCCTTTAGATTCATGGGTTACTGAAGCGATTGACTGGATCGTGTTACACTTTCGCCCCGTTTTCCAAGGCATCCGTGTACCCGTTGATTTTGTGTTAAGTGGTTTTGAAAATTTCTTAACCTCAATGCCAGCACCTGTTGCCATTATTCTATTTTCACTGATTGCATGGCAACTTTCAGGCAAAGTAATGGGGATCACTTCGTTTATCTCACTGATATTAATTGGTGCTATTGGCGCGTGGTCTGAAGCCATGGTTACCCTTGCTTTAGTTCTTACCTCCTTACTATTCTGTCTAATAATCGGGCTTCCTTTAGGGATATGGCTTGCTAGTAGTGATAGAGCATCAAAAATCGTCCGTCCTTTGCTCGATGCCATGCAGACCACACCCGCATTCGTCTACTTAGTGCCCATCGTGATGCTATTTGGTATTGGTAATGTACCGGGAGTTGTAGTCACTATCATTTTTGCATTGCCACCTATTGTGAGACTAACCATTTTAGGGATCAAACAAGTGCCAGAGGATTTAATTGAAGCTGCTCAATCATTTGGGGCAAATCCTCGACAAATGTTGTTTAAAGTGCAATTGCCACTCGCTATGCCAACCATTATGGCTGGTGTAAACCAAACCTTGATGTTAGCACTTTCAATGGTTGTTATTGCATCAATGATAGCCGTTGGTGGATTAGGTCAAATGGTATTGCGTGGTATTGGTCGCCTTGATATGGGGCTTGCTGCCGTCGGAGGGGCCGGTATTGTTATTCTTGCGATTATCCTTGACCGATTAACACAATCTTTAGGTCAAAATAGCCGTCATAAAGGTAACCGATGCTGGTATATGACAGGTCCTATTGGCTTAATTTGCCGACTCTTTGGCAAAAAAGCATCGTAATATATATTCACTATTAATTAAAAATCTATAAAAAACATCACGTTCAATCAATATAAGAAATAGAGGCGACAGTTCGCTGTCGCTATTTATCTCTTACCATCACAACAGAAGGAAAAACTATGCGTAATCCAGTTATCTGGGCAACCGTATTGTCCGCCACACTGATAAGCACCCAGTTATCCGCTGCTGATTTACCTGGAAAAGGGATTTCGGTTCAACCTGTGCAAAGTACGATTTCTGAAGAAACCTTTCAAACCTTAATCGTTAACAAAGCACTAGAGCAATTAGGCTACACGGTTCAACCGATTAAAGAAGTCGATTACAATGTTGCTTATTCCTCTATCGCCAACGGTGATGCCACCTTTATGGCCGTAAGTTGGGTTCCACTTCATAACTCACAATATGAAGCTGCGGGTGGCGATAACACTTTTTATCGTAAAGGTGATTATGTCGTTAACGCAGCTCAAGGTTACTTAATTGATAAGAAAACGGCTGAAAAATACAACATTACCAATATTGAGCAATTTAAAGATCCTAAAATCGCCAAACTCTTTGATGCCAATGGTGATGGTAAAGCCGACTTAACAGGTTGCAACCCGGGTTGGGGTTGTGAAGAAGCTATCAATAATCATTTAAAAGCCTATGATTTAGAAAAATCGGTTACACATAACCAAGGTAACTATGCAGCGATGATGGCAGATACTATTACTCGCTATAAAGAAGGTAAACCTATCTTCTATTATACATGGACGCCATATTGGATAAGTGATGTATTAAAGCCAGGTAAAGATGTTGTTTGGTTACAAGTACCGTTCTCATCTTTACCCGGTGATGATAAAACAGACACCACATTGGCAAATGGGAAAAACTACGGTTTTCCACCAAGCACCATGCATATCGCTGCAAATAAAAAGTGGGCAGAAGATAATCCAGCAGCAGCAAAACTCTTTGAAGTCATGAAAATGTCTGTTGCCGATATCAATGCGCAGAATTTGCGTATGCATAATGGTCAAAAATCACAAGCTGATATTGAGCGTCATGCAAATGCATGGATCAAAGCCCATCAGAAAACGTTTGATGGCTGGGTTGAACAAGCTCGAAGTGCAGCAAAGTAATATGATGAAATAACACATAATCTAAAAAGATGATAACTAAAAGCAGGCTACAATATTGTGGTCTGTTTTTTTATAAATAATTAAAATTATACATCATTAAACAAAATACATTTATACAATAAAAAATCATTTTAACACTATTCTATAGTTAAGATTATTCTCCTTATTAAACACTTAAATCTCCCTTTCTTTCATTCACTCATTTCTTCAATTATGATTATTTTTTTCTCCAGTTGCCATTTTTGGCATGCTCATTCTCATATTGAAGATTTAGATAAGGAATAAATTGTGTCTTATACTAACAAACCTGTACCTGAAGAAATTAAACGTTGGAACTGGGGGGCTTTCATGTTTAATATTATTTGGGGATTTGGCAATAAATCCTATCTTCCATTATTAGCACTCGTTCCTTTACTTAATCTTATCTGGATTTTTATCTGTGGTATTAAAGGTAATGAATGGGCATGGAAGAAGGGTGACTACGATTCTGTTGAAACCTTTATGAAAGTACAAGAAACATGGAATAGAGCGGGCTTTATTTACTTTATTATCAGCATCATTATGGCTGTTATTTTCTTTATTTTCTTCTTCACTACCATGATGGCAATGATTGCAACTTCTGCATCACAAGGTTATTGATTCAATATATTGGGTATTGACCTCTAAATTTACAATAAACCCCATATTATCATGGGGTTTATTTTTTTAACGTATATATCAACTGGCGTTAATATTAGAAGCGTTTTACCACAGTAAATCGATAGTCGCGTCCTACACCTGAAACTGATTCCCCTAAATAAGGATAATAATCACGGTTAAATATATTCGCGACAGTAAAACGCACCTCCGTATTCTTTATAAAAGACGGTTCCCAATTCGCAAATAAACCATGGATTGCATAACCTTTACTTTTTGGTAGAGACCAATAAGTGGCATTAGGATCAGCATCTGTTGGTGAACGTCGTTGAGCACCAATAAAATCACCAGTCCACCCCATATTAATATTAATACTAGGGACTTTTACACCAACTGTGGCATGTAAAGCATCCGGTTGAATTTCAGCAATCCATGTTTTCTGACCAAACCACGGATCACGTGGTGATTGATCCCGTTTTCCTTTCATTGTTGAATACGCTAAACGACCGAATACATTAGGGCTATTATAAAAGGCTTCAATTTCCAGTCCTTGAATATGGTAACCTGGTAAATTACGGTAGTTACCGATGGAAGGCGGGCAATTTCTATTATGTCCATCCACCTTTTGGCTTTCACAATAAACACCGCGACGACGGAAGATTTCGTCTTTACCTCGAGTATCAAACAGTGTTGTTCTTAACTGCAGTTGGTCTTCTCGTTGAATAACACTTTCAAAGTCTGCAATTGCGCCAATCCGTGTAGCTCTTACTGTTTCCTTGTCTAGATGACGGCTCGTGCCTGTTAAGCTAGAAATACTTCCTTGTACTTCATACTGCTCATCAATCAATGGTGCTCGCCATGTATAGGTTAAATCACCAAAGAATCTGAAATTCTTGTTCATTTTCCATAATAAACCTAAATGAGGTGTTGCCCCTCGATAGGTTACATCAGAGTAATCATGACCATAATAGGGATCAGGATCTTGATAGGTAATAGCTCGACTACCTTTACCTTTGTTTTTAACAATATCGTAGCGCACTCCCGGTGTTATCGTCAGATTTCTATAACTTATTGAATCTTGAAGATAGAAGCTGGTTGTCGTTTGCGTTCCTTCAGGCATATAAGGTGGAGCATAATAACCATAATTATAATTTGGATTTTTCGCTTTATCTCGTGTAAACATTAAAACATCACGATCATTACGATGCCAGCGTGTTCCCACTAATACCTTATGTTCTAAAGCACCTTGCATAAGGGTGCTTTCGTTCTTAATTTCAATTTGATGATTGCGATAATCAACCCAGCTTTGATTTCCCATACTGCTACTAAAATAGGAACTTGCATTCTCAGGGCGGTTATCATTCTGTTTTGTCTTTGAATAACCATAAGTCAGTGTTAAATTAATTAAATCGGAATCAACTGGCTGAATATTCCATTTCACACTGAAGGTGTCATCTTTTTGATCACGATAAACTAATTTGCGCTTCATCGCCGCATCAAAGCCATATTTATCTACGTCAGCTTGACTAGGTTTAGCTAATTCATCACGTTTAGCCGCCCAAGGTGTCCAGCCATCACTTTCTGAGCGCGATGCTGATAACGTTAATGTTTGTGCTTCGGTTAGGTAGATATTGGTTTTAATTAAAAAAGAATCTTGATCAGATTGTGAATAACCAAATTTAGTTCCATCAGGACGTCTCAGATCATCACTTTCACGACGGTTAAAATAGAATAATCCGTCTGCTTGCCCATCAAGTAATTTACCGTATACCGCACCACTATAACGATTTTGTCTATCGTTTGTATGGTGACCATATTTTAAAAACATCCCAATATTCTGATCGGGTAATAATAAGTCATCGGGATCTTTGGTTTCAATTCTTACTGAACCACCAAACCCACCATTACCTTGAGTAATATTATGAGGGCCTTTATCAACATCAAGGCGACGTATTAATTCGGGATCAATAAAAATTGAACCTTGACGATATTTTTCAAAGGTTTTGGGCGTACCGTCAAGTGTGATTTTAATATCTTCAGGATTACCCATCCCCCAGATATTCAATGTTTGACCACCAGGCCTTGGGGAACCAGAAGATGAAATTCCGGGTAATTTGTCCACCAGCTCTGCAATATTATTAGGCTGAATTCGATCAATATCTTTTAGTGTCAGAACCGTACTCCCAGCATCAACACTCGAATTAAGCTCCCCCATCACGTAAATAGGCTCAATAATAATATTCTCACGCGGTTTTGATTGTATAGATATATCAGATTTAGCCGGTGTCGTTATTTCTGGTTTTACACTTTCAGTCGCATAGCTATTTAACGAAGTAAGTGAAGTCAATAATAATGCAATCGCTGATGATGAAAATGAAAATATCCCAATTCCCTGACGATAAGCATCATTTTTTGCTAAGAAATGGATCATAATAGTCGTATCTTTTATATGGTTATTGGTTTGATAAATGATTAGAGCTGTAACTAACATCGCCAATTATGATAATGATAATAATTATCATTATCTAGTTTTTTTGCATTTATCACTCAATACAGATAACTACACTATTGATACATTCTTGTTAGATTTAAATCTCATCTAAAATAATATTTATAATGAATTAAACTAATTTCATTGGTTATTATGAGGAAATAACTTATCCCTATTTTTAGTTCATTTCATTTGCTTAACGAATCATGATTACATAAAAATTACTAAAGAAAATTTAATCAATTATAAAGAGAAATGATAAGAAAAACACAGAACAATCTGATAATTATCATTATACTCCTTCTCTTTTTCTTTATTTAATCAGCTATCTAATTATTAATTCAAGTAAATTTCAAATATCACATTCTCTTTTAATTATTGAATAAATTAAACAATTAAAATAATGATATTCAACGAGATAAAAATCAGTTAATAATAAAATAAATAATATGAGGTAATATACGCACTTTTGAACACAAGGATGCGTCATGACAATTTATGACCTAAAACCCAAGTTTCAATCTCTTTTACGCCCTTATGTAAAACAGTTATTCACAAAAGGGATCACAGCAAATCAGGTCACACTTTTTGCCTTACTGTTATCCATTGCTGTTGGTGGATTACTTTTGCTTTATCCTTATCCCCATTTATTTTTATTGCTCCCTTTTGTCCTCTTTTTTCGTATGGCGCTTAATGCCATAGATGGCATGCTTGCACGAGAACATAATCAAAAAAGTGCGCTTGGGGCGATATTAAATGAAGCCAGCGATGTTATTTCAGATATTGCACTCTATCTCCCTTTTGCTTTTATTTTTCCACAAGCCTATTGGTGGATCATGCTGGCACTCTTTTTAATGATAATGACTGAGTTTTTAGGCGTGCTTGCCCAAACTATTCATGCGTCTCGTCGTTATGATGGCCCGATGGGAAAAAGTGATAGAGCCTTTATTTTCGGTGCTATCGCTTTTTTTATCGGATTATTCCCTTCCCTGACATTATCAGAAAACACGCATTATCTTTTTATTATTATTAATTTATTACTTTTGTTGACTTGTTATCACCGAATTCATCGCGCACTAAAAGAATCAACGATGACAGATAAAGATAAGGATACATCGTTATGAATCAACAACCGCAATATCAAACTCAAAGGAATATGTTTGAGTCTGAATTTACCACCAGCGATAAAACATCTTTGTATTATCGCCATTGGCCTGCTCAAATTACCACTGAACCAAAAGCAATTATTTTATTTCACCGAGGCCATGAACACTCAGGTCGTGTTTCTCATCTAGTGGATGAGTTAGATCTTCCTGATTTTTCAATGTTTGCTTGGGATGCTCGTGGACATGGTAAAAATCAAGGTGCTCGCGGTTATAGCCCATCAATGGGAACTTCAATAAAAGATATAGACGAATTCGTTCATTACGTTTCATCCAACTATAATATTCCAATGGAGAATATTCTGGTTGTTGGTCAAAGTGTAGGCGCCGTTTTAGTTACTGGTTGGGTACACGATTATGCCCCTAAGATCCGCGGTATGGTGTTAGCTTCCCCTGCATTTAAAGTGAAATTATATGTCCCTTTTGCACGCACAGGTCTTGCCTTGATGCAAAAAGCTCGCGGGCTCTTTTATGTTAATTCATACGTGAAAGCCAAATACTTAACTCATGATCAAAGTCGCATCGACTCTTTTAACCAAGACTCGCTGATCACTCGCCCTATTGCCGTCAATATTTTATTAGAGCTTTATAAAACGGCTGATCGTGTTGTTGAAGATGCAAGTGCAATTACTTTACCAACACAATTATTTATTTCAGGCAATGATCATGTGGTTCACGCTAATCCTCAACATCTTTTCTATGAACGTTTAAATACATCTATCAAAGAAAAACATGTCTTACCAGGCTTTTACCACGACACTTTAGGTGAGAGAGACAGAGTTATTCCTATCAATAAAATGCGCAGTTTTATTGAAACTTTATTTGCACAACCACTTTATCAACATGATTACCAACATGAAGATACTTGGAGCCATAGTGCAGATGTTTATCGCGCATTACAGACACCACTTCCTAAATATTGTCCAAAAAGACTCTATTACAAAGTGCTTAGTCGTTCGATGAGTACTTTAGGTAAAGCATCTGAAGGTGTTGCTCTAGGTTACGATAAAGGTTTTGATTCCGGATCGACGCTGGACTATGTCTATCGTAATCAGCCTCAAGGGAAAGGCTTATTTGGTCGGGTTGTTGATAGACAATATTTAAATAGTATTGGTTGGCAAGGCATTCGCCAACGTAAAATCAATATTGAAAATACTATCCGCTATGCAATTCGCCAATTAATACAAAATAATATGCCTGTGCATATTATGGATATCGCTGCAGGACAAGGTCGCTATCTTTTTGATGCAATTAATGACTATGCTAAAGTCGATTCAATTTTAATGCGCGACTATAGCGCTATTAACGTTGAACAAGGCCGAATTGCCATAAAAGAACGTCATTTAGAAGATAAAGTACGTTTTGAAGAGGGTAACGCTTTTGATGCAGAAAGCCTAAGTGCAGTTTCACCATCACCAACATTAGGTATCGTGAGTGGACTTTATGAATTATTCCCTGAAAATCATCTGCTAAAAACATCTTTAAAAGGATTATCACAAGCAATTCCAAGTGGAGGATTACTGATTTACACTTGTCAGCCTTGGCACCCTCAACTTGAAATGATTGCCCGTGTATTACCTAGTCACCAAAATGGCCAACCATGGATCATGCGTTGTCGCAGTCAAGGTGAAATGGATGCACTAGTGGATGAAGCGGGTTTTGAAAAGCTCGATCAACAAATTGATCACTGGGGTATTTTTAGTGTATCTATAGCAAAACGTCGCTAACGAAATACGCTATAGCTAAATGAATTATCGCTATATGTTGCCATATAGCGATAATTTTAAGCAAACTGTAAAAATAGAAAAAACGATAAACAAAAAAGGAAATTTAGTATGGAGGGAACTCAGCGCTCTCAAATAACATCATCAAGAAAAAATATCTGGCTTGCTGGGATTGTATGGCTGTTATTTCTAGCTCCTTTTTTCTATTTAACTTATATGCAAGTCAATACTTACACTTCCACCTTATCTAATATTCCTTCTTTTGTTTATTCATGGGAAAAGGCAATTCCCTTTTTACCGTGGACAATCATTCCCTATTGGAGTGTGAATATTGCTTATGGTATTTCCCTACTTATATGTACAACATTAAGAGAACAATTTATACATGGAGTGCGTTTAATTGTTGCCTCTCTTATAGCCTGTGCCGGTTTTTTATTATTCCCTTTAAAATTTAGTTTTATTCGCCCAACAACAGAGGGCTTTTCTGGTTGGTTATTTACCCAATTAGAAGGCTTCGATTTACCTTATAACCAAGCCCCTTCTTTACACATTATTTTATTGTGGATTATTTGGTTACGTTTCCGTGCCCATACACCTAAATCGTGGCAGTGTTTTTTAAATTTATGGTCATTGTTAATAGCTATTTCTGTACTCACAACGTGGCAACATCATTTCATTGATATTATTACCGGCTTTGGTGCTGGTGTGTTTATTTGCTATTTATTACCAATAAGTTCACGTTGGAGATGGCATTTTACTGGCAGTAAACGCAGTTTGCGTATTGCCAAAAACTATGCATTATCTGCGACTGTGTTCTATTTGTTAGCCTTTGTGTTACAAGGGCCTTTTTGGTTTGCTCTCTGGCCTGCAATCACATTAACATTTGTGACATTAGGTTATTTAGGCGCTGGCGCTTCTATTTTTCAAAAAAACACACAAGGTGAAATTCCCCTTTCTGCACGAATAATCCTCTTACCTTATCGCTTTTTTGCATGGTGTACTTATCGTTATTATTTAAAACAGTGCCAAACACCAAGTTTAGTCACTGAAGGCATTTTATTAGGTGGTCGCCCTCTTTACGAATTAAACGCCAATGCGGTCTTTGATTTAACCTGTGAATGGCCAAGAAATAAATTTAGTCAAAATAAGCTTTATTTAGCGCAACCCCAAATCGATTTATTGCCTTTATCTCCAGATGATATTAACAAAGCAATGTTATCAATGGAGCAACTAAATCAAGCTGGAACTGTTTATATTCATTGCAAACTAGGCTATTCGCGTAGTGCAACCGTTGTTGTTGCTTGGTTAGTTTATAATGGCACAGTAGCGACATTAGAGGATGCGATAAAAAAAGTCTCTCAAGCTCGTCCTCACGTTATTTTAAATCCAGAAACACAAGAGGCGCTACAAAATTGGTATTCACATTTTCAGCACATTAAATAACGAGGCAACCATGTTAACAACTAAAACTAGTGGCAAAGTAATTGGCTCTTTAACACAAAGTTGGCGTTATTTACTGTTTTTATCACTTTTACCTTATTTGAGTACATGGCCTGTGTTTAGCCTTCATTTTCATAATAAACTGGCTTTTTTTGTTGCTTCCGTTTTGTTTCTATTAACCCAATACTCTCTTTTTCGCTTATGGCTTGATAGTCATCTTTTTCAAGCTCTATATCGCTATCAAGATGATGTTAGCTTTGATAAAAGCCTCTCTACACTATTTCCTAAACGCCCCCAAAAACAAACAATGGAAGCTCGCTGGCTAGGAACGAAGCGCCTATTCTCTTTTGCAATAATTGGCATTTCAATTCAATGGATATGGAACCTAGTTACTCTCTTTATTACCCTTTTTAGTTATTAAAAAGCACTATTAATAATGTTATTTAGTACATAAAACAATATGTTATAATAATTAAATATAAAGAGTTATATCAAATTAATTGAACATTTTTATCACAGTAATTCTTTTCTCAAAAAAATGACTCATGTTACTATCATTAACCTTACAAATGATTTGTTATGAGTATTATGGAAAACACCGCCCCACAAACATCACTTAGTAAAGGCCTTATTCTGCTCATGGCCGTTGCTACAGGCATGGTTGTCGCCAGTAACTACTACGCACAACCTCTACTTGATTCTATCGCAAATTATTTTCATATATCAGCGACATTAGCCGGATTTATTGTTACCACGGCGCAACTCAGTTATGCCGTAGGACTGATGCTATTGGTGCCTTTGGGAGATATTTTTGAACGCCGTTCACTCATTATTACCATGACATTAATTTCAGCCAGTGGGCTATTAATTACCGCTATGGCAACGAACATTTGGGTAATGTTAATTGGTACCGCGCTCTCTGGTATGTTCTCTGTAGTCGCCCAAATTCTAGTTCCTTTTGCAGCCACTCTCGCTGCACCACACCAACGAGGGAAAGCTGTTGGCACGATTATGAGTGGCCTTTTATTGGGTATTTTACTGGCTAGAACAGTGTCTGGGCTGATGGCATCATTTACAAATTGGCAAGGTATTTTTTGGGTTGCGAGTGTTTTTCTAACAATCTTAGCTATTACGTTATGGCGCTGTTTACCTACTTATAAAAGTCAAACAGACTTAAATTACGTTCAATTATTAGGTTCTATCTTCAAATTATTTGTTACAACCCCTGTACTTCGAACTCGTTCATTAATTGGTGCACTAATTTTTGCTCACTTTGGTTTATTGTGGACATCGATGGCCTTTTTGCTGGCATCAGATCCTTTTAACTACTCTGATGCAGTGATTGGATTGTTTGGTCTTGTGGGGGCCGCGGGTGCATTGATGGCGGGAAAAGCCGGTGTATTAGTTGATAAAGGAAAAGGTAAGAAAACCACCACAATAGGATTAGTTATTCTCCTTCTTTCTTGGGGTTTTATCATTATTGCACCTTATTATCACTGGGTTGGGCTCATCAGCTTTATTATTGGCGTTGTCCTGCTAGACTTAGCTGTTCAGGGAGTACATGTCACGAATCAAAGCACCATTTATCGTATTTTACCTGATGCGAGAAACCGTCTGACCGCAGCGTATATGACAAGCTATTTTATTGGCGGGGCATTAGGCTCTTTATTATCCGGTTATGCCTATCATCAATACGGATGGATGGGAGTTTCTATTGCTGGATTAGTTATTGCCGTTATAGGCCTTATTGTTTGGTTATTAGGTTATAGAAATGATCCAATCATCCATGCTGAATAATCTTTAGGCCCACGGAAGGGTTATATTATTCCTACAATCCCACTCTAATCAGAATAAAATGTGAATGTTTTAACAGCGTGATTACTATTGATGTATATCATCATCCCATTCTTTATTAAGAAAATTATATCAATCTTACCAATAAAGCACATTGGCGATAATTTAAAATCGTTATTATCATCATGGTAACCATTAGCAGTAAAAATAAATTTATTACGTGTTTTATCGTAAAAAACGATCCGTTTTTTCGCAAATAGACTACTATTCATTGTCAGATAAGTGATAAATTGATTTTACTAACTTATTGCAAAGAGATAAGTACCTATCCTTTTTTTTATGTTATCATTCAAAAAATTTATGAATCAGGTAACATAATCAAAAAAACATAGTGACTATAAATAATAAAAATTGCTAAATTGTGTGTTTAATATACCATTTAACATGTTGATAACAGCATTATCCTAATTTTCGAAACTAACAAGGTGTCTAAAAATGGAAAGCTCATTTACGCCAACAGAAGAATTACTAAACACTCGCGCTACACAACAGAAATCACTTAACAAAGATATTCCTTATCAAGAAATTTTGTTAACTCGCCTTTCTATGCATGTTCAAAGCAAACTTCTTGAAAGTCGTAATAATATGCTGAAGTCTCAAGGTATTAACGAGACATTATTTATGGCACTAATGATTTTAGATACGACAGAAAATCGAAGTATTCAACCTTCAGAGCTAAGTGCTGCGCTAGGTTCTTCAAGAACAAATGCAACACGTATTGCCGATGAACTTGAAAAACAAGGTTGGATTGAGCGTCGTGAAAGTCATAATGACCGTCGTTGTTTACATCTCCACTTAACTGATGCAGGTGAAGAGTTTTTAAATAGCTTATTACCGCCACAGCATCAATGTTTAAAACAAATCTGGTCTGTTTTAGATCAAGCAGAACAAAAACAACTTGAAGCGCTCATGCGTAAGTTGTTATTACAATTAGATACTTTGGCTGAGAACGGGTGTGAATAAGTAGTACAATAAATAGTTTTATTGATCTAATCCTATTTACGCCATAAAACGGCAAACATACTTACCCATTAGCATTTATAATTTACCTTCACGCTAATCATTATTCTAAGATTGACCTTATAATTATGTTTCCAGTTTCAATACTGGAAACATATCTAATGATGTTTTTCTGGTTTTATGGAGATCTTCTAAATGAGTGTTAATGAGGAAAATACCCCCCCTCAGGCTCCCATTCGCAATAAAAAACGAACTCGCCGAAATGTTCTACTGTTACTAACTATTCTATTTATTCTTGCTGGAGTGGCTTACACCGCTTATTGGTTTATGGTATTAAGGCATCATGAAACAACTGATAATGCTTATGTTACTGGCAATCAAATAATGGTAATGCCACAAATTTCTGGTTCAGTAACTACCGTTTATGTTGATAACACCGATTTTGTCAAAGCAGGCGAACCATTAGTTTTATTAGATTCAAGTGATGAAAAACTGGCATTGGAAAAAGCAAAAACAGCATTAGCTAACAGTGTTCGCCAAATGCATCAGCAAATCATTAATGGTCGTCAATTAAAAGCAAACATCGTTTTACGCGAAACCGAGCTCACTAAATTACAAAATGACCTTCGTCGCCGTGAAGTGTTGGGTGAACGTAATGTGATTGGTAAAGAAGAGCTTCAACACGCAAGAGAAGCGGTTTCCACGGCAAGAGCTGCATTAGAAGTTGCTAAAGAACAATACAATGCTAATCAAGCGATTATCTTGAATACGCCCATTGCACAACAACCCTCTGTTTTACAAGCATCAACCGATGTTCGTAATGCATGGCTCGCTTTAGAACGCACTAAAATTCTAAGCCCGACTGACGGATATGTTTCACGTCGTAGCGTGCAAGTTGGCGCACAAGTATCACCAGGTAAACCATTAATGGCGATTGTTCCCACTACAGGTATGTGGATTGATGCCAATTTTAAAGAAACCCAACTCGCCAATATGCGTATCGGCCAACCAGCAAAAATCACTACCGACTTTTATGGTAAAAAAGTGATTTATCATGGCACTGTATTAGGTTTAGATATGGGAACTGGAAGTGCTTTCTCATTATTACCTGCTCAAAATGCAAGTGGCAATTGGATAAAAGTCGTTCAACGCTTACCTGTTCGTATTTCATTAGATGAAAAAGAATTAGCAGAAAAACCACTACGTATTGGCCTTTCTTCTGAAGTAACCGTTGACACGATTAACCTCGATGGAAAAGTACTATCGCACAGCGAACGCCAAGTACCTGCTTATCATACTGATGCTCTAACGATTGATATGTCAGAAATAAATAAACTGATCAATGAAATTATTGAACAAAATGCAGGACAATAAAGGCGAGGTGTAAAGGTGATCAAAGAGCCATTACAAGGTGGAAAACTTGCCATAATGACCATCGCACTTGCGTTGGCAACTTTTATGCAAGTTCTCGATTCTACAATCGCTAACGTCGCTAT
Organism: Proteus sp. G2626; assembly: GCF_009915985.1. NCBI lineage: Bacteria > Pseudomonadati > Pseudomonadota > Gammaproteobacteria > Enterobacterales > Morganellaceae > Proteus > Proteus sp. G2626. The sequence continues at coordinate 10,263 of NZ_JAABNH010000029.1, read as the reverse complement.
TCCAACTATTGCAGGAAACCTCGGTGCATCTAACTCTCAGGGTACTTGGGTTATCACCTCTTTTGGTGTGGCAAATGCAATATCCATTCCAATTACAGGTTGGCTAGCAAAACGCTTCGGTGAAGTTCGACTCTTTATGTGGTCAACAGCGCTTTTTGCGTTAACGTCTTGGCTTTGTGGTATTTCACAAAGTCTTGAAATGCTTATTTTCTTCCGTGTACTTCAAGGATTAGTTGCCGGGCCACTGATCCCTTTATCACAAAGTTTATTATTGAATAACTATCCACCCGCTAAGCGAAATATGGCACTTGCGCTATGGTCTGTGACCATTGTTGTGGCTCCGATTTTAGGGCCTATTTTAGGTGGCTATATTAGCGATAACTATCATTGGGGATGGATATTCTTTATTAACGTTCCGTTTGGTGTGTTGATTATTATGTGTATCACAAACACCTTAGCTGGGCGAGAAACAAAAACTGAAATTAAGCCAATTGATACCATAGGCCTTGTTTTACTCGTTGTTGGCATAGGTGCTTTACAAATCATGCTCGATCAAGGTAAAGAGCTTGATTGGTTTAACTCAACAGAAATTATTGTGCTCACCATTGTGGCCGTGGTTGCGCTTAGCTTCTTAATTGTGTGGGAGCTTACAGATGATCATCCGGTGATAGATCTTTCACTCTTTAAAAGTCGGAACTTTACCATTGGGTGTGTCACACTCAGCCTCGCCTATATGATTTATTTTGGCACCATTGTTTTACTGCCACTGCTTTTACAAGAAGTCTTTGGTTATACAGCAACATGGGCAGGCTTAGCATCAGCATCTGTTGGTTTATTACCTTTAATTATCACACCGATTATAGGTAAATTTGGTGGTAAAGTAGATTTACGCTATATCATCAGTTTCAGTTTTATTATGTTTTCTGTGTGTTTTTATTGGCGAGCTTATACCTTCGAGCCAGGAATGGATTTTGCTACTGTAGCATGGCCACAATTCTGGCAAGGTTTAGCGGTTGCGTGTTTCTTTATGCCATTAACTACGATGACATTATCTGGATTACCGCCAGAAAAAATGGCATCAGCGTCAAGTCTTTCGAACTTCTTAAGAACATTGGCTGGGGCAATTGGTGCATCATTAACAACTACAATGTGGACACAAAGAGAATCACTTCACCATGAAACCTTGGTAGAAAAAATTAATCCATTTGATCCAGATTCACAAATGGCATTCCAACAAATGAATGATCTTGGTCTTTCAAATGAACAAGCATCCGCCTATTTAGCGAAAACCATTACAGAACAAGGATTAATTATTTCAGCCAATGAGATTTTCTGGTTAGCCGCAGGTATTTTCCTTGTCATGATGATCGTAGTTTGGTTTGCAAAACCCCCATTCTCGCCTGGGAAATAAGGCTATTACCGTACGGCCTTATAAATAAAAATCCCGCTTAAATCATCATGACTAAGCGGGATTTTTTATCATTTATTAAAATAATAAAGCGATTAGCCTTGGTGCTGGCGCCACCATTCTGCTAATAATACCCCTGAAGCAACAGAAACGTTTAAGCTCTCAACATGTCCTGTACCACCGATGTAAATGCTCATATCACCTTGATTTAGCGTACTTTCACTTAAGCCATCTTTTTCTTGGCCTAAGATAAGCACCATTTTCGCTGGCAATTGTGCTTTTGATAATGGCACACTCCCTTTATGGCTTGATGTTGCCACCAGCGTATAACCTGCTTTTTTAAATTTATCTAAGGTTTGTGCAAAATTATCAGCATCAATACCTTGGATATATTCAGCACCACCTTCTGCGGTTCGAACAGCCGCACCAGATTCTAATACCGCAGAATCAGGCGAGATGACCCCTTTCACACCAAAGTGTGCACAACTACGCATAATTGCACCTACGTTATGTGGATTGCCCACATCTTCCAGTGCTAACACACAATCACTCTCAGGCGCATCTTTTAGATAAGCTTCTGCATCATGACCCACACGTTTTTTAATTAAGAAGCACACACCACCATGGTGATCGGTACGAGCGGCTTTGACCATCTCTTCTTCTTCAACAACATGATAAGCTTTACGGTTTGCAGCCATCCATTTTAAGGCATCACGAAAACGTGGTGTAACATCTTGTAAAAACCAAGCACGTACAATCGCATCAGGACGATTTTTAAACATTGCTTGGCAAGCATTTTCACCATAAATACGCGTTTCTTCTAAGCGTTGGCGACGAAGCTGTTCAGGATCGATTTGGCTCTTACCTGTAATACCATCATGCTCTTTAATTGCTTCTTCACCAACAGGGCGAGAAACCGTTTTCCATGGAGAAAAACGTCCACCTTCGCTATCGCGAGAAGGTTTCGATTCGTTACGTGATGCGCCACGCCCTGAAGGCTTACCTGCACTGCGGTCATCACGACGAGAAAATTTGTTATCACCACGTCTATTATCACGATTTTTGTCGTCACGGTTATCACCGCGTCTGTTGTCACGGCTATCACCACGACCATTTTCAGGACGACGGGATGGTTTTTTAGGTTTATTATCGGCATTATCCTCACTACGGACATACATCACTTTTACTTTGCCGTTTTTACCTTCATAAGAATCGTTCATTTGTCTCTCCAACTGCAATAGGGGCGCAGATTACATGATAGTTTAGCAACTGTCACCGAGAGAATCACGCACAGGAATCGATAAACTAATCAGGAACAATTGATAATTTAATTCATATCATACTAAGCTGGTATATCAATATGATTTTTATCATAAAAATACATCGAATAGTTTGTTTGTTTTGAACATGATAATATTCGCTTCTTTTTTATGAGTATTGGTCAATCTGTTATGCGTGACAATGCAGTTTCTCGACTTCGTCAATATCGACTCTCAATTTCAACTCGCCCTTTTAAAGCACGAGGTTTTCGTACAAAACGTTGTACTTTTTGCTTACTGCCTGAAAAACAGTGTCTTTGTGACACAATCGTCGATCAATCAGCAAAAAGCCAATTTTGTTTACTGATGTATGATACAGAAGTGATGAAACCCAGCAATACAGGAAAGCTTATCGCTGATGTTTTGCCCAATACATTAGCATTTTTATGGTCTCGTACAGCGCCTGAACAAGCCTTATTAGAGGCAATAAATACCCCTGATAGACAAGCATATGTTGTATTTCCTGAAAGTTATGCGTCAAATGAACGTATTGTGTATAACCAACTCCCTGCAAATAGCAAACCACCTTTATTTATCCTCCTTGATGGCACTTGGAGTGAAGCTCGCAAAATGTTTCGTAAAAGCCCTTATCTCGATTCATTACCTCTCTTTTCTTTAAATGAAACAAGTAAATGTGAGTATGTACTTCGCCAGGCAGCAAGAGAAGATCAACATTGTACAGCAGAAGTAGCCGCTTCTATTTTAGAGAATGTCGGCGATATTCAAGCCTCACAACAACTTTTTTCTCATTTTAGTTACTTTCGTCAACAATATTTACTTGGAAAACCAGATCGACGTCAGGCAAAAGAAGAGTAAATCAGCTACATTGAATAGCAGTTGATAATGAAACTCTGGAGTGGATATGAGCCAACGAGGTCTTGAAGCACTATTACGTCCTAAATCTATTGCAGTCATTGGCGCCTCTGAAAAATTAGGTCGAGCAGGAACTACTATGATGAAAAACCTGCTCAGTGGTGGGTTTAACGGTCCCGTGTTTCCAATTAATCCTTCTCGTGGTTCTGTTTCTGGTGTTTTTACTTACCCGTCTATTGATAAGTTACCTCAAGTTCCTGATTTAGCCATTATCTGTACTCATCATCACCGTAATCTTGAATTGCTAAGGCAATTAGGTGAATCAGGTTGTAAGGCTGTTATTGTTCTTTCAGCTCAACCTAAACAGTTTCAGCCAATAACATCACTCTGCCAGCAATATCATATCCGTTTACTAGGCCCTAATAGCCTGGGCCTTTTAGCACCTTGGCAGGGACTAAATGCCAGTTTTTCACCTCTCCCTGTTAAAAAAGGAAAACTTGCTTTTATTTCACAATCAGCGGCTGTCGCCAATACGATTTTAGATTGGGCTTATTATCGCAATATTGGGTTTTCTTACTTTATTGCCTTAGGAGATAACCAAGATATACAAGTCGATGACTTACTAGATTTTCTAGCAAGAGACAGCAAAACTAGCGCTATTTTATTGCATTTAGAACATATTAAAGATGCTCGCCGTTTTATGTCTGCCTCTCGAAGTGCGTCACGTAATAAACCTATTTTGGTCATAAAAAGTGGTCGAACCCAAAAAGCTCAACTGCTATTGGGTGATACACCGAGTTATGACATTGCTTATGATGCAGCATTTCAACGCGCAGGCTTATTGCGCGTACAAGATACCCATGAAATGTTTTCCGCCGTTGAAACCTTAAGTTATATGACGCCCTTAAAAGGCGAAAAATTAATGATTATGAGCAATGGTTCTGCACCTGCGGCAATGGCGATAGATGAACTATTTTTGCATTCAGGAAAGCTGGCGCAACTTACCGATGAAACGACACAAAAGCTACAAAGTGTTATCCAAGCAGAAAATACCATCCGTAATCCACTAAATTTGGGTGATGATACAACGGTTGAGCGTTATATTGCGACGCTCAATTGCTTATTAGATAGCCATGATCATGATGCTTTATTACTTATTCATACCCCAAGTGCCATTGCACCGAGCATTGAAACCGCGCAACGTGTAATAGAGACCATAAATAAACACCCAAGACGTAAATGGCTTACAGTCTTCACTAACTGGGGCGGAGAATATTCATCTCAACAATCACGAAAACTATTTAGTGAAGCGGGTATTCCCACTTATCGTACTCCCGAAGGTGCCGTTACTGCATTTATGCATATGGTGGAATATCGTCGAAATCAAAAACAGTTAAAAGAAACACCCGCATTGCCTTTAGATGTCAAAATGAATACACAACAAGCACATCGTTGCATTGAAAAGGCATTACAGAATAAGCAATATCGATTAGATACACACCAAGTTCAGCCTATTATGGAAGCTTATGGTTTCAATACACTCCCTACTTGGATTGCTCATAATGCACAAGAAGCGGTGAGTATAGCTGAAAAAATTGGCTATCCTGTTGCACTAAAATTGCGTTCCCCTGATATTCCTCATAAATCTGAAGTTCAAGGTGTCATGCTTTATCTGCGTGATAGCTCTGAAGTATCATCTGCGGCCCATGCTATTATCGAACGAGTCTCAGAACTCTACCCTCAGGCTCAAATTCAGGGTTTATTAGTGCAAAGTATGGCAAATCGAGCCGGCTCTCAAGAACTGCGAGTGGCTATAGAGCAAGATCCGATTTTTGGTCCGTTAATTTTATTAGGTGAGGGAGGCGTTGAGTGGCAAATTGAAACTAAGGCTGCTGTTGCTTTACCACCGCTGAATATGGCTCTTGCCCGTTATTTAGTGATTAATGCGATTAAAAGTGGAAAAATACAGCCAAGAAGCGCTTTACAGCCTCTAAATATTTTAAGTTTAAGTCATTTTTTAGTGCAGGTTTCTCATCTACTTTTAGATTGCCCACAAATTGTTAGGTTAGATATTCACCCACTACTAGCTTCTGGTAATGATTTTACATTATTAGATGTCGCAATGGAGCTAGCACCACTACAAGGTGATCCACATCAAAGGCTCTCAATCCGTCCTTATCCCAATGAATTAGAAGAAACATTTTTCCTAAGAGACAGCAATCCTTGTTTTATTCGCCCTATTTTGCCTGAAGACGAACCGCTACTAAAAACCTTTATTAACCAAGTGACAAAAGAAGATCTTTATTATCGTTATTTTAGTGAGATCAGCGAGTTTACTCATGACGATCTCGCAAATATGACTCAAATTGATTACGATCGAGAAATGGCATTTGTCGCTATCCGAAATCCAGAAAAAAATCCGGAAATCATTGGGGTAGCCCGCGCAATGGCAGATCCAGATAATCAACATGCTGAATTTGCTATCCTTGTGCGATCTGATTTAAAAGGGAATACTCTAGGTCATCAACTTATGACTAAACTTATCAACTATACTAGAGAGCATGGTATTAAACGTTTAACCGCCATAACCATGCCTGAAAATCGTAACATGATAAGTTTAGCGAAGAAGTTAGGGTTTTCAGTAGAAGTGCAGTTTGATGAAGGAATAGTGAATCTTGACTTACTTCTTGATGCCCCAAAAAATGTGTAAGCACTATCATCATAAGGGAAAGTTTTGTTGTGTGATTATTCACACATCCTTTGATAAATTAGCTATATAAGATGATTTTATGCGTACATCCCATATAACTAATGTTATGATCAGAAGATCGGTTAAAGAAAATCCACATGGACGATGGCTCCATCTGCCATCATAAACAAGAGAACTAAGCACTGTGATGTTGTCTAAACTAAAACTTGCTAAGCATCAACAACACCTTGCACAACTGCCTAAATTAGCTCAGTCAGTTGCTGATGTTGAAACGCTTTATCAGACGTCCGCGTTTCGCAGCACCTTATTGAAATATATTGCTCAAGCAAAAAAAGAGATCTTTATTACTGCTCTTTATTTAGAGCACGATGAGGCTGGTGAAGAGATCCTTGATGCGCTTTACACCGCAAAACAACAACGTCCTGAATTATCCATTACCGTTATTGTTGACTGGCACCGTGCTCAACGTGGGCGTATTGGTGCCTCTGCTGATGCGACAAATGCAGATTGGTATTACCATGTTGCACAGCAACACCCTGGTATAGAGCTCCCTATTTATGGGATCCCTGTTAATACCCGTGAAGCGCTAGGTGTGTTACACCTTAAAGGCTTTATCTTTGATGATACGGTTATTTATAGTGGTGCAAGTATTAATAATGTGTATTTGCATAAGCTAGATAAATATCGCTATGACCGATATCACATTATTCAAAATAGTGAATTAGCGACCACAATGAAACAATTTATTGTGAGTGATCTTCTGCAATCTGAAGCTATTCAACGTCTTGATATTAAAGATAGAGTTCGTTGTGCTGAAATAAAAAATTGCATACGCCAATTTCGTTTTAATTTACGCACACGTGATGGCTATGATATTAAAGCCAATGCTTCTAATCATGAATTAGCAGTAACGCCTTTAGTAGGTTTAGGTAAGAAAAATATCTTAAATAAGACCATTTCTCACCTAATGGCTTCTACAGAAGAAAAATTAGTTATTTGCACACCTTATTTTAATTTACCTGCGATCCTTGTTCGTCAAATCAGCCATTTATTAAGAAATGGCAAACAAGTCGAAATTATTATTGGTGATAAAACGGCAAATGACTTTTATATCCCACCTGAAGAGCCGTTTAAAATTATTGGTGCCCTGCCTTATCTCTATGAGATCAATCTACGTAAATTTACCCAGCGTTTCCAACGGTTTATTGATAATGACCAATTAACAGTAAGACTCTGGAAAGACAGTGATAATACCTATCACTTAAAAGGTGTGTGGGTTGATGATAATTGGCAATTGATTACAGGTAATAATCTTAACCCACGGGCATGGGGATTAGATTTAGAAAATGCGATATTAATTCATGATCCTAAACATGAATTACATGAGCAACGGCATAAAGAGCTAGCCTATATTCGCCAAAAAACACGTATTATAAAACATTACCAAGAGCTAGAAAGTATTAAACTTTACCCACTTAAAGTGAAAAAATTGATCAAACGGTTACGACGTATTCGTGTTGATAGATTAATTAGCCGTATACTTTAACACTAACACTTCCTCCCCCCGAAGCCTTGCTTAATATTAGTAAGGCTTTTTTGTATCAATAATCATCTTCTATACTCTATGTATCTTATTTAAGAACATCAATTGTCCGTAATAAGGCTTTTATTTTATGAAACTAAAGCTCAAATATAGTTCTGCTATTATTTTATTATCAATAATAGCTTTAACAGGTTGTCGATCATTTCATTTTGCTAATGACAATTGGAAAGGCAAAGATAAAGCTCAGCATTTCTTATTTTCTATGGTGACATCAGCGGGTGCGAATGCTTATGCAGAACATCAAAATTATGGCCATAAAGAAGGTGTATTAATAGGTCTATCGTTTTCGATTAGTTTGGGAGTAGCAAAAGAGCTTTATGATAGTAGACCCGAAGGAACAGGTTGGAGTTGGCATGATTTTGCTTATGATGTTGCTGGCGCGACGGCAGGCTCATTACTTTATCAACAATTAAAGTAACTTTGTAACTTTTATTTAAAAACCTTAAACGCAAAAAAGCCAACCCAGTGGGTTGGCTTTCTCGTCTTATTTAATGCCTGGCAGTTCCCTACTCTCACATGGGGAGACCCCACACTACCATCGGCGCTACAACGTTTCACTTCTGAGTTCGGCATGGGATCAGGTGGGACCGCTGCGCTATGGCCGCCAAGCAAATTCGGTTTTATTACCCGCTTCTTTCCTTTCGGTTAGTCGCCAGTAATATCAATCTTAAACAAGCCTACTTTATCTACTCTTCGTCTCTCAGATAAAACACCTTCGGTGTTGTCAGGTTAAGCCTCACGGTTCATTAGTACTGGTTAGCTCAACGTATCGCTACGCTTACACACCCAGCCTATCAACGTCTTAGTCTTAAACGTTCCTTTAGGTCACTCAAGGTGACAGGGAAGACTCATCTCGAGGCAAGTTTCCCGCTTAGATGCTTTCAGCGGTTATCTCTTCCGCACTTAGCTACCGGGCAATGCCATTGGCATGACAACCCGAACACCAGTGGTGCGTTCACTCCGGTCCTCTCGTACTAGGAGCAACCCCTCTCAATCTTCCAACGCCCACGGCAGATAGGGACCGAACTGTCTCACGACGTTCTAAACCCAGCTCGCGTACCACTTTAAATGGCGAACAGCCATACCCTTGGGACCTACTTCAGCCCCAGGATGTGATGAGCCGACATCGAGGTGCCAAACACCGCCGTCGATATGAACTCTTGGGCGGTATCAGCCTGTTATCCCCGGAGTACCTTTTATCCGTTGAGCGATGGCCCTTCCATTCAGAACCACCGGATCACTAAGACCTACTTTCGTACCTGCTCGAGCCGTCACTCTCACAGTCAAGCTGGCTTATGCCTTTGCACTAACCGCATGATGTCCGACCATGCTTAGCCAACCTTCGTGCTCCTCCGTTACTCTTTAGGAGGAGACCGCCCCAGTCAAACTACCCACCAGACACGGTCCCCGATCCAGATTATGGACCTAGGTTAGAACATCAAACGTTAAAGGGTGGTATTTCAAGGTTGACTCCATGCAGACTGGCGTCCACACTTCATAGTCTCCCACCTATCCTACACATCAAGGCTCAATGTTCAGTGTCAAGCTATAGTAAAGGTTCACGGGGTCTTTCCGTCTTGCCGCGGGTACACTGCATCTTCACAGCGAGTTCAATTTCACTGAGTCTCGGGTGGAGACAGCCTGGCCATCATTACGCCATTCGTGCAGGTCGGAACTTACCCGACAAGGAATTTCGCTACCTTAGGACCGTTATAGTTACGGCCGCCGTTTACTGGGGCTTCGATCAAGAGCTTCTCCCTAAGGATAACCCCATCAATTAACCTTCCAGCACCGGGCAGGCGTCACACCGTATACGTCCACTTTCGTGTTTGCACAGTGCTGTGTTTTTAATAAACAGTTGCAGCCAGCTGGTATCTTCGACTGGCTTCGGCTCCGTCCGCAAGGGACTTCACTTACCGCCAGCGTGCCTTCTCCCGAAGTTACGGCACCATTTTGCCTAGTTCCTTCACCCGAGTTCTCTCAAGCGCCTGAGTATTCTCTACCTGACCACCTGTGTCGGTTTGGGGTACGATTGTTGGTAACCTGAAGCTTAGAGGCTTTTCCTGGAAGCAGGGCATCAATTGCTTCACCACCTTAGTGGCTCGTCATCACACCTCAGCATTAAGTGACCGGATTTGCCTAATCACTCTGCCTACATGCTTGAACCGGGACGACCGTCGCCCGGACAACCTAGCCTTCTCCGTTCCCCCATCGCAGTTACCACCAGTACGGGAATATTAACCCGTTTCCCATCGACTACGCTTTTCAGCCTCGCCTTAGGGGTCGACTCACCCTGCCCCGATTAACGTTGGACAGGAACCCTTGGTCTTCCGGCGTGCGGGTTTTTCACCCGCATTATCGTTACTTATGTCAGCATTCGCACTTCTGATACCTCCAGCATACCTCACAG
>NZ_JAABNH010000028.1:0-89805 GCF_009915985.1 Proteus sp. G2626 | reverse complement strand
TGCTCGTTCTTCATCAGACAATCTGTGTGAGCACTGCACATAACACGTATCTCTTAGGTAAGGAGGTGATCCAACCGCAGGTTCCCCTACGGTTACCTTGTTACGACTTCACCCCAGTCATGAATCACAAAGTGGTAAGCGCCCTCCCGAAGGTTAAGCTACCTACTTCTTTTGCAACCCACTCCCATGGTGTGACGGGCGGTGTGTACAAGGCCCGGGAACGTATTCACCGTAGCATTCTGATCTACGATTACTAGCGATTCCGACTTCATGGAGTCGAGTTGCAGACTCCAATCCGGACTACGACAGACTTTATGAGTTCCGCTTGCTCTCGCGAGGTCGCTTCTCTTTGTATCTGCCATTGTAGCACGTGTGTAGCCCTACTCGTAAGGGCCATGATGACTTGACGTCATCCCCACCTTCCTCCGGTTTATCACCGGCAGTCTCCTTTGAGTTCCCGCCATTACGCGCTGGCAACAAAGGATAAGGGTTGCGCTCGTTGCGGGACTTAACCCAACATTTCACAACACGAGCTGACGACAGCCATGCAGCACCTGTCTCAGCGTTCCCGAAGGCACTCCTCTATCTCTAAAGGATTCGCTGGATGTCAAGAGTAGGTAAGGTTCTTCGCGTTGCATCGAATTAAACCACATGCTCCACCGCTTGTGCGGGCCCCCGTCAATTCATTTGAGTTTTAACCTTGCGGCCGTACTCCCCAGGCGGTCGATTTAACGCGTTAGCTCCAGAAGCCACGGTTCAAGACCACAACCTCTAAATCGACATCGTTTACAGCGTGGACTACCAGGGTATCTAATCCTGTTTGCTCCCCACGCTTTCGCACCTGAGCGTCAGTCTTTGTCCAGGGGGCCGCCTTCGCCACCGGTATTCCTCCACATCTCTACGCATTTCACCGCTACACGTGGAATTCTACCCCCCTCTACAAGACTCTAGCCAACCAGTTTCAGATGCAATTCCCAAGTTAAGCTCGGGGCTTTCACATCTGACTTAATTGACCGCCTGCGTGCGCTTTACGCCCAGTAATTCCGATTAACGCTTGCACCCTCCGTATTACCGCGGCTGCTGGCACGGAGTTAGCCGGTGCTTCTTCTGCGGGTAACGTCAATTGATAAAGGTATTAACTTTATCACCTTCCTCCCCGCTGAAAGTACTTTACAACCCTAAGGCCTTCTTCATACACGCGGCATGGCTGCATCAGGCTTGCGCCCATTGTGCAATATTCCCCACTGCTGCCTCCCGTAGGAGTCTGGGCCGTGTCTCAGTCCCAGTGTGGCTGATCATCCTCTCAGACCAGCTAGAGATCGTCGCCTAGGTGAGCCATTACCTCACCTACTAGCTAATCCCATATGGGTTCATCCGATAGCGCAAGGTCCGAAGAGCCCCTGCTTTGGTCCGTAGACGTCATGCGGTATTAGCCACCGTTTCCAGTAGTTATCCCCCTCTATCGGGCAGATCCCCATACATTACTCACCCGTCCGCCGCTCGTCAGCAAGAAAGCAAGCTTTCTTCTGTTACCGCTCGACTTGCATGTGTTAGGCCTGCCGCCAGCGTTCAATCTGAGCCATGATCAAACTCTTCAATTAAAAGTGTTTGATGCTCAAAGAAATCGAAAACTTAGCTATTCATAAATGAATTTACTTTTGTTGTTCACTCTTCAAGACTTGATACATCTAATATTTTAGAAGATATCGTCTCTGCGAGTGCCCACACAGATTGTCTGATAATTTGTTAAAGAGCAGTGCAACATTCGCTGCCGTTTCCGGTCTTCTGCGTTGTTGCGAGGAGGTGCATTCTACATCTTCCTCATTTCGTGTCAAGCGTTTATTTTCAAGGCTTCACACTTTTTTCTTTGTTCTCTCGACTAACTCACTTAGCGTGGTTTGCCGTGACAACGAGGGCGCATTATAGGGAGTTTTCTGAATGTGACAAGTATTATTTTAAAAAAAGCTCTCGATAGCGCATTTAACAATCAACTTGACGGTCAGTGTATGAATTATAGCCACATGACGATTGAAAAACAATCAAACACCTCTCGCTCTATTTAAATTCTTTCTTTATTGATATTCAAGAAACCACAAATAATCGGAAAACACTCTTAAATAGAGGTCTTTTTCCACATATTGGCATACTCATGGATCCCTATGACTCAATATTATGACATTCAACCAATCATTATTTGGCCGTATCTCATACATATCGATTCAGAACTTCTAAAGCTTCCTATTTTGTATACACCAACAGCGAATTCATATCGTTATTCCATAGAGTGACTTATTTTCGATGTTATACTCAAAAGCACATTACTTTATTATTTAACAATCCACTTTCTTAACTATTATGAAACAGAAAACAAAACCTAAATTGACGACAAAAGGGCATCAACGAACCCAAGCGATGATAAATGCCGCTATAGATTGCTTTTTGACTTATGGTTACGAAAAAACATCTCTTGATATGATCATTCAAAAATCAGGAGGATCTCGCTCAACGCTTTATCATCACTTTAAAAATAAAGAAGGATTGTTTTCCGCAGTAATTGAAAACCTAATTGATGATATCTTTCTTGAAGTGCAAAATAAGATGCTAGAACATAAAACAGCCTATCAGCTACTTGAGCACTTTGGTTTTTCATTCATCAATAAATTACTCGAACCTAAAACAATGGGTCTTTATCGTTTAGTTATTGCGGAATCTGTGCATTTTCCTATGTTAGGACAAGCATTTAATCAACTTGCACCTGAAAATAGTTATAAATATTTGGCACAAGAACTCGAAAAATTAGAAGAAATTAAATTAGATTTTGAACAACTACGCCATGTCGCTGGATTTTTTATTGAGATGTTAAAAACAAACTTCTTTATGAAAGCATTAATTACCCCTGATTATTCCCCAACAAATGAAGAAATACGTCAACAATGTAAGTTATGCGCTTTGATTATTGGGGATTACCTTTTATTAGACAAAAAAGAAAAATAATTATTCTCTTTATACTTATACTATACATTAGCCTGTTTACCGATTTGTATTCACAATAGTGGCGGGCTTCAACACCGTTTTCTCAAAAGCGTTATATAAACTCACTCCAACCTCAATACGTACACTCTCCTTTTTTATTCATCATTCGTCATTTTTACATCAACGAAGTTGTACTCATTATTAAAAATTCAAAAAAAAAATTATGTACTATTCAATACACAAAAAACAATGTTAGAATAATTCTGTACTGAACAATACATTTTTTCATTGAGATAACATCATGACAAATAATAAAAATACAATTTCAAGACGCGCTTTTATAAAAGCTGCTGGTGCAGGCTCTTTGGGCCTAGCATTTACTACACCAAATAAAGCTTCAGCAATATCCTCTTCTTTAGATAAGGAAAATAGAAGCTACATCGCGACCAAAAAATCTAAAAAAATCATATATAACGGCTATGTCATAACAATGGACGAAAAATACGGTGATTTAGAGCATGGAGCCGTTCTAATTGAAAATGACACTATTATTGATGTTGGGGATATCTCGAAATTTGCCCACATTGATGCAGAATTAATTGATGCTGAAGGCGGTATTATTCTTCCAGGTATCATTGATAGTCATCGACATACCTGGATGTCTCTTTTAAGAAGCATTTCTGCTGATATGTCATTAGCGCATTTTTTAAACTCCGTTTTCTATGGTATCGGTGCATTAATGGAAGCTGACGATTTAAAAATGGCAACCTTAGTCGGTTCTTTAGAAGCGCTAGATGCTGGGGTAACGACGATTTTAGATTGCTGTGATTGTGTAAACACCCCCCAACATGCCGTAGCTGCTATTGACTCTTTACGTGAATCAGGGATCCGTAGCATCTATGCTTATGGCATGCAGTCTTATGATTATAAAGGTGAAAATAGATTTAAAACACATTCACAACGTCTTGAGACAGCAAAAGAGATCTACCAAAAATTTTATAAAAATAACAATACAATAAACAAAATGGGCGTATTGCTGAGCGATTTTGGGACCATTCCGTTTGAGCATACACGCCAAGAAATTGAGCAAGCCCAAAAAATGGGGATATTTATTGCCTCACATACAGGCGCTGCAGAAAAATCTATTTTATTAAAAGGATTACATGAACTAAAACAAAACAATCTTCTCCATCCTGGTCATCTCCATATCCACTGTACCTCCTTAGATCGTAGTGAATGGGATATTTTATCTCAAACAGGTGGAAAAATATCTATTGCACCAGAAACAGAAATGCAAATGGGAATGGGGAGACCGCCTTTTCGTGCAAGCATTGACCATGGATTTAAGCCTGGATTAAGTACAGATATTGTTTGCGTTGGTTCTGGTGATTTATTTTCACAAATGCGTTTAGGATTACAATTCCAACGTTGTATGGATAATGAAGCGACAGCTAATAGGACAGGTAAAACAACGACTCATATTGATTTAAGTGTGAGAGATGCATTGACTTGGGCAACTCAAGGTAGCGCTGAAGCATTAGGAATGGAAAAACAGATAGGCACTCTTACACCAAGTAAAAAAGCAGATATTATTATTGTATCTCAAAGCAAAGCCTTTGTTCCTTCGAGTTACCCTGCCGGCTCAATTGTATTACAAACTACCGCTTCTGATGTTGATACTGTCATTATTAACGGTGAAGTTAAAAAACGCTTTGGTAAATTGCTCCATCATGATATTGAAAAAATTAGAACAGAAGCAACGGCAACATTAAAACATATTCAAGAAAAAGCAAAAAATATCCCGAATACTTCACCAGAAGAGATTGCTCAGTTTTTTGATATGGCACAAGAGCAAGCAAGAGAAAATTTTGCTCAGGCTTATAAAAAATAAACTCACTCCCTACTAAATAAAAAGCCTACAACGTGAAATTTGTAGGCTTTATTATCAATAATATTATCTATTACTGTTTTGCTATTATCTTATTATCATCTAAATCTAAGATAATCTCTTTACCCGGCAATAACTTACCAGACAAGATATCTTGAGCTAGTGGGTTTTCAACCTCTTGTTGGATGGCTCGTTTCAATGGACGAGCTCCATAAATTGGATCGAAGCCAACTTCACTCAATTTCTCTAATGCAGCTCCAGTGATCGTCACATGATAACCACGCTCTTCCAAACGTTGATATAAACGACGCAATTGAATTTGTGCAATCGCTGCAATGTTTTCTTTACCTAATGGGTGGAATACCACAACTTCATCAATACGGTTAATAAACTCTGGTCTGAAATGATGACCAACAACATCCATCACAATTGTTTTCATTTCAGGATAATCAAGTGTCCCGAAACGTTCTTGAATTAAATCAGAACCTAAGTTCGACGTCATAATCACAACCGTGTTACGAAAATCGACAGTTCTACCTTGCCCATCAGTTAGACGACCATCATCCAATACTTGTAATAAGATATTGAATACATCAGGGTGCGCTTTTTCAACTTCATCTAATAAGATAACAGAATAAGGACGACGACGAACCGCTTCTGTTAAATATCCGCCTTCTTCATAACCGACATATCCTGGAGGCGCCCCCACTAAACGAGAAACGGAGTGTTTTTCCATAAACTCAGACATATCGATACGAACCATTGCATCATCACTATCAAACAAGAAGTTTGCTAGTGCTTTACACAATTCCGTCTTACCCACACCTGTTGGTCCTAAGAATAAGAACGATCCAATTGGACGATTTGGATCAGACAACCCAGCACGGCTACGACGAATAGCATTAGACACAGCACTTACAGCCTCAGACTGGCCAATAACACGTCTATGTAACTCTTGTTCCATTCTTAATAGTTTTTCACGCTCCCCTTCTAACATTCTAGAGACAGGAATACCTGTCCAGCGTGCTAAGATTTCAGCAATTTCAGCATCAGTTACTTTATTACGTAACAGTTTCATATGCTTATCCTCAGCTTTATTAGCTTCGGCAAGCTGTTTTTCTAAAGTTGGAATTTGTCCATATTGGATCTCTGACATTTTTGCCAAATCACCACTACGACGAGCTTGCTCTAATGCAATACGTGCTTGCTCTAATTCTGATTTAATATGCTGAGTTCCTGTCAGCTCTGCTTTCTCTGCTTTCCACTCTTCTTCTAAAGCAGAGTACTCTTTCTCTTTTTCTGCAAGCTCTTCATTTAGCATTTCTAAACGCTTTTTACTTGCATCATCAGACTCTTTTTGCAGTGCTTGTTGTTCCAGTTTCAGTTGAATAATACGTCTATCAAGTCTATCTAATGCTTCTGGTTTTGAATCCATCTGCATACGTAGGCTTGCACCCGCTTCATCAATTAAGTCAATCGCTTTATCGGGTAACATACGATCAGAAATATAGCGATGTGATAAAGTTGCTGCCGCGACAATGGCTGGGTCTGTAATTTGAACGTGATGATGAAGTTCATAACGTTCTTTCAAACCACGTAAAATCGCGATGGTATCTTCAACTGTTGGCTCTGCCACATATACTTTTTGGAAACGACGTTCTAATGCGGCATCTTTTTCAATATATTGACGATATTCATCAAGTGTTGTTGCACCAACACAGTGTAACTCACCGCGAGCTAATGCAGGCTTTAACATATTCCCTGCATCCATCGCACCGTCAGCCTTACCGGCACCCACCATCGTATGTAATTCATCAATAAACAGAATAACGCTACCTTCCTGTTTAGATAAATCATTTAAAACAGCTTTTAAACGTTCTTCAAATTCACCGCGATATTTAGCACCCGCTAATAACGAGCCCATATCCAAAGAAAGTACACGTTTATTTTTTAAACCTTCAGGGACTTCGCCATTAACAATACGTTGAGCCAAACCTTCAACAATTGCCGTTTTACCTACACCTGGCTCACCGATAAGAACAGGGTTATTTTTAGTACGGCGCTGTAAGACTTGAATTGTTCTTCTTATTTCTTCATCACGACCAATAACAGGATCGAGTTTACCTTGTTCTGCTCTTTCCGTTAAATCCACAGTATATTTTTTCAATGCCTGACGTTGGTCTTCTGCATTTTGATCGTTCACTGTTTCTCCACCACGTATTTTTTCAATCGCTATCTCAAGACTCGCTTTATTCGCTCCGGCGGCTTTTAGCATGTCAGCAACTTGACCACCGGTTTCCATTGCAGCTAAAAGAAAGAGCTCTGATGAAATGAATTCATCACCTTTTTTCTGTGCTAATTTATCGCACAAATTAAGGTGCTTAATTAAATCATTCGAGGGATGAACCTCTCCACCAGCACCTTCGACTTTAGGTAATCGAGACAAAGCGTCGTTAATTCGCTCATTAAATTGTGATGCATTAACACCTGTTGATGTTAATAAAGGGCGAATTGAGCCACCTTGTTGATTAAATAACGCACTCAGTAAATGTATGGGTTCTATAAATTGATTATCGTTCCCAAGTGCCAATGACTGGGCGTCTGCGAGAGCTTGCTGGAATTTATTGGTTAATTTATCCAGACGCATAACACCTCCAAGTAAAATTTAAATTAAAATTCGTAACTGGAGAATAGATGAGGTCATTTTGACAATATTCAAGCTCAAAATAAAAATTTTGAGCAAAAATATTCATCAATATTTAAGATAAGTGAGAAAAATCGTTGGTAGAAGTTTATTTAATCCAGATTAATGATGCCATTCTACCTGTTATCTGCTCTCGTCTATATGAGAAGAAGCGTGATTTATCAGTCACAGTACAGAAATCACCACCATAAATCTGTGTCACTCCACTTTCCTGTAAGATTATTCTCGCTAACATATAAATATTAGCGAAGTATTTATCATTATGGGGAATAAATGCAGGATCAAAGGCAATATTTTTTTCAATAAAAGCCAAACGGACCTCAGCCCCTACTTCAAAAGCATTAGGACCAATTGCGGGTCCTAACCATGCCATTATTTGACTTTTAGGCGCTTTGAAGTGCGCAAGTGTATTTTGCAATACGCCATGGCAAAGCCCTCTCCACCCACCGTGTGCTGCACCAACTTCTGTTCCATCGACCGTAGTAAAAAGAACAGGTAGACAATCTGCCGTCATAATTGCACAAACTTTTTTCATTGTAGAGGTATAAAGGGCATCACCTTCTACTTCATTATTTTTCCCAGAATTTAGCGTAACAACATGTGTACCATGAACTTGTTCTAGCCATAGTGGCATTTCCGGCAATTGGGCTTGTTGACAAAGTCTGTGTCTGTTTTCTTCAACACGAGACAATTCATCACCAACATGTGCACCTAAATTAAAGCTATGGTAAGGAGGTAAACTAATTCCCCCTTCCCTCAGCGTACTACAAGCACCAATATTGTCAGGTTGTGGCCAATCAGGAAAAATCAATGAAGTCATTTACCAATCCATTTCATCTTTAAATTGTTCAGCATCATCTTTTAATACATCGATAAGCTTAACCATATCATCAGGTAATGGTGCATGCCATTCCATTTCAATACCTGTGATAGGATGATAAAGGCGTAACATCGTTGCATGTAATGCTTGTCTATCAAACAAACGTAGCATTTCACGCAGTTCTTCTGAAGCACCTTTTAAAGGGCGTGGCCTTCCTGCATAAAGTTGATCACCAATTAAAGCATGATGAATATGTGCCATATGAACACGAATTTGGTGAGTACGTCCAGTTTCTAAGCGCAAACGTAAGCGTGTATGAGCACGGAAATGCTCCATCACACGATAATGTGTTACTGCAGGTTTACCCATTGGGTGCACCGCCATATGTGTACGCTTAGTCGGATGTCGAGAAATTGGTTCATTGACTAATCCTCCCGCCGTCATTCTTCCTGTTGCAACCGCTTCATATTCACGCGTAATTTCGCGACGCTGCAAAGCTTCAACTAAATGAGTTTGAGCGGGAACTGTTTTTGCAACAACCATTAAACCTGTTGTATCTTTATCTAAACGATGGACAATACCTGCACGAGGTACATTAGCAATTTCTGGATAGCGATAAAGTAATGCATTTAATACGGTTCCATCTGGGTTACCAGCACCGGGATGTACAACGAGATCTCTTGGCTTATTGATAACTAAAATATCATCATCTTCATAGACGATATTTAACGGAATATTCTGAGGCTCCCAGCGAACTTCCTCTTCAATTAAGGCATCGACTTCAATTTTTTCACCGCCAAGCATTTTTTCTTTTGGCTTATTGATGATTTTATCGTTAACCTGCACTCTATTGTCTAAGATCCACTCTTTTATACGAGATCTTGAATAATCAGGGAACAATTCGGCCAAAGCCTGATCTAAGCGTTGACCCAGCTGCGAATCTGCGACTGTAGCATTAAGTCGTATTTGTTGAGACATAAATAATTTTCTATTAATTAAGTTAGTGTTTTGACGGCACAGCCGTTTCATTTAAAATGAGTTATAGTGTAACCGATTTTAGGGGAGCTTCACGGAGAGACTCCCCAAACCTATTCAGAGGATAATCAATACGTGATGAGACGCATTAAATACCTGGTGGCAGCGGCCACTGTAAGCCTATTACTTACTGGCTGTTCGAGTTCAGACAAAGACACTACTGCCGATATGTCGCCTTCTGAGCTTTACTCAACCAGTCAGGAAAAATTGCTAGATGGCAATTATGGAGCGGCTATCAAACAATTAGAGTCTCTCGATAATCGCTATCCTTTTGGCCCTTACTCTCAACAAGTTCAACTCGACCTGATTTATGCTTATTATAAATCAGCAGAGTTGCCAATGGCGATTTCTGCAATCGACCGTTTTATGCGATTAAACCCAACCCATCCTAATATTGACTATGTTCTTTATATGCGAGGCTTAACCGCTCAAGCATTAGATGATAGTGCATTACAAGGATTCTTTGGTATTGATCGTTCAGACCGTGATCCTCAACATGCAATTGTGGCATTTAAAGACTTCAGTCAATTAGTACGTTACTACCCTGATAGCCTTTACGTCGCTGATGCAACCAAGCGCCTTGTCTTTCTTAAAAACCGTTTAGCGAAGTATGAACTTTCAGTTGCGAAATTCTATACTAAACGAGGGGCTTATGTCGCGGTTATTAATAGAGTAGAGCAAATGATGCGTGATTATCCTGATACACAAGCCACTCGTGATGCGCTTGTCTACATGGAAAATGCCTATAAAGAATTAGGTCTGACACAAGAAGCGGAAAAAGTGGCTTCATTAATTGCAGCAAATCCAGCTTAACTCAAACATCACCATCAAAAACAGCAGCTTATCGCTGCTGTTTTTTATTCTTGTTAGCTAAATTGTCTTTACATTTTATCAGCCCAACCTTTCTAATATGACTGAATAAATACAACTTAACAAGCGGTCTTTTTCAGCTATTTATCATTTGTCACGTTTCTATTACTTGTTACACATACATCTAACAAAAAGTGATTTTGATCATGTTTTTAATTGTATATCACGATATTCTGAAGTTATCGAAGACGGAGTAATTAAGAGGTAACTATATGATTATAAATATTACTAGCAAACAAATGGAAATTACCCCAGCACTACGTGAACACATTGAAAGCCGTCTAACTAAACTTAATAAATGGCAGGTGAATTTAATCAATCCTCGTATTATTCTGACAAAAGATCCTAAAGGTTTTAGTGTTGATGCCAGCATTCATACACCAAATGGACAATTAGTCGCTAATGCACAACATGCCGATATGTATGTTGCTATTAATGATTTATTAGCAAAACTTGAGCGTCAATTAAACAAAGTTCAGCATAAAAATGAATCTCGTCGGGCTAATAACAGCCTGAAAGAAGAAAATTTACTTGTCGATGAAATATAAATAGTAAAGCTAGATTAAAAATTAGAATAAATCACTGACTCAAAACGCCTCTGCGCATCCTTGTGATGCGCTTTTTATTGTATTTCTCTTGACTCCTTTCACATCATCATGTTTGATAGCTATATGTTAAATAATTTACCAAACAATATAATGACGACACATTCGTTTTTGTCTTTCTTCTTTTTCTTTTTACTCTTTCATTAAGAGGCATTGTCATTTCAGAAAGAAAAATAAGAACGACAATAGCCTCCAAAAATGGAGGCTTTTTTATTTATAATGGTACGACGCAAAGATATAGGGCTAAAACATGGAAAAACGCGATTTATTAGCAATCAGAGATAAAATCACAACGTTAGATTCAGAATTACTCACGTTGTTAGCAAATAGACGCCAATTATCTGCTGATGTCGCTCAATTTAAATTGAATACACATCGCCCTATTAGAGATAAGGATCGTGAACGTGAATTACTTAATTTATTAATTGAGAAAGGAAAAAATGTTGGGTTAGATGGTTTTTATATCAGCCGTATTTTTCAAATGATCATTGAAGACTCCGTATTAACACAACAAGCTATCCTACAACAGCACCTCAATGCAACACCAAATGAATCAGCTAGAATTGCTTATTTAGGGCCCAAAGGCTCTTATTCACATATTGCAGCTCGTCAATATGCAGCCCGCCATTTCGATACCTTTGTTGATTGTACCTGCCAAAAATTTGATGATATTTTTACACTGGTTGATACAGGCCAAGCTGATTACGGTTTATTGCCTATTGAGAATACTAGCTCCGGTGCAATTAATGATGTTTACGATTTACTGCAGACAACATCACTGTCTATCGTAGGTGAAATCCGTATTCCTATTAATCACGCACTTTTAACTAGCGTTGATAGTACAACAGAAGAACTACAAATTATTTATAGCCATCCTCAACCTTTCCAACAATGTAGCCATTATTTAAATCAGTATCCAAATTGGAAAATCGAATATTGCGAAAGTACTGCTGCAGCCATGGAAAAGGTTGCATTGGCGCAATCACCTCACATAGCCGCCATTGGTAGTGAAGCGGGTGGTTCTCTTTATGGTTTAAAACCTTTAGCGAATAATTTAGCTAATCAGCAAATAAACGTTACACGTTTTATTGTTATTGCACGAAAAGCTATCGATGTCTCAGAGCAAGTTCCTGCGAAAACAACGTTCTTAATGGCAACAGGACAACAAGCAGGTGCTTTAGTCGATGCTTTAATGATTTTAAAGAAATACGACATTATTATGACGAAATTAGAATCTCGCCCTATTAATGGCACGCCTTGGGAAGAGATGTTTTATATTGATGTTCAAGCTAATCTACGTGATATCAGTATGCAAAAAGCCTTACACGATTTATCACAAACTACGCGTTCATTAAAAGTTCTAGGCTGTTACCCTTCAGAGAATGTTGTTCCCGTTGAAGTCAAATAATCTCACTCAAAGATAAAAGCCAGATAGTAATATAACTATCTGGCTTTTCTGTTCTTATTATAAATTCAATTAATTATAAAAAGCCATACATCGCTGCAAATACCCAACCAAAGACACAGGAAACTGTTACACCAATTAACCCTGGTAGAATAAAGCTATGGTTAATAACAAAACGCCCTATTCGAGTTGTACCAGAACGGTCAAATTGAATGGCGGCTAAGTCACTCGGGTAAGTTGGCAGAATATAGTAACCATAACAAGCAGGTGCAGATGCAATAATATAAGCAGGATCTACACCAATCCCCAATGCTAAGGGAACAATTGCGGCTAAAGCCGCCGCTTGTGAGTTAACAAACTTAGACACTAATAATAAAACAACAGCATAAGCCCAAGGATATTCTCGTACTAATTGCCCTAATGCGGCTTCTATTTCTTTCATATGCGCAGAGAACATGGTTTCTGCCATCCAAGCAATACCATATACAGCAACAATTGCTATCATCCCTGAGCGGAAAACTTCATTTTTAGAAATAAGAGACGGATTCGTTTTACAGATAATAATAATTGATGCGCCCGCTAATAACATAAACATCTGAATAACGAGCACCATAGATAACGGTTTACCATTAAATACAGGACGTATTTCAGAAAAGGCACCTAATATCGCAACAACCGCAATTGCACCTAAGAATATCCACATTGCCACCCAGTTTTTCATCGGCAACTTTTTATCTAAAAGTGTCGCTGTATCACCATAAACATAATCATGGTTTTCAGGAACTGAAATAAACTCTTGGAAGCGTAGATCCTTATCTAAATCCTTACCTCTAAACCAACTAAAAATACCAATCGCTAAAATACCAATAAAAGTAGAAGGAATTGTAATTGCTAATAAATCTAAAAACTCAAGGTGTTTACCATTAAAAGTGACGTCACCTAGCATTGCCACTAAGGTTACAACCGCAACAGACACGGGGCTTGCAATAATTCCCATTTGTGAACCAATAGTACTTGCAGCCATTGGCCTTTCTGGTCGAATATTATTTTTAATCGATACATCATAGATAATAGGTAAGATGGTATAAACAACATGCCCTGTGCCACATAATATTGTCAATGTACAAGTAACGAGTGGGGCAACGATAGAAATGTATTTCGGATTTTTACGTAATAGTTTTTCTGCTATTTGTAGCATAACATCCAATCCACCAGATGCTTGTAATGTTGCTGACGCAGAAACAACTGCAATAATAACGAGCATTACATCAACAGGTGGCTTTCCCGGAGGAAGATTAAAAATAAAAACTAAAATAACAAGACCTACACCACCTAATAGACCTAATGCAATTCCCCCTTTCCTAGCTCCATAGAATAGACACACTAATATAATGGCGAGTTGTATTAAAAAATCCATAAGTTACCCCTTGGAAAATACATCGGAATATAAAAATAATACAATTGGTTTTTTAGCATTTCTTTCAAGAAAAACAGCTTATGAAATATAATCTACGATAACTGTTATATCTATTTTTTTGATCACTGTTATAGTTTTAATAATACATTTTAATTTCATTCAGTTTTAAGATCTCATCAACAAAAAAAATTCAATAAAAAGAAAATATTGAACATTAATAGTTATTTAATTAAACCCAACAATAACAATTAAATAACAATAAATATAAATGACATTAGAGTATTAATAAAAGAAGGTATTTATCTTATTGTTTTTAAATATATATTTAAATTCAGCCACTCTTATTTCCTGAATAAAAGTAGGAAAAATCTATTTATTTTTAATAATTGAAAAACAGGAAAATAATATGAATATTTTTATCATGCTGATTTTAGGTCTATTTTTCACTAACCATGAAAGTAAGATTGATTCAGAAAAGGGCTATTACACTTATTCAGTGAGTCATCAATCACATTTACAACGATGTACAGTGAGTCCATGTCCAGATCCTAAAGACTACTAATTTATAACTATATTATTTTAGAGAAAATTATTATGAAAAAATTATCTATTTTGATACTCTCACTTTTATTTTCTAGTTATGTAAGTGCTCAAATCCATAATAAGAACATAAAAAATAAAACATCAATAAATACGTATTCACAAAGTAAGACTAACACAACAGACTCTAATCGTTGCGTTTGGCCACCTTGCGATGATGAGTGGTAATAAACTAAACAAACCCAATAAATAATTAGCAAAATAAAAGCCGAACAATCACTGTTCGGCTTTTATACTGTTATTCCTTTATACCTTTTATAGGTAGATAAATACTATATATAGCTAAATACGGCTATCATTCGCTTTTTGTAATAATACACCACTCTCTTTCATAAATTGAGAAGCATAATCACCGAACCAATCACTCACGTTATTAAATGAATGAACAAACTCATTCTTTGCATTAATATCTAATAAATCGATAGCTTGGCCTAATGAGTGATGATATCTACGAATTAATTCAATATTTTCTTTTGATGATAAAATAATATCTGCATACAGTTGTGGGTCTTGAGCAAATAGTCGCCCTATCATTGCTAATTCTAAACGATAAATAGGAGATGACAGTCTAAGCAAACTCGCAAGATCAACATTCTCTTTCGCTAAATGCTGACCGTAAGCAAACGTTGTAAAATGCCGAAGTGCTTGAATAAAGCTCATATTTTTATCATGATCTTCTGGTGCGATTGCCTCAATTCTAGCGCCCCATACCATTAATTGCTCTAGCAACCATTCAAACTCTTGATGGTTACGACCCTCACAATAAGCCACAACCTGTTTTGCTAAGCTAGGCACGTCAGGGCCAAACATAGGATGAAGACCTAAAACAGGCCCACTATGTGCTTTTAACATCGCTTCTAAAGGTATTTTTTTAATGGAGGAGAGATCCACAAGTAAACAATTTTCAGGTAAAGGTGGAAGCGACTCGATCACGTCAACAGTTAAATGGATAGGCACACTAATCATGACCATTCCCGCATTCTCAAAAATAGCGGGTGATTTCGTTTGCCATTCATTTGCTTCTAAACTTTCCACTTGATAACCAGAAAGGGTAAATAAACGAGAAAATAGTTTTCCCATTTTCCCCTTCCCCCCTACAATAACAATTTTACCCAGTTGAGGATTTAGCGTTTTAAAACCTTTGTCATTCTCTTTCGTATAAGACTCACGCATCACTCGGCGTAACACATCTTCAATCAAATCTGGAGATATTCCCATTTTCTGTGCATCATTACGCCGAGAAGCAAGCATAGAGGCTTCTCTATCAGGGGCATAAATCGGTAAGCCATGGCGATTTTTAACTTCTCCTACTTCAGCTACCAATTGCATTCTTTTCTCAAGTAAAGAAAGCAATGATTTGTCTACCTGATCAATTTGCTCACGCAAATATTGTAATTCTTCAGCCATCGATGCTTGCCTCTTTTTCTTTATGGTTATCTAGCTTAACTTACTTTTTTAAACAACGCTTCACGCTGGGCTAAAACAGGTGAAATTTGCGCATGTAAATTTCTTAATACAGATTCTGTTGTCTCCCAGCTAATACAAGCATCTGTTACTGAAACACCATATTTCATTTCATTACGAGGCTGTTCTGATGATTGATTACCTTCATTAATATGACTTTCTAACATAATACCGGTGATAGACTCATTACCTTTCGTGATCTGTTCAATCACTGAATCCACCACTGCGGTTTGACGTCGGAAATCTTTATTCGAATTACCGTGGCTACAATCAATCATCAATGAGGGTTTTAAGCCTGCTTTTATCATATGAGCTTCACATTGAGCCACGTCTTCTTCATGGTAATTTGGTGTTTTCCCCCCCCGTAAAATCACATGCCCATCAGGGTTACCTTGCGTTTGTAATAAACACACTTGCCCTGATTGATTAATTCCCATAAAGCGGTGTGGCATAGAAGCTGCTTTCATTGCATTAATTGCCGTATCTAAATTACCATCAGTCCCGTTTTTAAAACCAACTGGCATTGAAAGTCCTGATGCCATTTCACGGTGAGTTTGAGACTCGGTTGTTCTTGCACCAATTGCAGACCAACTAAATAAATCACCTAAGTATTGTGGATTATTAGGATCTAATGCTTCTGTTGCCAAAGGTAGCCCTAGTTGCACTAATTCAGTCAGCAATTTTCGCGCAATATGTAATCCTTTTTCCATTTCAAAGCTACCATCCATAAATGGATCACTAATTAAGCCTTTCCAACCCACTGTTGTACGAGGTTTTTCAAAGTAGACACGCATCACAATGTACAAACTATCACTTAATTCGGACGCTAATGCTTTTAGGCGTTTTGCATAATCGATAGCAACATCAACGTCATGAATCGAACAAGGCCCGCATACCACAAGTAAACGAGGATCACGATGTTGAACAATATCAGAGATTGTTTGACGTGATTGAGCAATGGCATGCAGATCATTGCGACTCAATGGGTATTTTTGTTTTAACTCTTCGGGCGTAATTAAAACCAGCTCTTCGCTGATATTCACATTATTGAGTGCATCTTTTTGCATGATCATAATCGTTACCTTTTTATATCTGTCATTGTGATTTTTGTGTGTCTGAAAGATAAGATAACATGCAATGTAAAGAAATCAATCCATATTTTCAATAATTACGATAATATTGTAACTCAATCTTTACACATACTATTTTAATTATAAATAATCAATAAATAACAATCAGTTATAGACATTAAAAAAATAAAAATGATGTGATAAATATTGAGTCAAAACAATATATCGTAAACATATAATTACACTTTA
This sequence comes from Proteus sp. G2626, assembly GCF_009915985.1. Taxonomy (NCBI): domain Bacteria; kingdom Pseudomonadati; phylum Pseudomonadota; class Gammaproteobacteria; order Enterobacterales; family Morganellaceae; genus Proteus; species Proteus sp. G2626. Next base: position 72,705 of record NZ_JAABNH010000028.1, on the reverse strand, counting down.
TCTTTTAATGAATCTCAGCATAAGAAAAGTAGAGAAGATAGGGAGATTGAAGTAAAAGAGATAAAAAAAAAGGCCAGCAAATGCTGACCTTTTAACAATAACTTTCGGATGTGCGAAAGCGTATTATTTAGCGTTAAGACGCTCTTTGATACGAGCAGCCTTACCTGAACGCTCACGCAGGTAGTACAATTTAGCTTGGCGAACCGCACCACGACGTTTCACAGTGATGCTATCTACGACTGGAGAGTGAGTTTGGAATACACGCTCAACACCTTCGCCATTAGAAATTTTACGAACAGTAAATGCAGAGTGCAGACCGCGGTTACGAATAGCGATAACCACGCCCTCGAATGCCTGCAGACGTTTTTTAGAACCTTCAACAACCCATACCTTAACTTCTACATTATCGCCTGGACGAAATGAAGGTACATCTTGCTTCATTTGTTCTTGTTCGATTTGCTTAATAATATTGCTCATAATAACTCTCTTACCCTAGGTAAACTGATATTAATGACACCTTGTGTCAGACTTACTCTGCTGTACTTTCCAGATATTCCTGTTGGAACTCTGTTAACAGCACTCTTTGCTCGTCAGTCAGAGCTAGGCTTTCCAGAAGCTCAGGTCTTCTTAGCCAGGTTCGACCCAGTGATTGTTTCATACGCCAGCGATTAATATGTGCATGGTTGCCCGATAGTAGAACTGCCGGAACTTCCATACCATCTAATACCTCTGGGCGAGTATAGTGAGGATGATCCAGTAAACCTTCAGCAAAAGAATCCTCTTTCGCAGAGGCTACATGTCCGAGAACACCCGGTACAAAGCGTGCTACTGCATCTATCATTATCATGGCAGGTAATTCCCCACCACTTAATACGTAATCACCCACAGACCATTCTTCATCGATTTCTGTTTGAATGACACGCTCATCTATACCTTCATACCGACCACAAACTAGAATTAGCTTCTCATTTGTTGCCAGTTCACAAACTCCTTGTTGATCGAGTTTGCGTCCCTGAGGTGATAAATAAATCACCTTTGCTCCATCACCAGCCGCAGCTTTCGCTTGATGAATGGCTTCCCTTAGAGGCTGTACCATCATCAACATACCAGGACCACCGCCATAAGGACGATCATCAACGGTATTGTGTCTGTCGTATGTAAAATCTCGGGGATTCCAACATTCTACATTAAGCAGACCATGCTTCACTGCCCGACCAGTCACCCCGTACTCGGTTATAGAGCGGAACATTTCTGGAAATAGGCTAATTACCCCAATCCACATTTTAGTGTCCCACCGTTGAGAACCGTTAACCGGATAATCTAAAAACCAGGATCCCAATCAACGATAATTTTTTTCGCTGAGAGATCGACTTTCTTGATAACCTGCCCATCAAGAAACGGAACTAACCGTTCCCCAACACCGAATGCATCTTTCAGATTAGCTTTAATCACCATGACGTCATTTGAGCCCGTTTCCATCATGTCAGTAATGACACCTAAATCGTAGCCTTTGTCAGTTTCAACATGGCAACCCATCAGATCTTTCCAGTAATATTCACCTTCAAGTTCAGGCAGTTGCGATGCATTCACGACAATTTCAACATTCGTCAGGAAATTAGCCGCATCTCTGTCGTCAATACCTTTTAGCTTGACAATAATATCTTGGTTGTGATGTTTCCAACTTTCAATTTCAATAGTTTCCCACTGTCCATGACGCTGAATAAACCACGGTTGATATTCAAAAATGTTTTCGGCATGTTCGGTGGAGGAAAAAACTCTGAGCCAACCACGGATCCCGTAAGGTGAGCCCAACTTACCCATAACAATAGGTTCTACAGGCTCTTTTAAGGTTTTTTGTTCGCTCATTGTTACCACCGCGACAGATTAAGCGCTTTTCTTCGCTGATTTGATCAGGCCAGCAACACGTTCTGAAACAGTTGCGCCTTGAGCAACCCAGTGTTCAACACGGTCTACGTCTAAACGTAATTCTTCTGCATTACCGGTTGCCAGTGGGTTATAAAAGCCTACGCGTTCAATGAAACGACCATCACGCGCATTGCGGCTATCGGTTACTACTACTTGGTAAAACGGACGCTTTTTTGCGCCGCCACGAGCTAAACGAATTGTTACCATAACATCCTCATTAGTTAATAAAACAACCAGACGCCATCGAGGAACGGAGTCCGGTTGTCATATAAAAAGCCCGAAAAGTTTACTCACTTTGGCGAAAAAAGCAATCCAAAGCACGTTTTTTTTCAGGCTTTTTGATTTTATCGGCCTGGAAATCCTGGTGGCATCATACCTTTCATGCTACGCATCATCTTAGCCATGCCACCTTTTTTCATTTTTTTCATCATACGTTGCATGTCATCAAACTGTTTTAACAAACGGTTGACGTCTTGCACCTGCGTACCTGATCCCATCGCAATACGACGTTTTCGAGATCCTTTGATGATTTCGGGTTTTTGGCGTTCTTTTTTAGTCATGGAGTTAATAATCGCTTCCATTTTCACTAAAATTGAATCATCCATTTGTGATTTTACTGCATCTGGCACCTGAGACATACCCGGCATTTTGCTTAACATACTCGCCATGCCGCCCATGTTCTTCATTTGCTTTAATTGATCTAAAAAATCATTTAGATCAAAACCATCACCTTTTTTAAGCTTCGTCGCCAATTTTTCAGCTTGAGCTCTGTCAACTTTGCTTTCAATATCTTCAATCAATGACAGAACATCACCCATGCCTAAAATACGAGAGGCAATACGATCTGGGTGGAAAGGTTCTAATGCTTCTGTTTTTTCCCCAACACCGAGGAATTTAATTGGTTTGCCCGTAATATGACGAATTGATAACGCCGCACCACCACGCGCATCACCATCAACTTTAGTTAAGACAACCCCGGTTAATGGTAATGCTTCATTAAATGCTTTTGCCGTATTTGCAGCATCTTGCCCCGTCATGGCGTCAACAACAAACAGGGTTTCAACGGGATTAATGGCTTTATGAAGGAGCTGGATCTCTTCCATCATACCTTCATCTACGTGTAAACGCCCTGCGGTATCCACCAGTAACACATCATAAAATTGAAGCTGTGCATGTTTTAATGCATTACTTGCAATCGTGACTGGGTTTTCTTGTACGGTAGAAGGGAAAAAATCAACACCAACAGTTTCAGCTAATGTTTCAAGCTGTTTAATCGCCGCAGGGCGATAAACGTCAGCAGAAACAACCAGAACTTTTTTCTTCTTTTTCTCTTTTAAGAATTTACCTAATTTTGCAACACTGGTTGTTTTACCTGCACCTTGCAGACCCGCCATTAAAACAACAGCTGGTGGTTGAGCAGAAAGATCAAGGTCAGTATTGACTTCTCCCATCGCATTGACGAGTTCATTTTGAACAATCTTCACAAACTCCTGACCAGGTGTCAGGCTTTTGTTAACTTCATGTCCTACTGCACTTTCTTTCACTCGCGCAATAAAATCACGAACCACCGGTAAGGCAACGTCGGCTTCTAATAACGCCATACGTACTTCACGCAGTGTCTCTTTAATGTTTTCTTCGGTCAATCTTCCTCGACCGCTTATATTGCGCAATGTGCGCGATAATCTATCACTTAAATTCTCAAACATTATCTTAGCTCAGTGTTAAAGTTGGGCTTATCAGTATGTATGTCATCGATTATATCACGATGACTCGCGGATCTCTGCATAGAGATTTAAGCTTAATGACTTCAATAGTTGGAGCCGAATGCTCCTAGCGCTATACTAGGAAGTTATTCAAACAATATATGTAAGCGAAACTATGCCCGTTATATCAATCTCTATCGTCGCTGTCTGCGCTTATTTACTCAGTCTGGTGCTCATTTTACCTAGCCTGTTACGAAAAGAGCAGAATGGATACCGAGGATTAGCCCTCCTCTTCGCGGTCATTGCGCTTGTTGCGCATGCTATTTCATTAAAATTTTTAATTTTCCGTCCTCACAGCGGGCAGGATCTTTCACTCACCAACCTAGGTGCTATTGTTAGCCTGATGGTCTGCGTTATTATGACGATTGTGGCTTCGCGTGGCCGAGCATGGTTTTTACTGCCTATTGTTTATTGTTTTGCAATAGTCAATCTTGTCATTGCGACACTGATGCCAGGTGAGTTTGTTACACATCTTGAAAGTAGTACATCACTCTTTATCCATATAGGGCTCGCATTATTAAGCTATGCCACACTGTTAATCGCAGCATTGTATGCATTACAACTAAGCTGGCTCGACTATCAGCTAAAAAATAAGAAACTAAAATTCTCACCTCAAATGCCACCATTAATGACGATTGAGCGTAAAATGTTTCATATCACACAAGTTGGTGTCGTGTTACTCACACTAACATTGTGTACAGGTTTGGTGTACATGGATAATATTTTTGGTAAAGAAAATATCCATAAATCGATTTTTTCTATTATCGCTTGGTTTGTTTACATCATTTTATTATGGGGACATTTCCGCGAAGGGTGGAGAGGGAAAAAAGTCATTATCTTTAACTTGATTGGCGCCATTATTTTGACATTAGCTTTTTTTGGTAATCGTTTATTACAAGAGTTAATGCTTAATTAATTTTTATTTTAAGGTAGCAAAAGGATCTCAATTTTGGAGCATGTGTCGACAACTACGCTCATTATCATACTAATAGCGATGATTATTGCCTCAGCTTATTTTTCTGGAACAGAAACCAGTATGATGACGATTAATCGTTATCGTCTTCGTCATGCAGCAAAACAAGGAAATCGCTCTGCAAAACGTGTTGAAAAACTATTGCAACGGCCTGATAGATTGATCAGTCTGGTATTGATTGGCAATAATCTGATTAATATTGTTGCATCTGCATTAGCAACTATTGTGGGCATGCGTTTATATGGTGATGCTGGTGTTGCTATAGCAACAGGGATATTAACGTTTGTGATCCTTATTTTTGCGGAAGTACTACCAAAATCAATCGCGGCGTTGTATCCAGAACAGTTTGCCTACCCAAGTAGCATCATTCTTTCACCATTACAAAAAATCATGTTACCGATTGTTTGGTTTTTTAATAAAATCACATTAATATTCATGCGAATTTTAGGAATAAAGTCGCCAGTAATACAAGGTAATGCCGTTTCAAAAGAAGAGCTAAGAACCATTGTAAATGAATCAAAATCAAAGCTTTCTCAAAGAAATCAAAATATGTTGCTTTCTATTCTTGATTTAGAAAAAGTAACTATTGGCGATATTATGGTTCCAAGAAATGAAATTATTGGTATCGATGTAAATGACGAATGGAAATCAATCGTAAGACAACTCACTCACTCCCCTCATGGTCGAATTGTGCTTTATCGCGATACTCTTGATGATGCCATTGGAATGTTACGAGTGCGTGAAGCCTATCGTTTAATGACGGAGAAAAAAGAATTCACTAAACAAATTTTGATGAAAGCGGCAGATAAAGTCTATTTTATTCCTGAAAGCACACCGTTAAATTTACAGCTTGTTAATTTTCAGCTTAATAATGAAAAAGCAGGTATTGTGGTAGATGAATATGGTGAAATTCAAGGTTTGGTCACTGTTGAAGATATTTTAGAAGAAATTGTGGGTGACTTTACCACTTCAATGTCACCGTCATTAGCAGAAGAAGTGACATCTCAAAAAGATGGATCATTACTCGTTGATGGCACAACAAATATTCGAGACATCAATAAAGCATTTGGCTGGCATTTGCCCGAAGATGAAGCCAGAACTATTAACGGTGTCATTATTGAAGAACTTGGTGACTTACCTGTTGTCGGCGATAAAATAAAAGTCAGTGATTATGAATTCGAAATACTTGAAGTCCAGGACAACGTGATCAAAAAGGCCCTAATTCGCCATCTCGCTATTCCTCATCATTAATGAATGCAAAATAAAGCGCTTATTGAAGCGCTTTATTTTTTTCTATTTATCCTAACTCAAATCGTAATTTGCTATTACGAAAATCAAACTCTCTCGCGGGTTCCATATAAGAAGGTTCTATTGCTTGTTCTCTCTTGAGTTGAATAGGCCTTACTTGTTGATAATCAGAATAAAAACCATGATTTTTTACTCACATCACTAGATTAAGTGCTGGCTCATGAGAATAAGAATAACCATATTCTTCTCGTTGACAAATAAAGCATGCTGTTTCACCTTTTTTTAACGTAAGAGAAAGAGACTTGCGTGGAAAATGAGTACGCAATGTACTTTTACCAAAGAAATAAAATTCTCGAACAAAAAATTCTAAAACCAATTTGGGTGATAGGAATGGATGATTTTCCATAATAAAAGTGTACTCCGTGTATTAAGCATAAATTTAATCCATTATTGTGATAACAATATAAGAAGATAAGAAAATAAAACAATGGGATAAAAAAAAGAAAAATAGGAAAAAATTAGAATAAAAAGAGACAATAAATCAGGATGCGAATTTCTTGATCTATTGTCCCCTAGTTTTATAAGGTGCCTAAGACTAGATATGTAGCTCTTTTAAAGTCTCTTCAGGAAGTGCTAATTCGTCGTTATGATTAATACCAATATGGTGAGATAAAATATCCCGTGCAATGTCTTGTGCTTCAGTCAGAGAGTGCATTTCATAAGTACCGCATTGATATACATTCAACTCAGGGATATGATTTTGATCTTTTACTTTCAAAACATCTTCCATTGCTGCTTTCCATGCATCAGCAACTCTCTGTTCTTCTGGTTGCCCAATTAAGCTCATATAGAAGCCTGTACGACACCCCATCGGCGAGATATCAATGATCTCGACTCCATTACCATTAAGATGGTTACGCATGAAGCCAGCGAACAGATGCTCTAATGTATGAATTCCTTTCTCAGGCATAGCTTTTTTATTTGGCACAGTAAAACGTAAGTCAAATACCGTGATGGTATCACCTGATGGCGTTTTCATTGTTTTAGCAACGCGTACAGCGGGTGCAGACATACGAGTATGATCAACAGTAAAACTATCCAATAAAGGCATAAAAAACCTCCTAAGAAAAATTTAAATATTTTTAAGAAAAAATGAAACTTTCTGCAAGTAGCCCGGTCTTAGTAATGAATACGCGCAAAATGTTATCATCCCTATTTCTCTATAGAATTTTTCAGCCACACAAATCTTAGTGTGGCTTTTTTCTATCTAAGTTTAGGAAGCCACGTTATCGGCATTCGCCCCCGCATGGTTCTTCAAATACTCATCAAAAGAAATGGTATCACTCTTTTCTAACTCTTCTTGACGTTTTATAGATGAAATTCTCTCATGTTCGAACGCTTCATCAGTCAATGTTTCATAAGGTGTTTTAATTAATTCTTGGTAATACTCTTCCGCTAAAGATAAACCGTAGCTACCAATGCCTTGTGTTTTGATTTTCTCTAACAGTCTGCCAGAAAAGGTTAATTCTGGATTATCAAACATTTCTTCTAACTTAACACAAACTTCCATATATTTTGTGCCAGAACAGCAATCAAGAACATTAGCTACACGTTTTAAATCTGCAAATAACGCTTTACCCACTTGTGCTAACGGCTCTCTTCTTTCTCCACACCCCATGCCGATAACTTGACCTGGTTTACGTCCTTCTAGAATAACGTTATTCCAATTTGAACGACAACACGCTAATTCAGATGCGCTCATTTCTGGTGCATCAGCTAAAACACACCAAATCAAAAATAAATCAAGGAAACGAATTTGTGTTTCATCGACACCAATTGGTGTAAAAGGATTAATATCGAGTGAACGAACTTCAATATATTCAATGCCACCTCGTAATAAAGCATCAGAAGGAGACTCATCACCTTTGACTACACGCTTAGGGCGAATAGGTGCATAAAGCTCATTTTCAATCTGTAGTACGTTGGTGTTTAATTGAATGTATTCGCCGTCTTTATTCTTAACACCCAGTTTTGCAAATTCATCAGATGGCTTATGAATCGCTTTTTTCAGCCCTTTGACGTAAGTCTCGAGGTGATTAAAGGTAATATCCAAATCACTTTGGGATTTGTTGGTATATCCCAAGTCACTTAAACGTAATGACGTTGCGTAAGGTAAATACTTCGCACCTTTTGGCGTATTTTCAAACGGTAAGTTTGTTTCTCTTCCCTTTAAAAAAGATCCACAAATTGCCGGCGATGCACCAAAGAAAAATGGAATAATCCAACCAAAGCGATAATAGTTGCGGATCAAACGCAAATAACCATCTGAAATCGCCTCTTTACCACTGTTTTCATCTTTGATATTCGCCCATGCTTGCCAAAATTCGATAGGCAATGAAAAATTATAATGCACACCTGAAATAGTTTGCATTAAAGCGCCATAACGATTTTTCAGCCCTTCACGATATAGCGTTTTAAAACGCCCGACATTGGATGTGCCAAATTGAGCAAGCGTAATCTTATCTTCTGCTTCAATAAAGCAAGGCATACTCATAGGCCACATGCGTTCATTATCTAAGTGACGCGCCGTATAGCGATGTAAATCAGCTAAAAAGTGCAGGGTATGTGAAATATTGTCATCAACAGGCGTTATAAACTCTAACAGCGATTCAGCGAAATCTGTTGTGATCCATTTATGAGTTAATGACTTACCTAATGAGATAGGATGCTCGGTTGATGCTAAATTGCCTTCTGGTGTTACCCTTAAGGTTTCACGCTCGATACCACGGTGGATGCCACATAAAACTTTAGGGTGTGCTTCCAACCAAGAAAGCGCTTTGGATACGTCCGGGATCAAAGGTGACCTCCCGCGTTGATTAATGTTAGTAAATAGATAGGTGTTACTTTATCGTAAAGTCACTAAATTGTCGCTGATTAGATGATGTTAGCATTGTTAGTAGATGCTAAACAAAATCTTAGCATAATGAGAAATGAATGAATCGTGGAAAGCAAAAAGCCTCGCAAAAGCGAGGCTTTAAAGATGGTGCATCCTGGAGGATTCGAACCTCCGACCGCTCGGTTCGTAGCCGAGTACTCTATCCAGCTGAGCTAAGGATGCAGGTCTAACGAATTATTCTAGAAGCGATTTAACTATGATATCTAATAAAAGATGGTGCATCCTGGAGGATTCGAACCTCCGACCGCTCGGTTCGTAGCCGAGTACTCTATCCAGCTGAGCTAAGGATGCGTCGTCGTAATCTTTCTAGCTGCTCATATTGCTATTAGCAATAATGAGTAATGAGATGGTGCATCCTGGAGGATTCGAACCTCCGACCGCTCGGTTCGTAGCCGAGTACTCTATCCAGCTGAGCTAAGGATGCGCCGTTTTAATACTTTACTCTTTTAATGCAAATTATTCACCATTTGCACCAAAATAAAAACCCCATACATTAATCATGGGGTTGGAATTGGTGCATCCTGGAGGATTCGAACCTCCGACCGCTCGGTTCGTAGCCGAGTACTCTATCCAGCTGAGCTAAGGATGCAATCTAAATGGCGGTGAGAGAGGGATTCGAACCCTCGATGCAGCTTTTGACCGCATACTCCCTTAGCAGGGGAGCGCCTTCAGCCTCTCGGCCATCTCACCATATTTAGAACCACTCAACGAAGTTCTTACTGAACATCTCGTCTCTGTGTGGCGCACATATTACTTTCTCAGCCTAAGAAGTCAAACAATTTTTCTCAACTTTTTACGAATATATGTTTGTTTGAACACTTCACAAACAAACTGATGCGTTTATCAGCAAGATTGGCTAAAAAAGTCTTAAACACAATGATATCGCTGATGAAAAATCATTCAAGTATTTTATACTCATAGCAAATATATTTATTTGCAAAACAAATAATTGTGAAGCGAATGATTAGAGGTAAAAAGAGTTTCAATTCTGTCAATCAGAATAAACGGATAGTGCAATAATAAATGCAACTCAAGGAGAGTGATGATAGGAACCAAAAAAGGAATAAAAAGTCTTATAAAGAGAAAAGCGCCCAGACCCGGCAAAAGTGTGGACGCTTACGAATGAATTGTAGCTAACTAAAAGTGGGAATTTATTTAGTAGTTATCAGTAGGCTGAGTTTTCTCGGCCTGAATTCGTTGATAGATCTCTTCACGATGGACTGATACTTCTTTGGGTGCATTTACGCCAATCCGTACCTGATTACCTTTAACCCCTAAAACGGTTACGGTCACATCATCGCCTATCATAAGCGTTTCACCAACTCGACGAGTTAGAATAAGCATTCTTTGCTCCTTGAAAATTTACAAGAGTCGGGTCTCTAGAATTTCCCGGCCATTATCCATCATACATTGTCAATTCGTATAATCATTATTTATCACAAGTAACTCATACTTCATAACAAAATATAAATTTTGTGACTGATTATTTAACGGATCATCAATATCTCTATAAGGCGTTATCCCTATAAATCAGGGATAGCGCCTTTTTTCAGGTTATTATCGCTTACAGATGCGATTCAACCCACTCGTCAACACTTGCTAAAGCCACAGGTAAAGCATCAATATCAGTACCACCAGCTTGAGCCATATCAGGGCGACCGCCACCTTTACCGCCGATTTGCTGTGCTACAAAACTAATTAACTCACCCGCTTTAACTTTAGCAGTCAAATCTTTAGTGACCCCAACAATTAAGCTCACTTTACCATCAGAAATAGTAGAAAGCACAATAATTGCTGAACCCAATTGATTTTTTAAATCATCAACCATGGTTCTTAACATTTTTGGCTCAACACCATTAAGCTCACGAACTAAAAGTTTGATACCTTTCACGTTTTTAGCTTGACCACCTAAAGAAGAACTTTCTTGGGCTGCTTGCTGATCTTTTAGTTGTTGGAGTTCTTTTTCTAATAAGCGGTACTTTTCTTGGACTGTCTTAATTCTTTCAACCAAGTTTGTACCGTCACTTTTTAGAACTTGCGCAACAAGAGAGATAAGATCTGATTGCTCATGAACACTCTCAATTGCTGTAATACCTGTAATTGCCTCAATACGACGAATACCAGCCGCCGTTCCTGACTCACTGATAATACGGAATAAACCAATATCCCCCGTCCTAGAAGCGTGAGTACCGCCACAAAGTTCAGTAGAGAAATCCCCCATGGTTAAAACACGAACACGTTCGTCGTATTTCTCACCAAACAGAGCCATCGCCCCTTTCTCTTTAGCGTCCTCAAGATCCATTAGCTCAGTGACAATCGGTGAGTTAAGACGGATTTGCGCATTCACAATGTCTTCGATTTCTCGTAATTGCTCTGGTTTAACTGCTTCAAAATGAGAGAAGTCAAAGCGCAGGTATTTATCGTTAACTAAAGAACCTTTTTGCGTAACATGCGTACCTAATACTTGGCGTAATGCTGCATGTAATAAGTGAGTCGCAGAGTGATTCAATCGAATGGCATCACGGCGAGCAATATCAATGGTAGCATTGATTTTATGGTTAACAATAAATGACCCTACGTTAACTTTACCAATATGGCCAATTGCTTTACCGTATTTTTGCGTATCTGTGACTTCAAACTGACTATCTTTACTCGTCAAGACACCTTTATCACCCACCTGACCACCAGACTCTGCATAAAATGCCGTCTTATTTAAGAAGATTATACCTTCTTCGCCTGCTTTTAATTCAGTGACTGATTGTCCATTACGAAAAATGGCCGTAACAGTGCCTTGCTGTTCGTTATGATCATAGCCAGAGAAATCACTGCGGCTATCAACTTTGATAAGGCTATTATAGTCAGTACCAAAACCGCTGGATTCACGAGCACGTTTACGTTGCTCCTCCATTGCAAGATCAAAGCCCTTTTCATCAACTTTAATATTTCTTTCACGGCAAACATCAGCCGTTAAATCAAGAGGGAAACCGTAAGTATCATAAAGGCGGAAAGCTGTTTCACCCGGAAGAACGTCATCTGTTAATTGAGCAAGCTCTTCATCTAATAGTTGAAGACCACGTTCTAACGTACGAGCAAACTGCTCTTCTTCTGTTTTGAGTACTTTCTCAACAGTAACTTGTTGACGTTTTAATTCTTCACCCGCCTCAGCCATCACTTCAATTAATGGCGCAACTAATTTATAGAAGAAGGTATCTTTCGCGCCAAGCATATACCCATGACGCACAGCTCGACGAATAATACGACGTAGCACATAGCCACGACCTTCATTAGAAGGAATAACACCATCACAGATAAGGAAGGAACAAGAACGAATATGGTCAGCAATAACGCGTAACGATTTATTACTTAAATCAGAAGCATTAGTCACTTTCGCGACTGATTCAATTAATGAACGGAATAAATCAATATCATAGTTAGAGTTTACATGCTGTAAAACAGCCGTAATACGCTCTAATCCCATACCTGTATCAACAGATGGTTTGGGTAATGGATCCATTGTACCGTCTGATTTACGGTTAAATTGCATGAAGACAATGTTCCAGATCTCAATATAGCGATCGCCGTCTTCTTCTGGTGATCCCGGAGGCCCCCCCCAAATGTGGTCACCGTGATCATAAAATATTTCGGTGCAAGGTCCACAAGGACCAGTGTCTCCCATTTGCCAGAAGTTATCTGAGGCAAATGGTGCACCTTTATTATCGCCAATGCGAATTATTCTTTCTGCAGGAATACCAATTTCTTTATTCCAAATATCATAAGCTTCATCATCTGTAGCATATACGGTTACCCAAAGCCTTTCTTTAGGTAAGTTAAACCACTCTTTGCCCGTTAATAATTCCCAAGCAAAATGGATTGCGTCATGTTTGAAATAGTCACCAAAACTAAAATTACCTAGCATTTCAAAAAAAGTATGGTGACGGGCAGTATAACCCACATTTTCTAAATCGTTATGTTTACCACCAGCACGTACACAGCGTTGCGCGGTTGTCGCTCGGGAATAAGGTCTATTGTCCAATCCAAGAAACACATCTTTGAATTGGTTCATCCCTGCGTTTGTAAACAGCAATGTTGGATCGTTATTTGGAACCAAAGAACTGCTAGGTACTATTTGATGTCCTTTAGTATGAAAAAAGTCGAGAAACGCCTGACGGATCTCAGCGGTGCTTTTGCTCATAATTATCCCGAAATCAAGCTGGAAAAACAGAAATTAGAAATCTAGTTAGAGGAGGTTTATGGTTACCTCTACTTAGCCAACGAATACATAAGTAGGGATAAGATAGAATTTCTTCTGTCAGAAGTAAAACCCCCGATAAACTTATTCGTGTTGACATTGTAAATCGTCTAGTTTTTTTCTGAAAGTGGGATTGTTATATGAGAATGGGACTTTTCTCTATTTAAGTGAGATTATTCTAAGAAATGTAAGAGGTTTAAAGTATTTTCATTTTGTAATTATTAAAAAGTATTTGTTATTATTGTTTTTTTGTCATCTCACAAACTAGATGTGTTTTTTTCTTGAATAACCTCTTTTTCTTATAACAATCAAGAATAAATACACTGGCATTATCCATTAAGAAATATAATAAACTCACGATAACTGACTAAAAAAAAAGTACTTCTCAGTATGAGATCTATCATATCACTCAATAAGCTCTTAAATATCATCCTTATTATATTCAAATATTTTGAAGGTATTTATCTCTCTATATCAATTATTTACAATCTTACTCAGCGAGCAAATTGTAATGATTCTTATTTATATTAATAATTACTGAGAATATATCATCAAAATTTCACTATATAAACTTTCATACAACTATAAAAAATCATTAGTAAAAAATATCGTTATATTAAATAAAATAGTGTTAAAGGCTAGTTTTAATGGATAGAAAACAGAATAAAACCAATATAAGCCATAACTTGGATAAATAAAACTACACATAACAAAAAGGAAGCCTTTTTAGAGCTTCCTTTTTAAGTGAGTTAAATCACATTAATTGACTAGCTATTTACCATTACAATAATAGTAATTTATCTAAATACACTATCAATTTTAGTCATTCTATTACGAGCCGAGAGATTATTCTTCTGTCTCTTCAGTCTTACCTTCATTGGCAAAATCAGCCGCACTTGTAAACTCACCTGCATGATTTAATAACATTTCACGTAATTTTGTATTTAATTCATCGTACATCTCTGGATGTTCTTTTAGATAAGTTGTTGCATTAGCTTTACCTTGACCAATCTTCTCGCCATTGTAGCTGTACCATGCACCTGCTTTTTCTACCAATTTATGTTTAACACCTAAATCGATAAGCTCACCAAAAGTATTAATACCTTCGCCGTACATAATTTGGAATTCAGCTTGTTTAAATGGCGCTGCAATCTTATTTTTTACAACTTTAACGCGGGTTTCACTTCCCACAACTTCATCACCGTTTTTAACAGAACCAATGCGACGAATATCTAAACGAACAGATGCGTAGAATTTAAGTGCATTACCACCAGTTGTGGTTTCTGGGTTACCGAACATAACACCAATTTTCATACGGATTTGGTTGATAAAAATAAGTAACGTATTGGAATTTTTTAGGTTACCCGCTAACTTACGCATAGCTTGGCTCATCATACGAGCGGCTAAACCTACGTGAGAATCGCCGATTTCACCTTCAATTTCAGCTTTTGGTGTTAATGCTGCTACAGAGTCAACAACGATAACATCAACAGCACCAGAACGAGATAATGCATCACAAATTTCTAAGGCTTGCTCACCCGTATCAGGCTGAGAACACAGTAGGTTATCAATATCTACACCCAATTTTTGGGCATAGATTGGATCTAAAGCATGTTCAGCATCGATAAAAGCACAAATTTTGCCTTCACGTTGAGCTGAAGCGATAACTTGTAATGTTAAAGTTGTTTTACCTGAAGATTCTGGGCCATAGATTTCAACAATACGACCACGTGGTAAACCACCAGCACCTAAAGCAACGTCTAATGATAAAGATCCCGTAGAGATGGTTTCAACGTTCATGGAACGATCTTCGCCCAAACGCATGATAGACCCTTTACCAAATTGCTTTTCAATTTGACCAAGTGCTGCGGCCAATGCTTTTTGTTTGTTTTCATCAATAGCCATGTTATCTCCCTCTGGGCAGTGAAGCATAAAGATGGGTCACTACCATTAAAACGTATATGATTTTGCTTGTTGAAACTCATTATACTGTATAATCATACAGTATCAAGTTAATTATTTATAATTTCTTTAAGAATTGATTTTAAAGAAAAAATAACAGATTCTGCTCTTACTTGCTCTCGCGAACCACTGAATATACAGTGTTTTGCTGTTACCTGAACACCGGTTGTTGTTTTAACCGCAAAGCCAAACCAAACTAAGCCCACTGGTTTTTCTTTACTACCTCCACCAGGGCCTGCAATACCACTGACAGAAACAGCAAAATCGGCATTTGCAGCATCAAGTGCGCCTTTCGCCATTTCTAGAACGACTTCTTCGCTAACAGCGCCATATTTAATCAAGGTTTGTTCATCAACACCTATCATTTCATGCTTTGCTTCGTTACTGTAGGTCACAAAGCCACGGTGATAATAATCAGAGCTTCCTGCAATATCTGTGATGACTTTTGCAATCCATCCACCAGTACAAGATTCTGCCGTTGTTATCGTGCTCTTCTTTTCAATTAGCGCGTTACCCACTTCAATACTTAAGTGAGTCATTTCATCGTAATTTATCATTAAGGTTCATCTAACCTCTATTCTAAATCCTACTGTTTAAGATTTCTTTCTAGTGCAATCCCATAACCATAAACCACCTATTGCGAGTGCAAAGATAGCACCAAATCCAATTCCGATGGCAACAACAGATATTCCAATACTGGTAACCAGTGAGAACAAGCCTAACATTAATAGCATCGCTGTATTTTCACCTAAGTTTTGTACTGCGATAGCATTACCCGCTCCCACGCTGTGCTTTCCTTTATCTTGTAATAGTGCATTCAATGGAACTACAAAGAAGCCACCAAAAATACCAATAACGATAAGGATTAAATAAGATGGAATAATTGAGGTTTGCAATGAAAAGTAAACGACCCCAAGGCCAATTAAAATACCCGCAGGCATACAGCGACGTACTGTTTTCAGTGTTACAAATTTAGCGGCTAATCCAGCGCCAACAACAATACCAATAGCCACCATCGCATTTAATATTGTTGGAGTGGTGTTATCAGTCATGCCTAATGCAATAGGTACCCATTGAACGAGCAAAAAACGCAAAGTCACGCCTGCGCCCCAAAACATACTGGTTCCCACTAATGAAAAACGACTTTCTTTATCTGCCCATAAAGTACCTGTTGCCTCAAGAAATTGAGCGAACATTTTTTTTATGTTCCAACCTCGACCTATTTGCGCGGCAGATAATTTAGGGATACCAAAGTTAACAAGAACCGCCAAAGCGTACATCATTGCACAGACACCTAATGCAAAAACAATACTCCAATCAGAGAGAAAACCACCAATCACTGAGCCCAATAAAATAGCAGCAATGGTTGATGCTTCCATTAAACCATTCGCTTTGACTAAACGCTCTCCATCGGTTAATTCGCCTAAAATACCATATTTGGCTGGAGAATAAACTGCAGCACCAATCCCGACTAAGGCATAACCTAAGAAGGGATCAGAGCCCACACAAATAAGAAAAGCCCCCACAAATTTTAAGATATTACCACTGAGCATAACCCTCCCCTTAGGATTACGATCAGCAACTTGCCCCACAAAAGGGGCTAAAAGAATAAAAGCCAGCACAAAGACCATTTGTAAAACAGGCTGGCTCCATTCAGGGTAAAGAGCTGACTTAAACTGAGCTAAAATGGCAAACAGTAGTGCATTATCAGCAAAAGCAGAAAGAAATTGCGATAACAATACTGCTTTCATTCCCCTACTCATTAAAGGAGGCTGGCTAATATTCTCTGACATTAGTTATTTTCCTGTTCAGCAAGTTTTTTCAATGAGACAAAATCCGTTTTCCCACTCCCAAGAACAGGAATTTCTTTAACAAAACGAATATCTTTCGGTACGGCTATTTCCGCAACACCTTCTGCTTTAGCCAGTGTTGATAATGCGCTACGATCCAATTGCTTATCTGTTGTAAACAGTACCAAGGATTCTCCTCTACGTTTATCGCTGATAGCCACGACTGCGTGCTCACCTTTAGATGCTTTACGTGCAAGTTGCTCGACACCTTCAAGAGAGACCATCTCACCAGCAATTTTAGCAAAGCGTTTTACGCGCCCTTTAATAGTGCAATAACCTTCACTATCGATAGCAACAATATCACCAGTGTCATACCAACCTTCTTCATCAATACCTTCCGCGTTTGTAGCTACGGGGACTTCTAGGTTTTCTGGTGATTCAACACGTAAATACCCCATCATGACATTCGGGCCACGTAATTGTAGTCGTCCCCCTTCCGCGATCCCATTCATTGGGATAAGTCGCCCTTCCATGCCCGGTAATAAACGGCCTACGGTATGTGTTTTAGCACTCATAGGTACGTTGATTGACACAACAGGTGCACATTCGGTAACACCATAACCTTCCAAAATGCGGATACCGAACTTTTCTTGCCATAAAATACGAGTTGATTCTGATAGTTTTTCAGCACCAGCAACCACATACCTAACTCTGGCAAAATCATAAGGATGAGCAAATTTGCCGTAATTACCTAAAAAGGTTGATGTACCAAATAACACTGTACAATTTTGGTCATACACTAATTCAGGCACAACGCGATAGTGTAATGGGCTTGGATAAAGAAAAACACGAGCGCCTAAGCAAATTGGCGTTAATAGACAAGCAGTTAGGCCAAATGCATGGAATAACGGTAATGCTGACATAAATTTATCTTTAGGTGAAAAGTCAGCAATAGCACGAATTTGATCTACGTTAGCCAGTAAACTTGAATGACTATGAACAACACCTTTAGGCGTACCTTCAGATCCTGACGTAAATAAAATAACCGCAGCATCCGTCGATTTTTGCGGTAACATCGCTTTATGTGGAGTAATAAGATGTTTGAGGATCCAGCGTTTATCTTCACGCGTCACACTATCTTTGAGATCTTCAAGGTAAATCCAATTCGCTTCCGGAGTTTGTTCAGGAATATGTAATAAGTTCCCTTTTTCTAAAAATTGGCGTGATGTAAAAATGGTTTTGATTGAAGCTGCTTTCATTGCATTTTGTACGCCTAAGCTACCCGCAGTATAGTTAAGCATAGCCACAACACGTTGGCGCATTGTGGCACCTAATAATGCAGCCGCTGTTACCGTTGTGTTTGGCAATAACAAGCCAATACGCTCATTAGGTACTGTGTAACGTTCAATCAGCCGGCTGATCCCTAACGTTTTTTTCAATAATCCTTGGTAAGAATCTTCTTTTAGATTGATATCTGAAATTAACGGGCTAAATCGCCCATATTGAGACATCGCTTGCAAGAAGGCCTCATATAGCGTAAATGCTGGGCGCGTTTGCATAATAGCATTCATCATAATATCGCGCATCGCTTCACCTGCTAACCGACGACGCTCTGATGATTTTTCTGCTTTTGGCATAGGTAAATCAATTGCAGGCAACACCTTTATCGTGATTCGAGGAAAAAATTTGGACTTTATACGTAAACTTTTACGGACTCGTGAAAAATAGCTAAATTCAGCGCCTTCAATTCTGATAGGAACCACTTTAGCACCTGATTTTGCAGCAATAAAAGCAGCACCTTCATAGATTTTCATCAAACCATTGGTCACGGTAATTCTCCCTTCAGGGAAAATAACCACTGGACGGCCTTTATCCACTTCTTTCACAAGATGCCGTACAGCCATTGGATTAGCAGGATCTAAAGGTACAATATCGGCATAACGACCTAACCATTTTGTCGTTTTTGCAGAAGCCACTGAAGTATAAACAGCAAATACAGGATTAATAGGTAGGAATAAACGTAATAATATACCGTCAATAAAAGAAGTATGATTAGGTGTAATTATACATTTTTCATATTGCGAAAACTGATTAACAAGTCCTTCAATTCTTATTCTAAAGAAGAATTTAAATAGTGTTTTAAAAAACGCTATTAACATCATATCCATATCTCATTTTGCTATAATTAGCCTTACTATAAATAGGATGTGATGAAAATAAAATAGATGTCTTTTGTTTTATCCTTTATATCGGACGACTACCTAATTATTTGATGAGTTTTGCAAGAATTACCGCAATAATTTCATTAATAGATAATCCAGCATCAACAGTGATATCTGCACACTGCATATATAAAGGCTCACGCTTAATTAAAACATCATGCATCTCTGAAACTAACGTTTTCCCCGTTAAGCTAGGTCTTTGTGCTTCATTAGGATCTTGAGATAAGCGTTCAACTAGCGTTTCAACCGAGGCCTGTAAATAAACTGTGACACCTGAGTTTTTCATATAAGCGCGATTTTTATCTGCCAAAACCATGCCACCACCAGTTGAAATAACTTGGTTAGGTTGACTAACTTGAATAAGTGCTTCTGATTCTATTTGACGAAAAAAATCCCAACCTTTTTCTGCCACCATCGCGGATATAGTTTGTTGATACTTTTGGGTTATCCAATAATCCGTATCAATAAATCTATAATTTAAAGAGAGAGAAAGTGCTTTACCTACTGTTGTTTTCCCTGCACCTCGAGGCCCGATAAGGTAAATTGTACTTTCCATAAAATGCACTATCTCCATAGGGTATTCCCATTAGGGTGTAATTAAAAATTTACATACTGTAAAGTATAAAACATCATACCTGATGTAACAAAAAAATAAAGCCACACTTTAGAAAAGTATGGCTTATTTAATAATTTCAATAATTAACGGCGAATTGTATTATCACCATAGCCAATCCATTTATAGGTCGTTAGGGCATCTAATCCCATCGGTCCTCGAGCATGTAATTTTTGTGTGCTAACAGCGACCTCGGCACCTAAGCCAAATTGTCCACCATCAGTAAAGCGTGTACTCGCATTAACATAAACAGCAGCAGAATCTACTTGGCGAACAAAGCGATCAGCATTAGCAATAGATTGTGTCAAAATTGCGTCTGAATGTGCAGTTCCATAACGGCGAATATGGTTAATTGCTTCAGTTAATCCACTTACCACTTCTACATTTAAATCAAGTGATAACCATTCATCACAATAATCAGCATCTTTTACATCAACAATCGTTGCTCCGCCTTTTTTTAACCCAGCTAATGCTTTTTCACTTGAGTGTAAAGTCACCTTTTGCGCTGCCATGGCGTCACTTAGTTGTGGTAAAAATAGATCCGCGATATCTTCATGTACTAAAAGCGTTTCTAAAGAATTACATGCACTTGGGCGTTGCACTTTTGCATTCACAATAACTGTTAATGCTTTTTCTAAATCGGCACTGTCATCAACAAATGTATGGCAAACACCAATACCACCAGTGATAACTGGAATTGTCGATTGTTCACGGCAAAGCCTATGTAGGCCTGCCCCCCCACGAGGAATAAGCATATCAATATACTCATCCATTTTTAGCATTTTCGCGACAAGTTCACGATCTGGCTTATCGATGGCTTGAATAGCCCCCGCGGGAATACCACACTTCTCAAGCGCTTGTTGAATAACGGCAACCACAGCTTGATTTGTATGATGTGTCTCTTTTCCACCACGAAGAATGGCTGCATTACCTGTTTTCAAACATAATGAAGCAACATCAATTGTAACATTAGGACGAGCTTCGTAAATAACACCAACAACACCTAATGGCACACGGCGACGCTCTAAACGTAAGCCACTATCTAACATACGCCCATCAATAACTTGTCCCACAGGATCTTCTAAGCGACATACTTGTCGAACATCATCAGCAATCGCTTTTAAACGTTCAGAAGTCAACAATAAACGATCAAGCATAGCTGCATTAATATTGGCTTCACGAGCTGCTTGCATATCTTTTTCATTGGCTGCAAGAATTGAAGCTTCTTGTTGCTCTAATAAATCAGCCATAACCAGTAATGCCTGATTTTTTTGCTCTGTCGATAATTGAGCTAAATGCCAAGATGCTTCTCTTGCTGATTTACCCATTTGTTCTAACATCGAAGGCTCCTTAGCTAACAATCATATCGTCACGATGTACAGCAACACTGCCATACTCATAACCTAAAATTTGACTAATTTCTTGTGAATGGTGGCCTGCAATTAAGCGCAGTGCATCACTATTATAGTGAGCAACACCATGAGCGAGATCTTTACCCTGTAAACTTTGAATACGAATAACGCTCCCACGAGAGAAATCGCCTTTTATTTCTTTAATGCCTTTCGGTAAAAGGGAGCTGCCTTTTTCTTTAATTGCTTTTTCAGCCCCTTCATCAACCACAATAATACCTGCTATTGGTGCGCCAAAGATCCATCGTTTACGAGCTTCTAATGGGCTTTGTAATCCATGAAATAAAGTTCCAACAGGTTCATTATTGATAACTTTACCAATCACCTCAGGTTGTATTCCTGCCGCTATGACAACATCAATACCTGCACGCCCAGCAACAGTGGCAGCTTGTAATTTTGTTGCCATTCCGCCTGTACCTAAACCAGATACACTATCACCCGCCATTTCACGTAATTCGTCATTGATATCAAAAACTTCGGGAATAAGTTTAGCTTCAGGATTACTACGAGGATCAGCAGTATATAATCCTTCAATATCAGTCAGTAATAACAGCTTATCAGCGCTTCCTAAAATAGCGGCTAATGCAGATAAATTATCGTTATCCCCTACTTTAATTTCTGCGGTAGCAACGGCATCGTTTTCATTAATAACTGGAATAATGCGGTTATCTAATAATGCATGTAATGTATCACGCGCATTCAAGAAGCGTTCTCTATCTTCAATATCTGCACGTGTTAACAACATCTGACCAATATGAATACCATAGATAGCAAATAATTGTTTCCATACTTGAATTAATGCGCTTTGGCCTACAGCGGCAAGCAACTGCTTAGAAGCAATGGTTGCAGGTAAATCAGGATAATTCAAATATTCACGCCCTGCTGCAATTGCCCCCGAAGTAACAATAATAATCCGATGACCTTTTTCGTGTTGTTTAGCGCATTGGCGAACCAGCTCAACAATATGAGACTGATCCAGACGTCGTGAACCACCAGTAAGTACACTTGTCCCTAATTTAACAACCAGTGTTTGGCTGCTACTCATAACATTTACCATTCTTGTTGATTATTTAAAAAGATAATACACAGTTTTATCAGGAGAGAAGCGTTATGCCAACCGACATAACGCAAAATCTATGAAAAGTTGCCCTAACACAAAATTAGGGCTGAATCGGAAGCGGAAATTTGTTCATTTTTTCATCAGGAATAAGTGTCATCTCTAATTCACTCACTGCTGTTTTAAGAAATTGATGAAAACGGATCAGTGTTTCATTGATTGATTCAGCAACATCATTTTTACTGATGTTCTGATGGATCCAATCACCATTTTTATCAAATAGTCCAATTTGATAATGATAAATGAGCTGTTCATTGTTGCGTTCTAATTTCATCCACCAGCCCCAAAACTCACGTTTTTCTGGTACGACTTTCTTATTCACACAAACAGCTAAACAGTCAAAAAAGAACTGGCTCTCTTGGCATTGTTGCTCTCGGATATAGGGGCCGATTTGAGCAAAACGCTTTAATAACTTACCTCGGGTAGGGTTCAAAGATGAAGTCATAAATTCAGTCTCCTTAGAAACTCTACTGTTATATAATCTAGTATAATTAGCAAGTTATTGTTAAAGATTAATTATATTAATTTGTCATAGATCCAGTCAGCACTTTTTTGTAACGCGAGCTCTAGCCCTTTATAAAGCGGTTTTTCATTAATTGCTAGAATATCGCCATCCATAGAAGAACGTGCAATTAACTGTGAATCCTCTTTAGGGCTCATTTCATCGCCTTTCCAGTAAACGCCCATCATAGGAACTGGAATTCGTCGTCCAATCAGTCCTTGGTTTTTCAGTGAATAACTGCTTAATGATAATCGAAGATTATTTTCATCAATATTCCATAAACCTAAACGACTCGCTAATACATCAAGATACATTACAGGAATTTTTTTTTGTAATTCGGCCTGGGTAAAGAAAGAATGGATTAACGGCCCTAAGGCGACAACACCTTTAATTAATTTTGGGTAAATATAAGCTAGACGTACAGCAATATTACCGCCAAAACGAAACCCCATCACACCAACACGAGTATGATCAACCCAAGGTACTTCAGAAAGTTGTTTTAGAACTTCGCCTTGTAACTGACAAGTATCTTCTGTCAATTTCTGTTTTATTGAATAACCAATTGAAGGCATATCTAGCGTTAACATCGCAATACCTTTAGGTGATAAATACTCCCTAAAGAAACTGACATAATCGCTTTGAAGACCATCTAACCCACCGCAAAATAACACCGTAGGGTAAGGGCCTCTACAGTCTTTAGGTAAATGTAGAAAACCAGTAGTCGTCCCTTTTCCTTCTAATTTAAATGTGAGTTTTTTCACCTCAAAAGAAGAAAATTTTGTTGCATTCTCAAAGGCTTTCATCGATAAAGTAACGGCTTGATCGGCTAAAAAATCACCATTAATAAAAGGATACGCCGCAATACTATATAAATGCGCAGCCCGTAACCAGCAATCAGCAGCCGCATCTCCAGATTCTTTTCGTAATGCTTTTTGTTGCCAAATCATAGCTTGATGTGACCATTCATATGACCAGCCACCTTTACGATACCCCACAACGGTGTCAATAAATTTATCATCACTTCGAGGGGCATCATGTATTGCAATTCGGCTTAAAACTTCTTCTATTTCAATAGGTGAAATACCACGCCAGATCCAAAGTAAACGCTGAATAGTACGATACCAATTTTGCTGACTTGTGCCATTAAGCACAGTAGACGTATTGATATTCGATTTTGGATGAGTGTACTGAATTAGTGTTGAGGTTTCAGCATGTTTTGCTCTGGGTTTAAATAGCGTTTCAGAAAGGTTTGTATTGTTTACCATATCACTCTTCAAATCAGTCGATATCGAATAAAGGGGCTAAGAAGTCTGGCTTTATCATAGCATGAAATCAATATGAACAGAGGGTATCACGAAGGTAATCGCACGAAGGCCTAATTCGAGGAAAGAATAAAAACATAAAAAAATCCCCGCCAAGGCGAGGATTTTTATTAAAACAGCTCAATAAATACTACCAAATTATTTTTGATCGCAAACGGGCGGAATAAAGACAACGCCCATATCCCAAGGCTGTTCAATCCAAGTATTCTGTGGGATATCAACCACGAAATCATCCACTAATGGACGCCCTTCGGGTTTTGCAAAGATAGTCACAAAGTGGGCTTTAGGATACATATCGCGGATAACTTTCGCCGTACCACCTGTATCAACTAAATCGTCAACAACGATAAAGCCTTCACCATCACCTTCTGCTTTTTTTAAGATTTTGAGGTCACGCTGATGATCATGGTCATAGCTAGAAATGCAGACTGTATCCACATGACGGATACCTAATTCACGAGCAAGTAATGCAGCAGGGACTAATCCCCCACGGCTGACAGCAATAATGCCTGTCCACTGTTCGACTGGTAATAAACGTTGCGCCAATTGACGGGCATGTATTTGCAACATATCCCACGTTACAACATATTTTTCGCTCATAATATTGTGATCCTAGCTACTTGAATGCGAGAGAAGCTTTTTTTGCGGAAAAAAAGGTTGCGCGAGATTATAGTGATTTGAGCGCCTAAAAACCAGAGAAAACGTGAAAAGAGGTGAGATTATCCTCATTTTTTTCTGTATTACTTTTTTATGATTAAAAAATGAACCATATAAAAAATGAATGCAAATAAAGATCTAATTTCTTAGATAGAGAGATGAATAGAATGACGCATTCATCAGAAGAAAGTGATATTCTCGATTACATTGGCGTATAACGCTCAGAATAATAAAGCTAACCCTTAAAAAAGCGGTAGGCTATTAATAACACAGATGCTGTTAGAGGAGATCCATCGTGTCTGAACTATCTACTCTATCCCCACAACCATTATGGGATATTTTTGCAAAAATTTGTTCGATTCCACATCCATCACATCATGAAGAAGCCTTAGCTTCCCACATTCTTTCATGGGCAAGTGAAAAAGGTCTTTTTGCCGAGCGCGATGCTGTCGGCAATATTTTAATTCGCAAGCCTGCGACTAAAGGCATGGAAGATCGTAAAACCGTTGTTTTACAAGCACACTTAGATATGGTGCCACAAAAAAACAACGATACAGTTCATGACTTCACTAAAGATCCAATTCAACCTTATATTGACGGTGAATGGATCAAAGCAAAAGGCACAACATTAGGTGCTGATAACGGTGTTGGTATGGCATCCGCATTAGCTGTTTTAGCTGACGATACCGTAAAACATGGTCCATTAGAAGTACTGTTAACCATGACAGAAGAAACAGGCATGGACGGTGCTTTTGGTTTACAACCAGGCTGGTTACAAGCTGATATTCTTATCAACACAGACTCTGAAGAAGAAGGTGAAATCTACATGGGCTGTGCGGGTGGTATTGATGTTAAAACCACGGTAAGCCTTTCTTATGAAGCAATTCCAGCAGGCCATGTTGTTAAGCAACTAGTACTGAAAGGATTAAATGGTGGTCACTCAGGTGGTGATATCCATTTAGGTTTAGGTAATGCAAATAAATTATTAGCACGTTTCTTAGCAGGTCACGCAGAAGAATTATCACTGAAATTAATTGATTTCCACGGTGGTACACTGCGTAATGCTATTCCTCGTGAAGCAAACATTGTTTTTGCAATTCCAGCGGATAAAGCAAGCCAGCTAGACGCAGTAAAAGCGAAATTTGAAGCTCTGTTAAAAACAGAATTAGCTATTGCTGAAAAAAATCTGAAAATTGAATTAATTGATACAACAACAGATAAAAAAGTTTTCACAGCAGATTGTCAAGAACGCTTAATCAACCTACTTAATGCTATGCCAAATGGTGTTATTCGTATGAGTGACGATGTTGAAGGTGTTGTTGAAACTTCATTAAACGTAGGTGTTGTTGGCATTGTTGACGATAAAGTAGAGATCCTGTGCTTAATTCGTTCTCTGATTGATAGCGGTAAAACTTATGTTGTTAGCATGCTGACAGCATTGGCAAAACTGGCTAAAGCGGATATCGAAACCAAAGGCGGTTACCCAGGTTGGAAACCCGATGCAGACTCTCCAGTAATGCATTTAGTTCGCGATACTTATCAACAGTTGTTTGATAAAGTACCAAATATCATGGTTATCCATGCGGGCCTTGAGTGTGGTCTATTTAAAAAACCTTACCCAGATATGGATATGGTTTCTATTGGGCCAACAATCCGGGGTGCTCACTCCCCAGACGAACGCGTTCACATTAAAAGTGTCGGTCAATACTGGCAGTTATTAACAGCAATTTTAAAAGCGATCCCTGCTAAATAATCTTGCTTTAAACATCATAATGAAACCCGCTTAATTGGCGGGTTTTTCGTGGCTAAAACCATCACAAAAAAATAATTTATTTTCCTACTCACACTCAATTTTCCTTAAATATCATAATTTATTCCTCATATAACCAATAAATTTAACAGTTATTCCATCATGGAATAAAAAACAAAGCTTAATAAATTAAATATATAGAATGATAATTATTATCATTAGTATTAATGTTTATTGAGTGATATTTTCATGCCTTCCGGATTTCAAATGAAAAAATAAAAATTCAAAAGGTTCTATTGTGTCTAACAAAAATTGTATTACTAATGTCTTTCTTGCCTTACCTTTAAGTTTACTCTCGGTTCAAATTCATGCGACAGTTAATCAAAATGTGTCTGAAAAGATAATTGTCACCGCAACTCCATCACAAGATCCACAAGCCCCTGTTTCGGGGTTTCTCGCCACAAAGACACTCTCAGCAAATAAATTACCTACTGAAATTGAAAAAACACCACAATCCATTACGGTTATTACTCGTGATCAAATGGATGCTCAAGATGTAAGTTCTGTTTCACAAGCCTTACGTTATACACCTGGGGTTTTCACTGAATATAGAGGTAGCTCTAACCGTAATGATGAAGTTTTTATTCGTGGATACAGTTATGCACCACGTTTTCTAGATGGTTTAAGTTATGGAATGGGCGCTTCATCATCGACGGGGGCACTTGATCCATGGTTATTAGAACGCGTTGAAGTTGTTAAAGGGCCAGCGTCTGTTCTTTATGGTCAAGTAAATCCTGGTGGCCTTGTTGCAATGACTAGCAAAAGACCCACGGCAACATCTATTCGCCATATTCAAGTGCGAGCAGGCAATGATCAATTGGCTGAAACTGCATTCGACTTTTCAGGTGCTTTAAGTGATGACAATCGTATTCTTTATCGCCTAAATGGTATTGCCAAAACACAACACACTCAAATAAAAAACTATAAAGAAGAGCGTTTTGCCCTTGCTCCAGTGATTACTTTTTTATCTAATGAACAAACACGCTTAACATTATTAAGTTTTATTCAACAAGAGCCTGAAGCTGGTTATCGTAACTTTTTACCTGCTTATGGTACTGTGAAAAAAACACCTGAAGGCATTATTCCTTTTGATTTCGACGTAAACAACCCTGATTATCACCAATCGTGGCGTCAACAATATGGTATAGGCTATGAATTCGAACATGAATTTAGTGACTCACTCAAAATCGTACAAAATGCTCGTTATAATCATATTAATCAGAAATATAAATACCTTGTTTTCGGTTCATTAAGAAAAGACAATCCTTATGTACTTGAACGCAGGGCTCAACAAGAACAACGTGAAACAGAAACTTTAGGAATAGACACTCGCTTACAAGTCGATTTCACTACCGCAAAAATCGATCATACTGTGATTGCGGGTATTGATTATCAATGGAGTAAAGATCAAGATAATTTACGTCGTGCGATGGGCTCGGAATACGATCTTGATTGGCGTGATCCTAATTATAGCTATCCAATTAATATGACCTTACAAAAGCCTGCAACCGATCAGTTACAAAAACGGGATCAGATTGGGGTGTATCTACAAGATCAGCTCCAATGGCAAAATTGGATATTACTGGCAGGTTTACGCCAAGACTGGGCGCAAGTACGAACTCATGACTTCTTAGCAACCTCATATGATCAGCAAGATGATCATAAATTAACGGGTCGTGCTGGTCTTTTATATGCTTTTGATAATGGTATTTCATCTTATATAAGTTATAGCACCTCTTTTGAACCTAATTTACAAACGCGTAGAGCACCAGGTGCACCACCATTTGATCCAAGTGAAGGAC
This sequence comes from Proteus sp. G2626, assembly GCF_009915985.1. Taxonomy (NCBI): domain Bacteria; kingdom Pseudomonadati; phylum Pseudomonadota; class Gammaproteobacteria; order Enterobacterales; family Morganellaceae; genus Proteus; species Proteus sp. G2626. The sequence goes on along the minus strand of NZ_JAABNH010000028.1, from coordinate 44,384 downwards.
GCCAATTAGAAGCGGGAATTAAATATTTCACCCCTAATCAACAAACATTAGCAACGCTCTCTGTTTATCAATTACAACAGCGTAATGTGACTAACTATAATGCCGAAAAAGCCTATTTTGAACCCGTGGGTGAAATTAGAAGCCGGGGTGTTGAAGCTCAAATTAATAGCCAATTAACTGACAATATTTCATTAATTAGTAGCTATGCTTATACCGATACCGAAGTAAGAAAAACCATTATTACGGGAACACAAGGGAAAGAATTACCAAGAGTTCCTAAGCACATGGCCTCATTTTGGGGTCAATATGATGTAATCTCTGGGTTACTTAATGGTGCTAAAGCGGGCTTTGGTGTGAGATATGTGGGTGTATCTCAAGGTGATACTAAAAATACAGTCAGTGTACCTGCGGTAACGTTGTATGACGCAATGGTAGGCTATTCTTTAGGAGAATTATCACCATCTTTAAAAGGAGCTGAAATTCAACTAAATATGAATAATATTGCGAATAAACATTATGTTGCCTCTTGTGCAGGTGATACTGCATGTTTTTATGGCATTGGTAGAACGATGACAGCAACGATGAATTATCGCTGGTAATGCTACATAAATTAACTATGCAGCAAATAAATACCCTAACCATAGCCAATCTGTTGATCGGCTATGGTTTTTTTTAAATTCTTATAACGCTAAAAGAAGCTGTCGCTCTATTTGTGGATCTTGCAAAGTGACATGAAACCCGATTAACCGTACACCTCGCCCATTTCGGCGCTCATGCCATGCTTGATAGGCAATATTTATTAAATCGGCTTTTTCTAAGATAGGATGAGTATGCTCTTGTGTCGTTAATTGAAAATCATCAAATTTCAGCTTAACGCCTTGCCTTGCTATCCTTAGATCAGGTTTAACTTTTGTGAGACGTTTTTCTAATTCGTTATACAACCCATCAAGTAATACTAAGCAGTCATCCCATGAATTAATATCTGTCGCAAAAGTACGCTCAACACCTACCGATTTTCTCAGTCTATCCGGGTTTATTTGACGAGCATCAATACCATGACTACGTTCCCATAAATTTTGACCAAACTTTCCAAGTGCTTTAACCAGAGAAATAACATCCGTACGACGAATATCTGCACAGGTTTCTAATCCCATGTCTTGTAAACGTGCAAACGTCACCTTTCCTACACCGGGTATTTTGTTGAGTGGTAATTTTAGAATAAAATCATCGACTTGTTCTGGTGTAATAACATATTGTCCGTTTGGTTTATTGATATCAGATGCAATTTTGGCAAGAAATTTAATTGGTGCAATACCCGCTGATGCCGTGAGATTAAGTTCGTCAACAATCTGTTGGCGAATTTCTTGGGCTATCAACGTTGCAGAGCCATGACAGTGCTTACTTTCCGAAACATCAAGATATGCTTCATCAAGTGAAAGAGGCTCAATAAGATCAGTATAACGAGAAAATATATGGCGAATTTTTGCTGAGGTTTCTTTATAGAGTGCCATTCTGCCGGGCAAGACTTTTAAATGAGGACATAGTTTCAATGCTGTGGCCGTTGACATAGCACTACGTACACCAAAGCGACGTGCGAGATAATTCGCGGTGCAGATAACGCCTCGGCTAGAAGCATTTCCACCAACCGCAATTGGGATCTCTTTTAGTGCTGGATTATCACGCATTTCAATCGCCGCATAAAAACAATCCATATCAACATGAATAATTTTACGCATACAATCACCTCACCTCATTTACTGTTTAAATATACAGTAAGTAAATATTAACTGCAATTTTTATTCGTTCTCATATCCCTAGATGTAGGTGTATTTCTCATAAAAGTCTGAATTAGTCTGTTTATTTATAGAATTGTCACAAAGTGATGCTAGATTGTTTTTGCTTGTTGATTAATTACATTTACTTTAATGATTGTTTTGTAACTATATATAAAACAAGGAAATTATTTTTCATGATCAAATTATTTATTGCTATTTCTCTCTTTTTTTATTCTGTAATTCTTATGGCATCCCCTAAAATTATCGCACATCGTGGTGGCACCGCTGATGCACCAGAAAATACTGAAGTTGCTATAAAAACAGCACTCTCTAATCAAGCTGACGCAATTTGGATCACGGTTCAATTATCGAAAGATAACGTTCCTGTACTTTACCGCCCTAGTGATTTAAAAAGCTTAACTAATGGACAAGGTGCTGTTTCTGAATTTACTGCACAACAACTTAAACAATGGGATGCAGGCTATAAATTTGGAGAAACACAGCAATTTCCTTATCGAAACAAAGGGGTTACTATTCCCACCTTAGATGAAATCCTAACTCAATTTCCTACTACTCAATTTTATCTTGATTTAAAATCGCCAGATGCTGATCCCGCAGTTCAAGGCGAAGCATTGGCCTCTGTTCTCAGTAAACATAATGCACTTGATAGAACTCGAGTTTATTCCACTAACACAGCCTTTCTTGAAGCACTACCTACCAATGTAGAGCGTTTTGAAAGTCGTGATATCACTCGTGATATCCTTGCAAATATAACGATGAGTCACATTTGTTTATTACCTGAAAATTTAGATATTACTCGTTGGTATGGACTTGAATTACATCGAAAAGTAGAGGTTGTTGAAAAATATACTTTAGGCGAGGCACGTTCGGCTTCAATTCTTAGTTGGGATAAAGATGCAATGTCATGTTTTCGTGCTGGTGGCAATGCTCATATTGTTCTTTTTGGTATCAACACCGAAAAAGATTATATTCAGGCTACTGAATTAGGCGCTGATGCAGTTATGGTCGATTCTCCAGCTAAAATGAAAGCATTTAGAAAAGAGTAAATAAGTCGATTTAGGCATTCACTTTTATCTTCACTTCATTCTCTTCTACACTTAATCATGTTATCTGATGGAAATAAGTAAGGAGGAATAAAATGTTAAACAATAAAATTTCGGGTGATTGGAATTTATTCAAAGGAAAAGTAAAAGAAAAATGGGGAAAAATCACCCATGATGAACTTGATGTTATCGAAGGCACTCGAGAGCAATTGATTGGTAAACTTCAAGAGCATTATGACTATTCCTACGAAGAAGCCAAAAAAGAAGTTTTAGAGTGGGAGGGACAAAACCCTTATCCATGGAAGTGATCCTTTGACAAAAAGTTTTGTTTTTTATGATCTTACTTTAGTTCTATTAAAATTTTTTTAGAATGAAATAAAAAAGAGTGATGGCAACTAAAATCCATCACTCTTTTTTTATCGAAGAATATTTCTTATTGTTAAAGAATTCGATTCTTTTTTAGTAGCTCTTCTCGTGCGGACTCTTTTGCCATACGTTTTTTACGTGCATCACATGGCTCAGGGCAATCGCACTCTTTTTCTATCCCCATAGCTCCTAAACCACCGCAACTACCTTGAAGGCTCTTACGCTTTACAATATATCCTAACGCCATTCCAAAGAAGGCAATTAAGAATAAGATGAAGGCAAAAAGAAATATTTTTAACATAACCTTCTCTCCTTAAATTCTATTTTTTTAAGAATGGGGCGAATGCTTTACTATAGCGCTCTTCAAACCCATTTTCAGTTTTCACTATCATAAAGACAGGAATATTTAGTTCATTTGCTACGTCTAACCCTTTTTCAGGTCCTAAAACATTCAATCCAGTAGAAAGACCATCAGCACTCATGCAAGTGGGTACAATCACAGTAATAGAAACAAGGTTATGTTTAATAGGATGACCTGTGGTTGGGTCAATAGTATGAGAAAAACGGACACCATTTTCCTCAAAATAGTTACGGTAATCACCTGAAGTTGCAATTGAATTGTCACCAGGTTCAATAATTAACTGTACACTCTGTTTTGTACCATCATTAGCTGGTTTTTCAATCGCTATACGCCAAAGTTTGTCATTACCATTCACACCTTGAGTTCTTACTTCACCACCAATATCAACCATATAGTTAGTGATATTCTGTGACATTAAATACTCAGCTACAGCATCAACACCATAGCCTTTAGCAATAGAAGAGAGATCAACATAAAGTTCAGGGATCTTCTTGATCAGAGTATTACCTTCAACTGCAAGGTAATCAATACCAATCCACTGTTTACGTTTTGCTAATTCCTCTTCAGAGGGTTGGTGAGTAAATCGACCTTCAGGGCCAAAACCCCATAAATTCACTAAAGGCCCAACAGTCACATCTAAAGCACCATCCGTTATTTTATTAATACGAATAGCTTCACTCACTACTTTAGCAGTAGCGGGTGAAACGGGGAATGGGGTATTAATTTCACGACTTTGATTGAAACGACTTAATTCAGAATGAGGGCGATATGTTGACATTTGATCGTTAACCTCTTCAAGTATACGATCAATTTCTGTTTGTAAGACGTTTTGTGGAGGTGAATTACTATCAGGGACGTATTTAATCGAGTAATAAGTTCCCATGGTTTCGCCTTCTAATACCTGCTGTTTTTCACCACATGCAGACAATAGAATTAACGCAGACAGCATCACTATCCAATTTATCATCTTTCTTTTTAACATAACTCTCTCTTCTGATCATGAGCGCCCACATAAGTGGGCGCTTGTCATTTCATTCATTTATGCTTATTGGAAGTTAGGATCAACCACCAAAGTCATCCAGCATAATGTTCTCATCTTCAACGCCTAAGTCTTTGAGCATTTTAATAACAGCTGCGTTCATTACTGGCGGTCCACACATATAAAATTCACAGTCTTCTGGTGCTGGGTGATTTTTAAGGTAATTCTCAAACAACACATTGTGAATAAATCCGGTATATCCCGTCCAGTTATCTTCAGGTAAGGCATCTGAAAGTGCGACATTCCAGGTGAAGTTTTCGTTTTCTTTTGCAAGCATATCGAAATCTTCAGTGTAGAACATTTCACGTACAGAACGAGCACCATACCAGAAGCTAATTTTACGTTTAGTATGTAAACGTTTTAGCTGATCAAAAATATGTGAGCGCATTGGTGCCATACCGGCCCCCCCACCAATAAAGATCATCTCAGCATCTGTTTCTTTCGCAAAGAACTCACCAAATGGCCCTGAAATTGTCACCTTATCACCTGGTTTTAATGACCAAATATAGGATGACATAATACCTGGTGGCACATCAGGATTACGTGGTGGTGGTGTTGCAATACGCACGTTTAACATGATGATGCCATGCTCTTCAGGGTAGTTTGCCATTGAATAAGCACGTACTGTTGTTTCCTTTACATCAGAAACGTAGCGGAACAAATTAAATTTATCCCAGTCTTCACGATACTCTTCAGGGACATCAAAATCTTCATAACGTACAGTATGAGGAGGACATTCAATCTGAATAAATCCACCAGCACGGAAAGGCACAACTTCACCTTCAGGAATTTTTAACACTAATTCTTTAATGAAAGTTGCTTTGTTATCGTTTGAGATAACTTCACATTCCCATTTCTTAACACCGAAGATTTCTTCAGGTAATTCTAATTTCAGGTTGTTTTTTACGTTAACCTGACAGGCTAAACGACAACCTTCTTTAGCTTCTCGCTTGTTAATATGCGAAAGTTCTGTTGGCAGAATATCACCACCACCTTCGAGTACTTTAACGCGACACTGACCACAAGAGCCACCGCCACCACAAGCGGATGAAATAAAAATACCTTCGTTTGACAATACGTTTAGTAATTTATCACCTGCTGGTGCATTAAAGCTTTTGTCTGGGTCTCCATTGACCTCAACTGAAATATCCCCTGTATTGACCAGTTTTGATTTTGCAAACAAAATCAAAGCCGTTAACACCAATACAATCAGGGTAAACATCACGACACCTAGAATAATTATATCCATGAGTTCTTCTCACCCTTTATAGCTGAACACCAGAGAAGGACATGAAACCTAATGCCATCAACCCTGTGGTGACAAAAGTAACGCCTAATCCTTTCATACCTGCCGGTACATCCGCGTACTTCATTTTCTCACGGATAGAAGCCAACAATACGATGGCTAACATCCAACCAACGCCAGAACCGAAACCATAAACAATAGACTCACTAAAGTTATAGTCACGTTGTGCCATAAATGACACACCACCGAAGATGGCGCAGTTAACGGTAATAAGAGGCAAGAAGATCCCTAATGCATTATAAAGTGCAGGGAAATAACGGTCTAAAATCATCTCTAGGATTTGTACTAGTGCCGCTATCACACCAATGAAAGTGATAAAGTTTAAGAAACTTAAATCTACACCTTCCATTAAAGCATTATCACGTAACACATAGTTATAAACTAAGTTATTCAGAGGTACAGAAAGGCCTAGAACAACTGTAACAGCGATACCTAATCCAAATGCTGTTTTTACGTTTTTAGATACAGCGAGGAAAGTACACATCCCTAAGAAGAATGCGAGCGCCATATTCTCAATAAAAACAGCACGAACAAACAGGCTTATATAATGTTCCATGGCGATTAGTCCTCTTCAACCTGTGCAGGTTTTAATGTACGTAATCCCCAAATTAGCAAGCCAATGATAAAGAATGCACTTGGTGCTAACAGGAATAAACCATTTGGCTGATACCAGCCACCATTTTGGATAGATTCCATGACGGTAATACCAAATAATTTACCAGATCCGAAAAGTTCACGTAAAAATCCGACAAGGATCAAGATAACGCCATACCCTAAGCCATTACCAATACCATCCATAAAGCTTTCAATAGGCGGTGATTTCATCGCATACGCTTCAGCACGTCCCATTACAATACAGTTAGTAATGATAAGACCAACGAAAACAGAAAGTTGTTTAGAGATTTCATACGCATAAGCTTGCAGTATTTGGTCAACAACGATAACTAATGAAGCAATAATCGCCATTTGAACAATAATACGAACACTACTTGGTATGTAATTGCGAATGAGTGAAATAAAAAAGTTTGAGAACGCAGTAACCAGCGTTACAGCAATTGTCATCACTAATGCAGTTTCAAGTTTTGTTGTCACCGCCAATGCAGAACACACACCTAATACTTGTAAGGCAATTGGGTTGTTATCTAACAATGGGCCAAGTAAAACTCGTTTAATTTCTTTTGTATCAGCCATTGATTTCTCCTTCACGAACTTTTTTCAGGAATGGGCCGAAACCTTTTTCACCTAACCAGAAATCGAACATATGCTGGATACCATTCGAAGTCAGTGTCGCACCTGAAAGTCCATCAATACCATAAGGGCTGTCAGATGCACCACCACGCACTATTTTTATGGCTGGCACACCTTGCTCATTGATTAAGTGCTTACCTTTCCATTGTGCTTTCCATTGTGGATTATCGACTTCACCACCGAGTCCCGGCGTTTCACCATGAGAATAATAGGTGATACCTTTTGAAGTGACTCCATCAATATCTACGGCGACAAAAGCATACATTACAGACCATAAACCAGAGCCATAAACAGGTAATACAACTTCCGTCGTTTTACCTTGTTCATCGAGTACAAAATAGACCTCTGCTGTGTTAGCACGACGGCGAATTTTGGCAATATCTTCCTCTGGGGATAATGCGATTGACGTCTCATCACTGCGTAATTCTGTGTTTAAATCAAAATTGCCTTTACTATCAGTCAGTTCACCTGTCTGGAAATTAACAATTTTTGCTTTAATACGAGTGTCATATACTTTCAATACATCTGTCGCACTCATTTTAGGTACGAGTAGCCCCGCAACATCAAGAATATTACGTTGTTTATCAAGAAGTTTTTGTTCTTCTTGTTTAGACTTCAGTCCAACAGCCGCTCCTGCTACTACCACGGAACACACAAGACATAGAATAAATACAACGAGGAACGTTCTTGCGACGCTATCTTTGTTTTTCTCTTTAGCCACGAGCTTTTCTCCGCTTAATATTCGCCTGAACAACCACATAATCGAACAGTGGTGCAAATAAGTTTGCGAATAAGATTGCCAGCATCATTCCTTCTGGGTAAGCAGGATTGACGACACGAATAAGCACAGCCATTACGCCAATCAAAATACCGTAAGCCCATTTACCTTTATCGGTAAATGATGCAGATACTGGATCTGTTGCCATAAACATCATACCAAAAGCAAAACCACCTAAAACTAAGTGCCAGTGCCAAGGCATTGCGAAGAGAGGATTGGTCTCTGATCCAATAAAATTAAACAGGTATGACATCACAATCATGCCGACCATTACTCCAGCGACAATACGCCATGAAGCAATACGAGCAAAAAGAATGACTGCGCCACCAATTAAAATCATCAGAGTTGAAACTTCACCAATCGATCCTGGAATATATCCCAGGAAAGCATCCATCCAAGAGATAGGCTGTTGAGTGGCTGTATTTACTAATGCACTTTCACCTGATACAGACCATTGTGATAATGGTGTTGCACCCGAGAAACCATCTGCTGCAGTCCAAACCAGATCACCTGAAATTTGAGCTGGATAAGCAAAAAACAGAAATGCACGACCCGCTAATGCTGGGTTCAAGAAATTACGGCCTGTACCACCAAAAATTTCTTTCGCGATAACCACACCAAATGTAATACCTAATGCAGCCTGCCAAAGTGGTAGTGTTGGCGGTACAATTAAAGCAAACAAAATGGATGTAACGAAGAAACCTTCGTTAATTTCGTGTCCACGAATGAAAGCAAAAAGTACTTCCCAAAATCCACCCACCGCAAAAACAACAAGATAAATAGGTAAAAAGTAAGTCGCACCAAGTAGCATCTTACTTCCCCACCCCGCATCTGTTGTTAATGATGCGCCAAGGTATTGTGCAAGGCGATAATGCCAATCTGAAGCAATAATTTGCTGTAATTCAACACCGCTATATAACTGATTTAGTGCAGGGATCGCTTGGTGACCGACGTTATACATTCCCCAGAACATCGCTGGAAAAACAGATAACCACACTAGGATCATCATACGTTTTAGGTCAATGGTGTCACGAACATGCCCACCATTACGCGTTACAGTACCTGGCGTATAGAATACCGTCGTAACCGCTTCATAAAGTACGTACCATTTTGCTAATTTGCCACCGGGCTCAAAATGGTGCTCTACTTTTTCAAATAAATTTTTCAACCCCATGAGTTACCCTTCCTGCTCAATTTTGGTCAATACTTGGCGCAGTGCTGGGCCATACTCATATTTGCTTGGGCAAACATAAGTACATAATCCCAAATCTTCTTCATCCAATTCTAAGCAACCTAATGCTTGAGAGCTGTCAGTATCACCTACAATTAAATCACGTAATAAATGCGTTGCCATAATGTCCAACGGCATTACACGTTCATAATTGCCAATTGGCACCATTGAACGTTCGCCACCATTCATTGTTGTTGTAAATGCAAAGCGTTTATTTTTTAAGAAGTGACCGATAGTTGTACGTGTAATAGAAAATTTATCGCTACCTGGCATACCCCAACCAAACAATTCTTTATCACGACCTTCTCGTAATACAGAAACTTGGTTATGGAAACGACCTAAATAATGATGAGCCTCATCAGATTTCCATCCCCATAATACAGAGCCGGAAATAATGCGGTTTTCACCATCAATTAATTGATCTTTGGTTAGCTCATAGAGATCAGCCCCCAAACATGTGCGCACTAAACGAGGCGATTTCACTTGAGGCCCCGCTAAAGCAACAACACGTTCAGTATATAAAGAACCTGTTGTAAACAAGTAACCAATAGCAATCACATCTTGGTAATTTAAATGCCAAACTATTTTCTTAGCACTGACAGGTTCTAAGAAATGGATATGCGTACCGACCAACCCAGCTGGGTGAGGACCCACAAATTGGTTATAGCTAATTTGTCCATCATTTAATTTTGCTGGTGATTTTTCACCATGACAAACATACACTTTTCCTTCGGTTAAACGAGTTAAAATAATAAGACCATCATTAAATGCCTTCTCATTTTGCTCAATAATAACCATAGGATCAGCAGCAAGCGGATTAGTATCCATTGCAGAGACAAAAATGGCAGCAGGTGTTGTACCTAAGTGTGGAGTACGACTATAAGGACGGGTCCTTAACGCAGTCCACATTCCCGAGTTAACAAGGTTAGTTTCAACTTGTTCACGGGTTAAATCTGACAGTGTAGCGCTATCATAGCGGTTAAAGGTGATTTCTTCGTCACCATCAATTTCGATAACGATAGATTGGAACACACGGCGTTCGCCGCGATTAATTTCAACGACTTTACCACAAACGGGACTGGTGAAAACAACACCTGCATTCTTTTTATCTTCAAAAAGAATTTGCCCTTTTTTTACATGCTCACCTTCCGAAACCATCATAGAAGGACGCATACCGACATATTCTTCACCTAGCAATGCTACGCGTCGAATCGCGGGTCCGTCTTCTATCACTTGGGCAGGCGCTCCTGCAATTGGGAGGTCGAGTCCTTTTTTAATTTTAATCATAAGATTTGCACAAGTTTATCAGTTAAACCCTAAGCTACAAATTCACCCCGAAAATGTAGCGACTCTGTAATAAAAACATCTTAAGGTGTTTTTGAACCTTAAGTTATTTATCTCCGATAATTGTTACTATTTTCTCTTATTCTGCCGACCTGAATTTTATCATCTCAGCCTAAACCTGTCTGACTATTCGAGTGATTTAGCTCAAGCAAATGGGAATATTATTTTGACTGAAACGTTAACAACTCGTATAAACCGAATTAAAATATCATCTTTCTCGACGATCGCTTAAATTTCACACAGATAATTTTGTAAAATAAAAGAAACCATCTCAGATTTTAATTTACAAATTTATTGCTTCATAGCAATCTACGATCTACTTTATCAACAAATTTTAAGCTATTTTTCTGATAAAACCATGACCAGTCACGCAAAACAACTAATCAGTTTTTTAACAATAATGTTAACGTCCTTATTAGTTAACGCTGAAAACAGTTCAAGATTTCTAATGGAATCTGTTAAAAAAAATACAGGACGACCTATCTATATTCAGATTTTCAAGGAAGAAAACTTACTTGAACTTTATACAGAAAAATTAGATGGGCAATTAGAAAAAGTACGTACTTACCCCATTTGTAGCTATTCTGGCGGACTGGGCCCTAAAAAATTTCAAGGTGATTTAAAAAGTCCAGAAGGCTTTTACCAGGTTAATTTTTCACAATTAAATCCGAATAGTCGATTTTACCGAGCGATCAACCTAGGATTTCCTAATCAATACGATAAATCAAAAGGATATACAGGGGATTTTTTAATGATCCATGGAGCGTGTAAATCGGTTGGGTGTTATGCAATGACAGATTCAGTAATGGATGAAATTTATCAGTATGCTGAATTAGCGCTAAAAAGTGGACAATCCGTGATCAATATTCATATTTTTCCATTCAAAATGACTCGCGAAAATATGAAGAAGCATCACTATTCAACGGATATCGACTTCTGGCAACAACTTATGCCTGCCTATCAATATGTTGAAGAATACAAACAGATCCCTTCTGTTACTGTTAAGGATGGACGCTACCTTGTTAATAGTGCCTCAATTGTGCCTAATCAAACTCCTCTTAATTTATCACAAAATAGTGCAAGTAAATGGTTACAGGATACGCACACCACGATCAAATAGTACAAACTCCCCCACAGGAATACGTTGCCAAGACTCATTTCCAGTAAGTGGTAATGTTGAAATAACAGAAACAACATCATCTGATTGTGTATGCTGCTGAAAATCAATTTCTACATCTTGATCAAGGAGTTTTGCTTTTCCAAAAGGTGCTTTTCGCGTGATCCAATGCAAATTTGTTGAACAATACGCCATAACAAATCGTCCGTCGGATAACAGCATATTAAAAACCCCTTTTTGCCTTAATTGAGAGGCTAAAGTAGCAATAAAACGAAACACAGCCTGCCAATTAGCAGGTGTTCGTTTATAACGCTCTTCCAGTTGATTTAAGAGCCAGCAAAACGCTTTTTCACTGTCTGTCTGACCGATGGCTCTAAAACGCCCAGTTTCAAGGGATTGATAGCCTTTTAATTGACCATTATGTGCATAAGTCCAGTTTTTACCCCATAATTCACGGGTAAAAGGATGGGTGTTTTCTAAAGAGACATTTCCTCGATTCGCCTGACGAATATGGGCTATGACGGCCTCAGATTTAATCGGATACTCTTGAACAAAGCGAGCGACAGGTGAAATAGCACTGGCTTGAGGATCTTTAAATGTGCGACACCCAAGTCCTTCATAAAAGGTAATTCCCCAACCATCTTTATGAGGCCCTGTTTTGCCTCCTCTCGGAATTAACCCACTTAGACTAAAATTAATATCTGTCGGTACATTTGCACTCATGCCTAATAATTCACACATCGCTCACTCCTTCTGGTCGATGTTTATTGCTTATTTTATAGCAATATCAATAACGACTTACTTTTCCATTTCTTTTTCAATTAATTGGATCAGAATATGGATAACTTTGATATGGATTTCTTGAATACGGTCAGCATAACCAAAATGAGGAACGCGAATTTCTATATCCGCAGTACCGTCCATTTTGCCACCGTCTTTGCCTGTTAGCGTAATGACTTTCATGCCTTTTTCACGCGCAGCACTGATCGCCTTGATAATATTGCCTGAGTTACCTGAAGTTGAAATACCCAGGAGAACATCTCCTTCTCTACCTACAGCTTCAACATAACGCGAAAATACATATTCATAGCCAAAATCATTACTCACACATGAAATATGGCTTACATCAGAAATCGCAATGGCAGGATAACCCGGACGGTTTTCACGATAGCGACCTGTTAACTCTTCGGCAAAATGCATTGCGTCACAATGAGAACCACCATTACCGCAAGATAATACTTTGCCACCCGCTTTAAAAGAATCAGCTAATAATACAGCCGCTTTTTGAATAGCTTCAATATTTGCTTCATCTTGAAGAAAACGAGAAAGGGTCTCTGCTGCTTCTGTTAACTCACCACGGATAAGATCTTGGTACATAGGATTTTTACTCCAGAAAGGGTAATCGATATTTTCTGTTTCTCAGTGTAACGGATCCGATGTCATGAAAGAAGATACTCATTGCTGACAAATGCTAACTTCTCTCATTTACGAATAATTTGTGAGCTATATTGTAATTAGAATGTAAATATATTGATAAAAGTTGGTGACTGGATTAGATCTAAATAACAAACAACAGGTCTGACCTCTGATCTCTTGCTAAATACAGGAGTTTATTATGACACTACTCAGTATTGCACTTTTTATTATTCTTATCGGCGTACTTAGCTATCGCAAATTCGGTATTGCGATAAGTAGCCTTATTCTCATTGCTTACACTTTTGTAATGGGTCTTGCTAATATCTGGAGTTACTGGCTACTCCTTCCCATTGCATTGATTTTATTGCCCTTTACTCTCCCGTCTATTCGTAAAGCCTATATTTCAGCTCCTGCCCTTAAAGCATTCCAAAAAGTCATGCCTTCTATGTCTAAAACAGAGCAAGAAGCCATCGATGCTGGTACAACATGGTGGGAAGGTGAACTTTTCCGTGGCACACCTGATTGGAAACAACTCCATAATTACCCTAAGCCACAACTCACCGCTGAAGAGCAAGCGTTCCTTGATGGTCCAGTAGAAGAAGTTTGTCGTATGACAAACGACTTTGAGATCACTCATGAATTAGCTGACTTACCGCCTGAAATCTGGCAATACCTTAAAGACAATCGTTTCTTTGCGATGATCATTAAAAAAGAGTATGGCGGATTAGAATTTTCCGCCTATGCCCAATCTCGTGTATTGCAAAAACTAGCTGGAGTATCTGGTATTTTAGCCATCACGGTTGGTGTGCCAAACTCTTTAGGCCCTGGTGAACTACTTCAACACTATGGTACTGATGAGCAGAAAAAACGCTATTTACCCGGTTTAGCCAAAGGAGATGAAATTCCTTGCTTTGCCTTAACCAGTCCGGAAGCAGGCTCTGATGCTGGTGCTATTCCAGACAGCGGTGTCGTTTGTATGGGAGAATGGCAAGGAGAGCAAATATTAGGTATTCGTTTAACTTGGAATAAACGCTATATCACACTTGCGCCTATCGCAACCGTACTAGGACTAGCGTTTAAATTGCGTGATCCTGAACATCTTTTAAGTAACGATGAAAATCCTGGCATTACCTGTGCGTTAATTCCTACCGATGTAAAAGGGGTTGAAATTGGTCATCGCCATTTCCCATTAAACGTTCCGTTTATGAATGGCCCTACTCGCGGTAAAGATGTTTTTGTCCCTATTGATTACATTATTGGTGGGCCAAAAATGGCAGGACAAGGCTGGAGGATGCTGGTGGAGTGTCTATCTGTTGGTCGTGGTATTACTCTACCATCAAACTCTACAGGTGGATTAAAAAGTGTGGCGATGGCAACCGGTGCTTATTCTCGTGTCCGTCGTCAATTCAAAATACCTATTGGTAAAATGGAAGGTATCGAAGAACCATTGGCACGTCTGGCCGGTAACGCTTATCTTTTAGATGCAGCGTCAACCTTAATTACCACAGGTATTATGCTAGGTGAAAAGCCGGCTGTTTTATCTGCTATCGTTAAATATCACTGTACTCATAGAGCACAGCGTGGCGTTATTGACGCAATGGATATTGTTGGTGGTAAAGGGATCTGTCTTGGAACTTCAAACTTTGTTGCCCGTTCTTATCAAGGTTCACCTATTGCGATCACCGTTGAAGGTGCCAATATTTTAACACGTAGCATGATCATTTATGGTCAAGGTGCTATTCGTTGTCACCCTTATGTGTTGGATGAAATTGCCGCCGCACGCGATAGCAATCTACATGATTTTGACCGAGCTTTATTTGGCCATATTGGCCATGTTGCAAGTAATACCTTACGAAGCATTTGGTTAGGTATTACCAATGGTCGATTAAGTACTTCGCCAACCAATGATGAAACACGTCGTTATTATCAACAGATTAACCGCCTTAGTGCCAATATGGCTCTATTGTCTGATGTTTCAATGGGCGTTTTAGGTGGAAGTTTAAAACGTCGTGAACGTATTTCAGCACGTTTAGGTGATATATTAAGTCATATTTTTCTCGCCTCAGCAGTCCTTAAACGCTACGAAGATGAGGGTCGCCATACAGCAGATTTACCTTTAGTACATTGGAGTGTGAAAGAGTGTTTATATCAAGCTGAAAATGCCATTGATGAACTGTTGCGTAATTTCCCGAGCCGAATGATTGCAGGTACAATGCGCGCAATTATTTTTCCTCTTGGCAAAGCGCAAAAACTCCCATCCGATAAACTAGATAGTAAAGTGGCTCAAATTATTCAACAGCCTTCTGAAACTCGAGACCGTATTGGTAGAGGTCAATTCTTAACACCATGTGAACATAATCCACACGGTTTAATGGAAGAAGCATTGCTTGATATCCTGGCAGCAGAACCCATTTTCGACCGTATTTGCCGCCTCTATGAGAAGAAGTTTAGTTTTACTCAATTAGATAAATTAGCTGACAAAGCACTGGCTGATAAACGAGTCACTCAGGAAGAAGCCGATATCTTACGTAAAGCAGAGCAAAGTCGCTTACGGAGTATCAACGTTGATGAATTTGACTTTGATGCATTGGCGGTACCCGCAAAAAAGCCAAAAGCTGACAACGTCAAAACAGATAAGGCAGCTTAAAAACGCATATTAAGGGAAATATTTTCCCTATAAAACACAAACACCTCATCACTTTTAGTCATGAGGTGTTTTTTATTAAGCTCAACTTATTGAAATTAATTAGAGATCTAACTCCAACGCTAATAATTCCTCTATTGTTTGTCGACGACGAATTAATTGAGGAGCCCCTTTTGTCATCAATACTTCAGGAATAAGAGGACGGCTATTATAATTAGATGACATTGAAGCGCCATAAGCCCCTGTATCATGGATAATTACGTAATCACCTACTTGGGCTTGAGGTAATAAACGAGGAGTAACTGTGCCACCTTCCTGTTGGGTAAAAACATCCCCCGATTCGCACAGAGGACCTGCCACAATCGTTTCTCGTAATTCTGTCATTGGCTTTATTTGCCCATGATTATCTAAAACTGAAATCTGATGATAACTGCCATACATAGCAGGGCGCATTAAATCATTGAATCCAGCATCCACCAGCACATAGTAACGACTTCCCATCGATTTAACCGCTCTCACTTGAGAGATTAATACACCAGACTCAGCCACTAAGAAACGTCCTGGTTCGATTTCAAGCTCAATATCATGACCAAGATGTTGTGCAATACGCTGACGAGCTTTATCCCACAACGAAAAGTAGTGGGTTAAATCGACTGTTGCATCACCTTCTTGATATGGCGTTGATAATCCCCCACCTGCTGAAATAGCATTAATATCAACTTTAGAGGTAAGTACTTGCTCAACCATAGCATCACATACACTAGCGAGATGTTGATAATCAACACCAGAACCAATATGCATATGAAAACCAACTAGAGTCAGGTTGTATTGTTGGATCACGGATAATGCTTCAGGAACATCATCGAACCAAATACCATGTTTACTATTTTCCCCCCCCGTATTGGTTTTTTGACTATGCCCATGACCAAATCCAGGGTTAACTCTTATCCAAACAGCATGCCCTTGATTGCGCTCCCCCAATTGACGAAGCATATCAATTGAGCCCGCATTCACAGGAATATCTAATTCCACTACACGTTCAAGGGTTCTTTCATCCAGTAAATCCGCAGTAAAAACAATCTCACTTTTTTCTCTACCACCTTGATAACCCGCAACTAAAGCGCGTTCAATCTCTCCTAATGAAACAGAATCAACTTTAACACCCTGTGCTTTCATTAATCGTAAGATATGAATATTGGAGCACGCTTTTTGAGCAAAGCGAACCACATCAAACGATTTTAGTTGAGCAATACGTTCAGAAATTGTATCGCCTTGATAAACCCATAATGGCGTTCCATATGTTTGTGCGAGTTGATAGTGAGCCATAGTGATTGATGTTGTCATAATATTTACTCATAAAAGTCACTGGTGAATAAAATGATTATTAATTAACTTGAAAAGGAATAAAAATATCAAATAAGCTATACTCTATTCATTTTTGATATAGGAATAATCAATGAAAGCTCCTTTTAACTGGCGACATATTGAAATCTTTCATGCCGTAATGACAACTCAAAATCTTACTGAAGCAGCTGAATTACTGAAAACTTCGCAACCTACGGTGAGTCGAGAGTTATCACGTCTTGAGCATCTATTATCATTTAAGTTATTTGACAGGATAAAAGGTCGACTCCAACCCACAACAGAAGGATTACGTTTTTTTGAAGAGGTACAACGCTCTTATTATGGTTTAGATAGGATCATTAATGTCGCTGAAAGTATTCGTCATTTTAGACAAGCCGAATTAAATATCACTTGTTTACCCGCATTTGCTCAATCATTGCTACCTTCGATTTGTCGGCAATTTATTGATCAACATCCCGATGTCAATTTAACCATTGTCCCTCAAGAATCACCTTTATTAGAAGAATGGCTATCTGCTCAACATTATGATTTAGGATTAACAGAACACACACAAACACCAGCAGGAACTCAACAAGAAACACTGTTAACACTCAATGAAGTTGCCGTTTTACCTAAGTCACACCCATTGTGCCAAAAATCGTTATTACACCCGTCTGATTTTCAAAACGAGCGATTTATCAGCTTGTCTGTTAATGATCCTTATCGACAGCTCATTGATGCCGTTTTTATTCAAGAAGGAATATCGCGACGATTAGTGATGGAAACACAAAGTGCCGCGTCTATCTGTGCTATGGTTAGCGAAAATATAGGTATTTCAATTGTTAATCCTATTACTGCTCTTGATTATCTCGATAAAACACTTTGTCTTCGGCCTTTAAGTTTTACGATCCCCTTTACTATTAGCTTAATTTGCCCTTCTCATCGTCCATCATCACAACTGGCTTCCTATTTTATTGATGTAATGAAAAACACATTAGCAGATTACCCTACACGCTTAAATCTCGCTTTTACCCGATAAACCAAGCCAATGCGGAGAGGATGAAAACCACTCAACAAGAAAATCGAGCAATACACGTACTGCTGCTGGCATATTTTGCCGACTCGCTAAAACAGCATAAATCCCCATAGGTTGAGCTTGGTAGTTAGCTAAAATATGTTCCAGCTCTCCACTTTCAAGATAAGGTTTTGCTGAATAATAAGGTTGTAATGATATACCTGCACCTTTTAACGTTGCCTGCAATAACACAACGGATTCATTAGCACTCAAATTACCACCAACGGGCACAGAATAACGTTTATCCTCTAAATTGAATTCCCATAAGCTACGGCCAAAAAAACGATAAGTTAAACACTGATGTTGAGCGAGATCATCCGGCGTTTTCGGTATTCCTTTTTTTACTAAATAATCTTTATGAGCACATACTACAGAAAGGCATGTTGCCAGCGGTCGTGCAATTAAATTAGGCTCAAGATGATTAGTAATACGCAAAGCAATATCAATGCGCTCTTCCACCAAATTCACCGTTTGATTAGTAATTTGTAAATCGACGGCAATTAAAGGGTAACGTTGCATAAACTCACATATTGCAACAGATAAAATGCTATTTGCTAACGATTGTGAACTGGTAATACGAACAAGCCCACTAATTTGATGGCGCTCCTTAGGAATATTGGCGGGGATACGTTCTGCCATTTCTAATAATTGTAAGCTCTGTTCATAAACCATCTCACCAACAGATGTTAAGCTCTGTTTACGTGTCGTTCTATGTAATAAACGAACACCCGCCCATTCCTCCATTTCATTTAAATAACGAGTTACCATGGCTCTAGACATACCTAGATAATCAGCAGCTTTTATCATGCTACCTTGCTTTACAATGGTCACAAAAACTTCTGATGCTTTTATTTTATCCATTTTATTTGCTCGATTTACGCAACAATTAATTGCCTGAAATGGGGTTTTTCTCTTGTTTTATGCAACATATTATAGTCAGCAACAACATTATGGAGAAAACAAAAGATGAAAAAATTACTTCCTTTAACACTTGCAACAACCACCTTCTTCGCAACGTCAGCACTAGCCACTGAATTAACATTAGATATCTATAATCCTGGAGAATCGAGTGTTTTCCCTGTTTCTTCTGAAATTATTTATGGTGATAAAGATGCTGTTTTAATTGATGCACAATTTCAAAAAAATGATGCACAAGCCTTAGTTGATAAGATCAAAGCTTCTGGAAAAAACCTCACTTATATCTATATCAGCCATTCAGATCCTGATTTTTATTTTGGATTAGATGTTATTACTGATGCGTTTCCAAATGCTAAAGTGATTGCAACTGCACCCACAATCAATGCTATCAACGAAACCCAAGCAGGAAAACTTGCCTACTGGGGGCCAGTACTTAAAGAAAACGCCCCTAAAAAAATCATCATTCCTGAAGTGGTAACAGGCGATAGTTTTTCTATTGAAGGAGAGACTATTTCTATCAAAGGATTAGATAGTCAATCTCCAGATAGAACATATCTTTATGTTCCAAAACTGAATGCAGTGATGGGGGGGGTTTTAGTTTCTGAAAATATTCATGTCTGGTTAGCGGATACTCAAACTGTTGCAGAGCGCCAACATTGGGTTAGTGCGTTACAGCAAATAAAATCTCTCTCACCAAAAACCGTTATTCCAGGTCACTATTTACCTGAAGCAACATATAGTCTACAAGCAGTTGATTTTACGATGAATTACCTAATTGAGGCTGAGAAAAATCTTGAAAAGACAAAAAATTCAGATGAATTTATTGCAGTGATGGAAAAAACTCATCAGAATTTAGCAGACAAATCAAGCCTAGAGCTCAGTGCAAAAGTACTTAAAGGAGAGATGCAATGGCCTCAGTAACAAGCAGTACAGGTAATACTCAAAGTACTAAAATATTGCACTATGTTTATGATCCTCTTTGTGGTTGGTGTTATGGCATTGCTCCCTTAATTGAAGTAGTGAGCAATATATTTCCTGATGCTATCAAGTTACATGGTGGTGGTTTGTTTACACCAGCAAGAGCCGTCACTGGTGGTCAATCATGGAAAGAACACGTCACACCAATTGATGAACGTATTAGCCAGTTATCAGGTCAAGTTTTTAGTCATGCATACCGTGACGCTCTTGGTAATACAGAAATGGTACTAAACTCTTTGTTACCTATTTCAGCTATTCTTGTCGCTCAAATAATGGGAAAACGTGACGTTTATTTATTAAAAGCATTACAAGAGGCCTATTACCTTGATGGTCTAAATATCAGTGATAAAAACACACTGTTATTTATTGTGAAAAAGCTAGGCTTTGATGTTGAACAGTTTGCATCTTTACTGTCTGAAATTAGCAAAACACAAATTCAGCAACATTTAAGTCAAACACAACAATTAATGAGCCAAGTTAATGGTCATGGTTTTCCGACGTTATTTATTGAAGATAGTCAAGGTTATCATCTAATACCGGTTGAAAAGTATTTGGGTGATACAAAACATTGGCTACAATTTATAAAAGAAAATCTATAATCTTCTTTTCAGTGTGCTGATTTATTTCCGCACACTGCTTTCTCTTTATCTCCAATATATTACCCATTTTAAATAGTGTAATTTTAAAATTATCATCAAACTAAAAATAGAAACCAAGCACTATTAATGTCGAAAAAGATAGACAAGAGCCAAACGCGACTTTGTTTAAATATTCTTTTGTTGTTATTAATACAGAGCAATACACACAAAGCCCCAAAAAAGAACCGCCTAAAAGAATATAAGGTAATTTTTCAAACCCACACCATGCACCAATTGCACCAAACAATTTCACATCACCAAAACCCAATACACATTTTTGATAAATAAAATATCCCCATAAATAAACACCGTAAAAAAGCCCTGTGCCTATTAAAAAACCATAAAAAGCATGATGAAAGGATACTAATCCGTATGTAGTGTAATTACATGATAACCCCAAAAATAATAACCAAAATGTTAAATTATTAGGCAATAAAAAGTAGTCCGAATCAAAGAAGGACAGTGTTAATAAATAAAAAGTTAATATCGATAATATTATTAATAAATTCAGTGAATTATAAGTTGAGATCCAATAAAGAAAAATGGCAAAGTAGCTAAAAGCTAGCTGATAACGTCGATGCTTAGGCAATAAAGATAATAATGAATAAAATACAAAAAACTTAATCCCTATAAAAAAGTAGTTAAAAAAAGAAAATAAGGAAACCCTTATAACACCCAAAAAAAATAGCATAAATATCAATCCCTTATACATATCAATACCCTTGTTAATTAACTGTATAAGAGCATAAGTTTAATGCCGAGTTTTTTTTCATAATCTCCTTAAAAATATGAAGTTTTGCGACAAAACTCGCAAGAATATTCACGCTATAATAACAACAAAAGTAAAGTGATAACTTGCATGCCATAATGTCATGCGTATGATGCATATCACATATTTTATTTATCACGGTTAACCATCTTTTACGTAAGGGTTTCACGTTATGCGTATTCCTCGCATTTATCATCCAAAACCACTCACAGCAGGCATTCAAACAGCATTAGATGAAGAAGCATCTAATCATGTTGGTCGTGTGTTAAGAATGTCTATAGGACAAAAACTGGCACTGTTTGATGGTTCAAATCAAGTGTTTGAAGCTGAAATCATTGAATGCACAAAAAAGTCAGTCACAGTGCAAATAAATGAAGGGATTGTTGATGATAAAGAATCCCCTCTCGACCTCCATCTAGGGCAAGTACTATCACGAGGCGAGAAAATGGAGTTTACTATTCAAAAATCAGTGGAGTTAGGGGTAAATATGATTACGCCACTGATCTCAGAACGCTGTGGTGTTAAACTAGACCCTAGTCGTTTAGAGAAAAAACATCAGCAATGGCAAAAAATTATTATCTCAGCATGTGAGCAGTGTGGTAGAAATACGCTTCCACAATTGATGCCAGTGATGTCATTAGAAAAATGGTGTGCTCAAAATGATGGTAGTTTAAAACTCAATTTGCACCCTAGAGCAAGCCAAAGCATTAATACCTTACCCTTACCTGTTAAAAAAGTACGCTTATTGATTGGCCCTGAAGGGGGACTCTCTCCCGAAGAAATCGCCATGACAGCAGAACACCATTTTACTGATATTTTATTAGGTCCTCGTGTATTAAGAACTGAAACAACAGCACTCACCGCAATCACCGCTTTACAGGTTCGGTTCGGCGATCTGGGATAAAGGAGAAGTAATGATTAAATTAGGTATTGTGATGGACCCAATTTCATCCATCAAAATCAAAAAAGATACCAGCTTTGCCATGCTCTTAGAAGCACAGCGCCGTGGTTGGGAAATTCATTATATGGAAATGAACGATCTTTACCTACATCAAGGTGAAGCACGCGCTCACACTCGTATACTCAGCGTTGAAGAAAACCCAGAAAAATGGTTTGAATTTGGCCAAGAGCAAGATATTGCTTTAGGTGACCTTGATACCATTTTAATGCGTAAAGATCCGCCTTTTGATACCGAGTTTATTTACGCAACCTATATTTTAGAACGCGCAGAAGATATGGGAACACTCATTGTTAATAAACCCCAAAGCTTGCGTGACTGTAATGAAAAACTCTTTACAGCATGGTTTCCAACATTAACACCAGACACTTTAGTGACTCGTGAAGCTAAGCATTTACGAGCTTTTCATGAAAAACACGGTGATGTCATTTTCAAACCATTAGATGGTATGGGTGGCGCATCTATTTTTCGTTTGAAAAAAGACGATCCTAACGTGGGTGTCATTATCGAAACACTCACAGAGCATGGTCATCGTTTCTGCATGGCGCAAAACTTCTTACCTGAAATTGTCGATGGTGATAAACGTATTCTTGTTGTAGATGGCGAACCTGTTCCTTATTGCTTAGCGCGTATTCCTGCAAAAGGGGAAACTCGTGGTAACTTAGCGGCTGGTGGTCGTGGTGAAGCTCGTCCATTAACAGAGAGTGATTGGGCAATTGCGCGTCAAGTCGCCCCTATACTGAAACAAAAAGGGCTTATTTTTGTTGGCTTAGATATTATTGGCGATCGTTTAACTGAGATTAACGTCACTAGCCCAACTTGTGCGCGTGAAATCGAAGCGGCTTATCCTGATGTATCAGTTACTGGCATGTTGATGGATGCGATTGAAGTACGCCTAAACAAGAAAAACTAACTTTTAATCCCTCTCGTCAAAGGGTTTAAAAGTCTGAGCCTAGCCCCTACATATCAATAAGTGGTATACATTAAGAAGCACAATGTATAAAAGGGCTAGGTTTTTTACTAAAAATGATCAGGGAACAGTATTACTATTATGAATTTACTTAACCATTTTCTTATTGCTATGCCTTCATTGAACGATCCGTTATTTGAGCGTTCGGTCGTCTATGTTTGCGAACATAATGAAAACGGTGCGATGGGCTTAATTATTAATAAACCTATCGAAGATATCTCAGTAGAAGGCGTATTAGATCAACTGGATATTTTTTCAACGGATAGAGATGAAGCGATTAGTTTACAAAAACCGGTGATGTCAGGAGGCCCCGTTGCCGAAGAGCATGGTTTTATCTTACATACTCCTGTGTCAGGTTTTAGCTCCAGTATAAAAATCAGTGATAGCACCATGATCACAACATCCAAAGATGTATTAGAAACCTTAGGCACTGCAAGACAGCCCGAAAAAACATTGGTCTCTTTAGGTTATTCCAGTTGGGAGCAAGGCCAATTAGAAAAAGAAATTTTAGAAAATAGTTGGCTCACAGTTGAAGCATCGCCTCAAATTATTTTTGATACTCCTATTGCTGAACGTTGGCATAAAGCTGCTGAATTAATTGGGATTAATATCCACACTATTTCACCTATAGCAGGTCACGCCTAATGTCAAACAGAACAGTAATGGGCTTTGATTTCGGCACTAAAAGTATTGGCGTTGCTATTGGTCAAGAAATCACTGGAACCGCAAGGCCTTTAGCTTCATTTAAAGCCAAAGACGGCATTCCTGATTGGTCTCAAATCGAAAAAATTATAAAAGAGTGGCAACCTGATTTAGTCATTGTAGGTCTACCTCTTAATATGGATGGCACAGAACAATTAGTCACAACACAAGCGAAAAAATTTGCTAATCGCTTACATGGTCGATTTGGGGTGCAAATTGCTTTGCATGATGAACGACTTAGTACCGTTGAAGCTCGCTCTCACCTTTTTGAACGTGGTGGTTACCGTTCTTTGGATAAAGGCAGTGTGGATGCAACATCTGCCGTTATTATTCTTGAAAGTTGGTTTGAACAGCAATGCTAACAAGTGCCAGTAACACCAAACGTTCGCTCTTACTCTTCACTAACTAATCTCGTTGAATCAATCCTTCATGTTGACGTTGTTGGCGACTTAACATGAAGGTTTGCATGCCATGTTCACTCCCCGTTTGCATTAATGTTGTTACTTGATGATATTTCCCTTCTCTAATAAGGTGTGAAATACCCGGAGTAACTTGCATTATTTCGAATAATGCCACTCGCCCACCATCAGTTGACGGCACCAGTTCTTGTGAAATAATTGCTCTTAAACTACATGCTAATTGTGATGAAACCCATTGACGATCATTGCCCGCAAATACGTTAGTGACGCGTTCAAGTGTTTGTTTTGCGCCTTTAGTATGCAAAGTAGCGAGGACTAAATGCCCTGTTTCAGCAGCCGTCAAGGCTAATTTAATACTTTGTGCATCTCTTAACTCACCTAACATAATAACATCTGGATCTTGACGTAAGGCACTCTTTATTGCGCTTACAGTATTTTGAACATCACGTCCAATCTCTCGTTGCTGAACAATACTTTGCTTATTGCTATGTATGAACTCAATGGGATCTTCTAATGTTAAAATATGCTGACGTTGATATTGATTTAAATAATTGATCATCGCGGCTAATGTCGATGATTTACCACTGCCAGTCGCACCAGTCACTAAAATAAGCCCATGTGAATAGTTATCTAATAACGTTGCTATCGATTTAGGTGCTCTAAGTTTATCTAAGGAGGGAATTTGTGTTTCGATTATTCTTAATACCGCAGAAAATCCTTTTTGTTGGCAAAATAAATTCACACGAAGCCGTTGCCCATTCACCAATGTTACAGCTATATCAATTTGCCCTTCATCCTCAAAAATTTGTTTTTGACTATCACTTAAATAAGGTTGTAACCACGTTAATAGAATATCAGAAGTGATAGGTTTACATTGATTTTGTTGATAAAGTACACCATTGATCCGTAATCGTGGTACATCGCCACAACAAAGATGCAGATCAGAGGCGTTATGCTTTACACTATATGCAATTAAATTTTCCATTTTCATCTTATTATCTCCTGAGTTGCCATGAATACTATTAAACAGAATCTCGTCAATGTCAGGTCTCACATTGACACCGCAGCGCAAAAATGCGGCCGTTCTTCAGAAGAAATAACACTGCTTGCAGTGAGTAAAACAAAACCTGCGAGTGACATCGAAAAAGCAATCGCATGTGGACAAACTGAATTTGGCGAAAATTATGTCCAAGAAGGTGTCGACAAAATTAATTATTTTTCTGATAACAACACCTTAGTTTGGCACTTTATCGGCCCTTTACAGTCAAATAAAACACGCCTTGTTGCTGAACATTTTGATTGGTGCCATACCATTGATAGACTAAAAATCGCTCAAAGATTAAGTGATCAACGTCCTGCTTCATTGCCACCATTGAATGTACTTATTCAAATCAATATCAGTGATGAAAACAGCAAATCAGGTATTAATCTGACTGAACTTGATGGACTAGCAGCACAAATTTCTATTCTTTCAGGCATCAAGTTACGTGGATTAATGGCCATTCCTGCACCTGAAAGTCATTATGATAAACAAGTGGAAGTACTAGAAAAAATGCACCTCGCCTTTAAGCAGTTACAATCTCAATATCCCAACATCGATACATTATCTATGGGAATGACAAATGATATGGAGGCGGCTATTGCTTGTGGTTCAACACTTGTTCGTATTGGTACAGCAATTTTTGGTGCAAGAGATTACGCGACTAAGTAAAAATAGAGGTTTATATGGAACATCGTAACATCGCTTTTATTGGTGCTGGAAATATGGCTCAAGCCATTATTGCTGGATTGGTTCAAGGTGGATATCCCGCAAAAAAAATAACCGTCAGTTCACCTTCCGCTATTCGCAGAGAACCTTTAGTAAAAGAGTTTGGTATCCATAGTACTAATGACAATATTAACGCAGTGCAAAAAGCGGATGTCATTATACTAGCTGTAAAACCTCAAATGATGGAAGAAGTTTGTAAGCTCTTACAAAATATCGATATGCGTAAAAAGTTAGTCCTTACTATTGCGGCTGGCATTCCATCAGCCCGTTATAATGACTATTTTGCAACACCATTACAGCTTGTCCGCATTATGCCAAATACACCGGCGCTTGTGGGTAAAGGATTAAGTGGTATGTTTGCACCTCATTCGCTTTCATCTCAAGACAAACAATTTGCTGATGAGTTAATGAAAAGTGTCGGCATAACCGTTTGGGTAGAGCAAGAATCTGCCATCAATGATATTATCGCCGTTGCTGGTAGTGCACCCGCTTATTTCTTCTTGTTTATGGAATCAATGCAACAAGAAGCTGAACGTTTAGGTTTTTCACCTGATGTAGCAAGAGCCATCGTGCAACAAGCGGCAAGTGGCTCTACTGCCTTAGCTGAAAAACAACATATGCTACCTTTCTCAACTTTACGCGAGCAGGTAACATCAAAAGGTGGAACGACAGCGGCTGCGCTTATGCAGTTTTATGAAGGTAAATTACCTGAAAACGTCGCTTCTGCTATGCAAGCTGCGATTAAACGCGCACAAGAAATGGAAAAACAATTTTAATTTCATCAGGGCCAACTAATGAATTTTTTAAATTTCGTCATTCTGACTCTTCTTCAACTCTACACATCCGTGCTTCTATTACGTGTTTGGATGCAATGTGTCAGAGCTGATTTTTATAATCCTTTTTCACAGTTTATCGTCAAAATCACACAGCCCGTTATTCGCCCATTAAGAAGTTTTATTCCTTCTATTGGCCCTATTGATACAGCCTCAGTTTTACTGGCATATGTATTAATTCTATTAGGTATTATTATTCCATCTTACCTATCTGGAACATCAATTCCTTTCTCACTTATGTTTCCGTTTGCCTTTATTGAACTCTTAACAGCTGCGGGAAAAATGATTTTCTGGTTGATTATTATCCGTGCAATCCTTAGCTGGGTAAGTCAAGGCCGTAACCCGATTGATCATCTTTTATTTCAATTAACAGAACCGTTAATGGCACCAATTCGCCGTATTATTCCGGCAATGGGTGGATTAGATTTCTCTGCAATGATTGTTATTCTTGTGCTTTACGCCTTGAATTATCTGCGTGTAGATGTTTTACAATGGTTACTTAGCGTAACACTTTACTAAGGATAACATGCATGCAAAAAGTGGTGCTCGCGACAGGAAACCCGGGAAAGGTCAAAGAGCTAGCCTCTTTGCTTTCTGATTTCGGTTTAGATATTGTTGCTCAAACAGAGCTTGGTGTTGATTCTGTTGAAGAAACAGGCCTAACCTTTGTTGAAAATGCGCTTATTAAAGCGCGCCATGCGGCAAAAGTAACAGGTCTACCTGCCATTGCCGATGACTCGGGTATTTCAGTAAATGCTTTAGGCGGTGCTCCAGGTATTTACTCAGCACGCTATGCAGGGATTGATGCAAGCGATCAGCAAAATCTGGATAAATTGCTTAATGCAATGAAAGATGTACCAACTGAAAAACGCCAAGCACAATTTAACTGTGTATTGGTTTATATGCGCCATGAAAACGATCCAACGCCACTGATTTTCCACGGTATTTGGCACGGTATATTAAGCACCGATATGCACGGCGAAGGTGGATTTGGCTACGATCCTATTTTCTTTGTTCCTGAATTAAATTGTACTGCAGCACAATTAACAAAAGAGCAAAAAAATCAGCATTCGCATCGTGGTAAAGCACTTAAATTAATGTTGGATGCCCTTAAGAATGCTTAAGTTGCCTCCATTAAGTTTGTATATCCATATTCCTTGGTGTGTACAAAAATGCCCTTATTGCGATTTCAACTCACACACACTAAAGGGTGAAGTACCGCACCAGGAATATGTGCAACATTTACTCAATGACTTAGATGCCGATCTTATTCACGTTGGCTCCCGTAAAGTTCAAACCATATTTATTGGAGGCGGTACACCTAGCTTATTAAGTGCTGAGTCAATGGCTGATTTACTCTATGGTGTTAAAGAGCGTATTGCTGTTAGCCCGACTGCAGAAATTACCATGGAAGCAAATCCAGGAACCGTAGAAGCTGAACGCTTTGCCGGATTCCAACGTGCGGGTGTAAATCGTATTTCTATTGGTGTGCAAAGTTTTGGTGATGATAAACTGATCCGTTTGGGGCGCATTCATGATGCGGATGAAGCTAAAAACGCGGCTCGTTTAGCCAAAGAATTAGGGCTACGTAGCTTTAATTTAGATTTAATGCATGGATTACCAGACCAATCATTATCTCAAGCGCTTTCGGATTTACAGCAAGCAATAGAGTTATCCCCACCACATTTGTCTTGGTATCAATTAACCATTGAACCCAATACACAATTTGGCTCTCGTCCGCCTAAATTACCTGATGACGATATGCTGTGGGATATTTTCTCAGAAGGTGACAAATTATTGACAGCCGCAGGTTATCAACAATATGAAACATCAGCATATTGCAAACCGGGCTTTCAATGTGAGCACAACTTAAATTATTGGCGTTTCGGGGATTATTTAGGTATCGGTTGTGGTGCTCATGGAAAAATAAGCTTTGAAGATGGTCGCATAATGCGAACAGTAAAAACCAAGCATCCTAAAGGTTTTATGGAGGGCCGTTATCTCGATCAGCAACATTTTGTTGATAATGATGACCGTCCATTTGAATTTTTTATGAACCGTTTTCGTCTATTAGAAGCATTTCCAAGACAAGATTTCAGCGATTATACGGGACTTTCCGAAGAAGTTATTCGCCATCAAATAGATGAAGCTTTGGCTTTAGATTATATCAGTGAATCAGACACTCACTGGCAAATTACACCTCATGGCAAGCTGTTCCTCAATTCATTGCTTGAGTTATTTCTTTAATATTGCTGATTTCAAATAGCTAGCTTAAAAAAATGCCCATACTGATTATTCACAGTTGGGCATTTTTCTTTATTGCAAACCTTAAAACACCATAAAAATCTTAAGGTTAAGCCAATTAAAGTGCATTTTCTACCGCTTCAATTTGTTTAGTTAAGCTGTCTAAACCACCACCAGAAAGATACCAAAGATCAGCTTGTAGATAAACAATACCACTATTTTTATAGGCTGATGTTGATTTTATAGCACCATCTTCAAACGCTGTTTTTTCTAATTTACCCGCACCAATGGCCTCACTGCGATCAATAATAAAAATAACATCTGGGTTAGCTTGAACAATCATTTCTGATGTAACTACACGACGCTTGCCTTTCTCTTCTTCAGCAACAGGCGGTAATTCAGCTCTTTTAGCTTTAACAATATCATAAACAACACTTTGATTATTAGGCATTAAATTGCCAGCGTTATGTAATAGTACTAAAACTTTTTTGTCAGATCCTGCTGCTTTTTTCTGGGCTTGCTCAATAACAGTATTTAATTTAGCAATTTGCTCTTGAGTCACTTGCTGTTTATCAAATAATTCACCTAATAATTTAATATTTGACTCAACTGAATTGAGATAATTTGCACTGTTAGTACCTAAATTAACGGTTGGTGCAATTTTCGCTAAAGCATCATATGAGGCACCTTGGCGACCTGTAATAATAATTAAATCAGGTTTAATTTCGGCTAATTTTTCTAAGTCAGGCGCTTTCATGCCACCAACATTAGCCACGTTACTTGCAATACTTCCTTTAATATAGGCAGGCGCATTACCTAACGGTAGCCCAACCACTTTATCGGCTAAACCTAACTGAACTAAAGAATCATAAAGACCAAAATCAAATAGAACCACTTTTGAAGGGTTCTTAGTGACCGACGTTTCACCTAATAGGTGTTTAATCACCATCTTGTCATTGTGCTGGCTAATAACTTGGTTAGGTTGGTATTCGATTGGCGTTTTGCTTAACGCAGAGAAACTGGTTACAGAAAGGATAGATGCGATAACTAAAGGAAGGATCTTCTTCATTAATTTTGCCCTGTTTAAGTGGAATACTCAAACAGGGCATTCTAAACAGCTCATCTCATAAGTCAATTGAATAAGAATGATTTTCATTATTGTTTTCAATTGTTGTGAGCTAGCAATTTATATACTCTAAATAATTCAAGATATCGCTTGAAGCATGAGGAGTATCATTATTTTTTTAGAGAATTAACAAGCTCCACCCGTTGGCTTTCCATCTGGGTTATTTTGCTGCAAGCTTGCTGACCAAATTGAGTAAATGCAGCTTCTTGCTGTTTCCACTCCTGATCTATAATTTTTTGAAAACCATCTAAGTTTCCTAATAATCCACCTAAGGCTTTTTTACTGTCACCACCCGCGGCAGCTAATAACTGTTTTTTCCCCAACTCATTAATGCTGTCTTGCAACATACCACCTAGGCTACTTTCTACGATTTCACGGCCTTTGGCTTCAACGTCTTTAATGGCTTGAGAATGGAATGTAATGTTATTCGGTTCTATGCTGACCACTCTATCCATTTGTTGATTAAGATCTTTCTCTAATCGACTTAATCTATTGAGAATATTACTTTCTTTACCAAAAGCTTCAATTACCACTTTATCGAGCACCTTGCGAGAATCTTGCAGTTTTACCCCTGTTTCAGTTCTTAACCAAGGTACATCTCGTCTAACTGTGGCTTGATACTTCTTTGCTAACGCTTGTTGTTGCGGCGTCAATGTGGCGCTTTTTTCATTTTGGAATAATGTGCCATCGGGATAAATGACCATTAAACCCTGTGAGCCAGCAACTTCAACAAACTCAGGAGTAATACGTAAATCATCTTTTGGCATTACAGCGCAATCAAAACTGGGGGATGCATTGGCAAAGCCAGCAACAAAAAACAGTGCTACAGCAATATTTCTTAAATTCATAACAACTCTCCTGAAAACATGGCTAAAAAATCGAGCGCCCTACTTTGTTTGCTAATAATTCAAGTGCTGCACAACCTGCTAATGAATTACCTGATTTATCCAGCTCTGGTGACCAAACAGCAACAGTAAAAGCATCAGGGACAACAGCAATAATACCACCACCCACACCAGACTTTCCTGGAATGCCAATACGAAATGCAAATTCACCGGCACCATCATACATACCACAGGTTAACATTAACGCATTTATTTGGCGGGTTTGTCTTGGCGTAATAATCTGATTTTTATTCCCAACACTTATACCTTGATTGGCTAAATAACTAAAACATCGAACTAATTCAGTACAGCTCATTTCTATTGAACAATAATGAAAATAGGTTTCCAGTACCGTGATAACATCATTTTCAAAATTATCAAAAGATTTCATTAAATACGCGATTGACGCATTTCTGCTGAGATGTTCCATCTCTGATTTAGCCACAACTGCGTTATAACAAATATCAGGAGCATCCGTTAGAAAGCGAATCACTTCTAGCATTCTTTGCTTTGGTGCACTTAATCGAGACTGCAACATATCGGTGATAACAATAGCACCCGCATTAATAAAAGGGTTTCGCGGTATCCCTTTTTCCATCTCTAACTGTATTAAAGAATTAAAAGGCAAACCTGAAGGTTCTTTTCCTACACGTTGCCAAATTTCATCTTCTTCATAACGAGTTAAAGCGAGTGTCAAACTCAGTACTTTAGAAATAGACTGAATAGAAAAACGCTTGTCAGCCATACCCGATTGATAAAGCTCACCATCCACCGTATAAACAGCTATAGCCAACTGTTCTGAAGACACTTGAGCTAACGCGGGAATATAATCCGCGACTTTTCCTTGTCCTATTAATGGACGAATTTGTTGCAAAATATCTGACAGTAATGTGTTAGATAACGTTGTAATCACAGTCCCTTCCCCAGACAGACAAGGGCATCCTTTTGGATGCCCTTGTTATTATTTGCTAAATGTATAACTTTCTATCAGTCCCACCAAACATCAAATAGCTCAGAGGTCTGTACATCTTGCATTTTATTCTCTTTTAGGAAGTTTTCGACTAATTGGCGATGTTCTTCTGTACATTTACCAATTTGTTGTAAGCAAATTAGGCCTTCCCAGCTCAGGTAACCACTTGCATCAAATGCCAGCCCGTTTGGCTCAATAACTTTGAGGATCAGTTCATCAACAAAGCGATCCACTTCCTCAATTGGGGTATTTTCTGGGAAAGTCCATTTAACTGAAAAACCTAATTCCTGAAATTCATCGATACGCATTTTTTTGCGTAAACGGCGACTACGTTGTTTAGCCATTATTTTACCCTCTTAAACATAAGATCCCATACATCATGCCCCAAACGATGACCGCGTTTTTCAAACTTAGTCACGGGGCGTGTTTCTGGTCGTGGTACATAATCCTGAGTTTCTGACAAATTCTGATAACCTTCAACACTTGTCATCACTTCAAGCATATGTTCTGCATATGGTTCCCAATCTGTTGCCATATGAAAAACACCATCTAACGTTAATTTTTTTAAAATTAATTCTGCAAAAGGCACTTGAACAATGCGACGTTTATTATGACGCGCTTTGTGCCATGGATCAGGGAAGAATAACTGAACCATTTTTAAGCTATTATCTGGGATCATATGATTGAGCACTTCGATCGCGTCGTGACACATCACTCTCAGATTACTTAATTGTTCTTCTTCAGCACTCGCAAGACAAGCACCCACACCTGGTGCGTGTACTTCAATACCGAAATAATTATTTTCTGGTGTATTTTTTGCCATAGTCACGAGCGATGCGCCCATACCGAAGCCAATTTCCAAAATAACAGGTGCTTCGCGTCCAAAAACCTGACTGAAGTCGATGGGTTCCGGTTGATATTCAATGCCAAAAATAGGCCACTGTATTTCTAATGCTTGTTCTTGACGAGGAGTTAAACGGCCTTGCCTACGAACAAAACTACGAACACGCCGTAAAGCACGCCCTTCTTCATTGAATTCCGGAGAAATTACATTCTTGATCATGTCTAATACTGTCAGTCGTTAGGCCAATTATTTACTTAAAATCGTTATAATGTCGCTAGGGTATAAACTTAACCGACATTATCCAAAGATCCCTAAGTTTAGCAAGAGTCACACATAGAAGCATCACTCTATAAGATAAATATTAAGAGTGTTTACAGTTTATCCTCTCTGTGGTGCAATCTTACCTTAATCAAAACATGAGTTAATAAAATAAAACATGATGGAAGCACTGCAATTTTCGCAAGCCGTACTCAATTGGTATCACAAATATGGGCGTAAAGCGCTCCCTTGGCAGCAAGAAAAAACGCCCTATCACGTTTGGTTATCAGAGGTTATGTTGCAACAAACCCAAGTGGCGACAGTTATTCCTTATTTTGAACGTTTTATTGCACGTTTTCCGGATGTCACTGCATTGGCTAAAGCACCATTAGATGAAGTACTTCATCTTTGGACCGGCCTTGGGTATTACGCAAGAGCCAGAAACTTACATAAAGCAGCACAACACATTGTAGATAAACATCAAGGACAGTTTCCTGATACCTTTGAGCACGTTTGTGCTTTACCTGGCGTTGGACGTTCGACAGCAGGTGCTATTTTATCATTATCACTAAAGCAACCTTTTCCTATTCTTGATGGTAATGTGAAACGGGTTTTAGCACGCTGTTATGCAATCGAAGGTTGGCCTGGTAAAAAAGAAGTTGAAAATAAATTGTGGGAAATAAGTGAAAACGTTACCCCTATTGAAGGCGTAGAGTATTTCAATCAAGCGATGATGGATTTAGGTGCAATGGTTTGTACAAGAAGTAAACCTAAATGCGAGTTATGCCCATTAAATAAGGGTTGTATTGCTTATGCTCAAAACAATTGGGCGGATTATCCTGGGAAAAAACCGAAAAAAGTCATCCCTGAGAAAACAACTTATTTTCTTATTTTACAGTATGATAATCTTGTTTGGTTGGATAAAAGACCTCCAGCAGGAATATGGGGTGGGCTATTTTCCTTCCCTCAGTTTGAAACAAAAGCACTTTTAGAACAGTGGATAACTGAGCATGGACTTGAGAATAATAAATCAGAACAATTGATTTCATTTCGACATACCTTTAGCCACTTTCATTTAGATATTGTGCCAATTTGCGTAAAACTCTCAACGTTTACTTCTATGATGGAGGCGCAAAAAGGACTTTGGTATAACTTACAGACTCCTGCAACCGTAGGGTTGGCAGCACCTGTAGAGAATTTACTTAGACAATTAGCCTAAGCTAATCCCTGCGATATTGAGGATTTATTATGAGCAGAACTATTTTTTGTACTTTCCTAAACAAAGAAGCTGATGGACTTGATTTTCAGTTGTACCCAGGAGAAATTGGAAAGCGCATTTTCAATGAGATCTCTAAAGAAGCATGGGCTCAATGGATGGCAAAACAGACCATGCTTATCAATGAAAAAAAACTTAACACCATGAATCCTGATGATCGCAAACTCTTAGAACAAGAAATGGTGCGATTTTTATTCGAAGGCCATGATGTTCATATTGACGGCTATACTCCACCTGAAAAATAATATTCATATTTCCAGAGCCTTTTAGGCTCTGGTATTTTATTCACCATAGCGATGCAATTGACCATGAAAAAAATCCTTCTCTTGCTGATTATCGCCCCTCTACTCATTTCTTGTAGTAGCAAACCACCGAAAACATTTGAGCCTGATTACGCAAAGGATACCAATGCGTTCGATATTCTTATGGGGCAATTTGCCAATAATATCGAAATGATTTGGGGTATGAAGGAAGTATTAATCGCAGGCCCTAAAGACTACGTAAAATATACTGATGCTTATAAAACACGTAGCCATATTAATTTTGAAGCTGGTACGATCACGATAGAAACTTTAGGTGATGATGCACCTCAATTTCAATTGCATAAGGCAATAGTCACAACGTTATTGATGGGCGAAGATCCAGGCTCTATCGACCTCTATTCTGACGTCAATAATATCCCTCACAGCACAGAACCTTTTTTATTAGGACAAGTACTCGATAACACAGGGCAACCAATACGTTGGGAATGGCGAGCCAATAAATTTGCAGATTATCTGATCGCCAATAAATTACAAAAACGTCAATCTGGTATGAATACGATTTGGTATGTCACCCTTAATCTTGTTCCTAATCATCTTGATAAACGTGCTCATAAGTATTTACCATTAGTTCAACAAGCAGCAGCTAAATATGGTGTTGAACCTTCACTGATTTTGGCAATTATGCAAATTGAATCAAGTTTCAACCCATATGCGGTGAGTAGTTCTGATGCACTTGGTTTAATGCAGATTATGCCAGCAACAGCAGGGCGTGATGTTTTCCGGATGCAAGGCAAGTCAGGGCAACCAAGCCGTGGTTACTTGTTTGATCCTGCTAATAATATTGATGCAGGAGCGGCTTATATCTCAATACTGCAAAACAGTTACCTTGGAGATATCAAAGATCCTGTTTCTCGCCGTTACGCCGTTATACAGGCTTACAACGGTGGTGCTGGTAGTGTGTTACGAATATTTCATAATGATAAGAAAAAAGCGGCTGCAATGATTAACGATTTAGAACCCGCGCAAGTGTATACCACATTACGTAATAAGCACCCTGCCGACCAATCTCGTCGTTATCTTGAGAAGGTCAGCACAGCTCAACGCAACTATCGCTAATTGTAACTTAACTTAACAACAAGGCTTATCCAACATTATTGGGTAAGCTTTGTTGTTATTGAGCCTCTGATTGAAACTTTATAAATTGCTTTATCATCATGTATTTTGATTATCGCAAAATACATGATGATTTATTTTTACTCTTTTTCCATAGTAAGTAGTGTTTTATTAACCAATAAGTTTAAAAAAACAGCAATCAAACGGTTTTGTGATAAATAACGTTGACGAGCAAAGCGATATCAGGTTTAATACGCCCCGTTGCCCGAATAGCTCAGTCGGTAGAGCAGGGGATTGAAAATCCCCGTGTCCTTGGTTCGATTCCGAGTTCGGGCACCATCTTTAGAAAAACCAGCCTTATGGCTGGTTTTTTGCTTTCTAGGTTTATAAATTTTCAATATTAAAACTAATACCGACTCGTTTAAACATGAAAATTTCCTTTGTTGTCTTATTACTTTCCTTATTTTCTTAATAAGATAATTTCTATTACAGCCTTATTATATTAATAAGGCTGTAATGTATTAGAATAGTGTTATCTTTCTTGCATAGCCTGCTTCATTCTTGTAATTGGCTTAATCAAATATTGAAACACCGTTTTCTCACCCGTCTTAATATCCACACCAGCAATCATCCCGGGAATAACGGGTAATTCCTTTCCATTTTTATCAGTAAGATGGCTGTTCTGCGTTGTGACTAATACGCGATAAAAAGCTTCATCCTGATTAAGTTTTAAATCACTGGGTCTCTTTTGATCATGTAATGTATCTGGACTGACTAAAGTCACAGTACCTTCCAATCCACCATAAATAGCGTAATCATAAGCGGTCAGTTTGACTAAGGCCGGCATTCCTGTACGAACATATGCAACATCTCTTGGGTTGATATAAGCTTCAACTAATAATTGGTCTTCCAATGGAACAATTTCCATAATATCTTGACCAGCTGAAATTACTCCACCAACAGTATTAATACGTATATTTTTAACAATTCCTCTTAATGGTGCCCGTATTAATGCTCGTTCTACTGGATCCGCACGCCCAGCCATATTTTCCCTTGCCTGAGCTAATTCTGCTTCTGTTTTAACTAATTCCGCACTTGCTTCCGTTAAATATTTATTTTTCTTTTCATTTATCTGTGACTGAATATCGGCTGACTGACGTTCTATTCGCAATAACTCCACAGCAGACATAGCGCCTTGTGCAACAATAGGTTTTGTTATTGCTATTTCTCTGTCTAATAAGGCTTTGCTTTTTTGTAAATTATTTACCCCTGATTCGAGCGCCTCTTTACGTATATTGTATACTGTTGTTTCTCGTGCCACTAAATCAGTAGCTAACCCCTCTGGAAATTTAAGTTCAGTAGAATAGGCCTCCGCTTTCAGTCTTGCTCGAATCGCTTCAAGATTATCAACTTTTGCTTCACTTTCCCTCAAAATGGCTGATGAGCGAGTATCATCCAGCGTTAACAAAACTTGCCCTTTTTCAACAATATCCCCCTCCTTGACTTCCATGCTTTTTAATATACCAGCATCCAGTGTTTGAATTATCTGTTCACGGCTACTCGGAATAATACTGCCCTGCCCCCGAGTCACTTCTTCGAGACTACTATTCCATGCCCAAATAACAAAAATAACTACAAAGATCAGTAACATTGTGATCATCATAAAACTTTTATGATGTTTTTCATTCTGAAGCGCCGCATGTAAGTCATTTAAAAGTGCTAAGTCTTTATTAGAAAAGACTTCTTTAGAATGACTTGAAGGCGTCACTTGTTTTTTATTTAATTCTTCCATTTCAACGTTCTCAATCTTACTTATCTATTTGGGCATTTGAGTGAACAGTTATTTGTTTTTGTTTTTCTTTTTCATTTTTGGCTAACTGCTGTAAAACCGCATCTCTAGGCCCATCCATCACAACTTTACCGTTATCTACAACAATTATTCGGTTGACGATACTGAGTACCTGAGGCCGATGCGTAACGACTAATAATGTTCTTGTGCGACACCATGCTGAAATAGCATTTAATGCCTGGATTTCTGAATATTGGTCAAGTCCCGTTGTTGGTTCATCCAGTAAGACAACTTTAGGATTTCTCATCGTCATTCTAGCCAAGGCGACAATTTGTTTTTGCCCGCCGGAAAGACCTAACCCATTCTCTCCCAAGGGCATATCTAACCCTCTCGGGTGTTTTCTAATGACTTTATCTAAACCAAATCGCTTTAAAGCCATGATTAAGTCTTGATCACTAGAAAAACCATCCATACGGGCTAAATCAAGATTCTCTCTTAAACTACCCAAAAACAGCCTTGGCTCCTGCTCTAATAACAAAACCTGATTACGTAAATAATGAGGGTCTATTTGGCGAATATCGACATCATCCAGAGTGATACTTCCTTGTTCCGCCGGATATAACCCAGTAGCTAATTTTAAGGTCGTTGATTTACCACTACCAATACGTCCGAGTATGCCAACTTTTTCACCAGGTTTTATTTCAAATGATAAATTTTTGACCACACTGCTATTATCTTGATTATAAGCAAATGAAACATTATGGAATTTTATATTTCCATTAATTTGTTTCAGCGTAATGTATTTTCTTTCCGGTTCACGCTCTGAAGGTCGTTCAACAATGTCATTTACGCCTTTTAAGGCGACCCAAGCCTGTTGAAAGCGCACAGCTAAGCCCGCAATTTGTCCTAATGGTGATAAGGCTCTGCCTGATAAAATAACCGTTGCGATTAATGCTCCCATCGTAATTTTATTTGCAGGGTCGTCACTATGAATTAAATAAGTACCTATAATTACTAAAAATATCGTATTCAATTGTTGCATCATAACTGCAAAATAAATGACAAAATTACTGATATTTTTAACTTTCATTGATGAAGATGCTGTTTTTGCGGTGTAATAGTCCCAACGCTTTTGCGCCCAATTCATGGCATTATTCGTTTTTAATGTTTCTATTCCCTCAATAGCTTCTACCGCTAATCCCTGCCTTTGAGATGATTCCTTCATCGATTCATTAATATATTTAGATAAAGGGATTTGAGCTAAAAATCCGACAACAATAACTAGTGGAATTATCGTCAGTGGTACAAAAGCTAAACTACCACCAACAACTGCAATTACAGATACAAATAAAATTAAAAAAGGCATATCAACTAATGTTAATAAACTCGCACTCGTCATAAAGTCACGAACAGATTCAAAATCTCGCAAATTATTAACATAAGAACCTGATGATTGAGGACGTTCTTTCAACTTAAGGTTAGTCACTTTTCTAAATAAAGCAGAACTGATAATTAAGTCTGCTTTTTTGCCTGCAATATCAGTTAACCGCCCTCGGATCATTTTTGCTGTAAATTCAAATAATATCGCAATAATAACCCCTATACTTAAAACCCAAAGCGTTTCATAAGATTTATTTGGTATAACTCTGTCATAAACATTCATGACATATAATGAACTAACAAGTGCTAGAAAATTAATAACGAATGTAGCGAGAATAATTTGATAATAATATTTTTTAAAGCGCCATATCACTTTAAAAAACCATGCTTTAGGCATTGTATATTCAGGCAACTCTGAACGAACATCAACTATAGTACGAGGTTTAATAAACCAGCAATAACCTAAATACTTTTCACTTAATTCAAGTTGAGTAAACCATACAGATAAACCATCAACTTGTTGAATCTTATATTTTCGCTGTCCGGCTTCATCAAATGAAATTTCAGTTAAAACAGCACTCTCTTCATTTTTTAATAATAACAACACTGGCATCGCCAAAGAGGGAATATCATCCAACAAACGTTGTGATAATGTGTTTTCAAATCCTTCACTCTTCAGGTACTCAATCAGCGATGAAAAATCAATTCCCATCTTTGCGGTACGGATTGTATGCGCAGTCAGTGTAGCCACAGATAAGTGTGTACCTAATAACTGAGTTGTAAGAGAAAGACCTTCTATGATCAATTTCATAACTACAATATTTACCTTAGCTTATTAGTGTGTGAGTGAGTTAAGCGCCCAGTGAGAAAGCGTTCCTTGTGCATACAAATAATCAAGCATCCCTTGTCTGAGATCATTCAATGTCGTGGCATAAGATAATTCAACATCTGATAATTCTTTTTCTGCATTCAAAACATCTAACAAAGAACGGCGTGCAACATTAAATTGCAGTTGATAAAAATCAACGACTTTTGTCGATGACAAAATTTGCGCATCTAATATCTTTAATTTTTGGGTACTTTTTTGAATATTAATAACCGACAAGCGCCTTGCTTCTTCAATGTCTCTAATAACCCGATCCATTCTCTGCTGAGCTGCATTTAACTGACTTACTTTTTCATCCACAGAATAGAGTGATGAGAAGTTAATAATATCCCATGTCACATCAATACCTATTTGACGATCATCTTTAGTTATATTTCCAGTTAAATTAACTCTTGGTAGTTGTTTTTTATTTTCAACTTTAACGCCCATTTTTTTAGCATCGATATCAGCCTGACTGACAAGATAGGCTGGATTTTTATTATTATTTTCTGCAGTAAACTCCCGATACATATCACTAACCGTCATTCCTTCAAAAGGATTGACAAGATCACTTTCGCCAACAGGAAATCCTGTATATTTTGATAACGTACTTAATGTTGTCATTAATTCTTTTTCATAATGATTAATATCTTGCTCTACTAATATTTTTCTTGCTTCTGCCTGAACATATTCAGAAATACGCCCTTCATCATTACGGGCGATCACATTTAATTCAGCTATAATTTTATTATGTCTATCTAAACTTCTTTTCTTTACCGTAATAGATTCTTTGGCTAGCAATGCTTTTAAATAGAGATTAGATATAGTATAAGCAATATTTTCTTTAGTTTCGCTGTATTTAAATTGATAATAAAGCTGTTCTTTTTCATTACGTTCAACATCACTTTCTATTCCACCAAAAGAATAGAGATTTAATTCACCGTGAAGTCCGGGAATAAAATTATTATCATCATAATCACGGCTATCACGATGATATTGACCTAATAATTTATTTCCAGTCACACTTAATATAGGAAAGTGCTGAGCTTGAGCCTGATTAACACGAGCAACAGCTATATCTACATCAGCCTTAGCTTCTAATAACTCTGGTGCATTATTTAATGAATTATTTAATATATATTTCAAAGAATTTGCATGTGAATTAAAAAATACGCCTCCAAAAATAATAATTGTTATTATTTTGAGTTTATTTATAGAAAACACAGATATTACCTCTAATAAGCAAGCGCAATCTAAATATAAAAAATTTATGATTGGATAATAAGGCTACCCGAATGGGTAGCCTTAGATTTAATTAAAACTGATAATTAAAAAACGCCTCCGTTATCGATAATATTATTATCAATATAGACATTTGCCCCACTTACACTGCTGTAAAGCGTATAAGTATGCTCAGTTCCATCTAATGCGGTTGCTTTAACTGTTGTCGCCGTTGCAGTGAATGTTCCTAAACTTCCTGCACCATCAGCACCCAAATCAACTTTATCATTAGCATCACCGGAAATATAAATGGTTGAATTTGTATTCATACCCAATACATCCGATGCTGTTAATTTGACTAATTGAGATTCATTACTAGCCTTCAGATCAGAACCAACAGTCATATCCACTTTTTCAAAGCCAGTAATACCTTCATTTTTACTGGATGCTAGATTGACGGAGATTGTTCCTGTCAGAACCAAGGTATCGCTACCTTCTCCGCCTTTAATATAACCTTGATTACCAGAGGAGGTAGAATCATAGTCTTTTGTCAGAACAACAGTGTCATCCCCAGCACCAGCATCAATGATCAGATTTTTAGCAATTGTGCCTAATTTAAAAGTGTCATTTCCGTCTTCACCATTGACTATGGTGTTATAAACAGAATCCCCCATTACGCCAGAAGTGGTATCAAATACATCATCGCCTGCTCCCAGTGAAATAGTTGTGTTATATGCACCATCAAGGACAGTAACAGTATCATTGCCGTCACCCATAGAGACCGTATTACCACCATAAATCCATCCGGCTGTTAAGGTATCCGCATTGTCGCCGACAGAAA
This sequence comes from Proteus sp. G2626, assembly GCF_009915985.1. NCBI lineage: Bacteria > Pseudomonadati > Pseudomonadota > Gammaproteobacteria > Enterobacterales > Morganellaceae > Proteus > Proteus sp. G2626. The sequence continues at coordinate 2,249 of NZ_JAABNH010000028.1, read as the reverse complement.
TATTACCAGTCAGGTTTTTAGTTACCGTAATATTATCACTACCGTATCCACCTAAAATTTCACCGGATACAGAGCCATAAATAGTGACAGTATTAACATCTGTGGTCGCGTCAATATTATTATCATTACCCAGGCTTAAATTACTGCCGTCCTGATAAACAGAAAGATACTCTTTTGGCAGATTTGACTTAGCTTGAGTACCGCTACCTAGATCTAATAAACCAGACAATTCAGTATTATTTTCAGTCTTCGCATCTCCCTGAATGTATGTATCGCTACCCGACCCTAAATAAATTTGACCATCATTCGCCAGATTTCCTGTACGTTTAATGGTAACAGTGTCATCACCAGCTTCCATAAAGAGATAACTACCCGCATACATAACACGCATTGCTGTATTCATGCCATCCATAGTAAAGGTATCTTTACCTTCACCAGCATAGACTCGTGTATTCGTTAACATATTGCCACGAATAACCATCAAGTCATCACCCGCGCCTAAATCAACCGTAGTAATACTCGCACTACCGTCTGTTTTAGCCCCGTCAGCACCGTTATCCAGAGAGCTAGCCACGTTACTATATGATGCTGTTTCCATTCCATCCTGGTAATAACCAACATAAAGTGTGTCATTATAGTTGGTGGTTACCATTGGGTCATTTTTGCCACTATTAACACCAATGGTATATCCAAAATCCCCACCTTCTGCCACTGATGACGATAATGAGTATTTTAGTGTGAAATCACCGTCTAAATTACGTAATGAAATTGGGTTACCATCGTAAATAACGCCCGTGGCTGAAGCGCCTGCATTATTTACAGTATCCGTCACCGCTGTAGCGTTATCAGATGTTCCCGTAATGGTTGCAACCACTTTCTCCATACCTTCTGCATTAAATGCATTCTGGTTAGCTTCCATTGTTGGATCAACGATAAATGAAACGCTCTTAGAGCCAGCAGGAATAACAACCGTTACTGTTGAGGCTCCATCATATGTCACTTTGCCTGTATCACCATGTAAGGTTATTTTTCCGTCATGTTGAGAACCAGCCAACGTTGAATAATCTGGCGCACTCGCATAACCCGCACCATTTGTTAAGGAGATTGTTACGGTCACATCCTGTGATGCAACGTGATCCAGAGCAACGGTATACACTAATCCCGTAGTATCATCGTTATCCTCAATGGTTGCTGGAACATCTATAACTTTCCCAGAAACAGAGGCAGCTGCACCAATCTTATCCCCTTTATCATCCGTTGATGTTGTATCGACACTAATACTCACCGTTGGTAACACATCAGTTTTGGATGTCGCAGTTGCTGGATCACTTTCATTACCGCTAGGATCTTTAGCAACAGCGGTGACTTCACTGTTATCTTTTACATTATCATACGGAATTGTGGTGCTATCGCCATTACTGTCAGGGATCAAATTAGGATCACTGGATGTCCAGCCATTATCCCCTTTCTCCATTGTTACAGTCTGTTTGTCACCGTTTTCATCTTCAAAAGTAATTTCAACAGTATCCCCTTTATTCGCATCTTTCGGCAGTTCGACGGAAACAGAGCCATTATCTTCCGCATTTAATACCGGTGCCGATGGTGCAACTGTGTCTACCATAAAGTCTGCTGGTTTACCTTCACCACTGGTGTTACCCGCAGGATCAGTAATTTCAGCTTTAACAGAATAATGACCATCTGGTGTAACTTTATCTGCTGGGATAGTTATATCCGCTTTACCTGCTTTCACTTCATCTGCAGTCAGTGTGTGCTCAACTGTTTCTGTCTTACCATCTGGCTTGGTGATAGTCAGTGTCAATGTATCACCTTCAGCACTGCCTCCCGGTACCGTGACTTCAGTTTGTACACCGTCTTTTAGCTCTTCGGCATTTACACCGTTAGCTGCTTCTGGAATAGTCACTACGGGTGTTGTATCCACCACACCATCACCGTCGGTATCACCCGGAATTTGGGTATCAACCGTAAAGTCAGTTGGTTGACCTTGGCCACTGGTATTACCCGCAGGATCCTTGATTTCGGCTGTGACGGAATATTTACCATCCGGCGTAACTTTATCTGCTGGGATAGTTACATCCGCTTTACCTACTTTCACTTCATCTGCTGTCAGTGTGTGCTCAACTGTTTCTGTCTTACCATCTGGTTTAGTGATAGTCAGCGTCAATGTATCACCTTCAGCACTACCTCCCGGCACAGTGACTTCAGTTTGTACACCGTCTTTTAGCTCTTCA